>CAYUYR010000035.1:0-4518 GCA_964449435.1 uncultured Planctomycetaceae bacterium | reverse complement strand
GCCAGATATGATGACTTTTTGAAAGTTCAGGGCCTTATAGAAGCCGAAAACGCCGCTGCTGCTCCTGTGTAAATTTAAATAATAATAAAAGCCCTTCGGGAGATTATCTTATCTGTCGAAGGTATCTTCTGCAACTTATGACTTATGCCTTTTGACTTAAGACTATTTATTCTGCCGGGATGGTTTTTGTATTTACGAAATAAATCAGATTTTCGATTTCCGTCTCGAGGTTGAGATTATGCACAATGACGTTGGTATTATCGCTTCTTAATCTTATCGGTGCGAAGTTCAGTACGCCTTTTATGCCGGCGTGTATCAGTTTTTCGAATGCTTCCTGAGCCGCGAAGTCCGGCACAGTGATAATTCCCAGTTCAATTTCGTTTGTTTTGACAAAGCCCGCCAATTCATCCATCGGAAAAATCGGAGCATCGGCCTTTCTATTATATTTTGCAGGGTCAATATCGAAGCCGGCAACAATTTTGATTTCGCTTTTGATGAAGCCGGGATAATTTATCAGCGCCCTGCCCATATTCCCCACGCCGACAATGATAAATTTCTGCAGCCGGTCTTTGCCAAGTACTTTATTCAACTGGGTTAACAATTCGTCAACCTGATAGCCGCCGCGGCGATTGCCGGAGATACCAAAAATCGAAAAATCCTTGCGAACCTGTGAAGCCGTAACGCCGGTAGCGTCAGCTAAATTATCCGAGAAAACTTTTACAAAATTCAGCGATTTCAGCCTCAAAACCGCATTCTTGTACCGAGATAACCTCAATATCCGCGTCCTATTAGGCATTCCTACCACCCTTTCAACAACAAAAATCCACTTTTTGCACTAAAAAACGCTATTTATACATCGAAAAACATAATGGTATTGAAAATTATCGTAATCGTCAAGCTAAAAAATGTGATTTTATTCACAAAAAGCGGGGTTTGTTTAGATTTTCGGGAAAAATCTTGGGCAACAGCTTTAGCAAGGTAAGAACCGTGTGATGAGGGGCGGAGCCTGGAACGAAAAGGCGCATAAGTGCCGTTCGGCCGACAGGAATAACAGCTCGCCAAAGGCCAACCAGCTGATTATAGGCTTTCGTGCTGTGCTCGAAATCGAATAAAAACGGGCTATAAGCCCAAACAACAACAAAATCCTGCATTTAGGACTCTTAAGTGCGAGATTTTTTATTTTGGTGCGACAAAATTAAAAAATATCACCATAAAGCCTTTAAAATAAACAAGTTAAGAAAAATAAACACATTTTGCTCGGGATAATTAGTCTTGATTGGCCGTCAGTAATTTATTATTATGTAATTGTTAGAAGTATTGCAAACTGTGTAGTTTGCGGCGGATAACGATGCAGTCGGACGAATAAATGTCCGGCGTTAAGCAGTAAATGTTACAAAAGCACCGTAGTGCCGCAGAATACGGCGATAGAGTTTTTCTCAAGTCGTAATCAGCGGACAGGCGGTGAATAAAGAGAAAAGAAATTCTTAAAAAAACGAGTTGTTCTAAAAGTATGATTACTGTTTTGAGGACCGTTGCAGTAAAAAAAGACCGCAAAAGAAAGGTTCTTATAAAACCTTTTAGCTGAGGTCTGTCAACTTGTCTAAAAAATAAGAAAAGGATTTCTGTTCTCATCATCTCTTTTGCAGCAGCGTACTGCTATGCCTCTGTTACCCGCTAACAAACTGTAAACAATATTTTACGTGAAAGGCACAAAAAATGTTTACGTTAGCCCAGGCGGGAATCGGCATCACTGCGATAATCGCTATAGCCTCGGTAATAGCCGGAGCTGTACTGGCGATTGCCATCAGTAAAATCATTTCCGTAATAAAAATAAATAATCTGAAACAAAGTCTTCAGAGCCAAATCGAAAACGCGAAAAAAGAGGCTGAAAACATTATCAAGACCTCCCGTCTCGAAGCGACCGCGGAAGCCTTAAGGAAAAAAGAAGAAGTTACCGCTGAAATAAACCAGGCAAAGGCGGAACTTCGCGAGGCTGAAAAACGATTTGCCAAACACGAAGACGCCATCGACAGACAGAACGAACTGCTCGCCCAGCGGGAAAAGGCTCTGCATCAGTTGGAAAACAACGTTAAAACCCGCACTCAGCAGCTCGACGAGCGGGAAAAGGAAATCGGCAACATCATCGCTCAGCAGAAGAACCAGCTTTTGAAAATCTCCGCTATGAGCGCCGAAGAGGCGAAACAAATGCTGCTGAAAAAACTCGAAGACGAATGCGAACACGAGATGAACTCCATAATTCAGCGGAAAATGGAAGAGATGAACGAAGCCGCTGAAGAGAAAAGCAGGGAAATCATAAGCTCGGCCATTCAAAGATACGCCGCCGACCAGACCTGCGAAGTTACGGTCTCGACCATCGATATCCCGAGCGACGATATGAAAGGCAGAATCATCGGAAGAGAAGGCAGAAATATCCGCTCGTTCGAAAAAGCGACCGGCGTCGATGTAATCGTCGATGACACGCCGGGCGTTATCGTCATCAGCGGCTTCAATCCGATAAGAAGAGAAGTCGCCAGACAATCGATGGAAAAACTCATACAGGACGGCAGAATACATCCGACCAGAATCGAAGAGCTTGTAGCGCAGACCAAAAAAGACGTCATACAGAAAGTTATGCAGGTCGGCAAAGAAGCCGCTGTCGAAGTCGATGTACGCGGCCTTAACAATAAAATCCTTATGGAAATAGGAACGCTGAACTACAGGACGAGCTACGGGCAGAACGTTCTTCGCCACAGTATCGAAGTCGCGTTTCTGGCACAGGTAATGGCCGATGAACTCGGACTTGACGGAGCAATCGCAAGAAGAGCGGGGTTCCTGCACGATATAGGCAAAGCGATGGACCACGAAATAGAAGGCGGACATCCTGAAATCGGCGCCAATTATCTGAAAAGATTCAACGAATCGTCGATAATACTCAATGCCGTCGCGGCCCATCACGGCGATATTCCCGCAGACAATCCTTATACGCCGCTGGTTGCCGCCGCCGATGCCATCAGTGCATCGAGACCGGGTGCAAGACGCGAGACGCTCGAAAGATATATCAAGAGACTCGAAAAACTCGAAGAAATCGCAAATCAGTTTACCGGCGTCGAAAACTGCTATGCAATACAGGCAGGCAGGGAAATACGCGTAATTGTCAACGCACAGAATATCAACGATGACAGCGCAACGAAAATGGCCCGCGATATCGCAAAGAAAATCGAAGATGAACTGACATATCCGGGCGAAATCAAGGTTACTCTGCTGCGCGAAGTCCGCTGTATCGAATACGCAAGGTAAAAAAATGAAGCTTAATATTCTTTGTATCGGTGATATTGTCGGAAGGCCCGGCAAAAAAATCGTGGCCAATAACCTCGCCGCAATCGTAAAGCAGCACGATATTGACTGCGTTATCGCCAATGCGGAAAATTCCGCCGGCGGCTCGGGCCTTACATATCAGATTTATGATAAACTCCTGAAATACGGCGTTCATCTTATTACGCTGGGCGACCACGTATTCAAAAAGAAAGATATAATCACCGTACTGGAGAACAATGATAATATAACGAGGCCGGCAAATCTCTCGGCTCACGCCGCCGGCAAAGACTTCGCATTATACAAAACCGCCAAAGGACCCGTTGTCGCCGTTGTGCCGCTTATCGGCAGAATATTTATGAAACCTGCCGACAACCCCTACGACTGCATCGACGCAATCCTGCCGAAATTAGCGCAGCAGGCCGATATTATTATCGTCGAGATGCACGCTGAAGCGACGAGTGAAAAAGTTTCTATGGGTTATTACCTCGACGGCAGAGTAAGCTGTGTATTCGGAACGCATACCCACGTCGTTACAGCCGATGAAAAAATCCTGCCTAAAGGCACGGCGTATATAACGGATATCGGAATGACCGGCGCCCATCATTCTGTGCTCGGCAGAAGAATTGAATCCGTCATTAAAAATTTCAGAACACGAATGCCCTGCCCGTTTGAAATCGCAACCGAAGATTTGCGGCTCAACGGTATCGTGGTATCGATTGACAGCAATACGAAAAAGGCTGAAAAAATCAGCCGGCTCGAAGTCAAAGACAAGGATTCCGATTCAGTCAGTTATGACAGCGACGACGGCAAACCGGATTACAACAACGACTTCGAGTAAAAAAGAGCATAACTGCTTTATACCCAAAGTCTTATAATAACCCCCTAATTTCCCGCAAATTCAACTTTATGCTTGATTTTTGCTGTTGGGTACTATATCATTATACTATATCATTATATAGGTGTTTATTTTAAAATTCGTAAGAGCCAAAAGCAGAGAAAAAACTGTCAGAATTAAAGATGAGAACAAAGAAATATTTTATCGATGTCAAGCCTCACGGAAACAAAAGTTGTTCTCTATAGCGATTAAATCCTGTCTGTCCGGTTATTGCTGCGCCGATTAGATACTAATTTAAAGACAGTTAAAAATATATGGCAACCTCTAAAAATTACATTTTAGAGAGCCAAACTTTCAGTTAAACTTTT
>CAYUYR010000034.1:0-4540 GCA_964449435.1 uncultured Planctomycetaceae bacterium | reverse complement strand
AGTTTAACTGAAAGTTTGGCTCTCTAAAATGTAATTTTTAGAGGTTGCCTTTAATTTTCGAGCGTTCCTTTCCAGGAACTTACCCCAGCTTACCGGCAGTTTCTTCGCGACCGGAAATATATGGCTCGGCTAAAAGCTCAGACCCGCCTCCCACAGATAAGGAGGTAAGGAGGTAAAGAGGTAAAGAAGTAAGGAAATCGAGCAAAGCCATTCCTTACATCCTTACTTCATTATTTCCTTGCCTGTCAGCAATGGCGCAGAACTGTAGTTTTGAATTTTGAGTTTTTAGTTTTGAGTTAAAAAATGAAGCTCGTCGGCCAATCTTTTTTCGAGCCGGATTTGATAATTACCGGTTTAACGCCGAGTTTTTGTTCAAGTAAATCCTGCAGGACGAAATGTCCCATTATTACGCCACTCGAGCCTGTGATTACTGTAGGCTCGGCGATGATTTGAACGCACGCCGACGAGGTGTAGGAGCAGCCTGATGCTGCGTTCGTGTCCATAAACGCGATGGTGGGTTTGCCCGTCTCGGCCTTTAATCTTAGAATTTGGTCGTATATTCTGTCGCTGGCTCCGATTCCGCCGCCCGGGCTGGTTGTCTTGAATATTACCGCTTTGACGTTTTCATCTTTTTTTGCTGCTTTTATCTGAGCGGCAACGTCTTCGGCCAATTCGTTATTGATTATGCCTTCTATTTTAATGACTGCGATTTTGCTTTCGGCCGGGCCGGCCTCGATGGCTTTCTCAGTAAGGGTTTTGCTTGCCCCTGTTCCTATAAACACCTGCCGCCTCGACTTGCGTCGAGAGACGCGGAGGCTGGAGCGAAAAACAGCACAAAATTGGCTATTATCGACAGCACGAGGATAATGCCGAAGAAGAACTTCCGCCGACCCTTTTAGGCTCACGCTGCGGTTGCGGATTCGGTTCGTAATTATTTACGTTTGAGTCCATTTTCAGCTCCTTTCATTCCGGTTTACCCGCATAATTGTAAAAACGCCTGCGGATAATGTCAAAGTATTTAAGCCGCTGGCCGGATTTAATCGCCGAAACTGCCATTTTTTTCTTTCTCATCTCGGCGTAGGCAGTTAAAATGGCCCTGTCAAATTTTTTCGGAGTACCGGTTATGTTGAGAACATTATGTATAGCCAACGAGAAGCTCGTCGATTGCGCTGAAAAAGACGCAGTAGTTTCGGTCTATATCAGGCCTGATGAAAACGAGCGAAAGGAACTTGTTGACGAGCTTAAAATAGACGAGCATACTCTTAATTCGTCTCTCGACCCTGACGAACCCACCCGTCTTGAGTTCGAGCCTGAGCATATCGCCATGATTTGCAAACGCCCAAAACACTATTCTACGCAGGATGAGTTTCTCTTTAGGATTCTTTCTGTCGGTATTTTTATTTTCAAGGACAGGCTTGTAATAGTTGTCGGCGAGGACATTTCTCTCTTCGACGGCAAAATCTTCAATAAGGCCACTTCTATTCTCGATGTGTCGCTCAAACTCGTTTTTCGCTCGATTTTGCATTTCGTCGAGCATCTTAAGATAATTAACCGTATATCGGACGAACTCGAACAGCAGGTAAATATTTCTTTGGAGAATAAATATCTGCTCAATATGTTCACGCTCGAAAAAAGTCTGGTTTATTATCTCAACGCCGTCCACGCCAATGCCGTACTTATCAGCAGGCTCAAGGCTTATACCTCCAAAATCGGTTTTACGCAGGAAAACATCGAGTTTCTCGACGATATGTCGATTGAAAATAATCAGTGCCTTGGCCAGACCGAAATATTCTCTCAAGTTTTGGCATCGATGATGGACGCGCGGGCGTCAATTATCAACAATAATATGAATACACTGATTAAGAATCTTACGATAATCAATGTAATCTTTTTGCCGCTTAATCTTATCGCCGGCATAGGCGGAATGTCCGAATTTACTCTTGTAACCGGCAAAATGAATTGGAAAATCTCGTATGGCTTCTTAATGCTCGCTATGGTGATAATCGGCTTTCTTACCGTTATCCTCCTGAAAAAATTTATGCCCGGCCCGCATCGCAAGATAAACGGAAAGTAATTTTATGGATTGCCCTTTCTGCAAAAATCCTATGATTATCCTTGAGCTTGACGAGGTCGAAACGGATTATTGCGCCGAGTGCGGCGGAATCTGGCTCGACGCAGGAGAGCTCGAACTGCTCTTCGACTCTCCGCAGCAGGCAAATCAGCTTATCGCCTCGTTCAGGCAGGCCGAGACGGATGAAAAGGTTCATCACTGTCCGATATGCCTCAAAAAAATGCAGAAAGTCGTCGTCGCCGAAGAAAACGAGCCTGTTATCATCGACCGCTGTCCCAAAGGCCACGGCCTTTGGTTTGAAAGGGGCGAACTGGCACAGGTGCTCGCCTTAGGAAATTTCGATAAAGAGAAAAAAATCGTAAAACTCCTTTCAGAGATATTTGGCAGGAGTGAAACGGAGGGAGAAAATGGCAATTGAAAAAGGCATTTTCGGCACTCTGAGCAAAAACAGAAATGTCAAGTTTTTTGTTCTGAAAAACAAAGCGGGCGCAGAAGCGAAACTCATCTCGTTCGGCGCAACGCTTGTCTCGCTAAAGGTGCCGGACAAAAAAGGCGAATTGGCCGACATCGTTCTCGGCTATGATAAACTTGAAGATTATATCGGCAGTAAATGTTATTTCGGCTGCATCGTTGGACGCTCCGCAAACCGGATAGCTAATGCGAAATTCCAGCTCGACGGCAAAGAATACCACCTTGCCGCCAACGACGGCAAAGACCACCTTCACGGCGGGATTAAATGCTTTAGCAAAGCTCCCTGGCAGGGCAGCGATTTCGAGGGGGACGACGGCTGCGGCGTTGTCTTTAAATACACAAGTCCGGATGGCGAAGAAGGCTACCCGGGAAATCTGGAAACTACTGTTATATATACACTTACGGACGATAACGAACTGAAAATCGGCTATCAGGCCGTAACGGATAAAAAGACAGTTTTAAATCTTACCAACCACAGTTATTTCAATCTCGCAGGCCACGACACGGGTGATATCCTTTCGCATCGCATAAGTATAAACGCTGACGAAATTACCACCGTCGATGACTGTGGTATTCCTACAGGCATAATCAAAGCCGTTAAGGATACCGAGCTTGACCTTACCGTTGCCAAACCCATAGGAGAAAATATCTCCAAGTTGGGATTCGGATACGATTTTAATTATATCCTCAACAAGCCCACGCCTGCCGAGCTTTCTTTGGCCGTCAAAGTCGTTGAGCCGAGAAGCGGCAGGGTAATGGAAATTTTTACAACCGAACCGGCCATTCAGTTCTATACCGGCAATTTCCTCAACGGCATAAAAGGCAAAGCCGGCGCCATATACAAAAAACACGACGCTTTTTGTCTTGACGCCCAGCACTATCCCGATTCGCCCAATCAGCCGAACTTCCCGTCAGTGGTTTTACAGCCTGGCGAAATCTATCGGCAGTTAACGATACATAAATTTTCAGTCCTGTAATTTTCGAAAGGGATGTTATGAATACTTTAATTCTGATAATTGTGATAGTTGTTTTGCTCGCCGGATTTATTATCGGCATTTACAACTCGCTCGTTAGGCTTCGCAATCAGGTACAAAATGCCTGGTCGCAGATTGACGTCCAGCTCAAGCGCCGCCACGACTTGATACCGAACCTAATTGAAACAGCTAAGGGTTATATGCAGCACGAACGCGGCACTCTCGAAGCCGTTACAAATGCCCGAAGTCAGGCTATGGGCGCAAAGGGCGTCGCCGAAGCCGCAAAAGCCGAAGGCGTTCTCGGCAAAGCGCTTAGCAAATTCCTGCTCACCGTCGAGGCGTATCCCGATTTGAAGGCAAACCAGAATTTCCTTGCCCTGCAGGAAGAGCTTTCGAGTACCGAGAACAAAATCGCTTTTTCGCGTCAGGCCTATAACGACCAGGTTTTGTTCTTCAACAATAAAATCCAGATGTTCCCGTCGAATATCGTTGCCGGAATGTTCAATTTCGCCAAACGCGATTATTTTGAAATCGACACCGCTGAAAAAGCAGTGCCGAAAGTTAGTTTTTAATTTTGAATTCTTAATTTTGAATTGCTGAATGGTTGCCAATCCTATAAAAGAGAAAAGCTTTAGTTTCGCAATTCGTATAATAAAGCTTGCACAGTGGCTCAAAAAACAGAGCCATTTTGAATTGGCACAGCAAATTATTCGTGCCGGCACAAGTATTGGTGCGAATGTCGAAGAAGCTCTGGCCGGTCAAAGTCGTAAAGATTTTATATCCAAAATGGCTATTGCATCAAAAGAGGCCAGAGAGACGAATTATTGGTTAAGACTGTTCAGGGACAGTGGTATTCTTTCAAATAAAATGTGTGCTTCGCTCCTTACTGAATCTGAAGAACTTATCAAAATGCTAACCAGTATTGTAAAAACGTGTCAGTCCGAAAAAACAATTAAAAATTCAAAACTAAAAATTAAAAATTAAGGGTATCTCTAAAAATTAACAAAATTTCGTGCAGTTCGCT
>CAYUYR010000033.1:0-6542 GCA_964449435.1 uncultured Planctomycetaceae bacterium | reverse complement strand
AGCTGGTCTGTAATGGCGCGGAGAGTTCGCATAATCTCGGCTGTGGCCATTGCGGTTCTCTGGGCCTCGATAGAATAATGGAAAATCGTCGTCGAGGCGGCAAGCACCGCCGCCAACAGGCCGATGGCAACCAAAAGCTCAGTTATAGTAAATGCTTTTTTCATATAATTCAGTTATCAGTTATCAGTTATCAGTTATCAGTTATCAGTTATCGGTTATCGGTTATCAGCCATTAGCTATCGGTTTAATGAATTTATTAACGCCTGAAGCATTTTTGTAATGACTTTCAATTCTTCAACAAATTTTTCTATGGCTTCTTTTTTCAAAATACCCGTTTCAATTGCTATATACATTTGTGTTCTCAATTCGGCGGCAGAACCTTTTGCGATATTGATAAAACGTCTAAATTCCGCTTTGCTGTTCCGTTCACATCCTTCCGCTATATTTGATGGTATTGATAATGCCGAACGCAGCATTTGCTCTTTTAACCAATACTCGTTACTATTTTTCAACAACTGCCATAATTGAACAGACAACCGGCAGGACCTTTTCCAAACATCAAGATTTTCAAAATTCGAACTCATTTTTCTTCCTGATAACTGATAACCGAGTTCCTGATAACTGTATTAAAATCTTATAATTTCCTGAAAGACCTCGATATCGGCGTTTTGCCCGCCGGAATTCGGCGGCGGAACGAGCCAGATATTATCATTCGGCGATAAACGCGTATTTTCCCAGCCTCTGTCGAGAACTACCACATTAGGGTCATCGATTTTTCTGTCTATAACACGATAGATTTTTCCTGTCGCATTATCTATGAGCGTTGTCGGAGGATTTATATATCTTGCATCTGCAACCGAAACCCCCAATTCATCATTCGGGTCCGGCTCGCTTCGAACAACTGCAGGAATCTTAACAGCTTTTGGTCTTTTCCCGTCGTCGCCTCCGCCTAAATATGTATGAGCAGGATTTGTCTTTCGAGATACGAAGACCGTAACAAGATATTCATTCGGGTCTGTTTTTTTGCACAGTGCCGACCAGTAATACTGTCGAGCGCCGCCGCAGGGGTCGGCAGATGGATAGGAAAATTCAACGGGGTCTATCGTATTACAGATATTTTCAAATTCACTGACACCCGGAGGAAAACTTTGAAGACCGAACAGCTTAATTTTTGCGAAGGCCCCGTCTGCGACAATGGCGGCCATAGTCCTTTCGGACGCTATGGTCGTAAGGTACAGCGCAGCGGGAAACAGCGTCGCTACGAGCATCAGGCCGATAGACAATATTCCCACGGCCATCAAGACCTCAGTTAAAGAAAAGCCATTGTTTTTATATTTCGTCTTCATTTTTATCCGTACAGGACAGCAACTCAGTTATCGGTTATCAGTTATCAGTAAGAATTTCTTTTGCTGATAACTGAAATCTGAGTTTCTGATAACTATTTTTATTTAATTATTTCGCCGGTATATGGATTTATATGAACGTAGTTTAAATGCTTTAAATAATCCGTATACCTTTTTCCTTTATCCAGTTTTTTAAATTTTTCGGTATCATAGATTTTAAACTTATTGCGGCTTTTTTCTCTGCCCAAACCCTTCGCTCTCGGATTGGGGTCCTGCAAAAACTGCCCTGCGGGACTTGTGGAATCCGTAATTTTTTCTTCGGTGTTAAAAACTGTATCTTCACTAGTGGTGCCGCTTGGCAGGCCGTCTTTGTTCCTAATCTCCACATCATGAGTTACAATTTTTCCAGCAGGCGAAAAAACTATTGAAAAAGTTGTTGTTTCAGTTAATTCAATATTTTCATCTATTTGGGAATCTAAAACAATTTCATCGTTAAAAATTTTGCAATCCGTCACACCTGTATTTGCAGGTAATTTTATCGGTTTATAACCTTCGATTGCGCGAAATATATAGTCCATATTTTTTCTTATATCATTATCATTGACAATGAAAATCATATACTGATCGGCACTTAGAACTTTATTGCTATCTGCAACATACTCTTTTTGAAATCTGACACCGGCGTATTTGCCTTTGCTGATAGCGAGCGTTCTTGCGGTGGAAAGGGCCGAGATTATCATACTCTCTGAGCCGGTCGAATCGTAGGATTTCTGCAGCGCGTTGAGCGCAGGCATCGAGAGCCCGACAAGGACAGCGATTATCCCGATAACGACGAGAAGCTCCATCAAGGAGAACGCTTTTTTTTTAGCCGCAGAGTTCATTTTTTTGTTTTAGCCACAGAGACCACAGAGGCCACAGAGAACGTCCAATTAAAAATTAAAAACTAAAAATTCAAAATTATTTACTGCCTGCTCGTAATATTATCGCTGGAATTATTAGGGTCGTTATCCGGCGCGGCCCTGTCTCCGAATTTTCTGTCCGGCCCGGCGGAAGTAATCACCGGGAAATTATCGTCCTGCTTGTAGGTATATCTGAGCGGCGTATTCCACGAGTCGATAATATGCATCAGCCGATAAACATCCGTATCGCCGGTAAATTTGAAAAAATATTCCTTATTCTTATTATCTTTATTGGTAATCAGAGAGCTGTTTATGGTATTGACGATTTTTTTGCTGCCGGGGCATTTATTCAAAAAATGATACAACGCCTCAATCGAGGCATATACATCGTTATAACCGGACAAAGCGACGCCGTCTTTATCTGTAACTTTGCCGCCCAAATCGGGTTCAAGATTATCTATATCGTAACTCTCATTGGCATCGAAAGGAGATTTGCCGTAGAAGTCTTGATATTCGTCGATGGCGGCTGTAAGGATTTCGATTGTTGATTCGGTGAGTTTTATCTTGGCCTGTCTTTCAACGTACTGACTGACGGAATACAGGCCGGACGCTAAAATCGCCATTATTGCGATAGCGACCAGAATCTCGACGAGTGTCAGGCCTTTTGTTTTTATCTTCCGCATAATTCAAACACAAATCAGCCACAAATAAACACGAATAAACGTAAATTATTCTTACTTCCTTATTTCCTTACTTCTTTACTTCCTTTTTTCATCACTCAATATTGGGCTCGAAATTGCAAATATCGTCGCTCGTGCCGTACATACCGTCCCAGCCTGCCGAAATCAAAAGAAACGAATCAGGCCGAACAGGCCGACCGTGATGCGTTGCATCTTCCGGCATTGTAACCATCGGGTCTTTGATAAACTTGTAAAATGTACTGCCGTTAGGATTGCCGGGGGTCTCAAAAAACTTATGGTCTATTTCCCCATTTTCCAGAACTCTTCCGGCAAGTATAGGGGCTAAATTATCGCAATAGTTATATACGTTTTTTGTATGAGGGTCGTATGGAGGAATCGCAGAGGATATAGACTGCATATTTTCCGCAGCAAGGTTCGCCCGAAAATACAGAATTGGCGTGCCGATTTTATATCTCTTGTTTCCGATTTTTTCGCTTTTAACGGGAAAGACATCGCAAATCATATGCCCGCTCGGACTCAAAGTGCCAAGAGTTTTAAATATCTGATTAGGTTTGTAAACACCTATATTTGTTCTGTCGAGATAAGGCCCTTTTCTTTTATTAAGATTTGTGTCGTTCGGCTCCGGCGGCGTACTAGTAGCATCTGGCAAAGGATATAATAGTCCTTTAGGGCTGCCTGCTTCATCATAGCCGTCTGCTCTATAAACCGTATCTGGATGAACGCCGAGCAGGTCTTGGCCGAACATAGCCTCGGCAAGAGTATGGGCACCACTGTAGGTATAGTCATTGTGATCGGCAGGCGACCCACTATCTTCCTTCCAGCCGTGCGAAGGCGGATATTGGCCGAAGTCGTTTTTGTAAAGGCTCAGACCGATTTCGATACTGCTGATTTGGGCCTTTTGTTTGGTGTTTGCGGCGATTTTCTTTATCTGGGTCAGAGCGGGCATAAGAATACTGATCAGCAGCGCGATTATCGCTATCACTACCAGAATCTCAACGAGAGTGAAGGCTTTAGCCGTTTTTGTTTTCATAGTTTTTCCCTTTTAGCTCTTTTAACTGCAGGGACATCATTCTTAATATTTAAACTTCCAACATCCAAATTGAACGTTGAACGTTCAACTGTTCGATGTTCGACGTTCAATAAGTTTTTACGGCTGCTTTATCAATCGAAATTATAGATATCGTCTCTTGTTCCGAAGATACCGTCAAAACCGGCTGACATCAGGATATAGCTTGTCGAATTGTACGGCCTCGGCTGGCTGGTTATCTGCTTATTCGTAATCTTATCATAGAAATACCACCTGCCGGATGGAGCTACACCACCCAATTCGTCAAAAAGATGCTGAACAGCCGTACCTTCCACAGTGCCTAAAGTTATAAGCTCTTCGTTGTCCCTGCTGTTGTATATGGCAACATCGGCATTGGGATCTGATATGGTTGTAACGTCATCGGTATCCGGGAAAAACAACGAGTTGGTATTGGCCTTATAATAGAGAATCGGCGTGCCTGCCATTATGGTTTTGCCTGCCCTGACAACTCTTTTGACGCGATAGGTATCGGTCAAAACCGGTGCAGGCGCCCCCGGCCCAAAGGTTATGCCGTCATAAACAAAACCTGCATCATCAAACAACTCTTTTACCTGAAATGCTTCGGCTTTTGTTGCATCGAGATATGGTCCCTGCCTGCGCTTCAGAGAATCCAGTACCTGCGGTTCAGTTGAACTTTTGGGGACTTTTGTGCTTGCATAAGTATACTTGTTGTCATTGTCGACATACGCATCCCAGCTCGTATTCGGGTCGAGACCGAGTATGTCCCTGCCTATAAGTGCCTCGGCGAGTCTTTGTGAACCCACAGTCATCTGATTCGTTGCAGGCGCAGCCGGCCCGAGCATTTTTGACTCCGGATAGCGTCCGTCATTTTCGTTGCTGTATGTTTCGATGCCGACATCGATACTGTGAAGCTGAGCCCTTTGATAGGTGTCCTTGGCGAGTTTGCGGACAAGGTTAAGAGCGGGCAGCAGTATGCCCAGCAGCATCGCGATTACCGCCATAACCGTCAGAAGCTCGACAATAGTAAAACCGATTTTTTTCTTTTTAGTTCTCATTGTAAAACCTTTCATATAATTGCCTTTGTTATTTTTTTTAGCCGCTTGTTCGGCGGATTAACTCAATTTTTCCCATCGCATCCTTACTTCTCTTGTTTCCTTACTTCTTTACTTCCTTTCGATTACATCAGTGTCGTAATAATTTTTACCATCGGCAGAAATATCGCAATTACAATAACGCCGACGACGCTGCCGAGGACGATAATCATAATCGGCTCGAGCAGACTCATAAGCGAGCCGACCAGCACATCGACTTCTTCGTCGAAATTGCCCGCGACTTTCAGGAGCATTTTGTCCATATCGCCTGTTTCTTCGCCGACGTCAATCATATTGACCACAAGGCCGTCGGTAGTCTTGGACTGGCGAAGCGGATTGGCAAACGTATCGCCCTGCCGGATAGAGTTGTGAACCTTGCGAAGCATACTTGTATAGACCTCGTTGCCGCTCGTTTCAGCGGTAATACTTATCGCCTCAAGTATCGGCACGCCTGCGCTGATTAGTGTTCCGAGCGTCCTCGTCCATCTTGCGACAACGCTCTTGTACACGATGCTGCCTACAACAGGCAAATGAAGATTGACCGTGTCAAGAATATATCGTCCGACAGCGAACTGCCGTATCAGCCGAACCAGAAAAACAATGGCGAATGGCACGCCAATAAGTATCGCCCAGCCGTATTGATACGCAATCCAGTTGCTTATCGCTATAAGGGCCGTCGTAAGTCCCGGCAAATCGCCGCCTGCCATATCCTCCAAAACCGTACTGAATTTGGGAATAACGCCGAGCATCAAACCGAGCACGATACCGAACGCAGCCGTCATAACCACGACCGGATAAACCATCGCACCTTTGATTTTCGCTTTGAGTTTTTGCGCCTTTTCCATAAAGTCGGCAAGCCTCGCTAAAATAACATCGAGCACACCGCCGACTTCGCCTGCCGCCACCATATTGACGAACAGCTTATTGAACGCCTTGGGAAATTTAGCAAGCGCTTCCGAAAGAGTCGAACCGCCTTCGATGTCGTCGGCCACATAACCGATAACCCTCCTGAAAGTACCTGCTTTTTGCTGCTCTTCGAGAATTCGCAGCGAACGAAGAATAGGCAGACCGGCATCCTGAAGCGTCGAAAGCTGTCTTGCAAACTGCGTAAGCTGCTTTATGCCTACCTTGCCGCCGGCACCCCTGCGGGCCTTGGGTTTGGCCGGGCCCGCCTTTTTCTCACGAAAAGCCCCTTTAGCTTTGGGAGGCTTGGTCGGAAAATAACCCATGTTCCGTATCTTGCTAAGCGCTTCTTCGCCGCTGAGGGCCTCTATCTGTCCCTTTACTTCCTGTCCGTTGGGATCTAATGCTTCATATTGAAAAACCGGCATAAATCACCATTAAACCTTCGTCTTTCGTTTGGAGGTTGCGACGCTCGTTTCGTTTATCGTCTCACGTTTAACGTAACCGATACGAGCCGCGTCACCGCAGCCGATTGACGCAAAAATCTTCAATTTTAA
>CAYUYR010000032.1:0-7557 GCA_964449435.1 uncultured Planctomycetaceae bacterium | reverse complement strand
AAACGTTCTCGGAAAGTTTCCTTACTTCTTTAGAGCCTTATTTCCTTACTTCTTTACTACTTGACACGATTTTGGGCTGCTCATAGAATAAACCGGCTTTTTATAGGACAAAAAAGGGGTCGAACTATGACAAAGCGTATAACTGATGAATTGCCGAAACCGTCATTAGAACATCTTGAACGGCTCACAGATGATACCGGCCTGCTCCAGCACGCCAAATACATCATACCCGAACGTCTGAACGGCTACTGTACCGATGACAACGCCAGGGCGCTTGTCGTTATCACCAAATATCTTAAAAAATATAACGAGCCGCAAGCAAGAAAACTGTTCGATATATACCTTGCCTTTCTCTACCATTCGCTGAAACCGAATAAGACTGTTCATAACTTCCTCGAATATAACAAAAGCTGGCGGATTGACGAACCGGAACACGATACACTTGGCAGAGCCGTCTGGGCATTCGGCACGGTAATCGCTTCGTCTCTTAACGACAATTATCTGCGTTTCGTCAAAGAGTTTTTCGGCGATACATCCAACCATATCCCGTCTATGCCGCTGAGAGGAGCAGCTTACTCGATTTTCGGTTTGTATGAATTCCTTACAAAATTTCCCAAAGACAAACATATTCTCGAACTGTTGAACATCGCCGCTGATAGGCTTGCCGGAAATTATAAAGAGAACTCGTCGGCCCAGTGGGACTGGTTCGAAGATATTCTCACTTACGCAAACGCTATTTTGCCTGCGGCGATGTACACGGCGGCAAGAATGCTCGACAACCGCAGGTATCTCGACATCGCGGAAAAAACCTGCGCTTTTCTGCTGGCAAATACATTCAACGGAAAACACTTCAGTTTCATAGGCTCCAACGGCTGGTATCCGAAAGGCGGAAAACGGGCGCAGTTCGACCAGCAGTGCATCGAGGCCTCGACTACGGCTATAATGCTCGCAAACGCGTACGCGGCGACAAAAGCTCAAAAGTACCTTGACCTACAGGAAAAAGCGGTTAACTGGTTTTTAGGAGAAAACGATGCGAATTGCAGTCTTTATGACATTGAAACGAAAGGCTGTTGTGACGGGTTGGGCAGCGAGGGAGTAAATGTTAATCAGGGGGCAGAAAGCATTATAAGTTATCTGCTGGCCCTGCTGATAACAGAAGAAACAGCTTAAAATGAATCCCGTTAGACCTCTATTGATTTTTGCGAGGCTTTGAATATGAAAAAGTCAGGTGTATTTCGATGTTCGTTTTCTTATACAAAAAAGGTCTAACGGGATGAAAACCGCGACTTTTAACGCAAATTCGATAAGGGCCAGGACGGAAATAATCGTAAACTGGCTGGCGGAAAATAAGCCTGACGTTCTGTGCGTACAGGAAACAAAGGCACAGGATAAGGATTTTCCGAACGATGCCTTTGCCGAAACCGGCTACGAATTCGTCTTCAAAGGCGAGAAAAGCTATAACGGCGTCGCAATCTTCAGCAAACATAAATTTACTAATGTCGAATTCGGTCTCGACAGCGAACCTAAAGACGAAGCAAGAATGCTCACCGCTAAAACAGGCGGGATTACAATCGTCAATACCTATATCCCGCAGGGCTTCGAGCTCGAATCGGAAAAATATCGGTACAAGCTCGACTGGCTCGAAAGACTTCTTAAATATTTCAAAAAGCATTTCAAGCCGACGGATAAACTATTATGGCTCGGCGATTTTAATATCGCGTTTGAGGCAAGGGACGTTTACGACCCTGTCAGGCTCGACGGGACGGTTTGCTTCAACCGGCAGCTTTCGCAGAACTTCAAAAAGTTTATGGAATGGGGGTTTACCGACCTTTTCAGAAAGCACTGCGAAAAGGACGGACAATTTACATTTTGGGATTATCGTGAGCCAAACGGTGTAAGAAGAAACCACGGCTGGCGGCTCGATTATATAATGGCAACCGAGCCGATGGCGAAAAAATGCACGGCCTGCCTGATTGACAAAAAACCGCGAATGCTCGAAAAGCCCAGCGACCATACGTTTCTTGTCGCTGAATTTAAGGGGTTTTAATCTGAGATGTCTTGCTTCCTGCGGTCTTTGCCTTTTCGGCGGTCCGAGCCGGGATAGCCGAAAGCAAATTTTCTTCGGTCTTTTCCGCTTCGTTGAGCGCCTTTGCCCTGATTATTTTTAGATGATTTACACATCGAACGCCCTTTCTCTTTATTACGTCATCTCTTACATACCTACAAAACAAGACTTTTTAATGAGCCTTTAGCGGACGAGGATGCTGTGAGCCTCGGCCTTTAAGCTCACTGACTTCGGCGGCGGTCAACGGGCGGCAGCGGCCGAGGCCGAGTTTGTTGAGCGAAATTTTCCCAATCTGCGTTCTTTTCAGCGAAGTTACTTTGTATCCCACCTTTGCCATAATCCTTCGAATCTGCCTGTTAAGGCCCTGACGTATTTTTATTTCGAGCAGCGATTGTTTATCTGAAGTTTTTAGCACCTTAAGTTTGGCGGGCATAGTTTTTCCTTCGGCCAGCCAAACGCCCTTTTTGAGCTTTTCGGCTGCATCCGGCGTGAACCTGCTGTTTATGGTTACCAGATAAGTTTTTTCAATACGGTGGCGCGGATGCGTTAACAGATTAGTCAGGGCCGAGTCGTTGGTCAGAATGAGCGCGCCGGTAGTATCGACATCGAGCCTGCCGGCACAGAAAATCCGCTGATTGGAGTCGATTAAATCGACTGCTTTTTTTCTGCCCTGCGGGTCGTCATTCGTACAGATAACACCCCTGGGCTTATTGAGCAGATAATAGACCTTTCCGGCAGGCCTTATTTTTCTGCCATCGACAGTGATAGTGTCTTCCTGGGCGTCCGCAAACGCGGGCAGAGTATCAACGACCCTGCCGTTGACTTTTACGAGTCCTTCAAGGATAAGCTGTTCGCAGTTTCGTCTCGAATCGACGCCCGCGGCGGCAAGTATTTTCTGCAATCGTTCTATAAGAGGCTCCGAATTTTTTTAAGAGAATTTCTTCCTTAGTTGTTCGAGATACCTTGCCGCGGCTTCTTTTCCGCCTAAACCGAAAGCAAGAGCCAAAGCAAGTACAACGCCGCCAAGGAGAATATTGAAAGCACCCGTTACCAAAAGCGGGGCGATGCCAAGCTGTTCAAGCGAAATAGTTACCGCGAAGATTATAATCGCCCATCGGCTTATGCCGGCGAGCAGCTCCGGTTTAGGCAAATTGGCGTTGGCGGCGGCAGTGCGAACTATTCCGGATACGAAACTGGCCAGAAACATCGCGACTATCAGAACAAGCAGAGCGGCAATGACCTTCGGAACATAAGCAAACAGGCCCGAAAGAAGAGCGGAAGACTTGGGCAGTCCAAGCGCATCGACCGTTATTACGAGCACCATAATAATAATCAGCCAATAAACTATACTGCTAATCAATTCTCCGGCGGAAATTTTTAAATCGCCTTTTCTGAGAATTTCCGTAATTCCGGCCTTGTCCGCCAGCACATCGAAGCGTACTGTCTTGAGCAGCCAGTTAACCAGACGCCTTATCGCCTTGGCCACAATCCAGCCTACAATCAGGATGAACAGCGCGCCGAGCAGGACAGGAAGATAGTTCAGGATTCTGGTGAGCATTTGACGAACAGGCTCTACAATAAGTTCGTTCCATTCGATTTCAGTTGACATTTTCTGTACCTCCAAAATAAGTCATAAATACAGTTTTGAGCACCCTTGTATTTTTCAACCCCTGCTGCCTCATCCCATACCGACTAATATACGAACACACAAAAGCCGTTCTGTCAACCCTATTTATAGCTTTTTGCAAGGCTTACCGTACGAATCTAATAGGCCGCCCTGCTGTAATGGCTGGCTTTGAGAATTTAGGCAAACAGTTAATTTGTGCTTGACAGTCTTTTTTACTATCCCTAAAATCCGCATTCCGGAAATTGTGGAACAGCGGCGGGATAATACCCTGTTAATCTAACATAAATCTTTATTTTAAAAGGAGTTTTCGATGGTGACAAAAGTTGCAATTAACGGCTTTGGCCGAATCGGCAGAGCAGCGGCAAGAATCATTATGGACAGAAAAGATATGGAGCTGGCGGCAATCAACGATTTGTCAAACGCCGCAGCACTGGCTCACCTCTTCAAATATGATACCGTAATGGGACCATGGAAAGGCACAGTTCAGGCGGCCGAAAATGCACTGGTAATCAACGGCAAAAACATTAAGGTTATGGCTGTTAGAAATCCGGCAGAACTGCCTTGGAAAGATATGGGCATCGATGTCGTAGTAGAATCGACAGGTATTTTCAGAGCGAAAGAGTCGCCAAAAGGCGGCTACGGCGACCACATCAAGGCCGGCACCCGCAAAGTTGTTTTGACCGTTCCTGCAAAAGATAAAATCGACTGCACCTGCGTTATGGGCGTAAATGACAACACCGTAACGGGCGATATGAACTGCATCTCGAACGCAAGCTGCACAACCAACTGTCTTGCTCCGCTGGCAAAGGCTCTTCAGGAGGCTTTCGGAATTAAGAGAGGCCTGATGACAACCGTTCACGGCTATACAAACGACCAGAACGTCGCCGATATGATTCACAGCGACCTTCGCAGGGCAAGAGCAGCCGCTCAGAACATCATTCCGACAACCACCGGCGCCGCAAAGGCACTGGGCGAAGTTATACCGGCCCTGAAGGGCAAACTCGACGGTTTCGCACTGAGAGTTCCTGTTATCGTCGGAAGCTGCGTTGACCTGACAGTGGAACTTGAAAAAGAAGCAACAGCCGCTGACATCAACGCCGCCCTGAAGAAAGCGGCCGAAGGCAGCCTTAAAGGCATCCTGCAGTATTGCGATGAGCCGATTGTAAGTTCGGACATCATCGGCAATCCGCATTCGAGCATTTTCGATTCGCTCTGCACGATGGCGATGGGTAATTTCGTAAAGGTTATAAGCTGGTACGATAACGAATGGGGATATTCGAATCGTACAGTTGACATCATCGCGAAAATCGCGGCTATGTAAAAAAAGTTAAAAGCCCCTGCCGTAAAAGACAGGGGCTTTTTTTTAATTCTATTCACTTAAGGATTCCTCAATATGGCCGACAAAAAGCTCGAACAAACGCTCGTTCTTATCAAACCAGATGCACTTAAAAATTCTATAACAGGATTTATATTTTCACAGTTATCGGAATTCCACACCGGAGCGCGCTTCGCCGCGGCAAAGGTCGTGAACGTATCGAGACTCCTGGCCGAGGAACATTACGCCGAGCATATCGGCAAGCCGTTTTTCGAGCCGCTGCTCGATTATATAATGGGCAAAGTACATTATCCCGAAGAAAATAAATGGAAACGAAGAGTAATCGCAATCGTTTATCTGGGCGACGGCGTTCTCGACAGGATAAGAGCGCTTGCAGGTCCGACAAACCCGCACCAGGCAAGAGAAGAGAAGCCCGGCTGCATAAGGTCGCTCGGAACAGTGGTACAGCTCAAAGATAAAAACGGCAATAATATCGGCGAAAGGCTGGATAATCTGATTCACACATCGGCCACGACAGCAGAGGCGGAAAGGGAAATCAAGTTATGGTTTGTGCCGCACAATATTCCGCCGATGATGCGGGTTTATCCGACGGAAATCTGTCCAACACATCATTATTACAAACAAGGCCGGCTGTATGATACGTACGAACCGGATAGTATGCTGATGCTGGCGCCGGGCGATATAGTATGGAAGACCGATATGGAGATACTGCAAAGCTGGGACGGCAGCGAATGCAAAAAAGGCCGATTAAACACGGTAGCGGCAAAGTATCTTATCAACAGAGTAAATATATAAGCTGCATCGCAGGAAAGGAAAACTGTTATGGCTAAAAAAACAGTAGCGGATATCGACGTAAAAGGTAAAAGAGTTCTGATGAGGGTCGATTTTAACGTACCTATCGACAGTAATGGAAACATTACTTCCGACAACCGTATCGTAATGGCCCTGCCGACGATAAAAACAATCATAGAAAAAGGCGGCAGAGTAATTCTGATGAGCCATCTGGGAAGACCCAAGGGAGAGAAAAAGCCGGAATTCTCGATGGCGCCGGTCGCGAAAAAACTCGGCGAACTGCTGGGCAAAGAAGTGATTTTCGCAAACGACTGCATCGGAGACGATGTAAAGGCGAAAGCCGTGGCGTTAAAAGACGGCGATGTAATGCTGCTCGAAAACGTGCGCTTCTATAAAGCTGAAGAAATAAAAGACAAGAAAGCAAAAGACGACCCTGCTCTCCGCAAGGCAAAAGACGATTTCGCAAAGCAAATTGCCGAGTTGGGCGATGTCTATGTCGATGACGCGTTCGGAACGGCTCACCGCGACAACGCCTCGATGTACACCGTGCCCGCTATGATGGAAAGCAAAGACCGCGTTATAGGATTTCTGGTCGAAAAGGAGCTTAAATTCCTCGGCGATACAATCAATAATCCGGTTCGGCCGTTTGTCGCCATATTGGGAGGCGCGAAAGTTTCGGATAAACTCGCCGTGATTGAAAATCTCCTGACTAAAGTCGATAGAATCCTCATCGGCGGCGCGATGGCTTATACGTTCTTCAAGGCGCAGGGAAGAAAAATCGGCAAGAGTCTGTGCGAAGACGATTTCATCGAAAAAGCAAAAGAACTGTTAGATAAAGCAAAGGCTGCGAATTGCGAATTGGTTCTTCCGATTGACGATGTAATAGCTTCGGAAATCAAGGAAAACGCCGAGAATAAAATCGTTACGGTCGACATCCCTGACGGCTGGCTGGGACTGGATATCGGGCCGGCGTCAAGAAAGCTGTTTATCGAAAAACTTGCCGATGCGAAAACTATCGTCTGGAACGGTCCTATGGGCGTATTCGAGATGAAGCCTTTTGATGAAGGCACAAAAGCCGTCGCGCAGGCGGTTGCAGACGCTACGCAAAAAAACGACGCAAAGAGCATAATCGGCGGCGGCGACAGCGCAAGCGCAATCAAGAAAATGAAACTGTCCGACAAGGTTACACACGTCTCGACGGGCGGCGGAGCGAGCCTTGAGTTTATGGAAGGCAAAAAATTCAAATGCATTGAAATTCTCGATGAGAAATAGCCACAGAGTTCACAGCCATAGGAACTCTGTGGCTAATTGAATTTATTGAATGCCGTACTCTTTTATTTTTCGATAAAGAGTTCTTTCGCCGATGCCGAGGAGTTTCGCCGCCTTTTCACGGTTGTTCTGCGTTTTAGCCAGCGCATCTATAATAGCCTGCTTTTCAAGCTCGCCGAGCGAAGCTCCGCCTGCCACCTGTCCTGAAATTTGTCTGACCTGATAAATCTCAGCCGGTATATCCTTTACGTCGAGCTCGTCGGAATCGCTCATAACGACCATTGTCCTTATGCAGTTTCTAAGCTGTCTTATATTTCCGGGCCAGTTATAAGCCTTGAGAATATTCAATGCGCCGTCGGAGATAGTCTTCTTCGGCTTTCCTAATTCCTCGACAGCCTGCGTCAAAAAGTAATCGGCAAGCCGCCCGATATCTTCTGTCCTGTCCCGCAGAGGCGGAACCGTAACGCT
>CAYUYR010000031.1:0-8508 GCA_964449435.1 uncultured Planctomycetaceae bacterium | reverse complement strand
CATAAGTGCAGCGAACTGCACGAAATTTTGTTAATTTTTAGAGATACCCTTAAATATTAGGATATCTGGCCGTTTCCCAATAGCATTTAGCTCATTCTGATACTCAATATAAAAATCAGCAAACCCATCATTACCTGCGGCTATTGATTCAGAGCGTCCATATTCAACAGCAAAATAATCTTTTGAATATTCGTTGATTGCTTTAAACACAATTTTTTCTGCCCAGTCGCCCTGTTCCTTGTTTGTAAGAAATTCAGAGCTTGCCATAGTCGGTGGGCGTCCGCTCATCTGTATTTCAGTATCAATCTTCAGTGGTGATTGCTGAACTAAATTAAGAATGTCGTCCTTGTACATACAAACCCCTTCCTGCTTTCCCAACAAATTAAATTCCCCCTTGATTTTATCCTCTAACCCCGTATAAATCAAATCCTTTTACAAAGCCATAAACATCAGTTTAATCAGCGTTTATAACGACAGCCCCAAAAGACATTTGGCCGCATTAATCCGTGTCGGAATAATTCGTGTCAATTTGTGTTTATTCGTGGCTGTTATTTCGCCGCTGCGATACTCTTTTTCGCCGCTTCCGCAACCGCGTCCGCCGTAATCCCGAACTTCTCGTAGCATACCTTATACGGCGCCGAAATGCCGAATCCGTGCATACCTACGAATTTGCCTTTATCGCCGGTATATCTCGACCAGCCCATTTCGACTCCCGCCTCGACGGCAACCCTCGCCTTGACGCTCGGCGGCAATACCGAATCCTTATACGCCTTGTCCTGTTTCTCGAACAATTCCCAGCTCGCAAGATTAACGACCTGCGCCTTGATATTTTCAGCGGCAAGTTTCTCAGCGGCCTTGACCGCAATTTCCAATTCAGACCCTACGCCGATAATGAGCACGTCGGGTTTGTCAGCTTTAACGAAAACATAGCCGCCTTTTGCGATATTCGATGCCGCAGGATATTTTGTCCTGTCGAACGTTGTGATATTCTGTCTTGTCAAGAGCAGTGCAACCGGCCCGTCCGTATATTCCATCGCGATTTTCCAGGCGTACGCCGTTTCGTTCGCATCCGCAGGCCGCAGCACGAGCATTTTCGGTATAAGCCTCAAAGCCGCGATATGCTCGACCGGCTGATGTGTCGGCCCGTCTTCGCCCAGTCCGATTGTATCGTGCGTGAATATGAATATTGTTCGATATCCGCTCATCGCCGCAACTCGAACCGCAGGCCGCATATAATCGCAGAAGCAGAAAAACGTCCCGCCGTATGGACGAAGCAGTTCACTGGCCGCGATGCCGTTCATCACAGCAGCCATTGCGTGCTCGCGCACTCCGTAGCGGATATATCTTCCTGTCGGCTTATCTTTCTGAAAATCTTCCACGCCTTTGTATCTCGTATTATTCGACGGCGTCAAATCCGCAGAGCCGCCAAGTACGAGCGGCATATTCGGCATAAGCATATCGAGCGTCTTGCCCGACGCGACTCTTGTTGACATCGGCTCTGCCGGGAACGTCGGAAGGAGTTTATCTATATCGACGCTTAATTTTCCCGCCTGCGCATCGGTAATCAGTTTCGCAAGTTCCGGATATTGTTTGGAGTATTTCTCGAATTTATCGTTCCATTCTTTTTCGAGCTTCGCTCCTTTTTCCTGCATTGTTCGCGTATGTTTAAGAACCTCGTCCGGCACAACGAACGTCTTTCCCGGGTCCCAGCCGAAGTTCTTTTTGATTAGTTTAATCTCGTCGTCGCCCAGCGGCGCCCCGTGTGCGGTATGCGTATCCTGAAAATTCGGACTGCCGTATCCTATATGTGTTCGGAGGTTGATTATGCTCGGCCTGTCCTTTTCCGTGAGAGCGTTTTTCAGCGCCTTCTCGAACGACACCATATCGTTCCCATCTCCGCCGACGATTTGCACGTACCAGTTATAAGCCTCGAATCTCTTTGCCCTGTCCTCGCTGAACGACAGGCTCGTATTCCCGTCGATGGAAATATGGTTGTCATCGTAAATCGCAATCAGTTTATTCAGCCCCAAGTGTCCTGCCAGCGAGCAGGCTTCCGATGAGACGCCTTCCTGCAGACAGCCGTCGCCGGCAATAGTGAAAATGTTATAGTCAAATAGGTCCGACCCGTCCTTGTCAAAATAGGCTGACAGATACTTCTGCGCCAGCGCCATACCGACCGCGTTGCCTAACCCCTGCCCCAATGGTCCAGTTGTCGCTTCGACCCCTGCCGTATGTCCGAATTCCGGATGGCCCGGCGTCTTGCTGCCCCACTGCCGAAAATTCTTCAGCTCGTCAAGGCTCAAATCATAGCCCGTCAGATACAGCAGCGAATACAAAAGCATACTGCCGTGTCCGGCGCTCAATACGAACCTGTCCCTGCCCAGCCACTTCGGATTTGTCGGATTATGCCTTAAATATTTCATCCATAACGTATATGCCGCCGGAGCCATTCCCATCGGCATACCCGGATGGCCGGACTTGGCTTTCTGCACCGCGTCAAGCGATAAAAACCGTATCGTCTGAATACATTTTTCGTCAAGTTCGTTCAAACCCGGATTCACCTTATTAGCCATAATTACCCTTCTTAAACCACGGATTACACGGATTTAACGGAAAGGAATTAAGGAAATACGAAGCAAGGATGCAAGGACAGGCTTTGCCCGTTTCCCCTATTTCTTTGCTTCCTTACTTCTCTACTTCCTTACGTCTTTCCAAACCAAAAGACCGGCATAATAGGATAAATCCGGCCTTTTGTCAAATAATACACAATCCCCCAAATCCTCAACGGCTGGACAGAAACAGGTTCGTAAATAATGACCTTCAAGAAATTGGGGGGCATTGCGACGCTTTGCTTGCCCTGTATCAATTTCACTCGGCTTTTTGCCCGGAATTCGCCGCAGCAACTTAATTTTTTAGCTTTTCCAAAACCAACGCAAATTTATGAAAAACTGGTACCGGGGTAGTTGCCATTGTAGCACGTGTGTCGCCTCTTGCAAAATTGGTTGCTTTATAAATCGAATCGCTGTAGAATATTTTTGTTTATAAGAATAAGGAGTATTGCAAATGAATGAATCCCAAGCAGAACAGGTTGCCCAAGCATTGTCAGGCGAAGCATGGCAGTCAGGGGGAGATATATGGCTGGTTCTTCTCCGGCGGACAGATGGCAAATTGACTGTTGTATCTGATGAAGTCGTCTGCGAGCATGATAATGAAGAATGTTTTGAAAAAGCAAACCCCGCAAAAACTGTATTGCTGCATTGATATAATATAATGATTTTTAAATTAGGAGAACTTTTCTGCGGCCCGGGCGGCCTAGCTTTAGGAGCGGGCCTCGCACATAACATAACTGCTAAAAATGGAGAGAGCTTTTCTATCTCTCATGTCTGGGGTGTGGATAAAGATCCTGTTGCAATAGAATCTTATAAGAACAATATTGCAAAAAAATACGGCGGAGTCGGGCGATGTCTTGACGCCATGCAGTTTTGCAAAAAAGAAATATTGGATTATAAAAGGATTACTGCTTTAGCCTTTGGTTTTCCCTGCAATGATTTCAGTCTTGTCGGCAAACAAAAGGGAGTTAATGTCTGCATAAGGAAGAATTAGGAGAAGTTATAATTATGGATAAGAGCGGTAGCAGGAAACACGAAAATTATGAATTACTCAATATGATTGGCTATGGATTAGCCAAGTTCGATGAGGAATTTGTAAAACAGTTCGGGTTTAAAACCAAGACGGATTTTTATAAGTATTTGGTAAAACTTGGCGTGGGCGATACTATTGGAACTATCAAAAATAGGCAGGATTTGCTCGATCCATTCTTTGATAACAAACGGCGTGGTTGGTGGCAGAGAAAAGACCAGTGGGTAAGCCGAAAGTTGTTTATAGATAGTTTGTTTGGCAATGAGGATGTTGTTTCTTTCGTCAAGATAGTAAAGATGTATCTCCAAAAAGATTTCAAGGCAGACATCGGCGAAGCAATGCAAATCAGTCCTTTATTGAAATCAAGATTTAAAGCCTTGCAGGAAACCGGACAGGAGGCCGAGTTTTATTTCTTCCATAACTACCAAAGCGTACCTGTTTTCCAAAATTGTGGCATTGAAGATGCCAGAAATTTTGGCGATGGCTATGATTTTCAAGTCGTCAGGGGTAACGATTATTTATTGGCAGAAGTCAAAGGCGTAAAAACGGACATCGGCAGTATCAGGATGACAAAAAACGAGTTTGAAAAAGCGAGGGAATACAAGGACGATTATTTTCTTGTCGTGGTGAGTAATTTAATAGAGGTTCCGAAAATCACGCCGATTGAAAATCCCGTCAAAGAATTGAAACTTACAGAAAACAAAATCGTCTCTACCCAAATAAATTATCATTCAGCCGCAATAAGATGGTAGCCGATAAAACTATTTTTTTTACTTATTTTTCTAAAAACTTTTTGATTTTATTGGCAATGTTTTTAGACTTTTTAATCTGACATTCCCACATAATTAGAACCTGCCACCCGAATTTCTTCAACTCCGCCTTATTCCTCCTATCCCGTTCAACTGTTCTCTTAAATTTTTCCTGCCAGAATTTTGCTCTCGTCCCCGGCATTGATTGCCCCTTTTTGCAACTATGCCTATGCCAGAAACAACCGTTAATAAATATAACTTTCTTACGGGCAGCAAAAACTAAATCAGGCCGCCCCGGCAAATCCTTTTTATGCAAACGATAACGATACCCCAATGAACGAACAATTTTTCTGACAAACAACTCCGGACTTGTATCTTTCCCCTTATTGTGGAACATGCAAAACTTACGTTGATGTTTTGTTAAAGTATCGACCATCTAAAATATTTTGAACTATAATTAGCAAAATAATATGTTTTGTAATATTTGTGTTCTATTTGTTTTTTACATGGACGGTTAAGGAGTTCTGAGTTGAGCATTATCTAACCTTTTATACAAATGCGATAATAAACTCAGCAAATCTAAACAGTCTTTTTCTGAAAACAAATCAGATTCTCTCAAATCTCTTATTTCTTCATGAGCAACAGGATTTCGGCCACCAGCAATAACTCCCTTTGAAAAATTGAAGTGACCCTCTTGAATATTTTTCAAGGTTGTTGGGGGAAATGGCTGGCCATTAGTTCTAAAATAATTTGGTGTTAAATTAAGATTACCGGAAGTTATATGAAATGCCTTTGCCATCAAATCGTCATCACCAATATTATGTAGAATACCTGATTTAGACCTTGTAGCATTAGCATATTTTTTCACCGATTCCAAAAAGGCACCATAATAATCTTGAGTTTGATAATATTGAGTGGATGCGTTTTTTATTTCTTCATGTAAATGACGCCAATGATAGTATGGATATTCCGGAATCATGGTATTCAGTGTTTGTACGGCTACTGTTCGCTCTTCTTTAGTTGAAGGCTCTCTTTTCATAACAACACCGACAACCTTTTCAACTCCCATTTGTATATCTTGAGGTAATTTGTCATACCACGCCTTTAAATTGATTTTTGTTTCAGTGGAAATTTGTTCTCTTGTTTTATGCTCTCTACTTGCTCTCCAAGTAACTTCTGTCTCGCGAACCATTGCCTGTAAAAAAGTTCTCAGATTTTGAGTTTCGTCTAAATCCCAATTTAAAGATTGCCTATTTGTAGAGATAACATCTTGTGGCAAATTATCAATAAAATCTACCTCAATCCAGCCGGTTGCATATGAGTAGAAAAAGCTGGATTCGGACCGCCCAAAAAACTCTGCTGCGTTAACTAATCTGCCATTGGCAAAAAGGGTTATCCCTCTTAACCCTGGCTTTAGCGGTTTTTCAGTTGTTAAGATTTTACCTCTGATTTCATCCTTGGGTGAATATTCATCCGTCATGGATTGAATAATATCGGAAACATTAAATTCAAACTCGCTTTCAATTTCAGAATACCTTAATTCTTTTGTTACTTCTATCGTGCGATCGCCATTGATAACATAAACTCTAAAGGTTGAATCATAGAAATTAAAAAGTTTTGAAAGACTGGATGCCAAATCGTCTTCATTGAAGCGAGACTTTCGTTTCAAGTCTGACAGAATAATAGCGGTTCCCTTGCTTTCAGTAGTTGCGCATATGTTAGAGATTTCCGGTTTATATTCACTTCCTGTAGTTCGTTTAAGTTGATTCCAATTCATTTTAAAATGAACTTTTTGGCCGTTCTTTATTGAGACAACCTCAATTGTATCTCCTATGCCAAAAAGAGCTAATTTGCCAAGCCCTTTTTTTCCAGTAGCTACTCGTGTACCTGAGGGCGATCTGGTTTTACCCTCACTTCTCCTATTTCTGCCTATTACCAAAAACTCATTATTAATTTCATCAAAAGTCATGCCCACCCCATCATCTGTGACAATAACTTTTTTGTTTTCACCATCATCTATCAGATGGATTTTTACATTTTTTGCATCCGCATCATACGAATTTGCGATTAGTTCTGCTATTGCCGTAGGTATTTGCGAATACATTTTTACCCCTAAATGCTCAATAGTATTTAGGTCAAATCGCATTATTAATTCACGCTCCTCTGGCATTTGTTAATCTCCTAAATATTCAATAATTTTCTCAATAACTTTATGTCCTAATTTAATTGGCACAGCATTTCCGACTTGAGTAGCGGAGGCCATAAGGCCGCCACTGAAAATAAAATTGTCTGGAAAGGTTTGAAATCTTGCGGCATGCCGAACTGTGATTCCGTGATTTTTTGTCGGGTGCAAAAATCTCCCCTTTGATGGATTAACACAACCGGTAGTCATTGTCGGCCCAGATTTTTTAGGGTCTATACGGCCGTAAACATCCTTGTGTCCGTTATGTCCTTTATGGCAAGGCAATTTTCTGCATGATTGATTCCTGCTGCCGCCGTTCTTAGGTGTACTTTCAAAAACCTTTACCAATGCAGCAGAATGTTCCATATGAATATTGTTAGGATCATTTGCATCTAACGGACTTGCAAATACAGTTGAAGCCGGCAGATGATATAATTTGCCGTTCGGTTTTTCACCGTTTTTTAGGGCAAAATGTGTTTGTTTCGGCGGCCAATCAAAATTAAGCTCCAAATCTTTATGGTGTCCCAAGATAAAAACTCTTTTTCGATTTTGCGGTACGCCAAAATTTTTTGCGTCTAAAACGACAGGTTTTTCTACGATATACCCGGCCTTTTTTGCTAATCTGTAGAACGTTTTTAAATGTTTTTTATGTCTGGGCCAAAGCAGGCCTGAAACATTTTCGACAATAAAGGTTTTGGGTTTAATAGTCTCGACAAAATCAAAATATCTTTTAAGCAATCTGTTTCGCGGGTCATTTACGCCGGCATCTTTGATTCTGTGCGTTGAAAAGCCCTGACAAGGCGGCCCGCCCATAAATATATCAAGTTCTCCCGGAGATAATTTGAGGTCTGTTAATAACTGTGCCGGGTCAATTTCTAAGACATCATTTTTATATAATTTTGATTTATCAGTTTTGTTTTTTATAAAATTATTTTCGTAAGTTTCGCAGGCGTGCTTATCATTTTCAATTGCTGCAATAACTTTTATATTTAATTGTTGTGCAGCCAAGCTGAACCCGCCGGCTCCGCAAAATATATCAATCGCTGTGATTTCCCTCGATTTTTTAAGAGGTGCTATCATAACTAAAATAATTCCTTGATATTGACTTTTAAGACCTTTACGATTTTTTTCAGATTTCTCAGGCCGAATCTGTTCTTGCCATTATATCATAAAACCTCACAATCTTTTATTTCCTCTATGGTTTTTATAACATAAAAAACTGGTAAAAGTATATCCCCTAACCCTCCATAATTCAAACACTTTTAAAAAATCATAAACATCAGCTTAATCAGTGTTTATAACAACAGTTTTAAAGGTATCCGCGTTTTGTTTCAACAAAGCCTGTTCATTTCGTTGCTTTAAGGCAAAATCCCGCAGGGATAAAAAATCAAAAACATAATCCCGGAGCAAGCTCGCTTATGGAGGGATTATTTTTAATTTTTTAAAGTGTTCGCAGAACACTGCCTTAAAGCAATCCGCGTAAATCTGCGTAAATCCGCGTCTAAAAATTCGTGTCTTAGCGCCGGCGCTTGCCCTGTTTACCCTGTAAAGTACCACTAAAAGGGTACTTTATCGGGGTGAAGTGGCCTTATGCTGCTTCATTGCAGTATCTTCAAGACTACTTCATCGGGGTGGCTATAAAAAAAGCCCGCTCTTGCGAACGGGCTTATAAATTTCAAACAATTGTACCCAGCAGCGAAAATGTCTGACTTTGTTAATCCCTTTTGAGGGGGATTAAGTTTTCCTTTAGAAAGGAGGTGATCCAGCCGCAGGTTCCCCTACGGCTACCTTGTTACGACTTAGTGCCAGTCATCGGGCTTACCGTCGGCAGACGCCCCCCCGAGGGGTTGGCAATCCGACTTCGGGTACTCCCAACTTCCATCACTTGACGGGCGGTGTGTACAAGGCTCAGGAACACATTCACCGCGTCATGGCTGA
>CAYUYR010000030.1:0-9575 GCA_964449435.1 uncultured Planctomycetaceae bacterium | reverse complement strand
TGAAAATCCTGCGTTGTTTATTTACAATTTTACTTCTGCTGACAGCATCAATGTTTGGTATTCTCTGCAATATATCATTTTTTTTAGCCCAGTGAAATAAGGTTTTCAAATTGCTGATGTGTAAATTCAAACGATGCCCCGAGCCATTGTATTGCTTCTGAAGATTTCGTTTATAGTTCTGTAGATCCAGCGTTGAAATATCTTTGATTCTTCTGCCTTGCCCTAGGAAACTCATAAACTTATTCAGACTGCTGACTTGATCATTATAATGCTGAGCCGTAATGGCATCGGCTTTTACCTTTGAAAATTGGTACTTCAAAAACATTTCATAGAGATGCTTGAGTGCCATTGAATCATTAACCGGTTTCTGAGAATTATGATTGCTTCCATGCAAATACGCTACTTGATCAATGTATCGCTGAAGTGCTTCCTTTTTGTCGGAGCCGAAGTAAAACATTTTTCCATGAACCTTTTTGCAGTATTGCCCAGTTGGATGCCGTGTTAGCGGGAATTTGTCTGAACGAGTTTTTCTTTTTTGCGTTGCCATTGTACTGCCCTCACATTAAAAAAGGTTGATAATATTTTTGATAATACTCAATTAGCTGTAGGAATGGTTGTAATTGGAAAATGGATTTTAAATTTCATCAATCACAAACTACCAAATTCCATCAGCTTATGATTATTATACGCTGTGAAGAGCAAATGGTTATTAAAAGCTGTTCTCTCTCTTGCATATCCTAAAAACATCAGTCCGCTCCTGACTTCTCGTGCAGTGAACTGATATTTAGGCACAAGCAGTTTTTTCATCTGCGGCCAGTAATGCGGTATATCCTTCAATTCCTTTGTATCTACGCTTATTTGGCCGAATAGAGGCCATTTGGCTTTTATCGCTGCAAGGTCTCTTTTACGCTTATGTTTCTTCCTGAACTTCCTGACAAGATTATATTCACGAAGTATTCTGCCGATGGCCTGATGAGAACAGGATAAATTATGTTCGCGCCTCAATCTCTTAGCGCCTTTGAATGGGAATTGCTTTCGCAACTGAACAATTTTTCTTTCCATAACCGATGAGGTCTTATGCGGACAGTGCAGAGGAATTCTCGGCAGTTCATTAAGGCTGGCAAGTCTTTCCTGCTTATATCTTGTCCGCCATTTACGGATGGTTTTTGGTGTAGTATCGAAGAGTCTTGCAGCAGGTTTTACACCGTAGGCGAGAGCAGCTTTTACGCTCCGTAATCTTAAATCGAACTTGTCAGATTTGTTTTTCATTCGTATAATCTGTTCAACATAATTAAAAGGTTTCATAGTGGCCTCCGAATGGATAATTGTTTCACAATTATAATTTCGATTCGGAGGCTGATTTTTAATGAGCCGAAATATGCGACCTTTGAGGTCTGAAATTCGCAGGGGTTAACCCCTGCCATGCCATACTTTCCTTAACATTCGATACTGTTCAACGAGCATACATCTTATCCTTATCAGGGGGATACGATGTTCCTTTCCCATTCCAATTTGGGCAAGTTTTTTAGTTGACTTAGGAGGTGTTTTTGCCGATAATCACCACAGTGTTTATATGCATAAGTGCCGAATATAACTGATTTAATATTCATTTCAGGAGATGTTAAATGGCAGTTGCCCGTCAGGAACAGAGCAATGTGATGCTTTATACGGTTATCACTTTTGTCGGTCTATTTATTGTTGCCGCAATTCTGGCGGCAGTTTTTTACATAAAATCCGAAGACTGGCGGGACCAGTTCCTCACAAGCCAGCAGCAGCTCGAAGAGCTCGCCTCGGCGCGCCAAGTGCAAAATATCAATACCCTCGTCGGCCAAAAAGAAGGCAATCTCAGTCGAGTCGGGCAATTAACAGGCTACATCGACAAAATATATAAAATAAGCACCGGCAGAGACCTGCCCGAGTCCAGCGCAGAAGTAAAGTTCAGCGAGCTCGAATCGAAATACGAGAGCATCCTTTCAAGTATTCCCAAAGATTTCGAGACGGCTATGGACACAAACAGGCCGGGTATTTTCAGAATAGTCGCTCTTTACAATAACAAGACAAAACAGAAAGACGAACTGAACAGTCAGTTAAACGCCCAGGTTGACAGTCTCGGCAGCGCTCTCGAAATAGCCAGACAAGGCGCAGCGGAAAGAGAACAAAGTCTTCGCACCCAAATCCGCTCGCTCCAGGAAGACGCTAACAGCGTTCAGCAAAGCTATAATCAGCTCCGCGACCTTATGGACAAGAAAACCGCCGAGCAGGTGCAGGCGCTTATGCAGCAGCGAGACCAGGCGCTCGAAGAAAAGAATAAGAGCCGGCAGGAATCGCTTGATTTGATGAATAAACTAACCCTTACGCAAAACAGGCTGCAGGATACGGTTAGCAAACTCGAAGTATTGAAGCCGCGTCCGAAAGAAGATATTGCCGCCTATAAGCCGGACGGACGAGTTATTGCGGTCGATACATCGTCCAATATCGTCTTTATCGATATCGGCATAAACGACAAGGTCTATCCGGGCCTCACTTTCTCGGTTTACGACAGGAACGCTCCTATTCCGACGGATGGAAAAGGCAAAGCGGAAATCGAGGTCTATAATGTGGCTCAAAACACTTCGACGGCAAGAATAAACAAGTCGAACAGAAGAACCCCGCTCGCCGAGGACGATATAATCGTAAACCTTATATGGGACAGCACGGCCACGAACAGATTTGTCGTTGCCGGCGAATTCGATTTCGACGATGACGGCTATATCGACGATGACGGCGCAGCAAAAATCAAACAACTAATAGAAAACTGGGGCGGCAGAGTCGAACAGGCTGTAACCATCGATACAGACTTCGTTATTCTCGGAGCCCAGCCGGTACTGAAGAAAAAACCGCTCCTCAACGAAATCGAATCCGACCCAATGGCTACGGAAAAGTACGAAACGTCCTTGAAAGAGTCGGAAAAATATTTGGAGATAAGAAGCCAGGCAAAAGACCTGTTTATTCCGGTTTTCGGCCTGAAAAGATTCCTGAATTTCATCGGATATGAATCGCTGGCGATACCGGCAAAGGCAAGCTCCTAGCTTATGAAGTAAGGAGGTAAAGAGATAAGGAAGTAAGGAAAAACAGGCAAACTCACTCCTTACTTCCTTACTTCCTTATTTCCTTATCATATCGCCGATTATACTATGCGATTCTAACCCGTCAATAAAACGCATTGATTATTTAAAGTTTTACGTTAACATTAAAGCTATGAATATTTTATTGACGAATGACGATGGGATTTTGGCGCCAGGCATAGCGGCAGCTTATAAGGAGCTTGTAAAGCTCGGCGATGTAACCGTTGTCGCACCGGCAGACAGAATGAGCGGAGCAGGACACAGCATAACCGTTTATGAGCCGCTGGTTTGCGAAAAACTCGAAATCTCCAGCCAATTCAGCGGCTACAGCGTTAGCGGCTCGCCCGCCGACTGCGTAAAACTCGCTATTATGGAGCTTTGCCCGAAAAAGCCCGACCTCGTTGTGAGCGGCATAAACAACGGCGCAAACGTCGGAATCAACGTCTATTATTCCGGCACGGTAGCGGCCGCGATGGAAGCAGCGTTTTACAGAATACCCGCTATCGCGCTGAGCGCGGCGCACGAAGAACAGACAGATTTTAAAAACGCCGCCAAATACTGCGTCAAAGTCGTTGAAAAGCTCCTGCCGGCCTCTTTCGGCGGCGTGGTAAATATCAATATCCCCCGTCTTTCGCAGGGCGAGCCGAAAGGCGTAAAAGTCGTGTCGCAATCGACGTTCGGCTTCGAGGAACATTTTGTTAAAAAACAAAGCGATATGGGACAGACGCTGTATCAGTTTACAGGCGGAAGCCACCGCGACAAAGACCTGCCCAGCGATACGGTTGCGCTGAACGAAGGATTCATAACTGTTACAGCACTGGGCTTCGATATGACCGATTATAACGGAATGAAAAAACTTCATCAGATTCAATGGTGATTTAAGGAAAAAATAATGGCTGCAAAAAAACAATCCCAGATTTGCATAGTAACCGTTATGGGCAAAGATAAGGTCGGCATCATCGCAAAGCTCGCAAACGCAATGGCGAAAGCCAATATCAACATCGTCGATGTCAATCAGAAGATTATGGAAAAATTCTTCGTTATGACAATGGCGGTCGATATCGCAAAGGCGACACTATCTATTCCGCAGATTCACAAAAAACTGGACAAAATCGGCAAAGAAATGAAGCTTAAAATCACGTTTCAGGACGAAAAAATCTTCAAGATGATGCATCGGGTCTAATCTTCTTGCAAAACCGCCTGCGGGGATGTAAAGTAAGCCCTAATACAAGGTATCAAAAACAGGCTGCATTTGTAAGAACTTGTCAAATATACAGTTGCGTCCGTAGCTCAATTGGATAGAGTGCCGGCCTACGAAGCCGAAGGTTGCAGGTTCGACTCCTGCCGGACGCGTTTTAAATCTGCTGTAAGCAGATTTAAAACGAGCAATCGAGAATCGAAAATCGAGATTTGAGGGATTCTCGATTGCGGTCCAATTTCGATTGTCGATTTTCAAAAATGGCGTTTATATTTGAAAATCTTGACTTGTAGAGAAAAATAAAAAAGCCGGTTTACGTTAGTAAACCGGCTCTATGATTAAATGATTATTGTTTTGTTTATGCAGCAGGTTCAGCTGCTTTGACGGCAGGTTTTAAACAAGTCGCCAGCGAGCCTGCGATAATACAGGCAATTCCTGCCGGTATAAACGCCCACATCCAGAGCTGATGGTCGCCCATAATTCCGCCTAATATCGGTCCTGCCAGACCGCCTGCGCCATAAGCCATAAAGACCCACGGATAATTGATTCCGACATTTTTGTTGCCGAACAAATCCGCAGTTGCGGCCGGAAACAGTGCGAAATTTCCTCCGAAATTAAATCCTATAACAGCTGCTCCTATGTAAAGCCCCAGCTCGCTGCCGCCAAGGAAGAAAAACCCGAGCATCATAACGCCCTGCAGCAGGTTCATCAGTGCAATCGAGTTTTTTCTGCCGAGCTTGTCTGATACAAGCCCCCATACAATTCTGCCGAAGCCGTTGAACAAGGCATAGAAAAGCCCCATTGCGGTACCTGTAATAAGACCGGCTTTTGTCTCATCAATCCCGGCTTTCGACAGGGCATCCATCCCGAACAGTTTAATAATGCCTATAATCATCAAACCCGCCATAGCTCCAACGGTGAAATTAACAAACAAAATCCAGAACTGCTCTGTCCGTGCCATTTGGCTCGGTGTAAAGTCGAGCCGGCCTTCACTTCCGGCGCCGGTTGCAGGAGGCGTCCAGCCTTTTGGCAGCCAGCCGTCAGGAGGATTTACCATAAATATTGAACCGATACCGACCAAAAGGGCAAAGAGTATTCCGTAAAGTTTGAATACCGCGCTTACAGTCCAGCCTGCGCCGAACAGGCCGTTCCAGCCGGGAGTAAGGTCGAGAGGACCGAATTGAAACCCCTCAGTCAGCTTGACCCATATAAGGGCGCCGAAACCGAATCCTGCCACAGCAAGGCCCATTATAAGACCCTTTTTGTCAGGAAACCATTTCGCAAGCGCCGCTATCGGACAGACATAGCCAAGACCGATACCGGCTCCGCCGAGTACACCGATGCCGAAGAGAATCCCCCAGAAATTTGTCCCTGCAAAACCTGCCAACAGATAACCTGCACCGAGCACAAGTCCGCCCGTAAGTGCAACGAACCTCGGCCCTGCTTTTTTCTGCCATTTGCCCGCGACAAGAGCCATTATCACGGCAAACGTTACCAGTCCGATTGAAAAAACCCATTGAGTTTCAGCTCCGCTGAAACCATACGGCTCCATAGTCAAGTTTTTTGTAAACGCCGACCATGCATAAATCGCACCAAGACAGAGCTGAATCAATATACCGCCCACAACTACCAGCCAGCGATTCATAACTTTCTCTTCGCTCATATTCAATCCCTTCCATCAAAAAGAACCGGACGCGTTTTGCCCTTGGCAAAACAGAGCAATCGAAAATCGAGATTTGAGGGAATCTCGATTGCGGTCCAATTTCGATTGTCGATTTTCAAACCGGACGTATGCCTTGTAAACATACGCCCAGTCGTTTGTTCATCTCGAAAATACTTATTTGCCTCTGCCCGCAACCAGATGTTCGACAACAGACGAGTCGGCCAGAGTCGTAATATCGCCGAGATTATCCGTATTATTCTCTGCGATTTTTCTCAGTATTCTTCGCATAATCTTGCCGGAACGAGTCTTTGGCAGAGCGGGTGCGAACTGAATTGCCTCAGGCGCCGCAATAGCTCCTATTTCCTTGCGAACGTGCTTTATAAGCTCTTTCTTGAGCTCATCGCTTTCATGTATTCCCTCTTTGAGCGTTACAAACGCATACAACGCCTGTCCCTTAATATCGTGCGGCACAGGACAAACGGCAGCTTCGGCAACCTTCTCGTGGCTTACCAGCGCACTTTCGACTTCTGCCGTCCCGATACGGTGGCCTGAAACATTAACAACATCGTCAATCCTGCCCATCAGCCAGTAGTCGCCGTCGTCATCGCGTCTGCAGCCGTCCGCCGTGAAATATATATTCGGATACATAGTAAAGTAGGTATCGATAAATCTGTCATGGTCGCCCCACGTCGTTATCATCATTCCCGGCCAGGGCTTCCTGATACAAAGCTTGCCGCCTTCGTTAGCATTGCATTCCGAGCTGTCATCGCGAAGAATAACAGGAGCGACGCCAAAGAACGGTCTGCTCGCACTGCCCGGCTTTGTTGTATGGCATCCCGGCAGCGGTGTTATTAATATGCCGCCTGTTTCGGTCTGCCACCATGTATCTACTATTGGGCATTTGGTGTGTCCGATTTTTTCATAATACCATATCCACGCTTCCGGATTTATCGGCTCTCCTACCGTTCCCAAAATTCGCAGCGAATCCAGTTTATATTTTGCCGGCCATTCCTCTCCGAGCCTCATCAATGCCCTAATCGCCGTCGGCGCCGTGTAGAAGATAGTAACGCCGAACTTGTCCACGATTTGCCAGAACCTGCCTGCATCCGGATAGGTCGGAACGCCCTCGAACATTAGCGATGTCGCTCCGTTGGCAAGGGGGCCGTAAACGATATAGCTGTGTCCGGTTACCCAGCCGATATCCGCCGTGCACCAGTAAATATCGTCTTCGTGAACGTCAAAAATTACCTTATGGCTGAAGGCACAGTGCATCAGATAGCCGCCGGTGGCGTGAACAACACCTTTGGGCTTGCCGGTCGAGCCGGAAGTATAAAGAATAAACAGGTAATCTTCCGCCTTCATTTTCTCAGGCTCGCATACGTCCGAAGCCTTTGCCATTTCATCGTGATACCAGAAATCTCTGCCTTGCTGCATATTACAAGGCTCTTCGTTGACTTTTACCACAATTACACTCTTGATTGAAGGCGTACTTTTAAGCGCTTCGTCGGATATGTCTTTAAGTTTTATATGTTTGCCTGCCCGAAGTGAAACGTTCGATGTAATCAGCATTTTACATTCCGAGTCAATGACCCTGTCCTTAATCGCATCGGCGCTGAACCCTCCGAAAATTACTGAATGTATCGCCCCGATTCTCGCGCAGGCCAGCATTGCAGCCGTCAGTTCCGGCACCATCGGCATATAAATCGCAACACGGTCGCCTTTTTTGATTCCCTTTGACTTGAGCACATTTGCAAATTTGCACACCTCTTTGTGGAGCTGTTCATAAGTAATCTTTTTTACCTTGCCGTCTTCTTCGCCCTGCCAGAGAATCGCAACCTTTTTCGCGGTCGGCGTGTTCAGGTGACGGTCGAGACAATTATATGATACATTAAGTTCTCCGTCGCCGAACCAGGTATGCTCAATCTTGCGATTTTTCGTATCCCAGGTATATTCCAGCGCTTTGGTCGGTTTTTTAAACCAAGCCAGGCTCTGGGCCTGTTCGAGCCAGAAATTTTCCGTGTCATTTACAGACCGCTCCCACATCTGCTGATATTGTTGGATGTTATTGATATATGCCTTGCTCTGAACCGATTGGGGCGGCGGAAACTTACGATTTTCCGTCATCAGAGACGCCATACTTTTTTGTTCGTTTGCCATTTTACACTCCTAATCTGTAACCATAAAAACTGATTTAAAATTTATACTTCAAACTGACGGTGCTGTACAGCACGTCGCGAACGCATACCGTATCTTCGAACGATTTCTGATAATACACTCCCGGCGTAAGCGTAACCTGCCCGCTCAGTTTAAACGATGTCGAAGCACCTAATGTCGCATAAGCCCAGTCGTGATTAGCGCCTCCCAAACCGCCGCTGTATGCAACTTCCGAAGAAAGCGTCAGCGGTGCCGGCAGATGAGGAACTTCTAAATCATAGCCCAGAAGAAATCTGTGTACCCATCCTGCGACATAATTGTATTTCTCTCCACCCTTTGCAGGGGATTCATAATGGGCAATGTATTTCGGCTTAAAGCCTTTCGGCAGCAAATTCGGAAATCCAAAACTGTATATCCATTCCCACGTCGTATTTGCTTTCTCTTTTGCCAGGCCGTAATAATGCTCGTATCCTGCGCTTATATCGTAGTCAATCTGGTACCGCTCTCCCAGAAAAGCCTTGCCCTTATAGTAAGGCCGGTAATCGATTCTCTGCTTATCGACATAACCCGATGAGGTTGCGTTTCTGTGAGTTACCTTTACGCCGAAGCCGCTGCCCCACATATCCAAATCGATTGTTTCAAAAACAGCGCCCTGTTTTCCATAAGCAGGAGCTCCTTTACTGAGCCACTGGCTTAAATAGTCCAGCTGAAATGTTACACCAATTTTTTTCTCCGTCTCGGCGCCGAAACCCACAGATGAACAAAACAGCACCACAAATGTCAAAATCATCAGATTCTTTTTCATTGTTCGTTCCACTCCTAACTCTTTTTCCCTTAATTAGTTACATCAATCTTTCCACGTTAAAAATTGAGCCTTTTATTGTATCTATACAAAGGCATTCGTCAAGAAATAAATGCATTCAAACTTCCCGATTTTTTAAGAGTGGTTTTCAATTATGGATTTTATAAAAGAAATTTCTCTATGCCGAACGCTCAAAAATGATGAGTAACAATTCCGTTTAAATCGTTTCGACATAAGGAGATATATTATAGTTAAGCAAGATGCCCTAATGGAGTCATTATTGTCAAATCTTCACGGATTTCTAAACCAAATCCATAATTTGTCCGCCCCTGATAAAAAATTCCTCACTGAACAAGGTCCCGTCAATAACGGCAAAATCGTAGCCGCTATCGTCGATAACGATAATGCTACTGTAAAAAGGTTCTACACCGAAAATAACGGCGTCAGGCTCGAACCGTCAAATCCCAATTACAAACCTATTTACACGCAAAACTGCCAAATCGCAGGCATCGTCGTAGGACTAATGAGAAGAATTTAAATTAGTATTTAGCCACAGAGTTCACAGCCATAGGAACTCCTTACGGAGAGACCACCTATGAAGAGTTCACCTATGAAGAACTCATAGTCAAATAATATTTTCTACCATTACACGAA
>CAYUYR010000029.1:0-11436 GCA_964449435.1 uncultured Planctomycetaceae bacterium | reverse complement strand
TGGCTTTGGGGCGATTAAAGATATTGTCGGAGTGCCAATTTAGATTTTTTGAAAAAATTCTCAAAATGGTTCTGTTATTGCGCAACAAGCGGAAGTTGGCCGGCTACGAAATCGGCATCGACGGCGCCTTTATCCACCATTTTCTTGAGAAGAGAGACTATATCGGAATAAGAGGCGCCTAATCCAAGCTTTCTTTTTTCCTTGTCTTCTGTAGTCGGTGTTTCGCCGAGAATCCTTATGACATCAGCCAGCATCATAGAACATTTAAGAGGGCCCATCAGGGTTTTTGTAAGAGGGTGCTTTCGCATTATGGAAATGCGGTCTTCTTCCGGCAGGGCATTAATGATAATCTGCCCATCGTCAGATTCCACATATATATCCGGCTGACACTTGACAGGTGCACCGAAAAGCACGATGCCGGCCTGTCTGGTTCTTGCCGCATAAATGGTTTTAGGGCCTGCGGCGATGAGCTGGTCTATATAAAAGTCTTTCGCGACAAGCGTGCGGATAATAGATGTGTCGTCGTATTTCTGCAGATATTTGTAAGCGTTGTATCTGACGTCGAAATTATTCTCTCTGGCAAGTCTTCTCATAAGGGATGCTGCATCATTTTTTCTGGCATACTCGCCTACGGCCTGGATTGCGGGGATTTGAAACGGCGAAGAGCTGTCCTGAGCGTGCTGGCGGAGTATCTTTAATCCGCTGTCGTTGCCGACGGCAAGCAGGCATTTTGCGGCGCTGAATTTTGTTTGTTCATCGCCGGATTCCAAAAGAGCCTGCAGTTCGTCAACGGCGTTTTTGCCGACAGCTTCGATAGCGGTTTCGTATTTTGCCCGGTCTTTGCCGATGCGCAAATTTTCAATAAGAGAATTTATATGTTCGTTTTCAGTTGCGGCGGCAGCGGTTATATAGAGCGATTTTACGAGTTCTATAAATCTTGCCTTTCTATTTTTGAACTTATCCGGCACGGAAAGATAGACTATTTCCGATGAAACTGCCGAGGCGGTGTCTCTGCCGAAACGCTGGTTTATTCGATTTCTGATGTCCGCGGCGGTCTGAAAGTCCGGCTTTAAAAGCGCAAGTGTAATCTGGTAATCTTCCATACTTTTCCCGCCTCCGAGTACGAATCCGCTGCGGGGATTAGCTTTAGCCTCGCCCAGATGGTCTATATAAATAGGACCGGCTGCGAGAGCCAGAATCTTGGATGTTTCAATAGCGTCATCGACGCGGACAATCAATTTGAGTTCGGTAGTATAAAGTCTGCCGCCGTTAAGCGAAGCGGTCTGGGTGCCCGGCAGAGTGGATACTCTGACATCGAAAGACTGGTATTTAGACGCTGCCGGCGGAATAAAACCTTCAACAAGGACGACGGCGGTATCGAGACTATTAATCATCCTCTCTGCGTTGACGTTTTGCGGGCCGAGCTGGGCGATAATATACTGACGCAGATATTCTCTTGTCTGCGGCGGGCATTCCGACGAGCCGGTATTCGGCAAACCGACAACCAGTCCTACGCCTTTTACCGGTATGGGACTGAAAGCCACGACTTCGGCCAGGTCGCCGATGGTTCGGTCGAGCCGGACCGCCGCTGCCGCAGGAGTATCGGTCTTTTTAACGTCCCTGCTTTTCTTTTTTTGTCCGCCGAAGCAGGCCAGAGTGAATGTTAAGATTATTACAGTCAGAACCTTACAGATATTGCGGATTTCCATATCACACCACCAAAATAATAGTTATAGTTTCAAATAAAATGATATTGCCGATTGCAAGTATAGTCAAGAACTTTACATACGTTTGCGGAGGCATTAATGGGGCTGTTTTTTTAGTTTTTGATTGATTCAAAACGAGTAAAAAATTACTATACGCCTGAAAGGAGTCCGGCGGAGCGATGAAAGGGATTTTATCTGATACTGTAATGGTTGGCATCGATGAGGCGGGTCTCGGCCCGATTTTAGGGCCGCTGGTCGTCTCGGCGGCGGCTTTCAGCGTGCCAGCCGACAAAATCGGGGCCGATATGTGGCAGCTCCTTTCAGACAGTATATCACCGAAGAAAAAACACCTCGCAGGCAGACTTTTGATTTGCGACAGCAAAAAAGCCTATACCCCCTCGACAGGTACGGCACATCTGGAAAAAACAGTTTTATCCTGTCTTAAATGTCTTTCCAAAACGCCCGATTCGGTAGCGCAGCTTGTCGATTCGCTCGGTTCCGACAACAAGCAAAGACTTCTCGATTGTCCGTGGTATAAAAATATCGAAACGCAAAAGATAGATTTCAACGCTGACGAGATTTCCATATCGGCAGGGGCGTTCGAAAAAAATCTCGAAAAGAACGACCTCGCCCTGATTGCGCTAAAAAGCTGCTGTCTTGAAGCGGGGCATTATAACCAGCTTATTGAAAAAATCAGGAATAAATCGAAAGTGGTCTTTCAGCTTGTATGCAGGCTCATCGACGAGGTAATCAAAAGCTCGCAGCACCGCAATTATCATTTCAGAATTGACCGGCAGGGCGGCAGGACGCGATATGGCCAACTGCTTCGGACGATGTTTCCGGAAATGGCACTTAAAATACTGGACGAAAACGATACATCCAGCAGTTATGAGCTTTCCACGTCATATAAAACGGTAAGGCTGGATTTTGTGGTCAAGGCCGATGAACTTTATCTGCCGGCCGCTCTTGCGTCGATGACGAGCAAGTATCTGCGCGAACAGTTAATGGCGTCCCTTAACAGCTATTTTATCGAAAAGTGCAGCCGATTAAAACCGACAGCGGGCTACTGGACGGACGGCAAGAGATTTTTGAATGATTTAAAGGTGATTGCCCCTCAGATTCAATTCAATCCCGCCCAGCTTGTCCGCAGCCGCTGATTTATTTGTTTTTGTGTAGTTTATTTTCCGCCAGCCAGCAATAGAGTACCGGCACAACGAGCATTGTAAGTATTTCGATCGTCATCCCGCCGAAAGATGGAATTGCCATAGGAATCATAATATCCGCTCCTCGGCCCGTAGAAGTAAGCACCGCCAGCAGGGCGAGTATAGTGGTTGCGGTTGTCATAAGACAGGGTCTTATTCTTCGAGTTCCCGCCTCTATTACGGACTGACGAAGAGCCCTGATATTTTCAGGTTTTGATTTCGCAAGCGACTGTTTGAGATATGTGCACATCACCACGCCGTCGTCGGAAGCTATGCCGAACAGGGCAAGGAAGCCGACCCATATCGCGACGCTCATATTAATCGGATGAATCTGGAAAAGCTCCCGCAGCGACAGGCCGAAAACACTGAAGTTCAGGAACCAGCTCTGATTGTAGCACCAAATCATCAGAAAACCGCCCCCCCAGGCGACTATAATGCCGGAAAAGACAAGCAGGCTCGTGGTAACGGATTTAAACTGCAGGTAAAGAATCATAAAAATTATAAAAAGCGCAAGCGGGACGACAACTGCCAGAGTTTTTTGGGCGCGTGCCTGATTTTCATAACTGCCCGCGAAAGCGTAGCTGACGCCTTTCGGTATAACCAGCCGGCCGGAATCGATTTTTTCTTTCAGGAATTTGCGGCATTGTTCGACTACATCGACCTCGGCGAATTGCGGTTTTTTGTCGAAGAGGACATATCCGACAAGGAAAGTATCTTCGCTTTTGATTTCCTGCGGGCCGCGGACATATTTTATGTCCGCAAGCTGGATAAGCGGAATTTGCGCCCCGTCCGAAGCGGGCACGAGAATTTTACCGAGCGTTTCTATCGAATCGCGAAGCTCGCGCATATACCTGACGCGAACCGGATACCTTTCTCTGCCTTCGACGGTAGTCGTAAGCGTATCGCCGCCTATCGCCGTTTCGATAATGTCCTGAACCTGGCGAATGGAAATGCCGTATCTGGCAATCGCCTGACGGTCTATGTCAATCTCCAGATAAGGTTTTCCTACGATTCTGTCGGCGTTCACGGTCGAGGCTTCGACAGAGGGCACTTCTTTGAGGAGTTTTTCGAGTTCAAATCCGACTTTTTCAATAGTGTCGAGGTCGGGCCCTTTGACTTTAATGCCCATCGGAGCCCGCATACCGCTTTGCAGCATAACTATCCGCGCAGCAATCGGCTGAAGTTTAGGCGCACTTGTCGTACCGGGAATTTGGGCCGCGTTTACGATTTCGTGCCAAATATCATCCGGCGTTTTAATGTTGTCTCGCCACTGACGATACGGCCTGCCGTTTTTATCGGGTATAAGATTGCCGTCCCTGTCGCGTGCGAATTGCTTTGTTTTTTTGTTGTATCTGAAACGAGTTTTTCTGCCGTCCTTGTCGAGGAGGTACTCGGATTTATAGTTAATGACAGTTTCAATCATTGAAACAGGAGCGGGGTCAAGAGGCGATTCGGCTCTGCCTATTTTGCCGACTACCGTATCGATTTCCGGAATTGACCCGATTGCGGCATCCTGTTTTTGGATTATATCGAGGGCCTCGCCGAGAGATGCGTGAGGCATAGTGGTCGGCATATACAGAAACGAACCTTCGTCCAGCGACGGCATAAATTCCTTGCCGAGACCGAACCAGATAAACCCGCCGAGAATAACAATGAGCAGCGGAATCGATAAAAATTTAAGTTTGTTTTCGAGGCACCAGTTAAGAATTAAAGGATAGTATTTTTGGAAGAAATAGAAGAATGAAAGCAGGCCGCCTATTAGAATAACCACAAGAATAATGTTTAGAATAATGCCTTTTTCCGGTCCCATCGGCAGCCAGTCCACTGTAAGAATTATTCCCACCAGCGCTATTGCGAAAATATTGGCGACAAAGCCGCTTTTAGAGGACTGGTTTTGGGAACTTTTACGTTCTTTGACGAGGTAATAGATTCCGATGACGACAATAACCAAACCTGGCCAGAAACCAATCACAAAACCTGCCGCCACGCCGGCGGCTGCTACACAGCCGGCCAGTATGAAACGAGCCCATCGTTTTATCTGGAACTTTTTCGTGAACAGTATATGCGCGGCAGACGGGATAATAGTCAATGCGATGATAATTGAAGATATAAGAGCGAATGTTTTTGTAAAAGCCAAAGGCTTGAAAAGTTTGCCTTCGGCGCCTGTCATAAAAAAGACCGGCAGAAAACCCACAACAGTAGTGGCAACAGCGGTAAGTACTGCGCCGCCGACTTCATAAGAGGCGTTGAAAACGACTTCGAGCTTGTTGTCCTCCGGTTTGGCTTCATCGAGATGCTTAAGAATATTTTCACAGACAATTATGCCCATATCGACAATTGTGCCGATTGCTATTGCGATACCGGAAAGCGAAACTATATTGGCATCGACGCCGAAAGTTTTCATCGCGATAAAGCACATCAGCACCGCCAAAGGCATCATCGAGCTTATAAGAATCGAGCTGCGAAGATGCATAAGCATTACGATAACGACGATAATAGTTATCAAAACTTCCTGCCTGACGGCGGTTTCCAGCGTTCCGAGCGTTTCATATATAAGGCCGGTGCGGTCGTAATAAGGAACGATTTTGATTTGTGAGACAGTGCCGTCGGCAAGAGTCTTTTTGGGCAGACCCGGCGAAATCTCCACAATCTTTTCTTTTACGTTTTTAATGGCCTGCAGAGGATTATAGCCGTATCTTGCAACAACTACGCCTCCGACAGCTTCGCCGCCGCCCTTATCGAGTGCGCCTCGCCGCAGAGCCGGGCCGAACGAGACTTTTGCGATGTTTTTGACATATACAGGCACACGGTCGTTAACTTTTACGACTGTGTTTTCGATGTCTGCCAGTTGCTCTATGAACCCGAGTCCTCGAATTATATATTCAACCTTGTTTATCTCTATGGTTCTTGCGCCGACATCAACATTGGAAGCCCTGACAGCCATAAAAATATCTTCAAGTGAGATCTTATAGGCTCTCATCGCGTCAGGGTCAACGTCGATTTGATATTCTTTTACGAATCCGCCGATGGAAGCCTCTTCGCTTACTCCTTCGGCGCTGAGCAGGGCATAACGGACAAGCCAGTCCTGAGCGGTTCTCAGTTCGTCAAGGTCCCAGCCGCCTGTGGGATTGCCTTTTTCATCCTGTCCTTCGAGTGTGTACCAGAAGATTTGACCCAGAGCCGTCGCGTCCGGCCCGAGCATAGGCTGAACGCCTTGCGGAAGAGTATTGGCGGGCAGAGAATTCAGCTTTTCGAGAATTCTGCTGCGCGACCAGTAAAAATCTACCTTTTCGTTAAAGATTACATAGATGCTCGAGAAGCCGAACATCGAATAACTCCGGACGGTCTTTACGCCGGGCACGCCCATTAGGGCAGTGGTCAGCGGATATGTAATCTGGTCATCGACGTCCCTGGGCGAACGGCCGGGCCAGTCGGTAAATACTATCTGCTGGTTCTCGCCGATATCTGGAATCGCATCGACCGCGACGGGATTTCTCGGCATAAACGACAAATTCCAGTCGAAAGGAGCGCTGTGCAGACCCCAGAGAATTATAAACGCCGTCAGAAGAGCTACTACGAGCTTATTCTCAAGGCAGAAGCGGATTATACCAGCGATTATACCGGTCGGCTTTTGATTAGTCTCGTTCATTATGCGTTATCTTAAAATTTTATTTTTCAAACTGCGGCAGCTTTGACAGATATTTTTCAGGGTCTTTATTGAAATCTGTTTTGCAGGATGGACAGCAGAAGTAAACTTTTTTGCCCTGGTACTCGACAAATATGTTTTTGTCGATAGGCGCTTCCATTACCGGGCATAATGTTTGTTCGACTACTGCTGAAACAGCCGTATCAGTTTCTGCCGGCGGAGCGGCAGGCTCGGTTTTCTTCTGGCAGCCGACTATTACGAGAAGGCAAACTTCTGTTAACAGTATTATCGCTTTTTTACTGTTCATTTCTTATCCTTTCAAAAATTAATGTTGATGTCCTGTGGGCATTGGTTTTTCCATACCCTGCGGACTCATCATACTCGGTTTTGCCTGTATCTGAAGGTCGGCGTCGATTTTGAAACTGCCGTTCGTAACGACAGATTCACCTTCGGCCAATCCTTCTTCTACGATATAGTAATCGCCGGCACGCGGGCCCAAAACGACTTCCCTTCCTTCAAACGAAGGTTTGTTAGGGTCGGGCAGTCTGACATATACGACGGCTCTTTTGCCGGTTATAAGCGGTGCGGTCGCGGGAATTACGAGCGGGATTTGCTCATCGCCCTGACCGGCGCTGACATAACCGAGCGTTTCTGTTTTGACTAAATCCATTCCGCATATATCGCATTGTTCGCTTGTCGGTTTTATTACCGATGGGTGCATCGGACAAATCCATTTGCCTGCCAGAGCGGGGTCCATAATATTGCCGCCCATAGCGACTTTCGACCTGACGACTGCGCGGACGAACATTTCGGGTTTTAATTTTCCATCGGGATTATTTACGTTTACCCTTAATTTTACAGTTCTGGTTTGAGGGTCTAAAACAGGAGATATAAAGCTTATTGTTCCCTTGAAAACTTCACCCGGATAGGCCTCGGTGGTAAATTCGATGTCCTGTCCGTATCTGAGCCAGACCAGGTCGGATTCATAAGCATCGAGTTTTACCCAGACCTGAGATAAATCGGCGATGGTATAAATCTTTGTTCCGGTATCGATATACATTCCCTGATTGGCGTTTTTTTCAATCACTATTCCGCTGCTCGGTGAAGTTATGGTTACATGGTCGGTAGGCTGACCGGTTTCTTCAACTTTCTGAATTTGCTCGACGGTTAATCCCAACAGACGAAGTTTTTCTCTTGCGGCGTTTAAAGTTTCATTCGTGGAGCGGATAAGAAATTCAGAACTGTCCGGCTTAAGCCTCTTTTTGGCATCTACAGTTTGCAGTAATTCAGCCTGGGCACTGATAAGCTGTGGGCTGTAAAGATAAACCATATGGTCGCCTTTAGAGACTACTATACCGGTAAAATCGACATATAGCCTGTCGATTCTGCCCGGCACCCATGCGGTAATATGCTTTATCCTCGATTCGTCATAATCGACTTTGCCGACCATTCTTATTTGTGTCTCGACAAATTTTCTTTCGACAGGTGTTGTTTGAATGTCCATCAGCTTTACCGCTTCTTGCGAGAAAGAAATTTGCCTTTCAGCGGCCTGGATATCCTGTCGGCTGACGGGTATCAGGTCCATAAAACAAATCGGGCATTTGCCCTGTTTCGGCTGGCGGATTTGAGGATGCATCGAACATGTCCATATTTCCTGTTTAGTCTGTTGAGATGAAGCGGTCTCGCTTTTTTTTGCCCCGCTTACAAAGCCCCTAAGCAAAAAACCTGCCAGCAAAGATATTAGTGTTATGATTATTATTGTTCTGAAGCGTTTCATAACTTTCCCTTATTTTATTGACAAGTCCGTTGCCGTCAGCATTTCCAGTTCTGCAAGTTTCTGCTGGTTGTCCGTCAGCAATCTTTGATAATCCAGAGTATATTGCAGCAGCATACGCTGCGAATCAATGAGCGAAAGGAAATCGACTGTACCCGATTTATATGCCGCCTCCGAGGCGTTTACAAGCTGCTCGGCTTTGGGAATTAGGATATTGCCGTTAAGGTCGATTTTTCTTTGGCTTTCCTGGATATCGTATAACACCTGCACGGTTTGTGCCATAAGAGTATTTTCAGCACTTATTTTTTGTTGTGCGGCCTTTCTTACATTTGCTTTTGCCTGCTCTTGCGCCGCTTTATAGCTGTCCCGCCACAACGGTATATTCATCTGAAACATAAGTGCCACCGCATCCCTGCCGGTATTGCCTCCGCTTTTGTCGAATGCCGTCCACTCGACCCCAACGCCTATGTCTGGATAAAATTTCTTCTGGGCCAGCTTAACCTCATTTCTTGCCGCCTCTACCATCCAGCCCAATTCGGCAAGCTCAGGATTTTTTTCCCTGAGCAGGTTTATAAGCTGTTGAATATCTACGGCCATATTGACGAATTCAGGTTTTTGGGGCCAATCCAGTTCTGCATCCGCAGGCCGATTAAAAATTGCGTTCAAAGTTGCGATTTGCGGTTTTTTCAGTTCTTTAAGACTGACCACAATCTCATCGTATTTTGCCGATTCGATTTGCGCCCGGATAATATCGGGATGTGTGCCTATTGCGGTAGTGTATTTTTGCAGGGCAACCTGTTCAAAATGATTAATTAACTCAAGATTCTGCTGTGCTATATCGCTCGCTTCCTTGAGATACGAAAGTTCATAAAATTCTTTTTTTACCCGCTGAAATAATTTAAGTTTTTCCGCTTCGAATCTCTGCCTCGCTGCTTTTGCCATTGCCGATGCTGTGTTTGTTTGTGCCTCGATTTTGCCCAGCCACGGAAAGACCTGCATGAACCCTGCCATCTGATTCATTTGCATATCAGACTGCCGTACATAATTGCCATAGGTAAACTGCGGGTCGGGAAGGGCTTTAGCCTGCGGGATTTGTTCTAAAGCCGCTTTCCATTCCTCGAATTTTGCTTTTAACGCGGCGTTATTGAGTGATGCAAAGACAAGATAGTCCTCAAGCGTCTGGAGTTTGTTCGGTTCGGGAGAATTGACATCGGCAATGCTAATCTGGCACAGGCCGGCCAAAATTAAAAAACCCGCCAATAATTTATATTTCATATTAACCCCATAGGAATACTTGGCATTATTGTACTTTTAAAATACGATGATGTCCAGAGAATGTTCAATACAGCGAGATATATCGCTCACCCGCCTATTGTAATTATCGGCCATTATCGGCTTTTCCATTCATAAATATAGGGATAAAAGGTAAAATATAGGACTTACCCGCCAATCACCAATCTAAAGAATTACCAATACTTATTCATCCCGTTAGAAATCCCTATTTTCAACTGCTATCCCGTTAATACTCAATTTCTAACGGGGATTCATCCAACGGATCAGTGTTTGTGTTCAGAATGATTTTCTGTTAGTTCTGGTTTGACCTTAGCCAGCTTGGCATCTTTTTCAGAATCAGTGAGTTTGTCCCATTGTCCAGGGCATCCACCACAGCAGAATGCGAGTTTTTCACCCTTGTAATCGCGTATCAGGTTCTCATCAACCCTGTCCGGATTGACTGGCAATCCCATAATAGGACAACGAATATTAGCAAACCTGGGTTTTACATATTTACCTATGTCTTCCTTAACCAAAGCAAGCATTCCTTGGGTTTTACGCAGTTCTGCCAAGGCAGTTTCTTTATTACCTGCCTCAACAGCCTTGATCGCCTTGTCTATAGACTGTGATACCATAGGCAGATGTTCGGAATGAATCTTCTCAAGACTTAATGTTTCAGCCTTAATGGGATTCTTCATATCCATCTCGGGCTTTTGTTCATGGCCTGAATGACATGAGCCGGCATAAGCCATAGGAATGGTAATTGCAGCTATACCGATAACGCTAACGATTGCTGCTAATTTTGCTTTGCTCATTTTTTGTTCTCCTAATTAAATTTTTTATTTTTATTTCGACCACCCCGGGGGCGGTACACCATGTTCCAATATTACCCTTTTCGTGTTTGATGTATCAGTTTGAGAATTTCATTCAGCTTTTGTCCTTTTTCCTTTTCAGATGCTCCCTTTACAGCATCAGTTACACAATGCCGAAAGTGTTTTTCCAATATCTTCTCTTCTATCCGGCCGAGAGCGCCTTTGACAGCTTGTATTTGAGTCAGGATATCGATACAGTATTTACGACCCTCAATCATCTTTTGAATACCGCGGACCTGGCCCTCAATCCGTCTTAATGCTACCAGGCTACTCGTATGGTTAGGGTTCATTTTTGCCTTTCAGTCTTTTTGTGTTTTTCTTTACTATACCCCATAGGGGTATATATTGTTCAAAATTTTTTAATTTTTTTGGCAATTTTCAGCTAAGAGGCCCTAACAAAAAGAGCATAAATGCTTGTTTTTGATATTAAAAATGCTGTTTTCGTTCATTATGATATAAGCTCTAAATCATTGCCTCCGCCGATATTGTGCCGCCAGCAACCTCGATTTTGCCCAGCCACGGAAAGACCTGATGTCAAGAGAATGTTCGAGCTAAATCTATTTTATCTATTATGAATATCGGGAAAAACAGGGATTTTCCTCTAAATTTTTCTCATCAGGCCGACGACAATGCCGGCGATAGTGCAATTTTGTGTGTAGATAGGCTCGTAATTCGGATTCGAGGGTTCAAGACGAACCCGAACAGATTCCCTATAAAATCTTTTTACGGTCGCGTTTTCATTATCGACAATGGCTGCGACGATTTTGCCGTTTTGAGCGGTTTGCGTCCTTTTGCAAACGATGTAATCGCCATCAAATATGCCGCCGCAGAGAGAATCCATCCGAACGATGAAAAAAGAATCATAAGAGCATTGGAAGTTTATGAATTGACGGGAAAACCGATTTCCGATTTTCAGCAGCAGTTTTCCGCTCAGCCCAAAGACGACTGGCTCGTAATCGGCCTG
>CAYUYR010000028.1:0-12565 GCA_964449435.1 uncultured Planctomycetaceae bacterium | reverse complement strand
CAATACCAATCCGTCATTCCGGAAATATAATCGCAAACCGCCCTTTCAAGGCCGAACTCGCCGGCAAGATTCTGATAAAATCGCGGCATCGATTTGGGTTCGCTCCTGAATTTATTAAATATCTTTTCAAGCCAGCCCGCCGCCTGGCCCGAAACGTCTTTTACCTTCGGATTTTCGTACATATTTCTGTGTAAGAATTTTTCCAGTTCGCCAAGTCCCATCTCGGCGTCATCGCTGAGGGTTATAAAATTCCTGTCGTCGTTCAAAACCTGCTGCAAATTCTTCAGGCCGGCTGCGATAATAGCGCTTCTGCTTGTCCCGATACAGTCGCCGACAAGCATATCAATCACGGTTTTCGCGATACGGGTATTTCTGATTATGCTGTCGCTGATTTCAGCCGCCTGGCACCGCTCGGCCGCCTGAACGCAAAGCTGAACATCCATAATCATCTTGTAATTCAGCAGATTTGCCCGCAGTCCGTCTTCGAGGTCGTGGCAGTTATATGCGATTCTGTCGGCAAGGTCGGCAATCTGGCCTTCGAGCGGGCAGTTCTTTTCGGTAAAACTCCGTTTTCGCGGGCTGTCGTAAGTCGTTTTGTGTTTGGCAAGAGCAAGTCTCGTTTCGTACATCAAATTCAGCCCGACAAAATCAGGATAAGGTCTTTCGAGTAAATCGACTATCCGCAATGTCTGGTCGTTATGCTCGAACCCGCCGAAATTTTTCATTATTTCATTAAGCGCAGACTCGCCGCTGTGTCCGAACGGACTGTGTCCCAAATCGTGAGCGAGACAAACAGCCTCGATAAGGGCCTCGTTAATGCCGAGCGATTTTGCGATTGTTCTGCCAATTTGTGCCACTTCTATACTGTGTGTAAGACGGGTGCGGTATTGGTCGTTTGTCTGCGGTATAAAAACCTGCGTCTTGCCTTCGAGCCGTCTGAACGCCGATGTGTGGATTATCCTGTCCCTGTCTCGCTCGAACGGCATCCGGTAGGCGTGTCCCGGCTCGGAATATTTCCTGCCCTTGCTGTTCGATTCGCTGACTGCGTAAGATTGTAAAAAATCAGTCATAATCAAATGCCCGGCAGATTATTTTCTGCGCTTGCGGTTTTAATCGGCCAGTCCCTCCCGTTTTATTCGATAAGCGTCATTGTAATTTTCTGGTCGATTTTTATGCTCGGCTCGACCCCGCCCAAACCGCCGAAAATCGAAGCTGCAGCTTCCGCTTTGTATTGCTGAATGTCGCTTTTAATAAGACCCCTTTCGATATCATAAAGCTGTCGGCCTGTGCCTTCGAGCGAAAGCATCCGATAACTTTGTAAAAAGCCGAATGTGCCGCGCATCTGAAACGTGCCGCTATAAGGCATAGGAATATTCTCCGGCGGCGACTTGCTCAAACTATAGCTGCTGGTTATCTCGGCATAGGCTGCATCGTTCGATTCGACAACACCTGCCAGCCTATATTTTACATCTCTGCCTACTCTCGCAACAAAAGGCATAGGAGCTAAAAGTTCCGATGTCCACTTACTGTTTTTCTTCAGCCCCTTCAGCGGCCTTTTTATGCTCGATATCGAATCCCATAATCCCCATTGCGTCGCGGCAAAATCCATAATCATATCGGGGTCTTTAACATTGCTTCTTTTGGACTCTGTGCCGCCGAAGGCGTTTTGGCCGACTTCTTTCAACAGCGCCTCAAGGCTCGAATAATCCGCAATCTTACCCGTCGGCATAATCTTCAATGTAAAACTCTTTCCGGCAAGTGTTTCGGCAGCATCCGGCCGGGACGGACTTCTGCCCCCTGTCGAACTGCGGACAACTTTGGCATTCCGGCACGTCGCCTCGATTATCGAATAACCGTAGGGGTCGATTTCCACCGCCTTATATACAATCTCCATCTCGAGCATTTCGGTATAATTTTGCACCTGTCCTCTGCTTTTGGCTCCTTCTTTTCTGTAACGTCCCTTTGAATCAAGGTCGAGTTCTATTTGCCTTTCGCAAACAAACTTGTACCTCAGCGGAACATTAGGCTCGAAATCAACCGATAAAAGCAGAGGCCATTTAAGATGTTCCGGTTTCGGTTTCTTTGTTGCCATACCCTCGGCAAAATCGACCGTAATTACCGTCAAAACCAATACTGCAAAAATCCATTTTTTCATAATATTCATCCGTTAATCGAATCTCTTTTGTTTTGTCAGTTCACCTTCTCGATACTGTATGTCTGTGTAAAGGCCATTGTCAAATGGTCGGGCTCCTGTTCGCCTTTCTGCTCGATAGCAGGTTCTACGGCGAGCCATTCAACCTTGAAGTCCTCCTGATAGCTTTCCATCACGCCGGTAGTCAGATTAATAACCATTTTGCCGGTATAATCGTTCTTCTCGTCGAACATACTCGAAAAGAAGTTCACAACCTGTTCCTGCTTCTGGTCGTCAAGCCGTTTGGAGCTCGGCACTGCGCTCATTTCAACAGTGACTATTTTTTGTCCGTCTTTCTCTTTCAAATCCGTCAATGTATAAACCTTTTCAAATGTCTTCGGCACAAGAGTTCCCGGCGGAGCGTCCGCCAACGAACTCCATTTATCGCCCTGCTTATACGTACTCTTGTCCGCATTGAACAGCGCTTTTACCTGATGGCGTCTTGCTATCTCTTCGTCGCTGAACAGTCGTGCGGCAATAGCTCCCGCTGAACCGTCTTTCAAAACCGACCGTGCCGCCGATGAATCAAGAACTGAAACTTCCCCTTTCGGCGAAATCTTCAGCCTGTAGCCGACGCCGATAAGCTTGGCCAGCGGTTCGGATTTATCTTCTTCTCTCTGACTGTCAAAATCCCCTCTGTTCCCTTCAGAACCTATGGAAAGATATTTCAACTGTTTTATCGTAATATCCACAGTCGCATTACCCTGTCGGTCAACTGATTCTACCTGCTGTGAAAAAACCATTTCGAGGCTCGCTTCGGTATGACGTTCTTTTGTCTTATTTATAGACGGCTGAACAAACTGATAGTCTTTCGTCGAACTTACAAAAACTTTATATGCCGTCTCGCTTTTCGGCTCCAGATTGAGTTTCATCTCGGCACTCGGCACGCAGCCGGCCAAAACCGACAAAACAACTCCCAAAAATATAACCGCTTCCACGTTTCGACTGCTCATAACTTTCTCCTAAGACTATTTAATTTAATCATTTAATCCATTTATAAACAACGCCTGATTATAACAACTTAAACGCAGGTAGCAATTTTTTTATGCCAAAATAAGGCTTTTTGAAATTTTCGTTTTATCTATCCTTTCCTTGCGGGTATAATTCATTATTTCTTAATTTAAAGTCACTTAGGAGAATATTATGAGAAGCGACACTATCAGAAAAGGGTTTCAGCGAACCCCTCACAGGGCATTATTAAGGGCTTGCGGCCTTAAAGATGAAGATATGAACAAGCCCGTCATCGGCATTGCCAACAGTTTTTGCGAAGTCGTTCCCGGCCACAAGCACCTAAACGTCGTAGCCCAAAAGGTCAAGGCCGCCGTCCGCGCAGCAGGCGGCGTTCCTCTCGAATTTAACACCATCGCCATTTGCGACGGCATTGCGATGGGACACACTGGTATGAAATACTCTCTGGCCTCGCGCGAAATCATCGCCGATTCAGTCGAGTCGATGGTCCGCGCACACTGCTTCGACGGCCTTGTCTGTATCCCCAACTGCGACAAAATCATTCCCGGAATGTTAATGGCATCCGTCCGCGTCAATGTCCCGACAATCTTCGTATCAGGCGGGCCAATGGCGGCAGGCAAAGACTCAAAAGGCAATACCGTCGATTTGATCTCAGTTTTCGAAGGTGTCGCAGAATACAAGGCCGGCAAAATCGACGAAAAAAGACTCTACGAGGTCGAATGCGCAGGCTGCCCGGGAGAGGGAAGCTGCTCTGGTATGTTTACCGCAAACAGTATGAACTGTCTGTGCGAGGCAATCGGAATGGCTCTGCCCGGCAACGGCACTATCCTCGCTATCAGCCCCGAAAGAGACAAATTATACGAAGCGGCAGGAAAGCAAATTATCAAACTAATCGAAAAGGACATCAAACCCCTCGATATCATATCAGCCGAATCAATCGACAACGCTTTTATGCTCGATATGGCTATGGGCGGCTCGACAAATACCGTCCTCCACGCTCTCGCTCTGGCAAACGAAGCGAAAGTCAAATACGACCTCGAAAGAATAAACAGCATCAGCGAAAAATGCCCCAATATCTGCAAGGTCTCGCCGTCGAGTAAGTGGCACGTTCAGGATGTCGATGCCGCAGGCGGAATCAGCGCAATCCTGAAAGAACTTAGCAAAATGAAAGGATTGCTCAATCTCGATTGCCTTACCGTTACCGGAAAAACCCTCGGCGAAAATATCGCTGACGCAAAAATCAAAAATACCGACTGCATACACACCCTCGAAAACGCACATTCTAAAACCGGCGGCCTTTCAGTTCTCAAAGGCAACCTCGCTCCGAAAGGCAGTATCGTCAAAACCGCAGGAGTCACCGAAAAAATGCTCGTGCACTCCGGCCCTGCCGTCATTTTTGAAAGTCAGGAAGACGCCTGCGACGGCATCCTTGCCGGCAAGGTAAAGGCCGGCGACGTTGTCGTCATCAGAAACGAAGGCCCAAAAGGCGGACCCGGTATGCAGGAAATGCTTATGCCGACAGGCTACATAATGGGCGCAGGCCTTGGCGAATCGGTCGCTCTCATTACCGACGGCAGATTCAGCGGCGGAACACGCGGCGCCTGTATCGGACACGTCAGTCCTGAAGCCTCGGTCGGCGGCCCTATCGGCCTATTGAAAAACGGAGACATCATCGAAATAGATATCCCCGCAAGAAAACTCGCCGTCAAACTTTCCGATGATGAGCTTGCAAAGCGAAAAGCCCAGTTTGTACCTCCGAAACCGAGAATTACCGAAGGCTGCCTCGCTAAATATGCTTCGATGGCTACAAGCGCAGATACCGGCGCAATATTGAAATGGAAATTATAAAAAATCGTATTTATTCCCATAAAGACGTGTTATAATAGACATTTATGGAAATACAACCAATACTCAAAGAATTCAAGGAAGAAACCGCAAGGCTATACAAAAAAAAGCTTAAGAGCGTTATTCTCTACGGCTCATGGGCAAGAGGAAACGCTACTGATGATTCAGATATTGATTTGGCGATTGTGCTTGATGGGGATATTGCGGCAGGCCGTGAAATAGATAGAATGATAGACATAATCACCGAAATAAATCTTAAATACGGCGTGTTGATTTCCGTATATCCGGTATCAGAAAAAGATTATGCTTCCGTCAATAGTCCACTGCTTCTGAATCTGCGAAAAGAAGGAGTCGCAGCATGAGTGAAATACAATCACTAATCGAAAAAGCAAATCGTTATCTTAAAAGTGCAAGACTTCTTATTGACGACGGCGACTGCGAATCAGCCGTCTCGAGGATTTACTATGCTATGTTCTTTTGTGCAGAAGTGGCACTTTTAACAAAAAACTTGTCATTCTCGTCTCACAAAGGTGTAATATCCGCTTTCGGCGAACATTTTATTAAAACAGGCCTATTCGATAAAAAATTAGGCAGAGAACTTAACAGAGCCTTTGAAAAAAGACAGCTCGGCGATTATGGATGCACTTCTGCAATCGAACGCAACGAAGCAGAACTTATGCTCAAAAGCGGAGCCGATTTTGTCGATTCAATCACTAATTGGTTAAAAAAACAAAATCCGTGAAATCTGTGCAATCCGTGACTAAAAGTAATTGGTATATCGCAGGTCTGCATTTCGAATGTACCCAGTGCGGAAACTGCTGCTCGGGACCGGAAGAAGGCGTTATCTGGATTTCCAAGTCCCAAATCAACAGGCTCGCCGACTTCCTCGGCCAAAGCGTAAAAGATGTCCATAAAAAACATCTTAGAAAATTCGGCTTTCGAGTCTCGATAAAAGAAAATCCCCATACAAAGGACTGTATCTTCCTCGTTAATATAAACGGCTCGAAGGGCTGTGCGATTTATGATGTCCGCCCGACTCAGTGCCGAAGCTGGCCTTTCTGGCCGAGCAATCTGCGAAGTCCCGACGACTGGAACACCGCGGCACAAAAATGCCCCGGCATTAATAAAGGCAGGCTCTATACCTTCGATGAAATCGAAAAAATCAAAAATATGTAACGATGTCAAACAGATTTACGACTGGATTGACTCTCAGATTAAATCTTTAAATACCGATTGCTCAGCTTGCGGAAAATGCTGTGATTTCAACGCCTTCGGCCACAAACTTTTTATAACCTCGCCGGAACTGCTCTACTTCTTCCAAAATGTCAAACCATTGATAACATCTCAACAGAGCCGCAACCGTGAGGGAGCGGTCAAAGATGAGGTTTTATCAAATCCTTCATCACCGTCTTGTCCATATCTCGAAGACGGAAAATGCGCCGCAAGAAATTTCCGCTTCGCAGGATGCAGAATCTTCTTCTGCAAAGCTGATAGTGAAAAAATAAACAAACTCAGCGAGCAGGCTATCGAAAAATTTAAAACTCTTTGTGATGAATACAATTTTCCGTATCGCTATATCGATTTGGCGACAGCCCTGAATAAATTCGATTTGTCATTTTGATTTTTGTGTCGTTTTCTTCGACTCATTCGCATCCGCCGGCTTTGCCGGCGCAATATCTTCCACAAGCTCGGCCAATGGCTTTGTCATATATTCGCCCCTGTATGCCGGTATCTCGTAAACCCAGCCATTAAACGTTTCCTGCAGTTGCTTGGCCTTTTCTCTTGCAAGCAGTTTGGCCTCTTTCTTTTGAAGCTCTTCCTGAGATTCGACTCCCTGTTCCTTTACGACCTGTGTTTTATCCGTAAAATCGACGTTGCATTTTATATAGAATTTCGAATCTTTCTGTACGATTTCGATAAGGTATAAAGTCGAATCCTTCAGCAGGCAGGTGTATTCGCGGTCGAATTTCAAATCCGTCATTTTTGAAACTTCGCCGACATCGTCGAACTTCAAATTCATAAGCACGCTGAAGACCTGATTGCACTCGTTCTTTTTCTCTTTTTTCCCTGCGGACACTTCTTTAATCGCCGCATCTGTGCTGTTCGCTTCGGGGACAAGATTATAACTTCCGTCCGGCGATGTCACGGTAATCGACGCTATTTCCGTTTTGCTTATCGTTATCAGGCTTTTGTCGATATATTCGAGCGGCGAGGCCCCCGGCCAAGGCACGTTGTCCATAACGTAAACTTTTTCATCATTGACTTTTCTGCCGTAATACATCCCGCCCGACGGACTATCCTTGCCTATGATTACGCCCGTGATAATTTCCCCGCCCGCATCGAAAAATTTCACAACGCCCTGCGAGTCTTCTTCGCTTACTCCGAGGTCTTTGTAATTGGCCTCGTCTTCCGTATAAAGCTCCACCGTGCGGATATCCATACAGCTTGTCAGGATGTTATTTATCATTTTGTTATCGGCCGGATAATCGTCCTTGTCCTCGGCAACAAAACCGCTTCCTCCCCGTCTGAGCGTAAACGCCTCGTCGCCTTTGCCGATTACGATTTTCGCTATCGCCGCAGGGTCGAGCCCCTGAATAAGATAGCCTGTTCCGGACGAAACCGTTTTGTCTCTGTTGGCAAATTGCGAAATGAAAATCGCCGCCGCAACTGATATTACCGCCAATATTCCCAAAAATGAAAGTTTCTTATCGCTCATTTACTGCTCCAAAATCTGCAAAATTTTTTCTTTTATTTTTTCTTATTCTTTTTATGGCTTTCCATTTCTGTATGATATCCAATCTGTTTTTTCGGTTCTTCATATTCTTCGAGCATATCGCCTAATATGCTGAAAATATATTTAATCTTTTCATCATGTTCTTCAATTTTTCGCCGAAGCGATGCGTTATCAGCCAAAATCTGACGTAATTTCACAAATGCCCGCATAATAGCAATATTGACTTCAACTGCCCGTTTACTCTTTAGCACACCGGATAGCATTGCGACTCCCTGTTCTGTAAATGCAAATGGCAGATACCTGCGGCCTCCTCGGCTCCTTTTTGAGGTCGCAATTTGCGACCTCAAATGTTCAGCTTCTTTATCGGACAGTTGAAACATAAAATCCGCGGGAAAACGCTCGATATTGCGTCTGACCTGCTCATTAAGTCGTTTAGTGGAAACCCCATATAAAACAGCCAAATCATTGTCTAATATAACCTTATGCCCACGAATCACATAAATGGACTGTTGAATACGTTCTACAGGAACTATCGCATTTTCTGTTACCATTTGTTCCTCTGCTTATGCATCGCTTGCATGACTGATATAACGCCTTTTCTTTGCGCCTCTGTATATGCCCAGCACAATCGCTATTGTCAGAATTACCGCCGGCGCAGCCAGCATATTAAAATTACGCAGCTTATTGCCGAGGCTCTCGATTCGCTGCAGTCTTGCTCTTCGTATCTGTTTAAGCTGTTTTCTCGCTTCTAAAATCTTCAATTCGATATCTTGTTTCTTCGCAAGTATCGAGCTTCCCACGATTTCTTCCTGTCCTTGTTTTGCCGAGCCTAAAATTTGGTTCAGTTCGCTCTCGAATCCCGCTATTTCAGCGTTGATTTTCGCCTCTTCCTGTGCCGTTTGTGCTTCCGCTTCTGCTTCGATTTTATCAACGACCGTAAAAGGCCGCTTGAAATTCCCCCGCGACCTGATGGAAATCAGCTCGCCCGACCCGCAAAAATCGTCAATCGCGTTAAGCAGCAGGTTTGAGCCGTCGCCTATAACTACCGTCCCGAATATCGTCTCGCTGTACGCTGCCATATCGCTGAAGAAATCGACGTCCGCGAAAACCGCAACCGCACATTTTCCCTTCGCCTCTGCTGTTGCCTCAATATGCTTTTTAATCTTTTTCGGCGCATTAGCATCGTCGGCATTTTCCGGAGCATCGACTTCGATTTCGATACCGTCCGGAAAAGCGCTTTTGAATTTTCCTGTAACCAGATACGCCATCGCCGCCGGCTCTGTCCCATCCGTAAATTTTTTCATCAGCGGCCCCACGTCCGGCGACATAACCTCATACTGACTGGCCGTCCAGCTGTTGCCTTTCGATGTAGTCGCAACCAGAGGCGTCCTTTCGATTCGTTTCTCGTCTTCGCTGCTCATTTGCAGCGGCTTCAGAACGCCGCTGTAAAGGAATCTGACCTGATTAAGCTCCGACGTCATCGGCGTATTCCGGTTAAAGCATTCCGGCCTCGTCTCGAGAAAACCGATAATCTTTTGCGGCCGCTCTCCCGCCCTCAATGCCCCTTCCAGTGCAAGACTTCTGTCGCCCGCGTACGTATCTTTCGGCATCTCCAGCCCCCAGTTAACCATCAATTTTTCGAGATTCGACGATGGGTCGTGTTCCGTTTGCATTTGCGTCGGCGGCTGTTTCGGCTGGTCAGCCACGCAGAACGGGTCGATAAATACGAGCGTCCTGCCGCCGCTGATTGCGAACTGGTCGATTGCGAAAAGCGTCTGCTCGGAAAAATCCCGCGGATGAACAACCAGCAGTATATCCACATCTTCGATTTTGCTGATATCCTGCTGTATCTTTTTCACTTCGTACTGCTGCCTGAGCTGCTGGACGATATTCCACGGCCCGCTCGGCCTTTGTCCCTGCAACTGCATCATCCTCGCCATATACGGACTCACATCGTCGCCCAGTATATTCAGCGAGCTTAATATCCCGATGCGTTTTTTCTGCCGCGTTATCGCCGTATCGATTAGATAGCTTATATCGTATTCGACAAAATTCTGCCTGCTCGGCGAAAAGAACGCTATATTTTTCTCAACCCCGAATTGTGTTTGAACAACGAGTCCGAAGAAGAAATTTTCCTCCTGTGTTATCGGAAATTTCTTCAGCCCGTATCTCGTCGCCGCAACCTCGTCGTCCGAATAGGGTCTGGGGTCGATTACATCCAGCCTAACCATTCCGTTTGATGCCGAAACGTATTCTTCCAGCAGCGACCTTACGAACTTGTAATAATTATTGAAATATCGAATCTGGTCAGGCCCTTTAATCGCCGCCGTGCTCGAATAATATAGTTTCATCGTCAGAGGCTGATTAAGTTTGCCCAGTATCGCCTTTGTTCCGTCCGAAAGACTGTAAATCCTTTGTTCGGTTATATCGACTTTCCATCGCTTACTCACATTTTGGCAGATACTGATTAAGCTGAACGTTATCACCATAATAAACACAACTGCGACGATTGTCCGTACTGTCCTGTTCATCATCCCGCCTTCCTTTCTTCGAGAACCGCTCCGCACGCCGCCACCCAGCCAGCTATAAGAATGACAAAATAGGATATATCCGAAAATTCGAGCACTCCTTTGCCGACCGACTCGAAATGCTCCTGAAAGCTCATCATACTCACTGCGTTCACCGCCCCGCTCGGCAGAAAGCTCAAAAGATAGTCCATAGTTGTCGGCATCCCCGCGAAAACCAGCACTCCGCACGCCACCACCGACAGCACGAAGCTGATTACCTGGTTGTTACTGACCGCCGAGAAAAAGCTCCCCACCGCCAGAAATCCACCCGCCATAAGAATCGTCGCCAGATACCCCGCCGCCATCAATCCAATATCAGGCTCGCCGAGATAGAAAACCGTTATCGCCATCGGAAATGTCAGTCCGAGCGCGACAACAAGAAACAGCCACGCCGCCAGGAACTTCCCCAGCACTGCCTGCCCCACCGTAATCGGCAGCGTAAATAAAAGTTCAATCGACCCGCTCTTTTTCTCTTCCGCCCAAAGCCTCATCGCCGCAGCAGGCACAAGAAACACGAACAATAGCGGCATATTTATAAAGAACGCCGTCATATCCGCCTGCCGAGCCTCGAAAAACCCTTCCTTGAACGCCAGGTATCCCGAAAAGAACAAAAATACCATCAAAAACACATACGCCAATGGCGTCGCGAAATACGACTTGAACTCCCTTTTAAATACCGCCGTAAAACCCTTCATTTCTGTCTCCGTTATGATTTCAAGCAACTTTGTGTGATGTAATTTTCCTGAAAACTTCATCCAGCGTACCGGAATATTCTTCTTTCAGTTTCGCAGGCGTCGAATCCGCCAGTATTTTCCCTTTCGCTATTATTATTGCCCTGCCGCATATTGCCTCGACCTCTTCGAGTATATGTGTCGAAATAACTATGCATTTTTCCGCTGCCATTTTTTCGATAAGACCCCTTACCTCGTGTTTCTGGTTCGGGTCGAGCCCATCCGTCGGCTCGTCTAATATCAAAACCTGCGGGTCGTGTATCAGCGCCTGCGCAAGACCGACTCTGCGCTTATATCCTTTCGAGAGCGTCTCGATTGTCTGATGATAAACCGATTCTATATGACACATCGCGACTGTCTTATCGAGTGCTTCTTTTCGCTGTTTGCCTTCGAGTCCTCTCGCATCACAGATAAAATTCAAAAACGCTCCTGCCGTCATATCGCTGTACGCCGGAACATTTTCAGCAAGGTATCCGATATTCTGCCGAACCTGCATCGGATTTTTGATAATATCGTATCCGCAAACCGATGCCGTCCCGCTGTCAGGCCGCAAAAAGCACGCGAGCATTCGCATCACTGTGCTCTTGCCCGCCCCGTTAGGCCCAAGAAATCCGAGTACCTGCCCCTTTTCAACCCCGAACGACACGCCGTCCACAGCGACTATAGGCCCAAAACTCTTTCGAAGCTCTTTTATCTTAATCATATTAACTCCGTTAATTCCCGTAAAAATATACAGATGAACGATTATATAAACCAGAATTATACCGTCAAGTACGCAGAATTTTGCTTTTTTGTTCTTTTTAATCTGGTCTTTTTTGTCAGGAACTGTCTTCGCCAACCCGCCATTTGGCGAGGTCTCACTAAAGGAGGAAGGCTTCGACGCGACTTGCGAGAAGTTCAGGACTGCAAACTCCTTATGATACTTTCTGGCGGCGCGGTCATAGGCCCTTGCGGCATCTTCCTCATTTTCGAAAAGACCCAGGCATTTGCGTATTCCGTTATAGCAAATATTCGCCTGCCATTTTTTCGCCCTTTTACTAAGTGTAACACCTTTGTATTTCGAGCTTGTGGGCTTAGTTGTCTTTTTGCAATTTCTGTTATTTTCAGCGATTGTCGCCAATCTCAGGTTAGACTTTGTGTTGTTCAGGCTGTTTCTGTCCTTGTGGTCGATAATCTTACCGGCAGGCGCATTCATAATCTGCCTGTGCATATATACGATTTTTCCGTCTTCGATACGGGCGGCATAATAACTGCCGCTTTTGTTTCGAACATATTGCCAAGGATATTCGGATAATTCGGAATAATCGTCAGGGTCAACGAGGGCATATCGGTACTTTTTGTCAATGTCATCGGTCGTCATCAGCTTGATGCGCCTGAATGCCTTGCCGTACTTTTTCTTTCGATGACGAAGGACGAAATAAAGGATTGGTTTTTCGATAAACGCAGGAATTTTAATAGAAAAAGTTATTTTAGTCATTGTGTACACCTCGTTAAAACCTCATTTGAAACTGCCGGCTTTCCGGTTATA
>CAYUYR010000027.1:0-13379 GCA_964449435.1 uncultured Planctomycetaceae bacterium | reverse complement strand
TTAAAATTTAAAAAATCTAATTTATTGTACCGCAATTGATTTAATCAAAACGGTTTCGACGGGGACATCGCCGGGACGGGTTTGAACAGCCGCTATCGCATCGACAACGTCCATACCCTCAACGACTTTGCCAAAGACGGTATAGCCCGCGTCGCGGACGCCTGCGTTTAGAAAATCGTTATCGACGTGATTGATAAAGAACTGCGAAGTTGCGCTGTCGGGGTCGTTGGTTCGAGCCATTGAGATTGTGCCGCGAATGTTTTTGAGGCCCTTTTTCGCTTCGTTGACAATCGGCGGTTTTGTCTGTTTTGGACGCATATCGGCGGTCATTCCGCCGCCCTGAATCATAAAACCTTTTATAACACGATGAAATATCGTGCCGTCGTAATATTTATCGGCGACATAATCGAGAAAGTTTTTGCAGGTAATAGGAGCCTTGGTCTGGTCGAGCTCGACTACGATATCGCCCTTGCTTGTTTCGATTTTAACTTTTACGGCTGTATCTTTTTGCGGTGCCATTATCTTTTGTTCCTTTTGAATTGGTTGAGAAGATTGGTCGGTTTGCTTATCACAGCCCGACTGTAAAACAATCACAGCCAAAACCGCTCCGATAATAAATTTCTGCAATATGTTTTTGGTCATTTCCGGTGTTCCTTTCGATTTTAACAGGTCTTATACACTTTTTTTGTGCGGCAGGCAAGATTTTTTACTTGCCTAAGGAGTTCGGCAAGGTATATTCTGGCAACGTTCCTATCTAAGTATCATAAATAATCACACTTATAGTGGATCTATGGATAATAAGATAATAGTAGAGATGGTCTTCGGGATAATAGGCGGACTGGGAATATTTCTGCTCGGAATGAAGAGCGTCTCGGAGGGTATGCAGGCGGTTGCGGGTGATAAACTGCGCAAATTGATAAACGCTGTTACAAATAACCGCTTCGTAGCCTGCGGTATAGGAACGCTGGTTACGGCGATTATTCAATCAAGCTCTGTCACCACTGTAATCGTCGTAGGGCTCGTAAACGCCGGTTTAATGAACCTTACGCAGGCAATAGGCGTGATTTTCGGGGCAAATATAGGCACAACGATAACGGCGTGGATTTTGGTCGTAAAAATAAGCGAATATGGACTTCCGCTTCTGGGTATTTCGGCTATGTTTTATCTTTTTACTAAAAAGGATAAAATTCGCTATCTTTCGATGGCGCTGATGGGCTTGGGAATGGTGTTTTTCGGGCTGGAGCTGATGAAGAACGGCTTTTCGCCGCTAAAGACGATGCCGGAGTTTCAGGCGTGGTTTTCGCGGTTTTCGCCCACTACTTACGTCGGCGTAATAAAGTGCATCCTTGTCGGAACAGTCCTAACCGCTATAGTTCAATCGTCATCCGCCACAACAGTTATCACGATGAGTCTGGCGTTCAACGGAGTTATAGATTATCCGACGGCGGCTGCGCTGGTGATGGGACAAAATATAGGAACAACGGTAACGGCAATGCTCGCATCGCTTGGGACATCGATCAATGCCCGACGGGCGGCGTGGGCGCATACACTGTTTAACGTTGCCGGAGTACTGCTGCTAATTCCCCTGTTCGGTCCCTATATAAAAGCTGTCCAGACGTTTATCCACTGGCACAGCGGACTGACGGCATCGACGCCGGTAATAACTGACGGAATAACAACCTATCCGCATATGATGGAAGCTATAGCGATTACACATACGTTTTTTAACGTATTCAATACCCTTATATTTCTGCCGTTCGTTCGTCCGCTGGCGAATATGCTGATTAGATTTATACCGGAAGAGGCGGTACCGGAAAGACCGAAGCTTACGGCGCTGGATATCAGAATGTTCGATGCGCCGGCACTTGGAATCGAACAGTCGAGAAAAGAAATCCTAATAATGGCCTCGACAGCGGCGGAAATGATGAAGACATTAAAAGAAGTTATCACATCGTCTGACGATGAAAAAGAAAAAACCGAACAAATCTTCGAAAAAGAAAATGAATTAGACGTAATGCAGAAAGAAATTGTCGAATTCATCGGCGCAATTATCGAGGGTAATGTGCCTCACAATGTCGCGGAGGAAAGCCGAAAACAGTTGAGAATGGCCGATGAGTACGAGTCGATAAGCGATTATATAGCCAATATTCTTAAACTGAACCTAAAACTGCAGCAGACAGAGCAGAAAATGACGCCGAAAGGCTCTGCGGCTATAATAGATTTGCACGATAATGTGGCCGAATATATCGAACTTATAAATAAGGCCGTGAAAAACGACGATTCGAGCGTGCTGCCGCCTGCGGAAAGTGAAGGCAAAGGCATTACGGAACTGATGAAAAAGTACCGCGCGGAACATATCGAAAGAGTCGAAAGCGGCGAGGCAAGCCCGCTAAAGAGCCTGATTTATACCGATATGCTCAATTCGTACCGGCGAATCAAAGACCACGGCCTAAATATCGCGGAAGTGCTCGGAGGGGAAAAATAGCCGTGATAGAACGCTCTCGCTAAAAAAACTTGCTCAAAAGGCAAAGCAGGTTAAAATTGCCTGCGAAATGATAACAATCATCGACTACAAAGCGGGAAACCTGACGAGCGTAAAACTCGCATTCGAGTCCATCGGCCAAAAGGTGAAAATTACCGACGAGCCAAGTGAGATACTGCGAGCTGAAAAAATAGTATTTCCGGGCGTAGGAGCAGCAAAAGCGGCGATGGACAATCTCAAATCGCTTAACCTAATCGAGCCTATCAGAAAGGTAATAGCTGACGGCGTGCCGTTTTTAGGGATATGTATCGGGATGCAGGTTCTGTTCGAGAAAAGCGAAGAAGACGGCGGGACAAAATGCCTCGGTATCCTGCCGGGAACAGTCAAGAAATTCAAATCAGAAAACAAGCTCTGCAAGATTCCGCAGATTGGCTGGAACACGGTAAAAATCGCAAAGAATCATCCGATTTTTGACGGGGTTGAAGACGAAAGCGAATTTTATTTTGTGCATAGTTTCTATCCGGCGTGCGGCGATAAGAATGATATAATCGGACAGACCGAATACGCAGATTCAGTTTTCGCAAGCGCGGCGGGTAATAAATTTCTTGCGGCGGTACAGTTTCACCCGGAAAGGTCGGGCAGAATCGGCCTAAGACTGCTTGAAAATTTCAGTAATTGGAATGGTGATTAGCCACAGAGAACACAGAGGACACAGAGAATAAAATAAAAATATGCTGACGAAAAGAATAATACCGTGTTTAGATGTAAGAAATCGCAAGGTTACCAAGGGCGTTAAGTTTCAAAATAACATCGAGATGGGCGACCCGGTCAAAATGGCGGTAGCGTACAGCGACGGCGGATGCGATGAGCTGGTCTTTTACGATATAACGGCATCGGCGGAAGAAAGGCCGATAGATATCGATATGGTCCGTGAGGTCGCAAAGGCGGTGCATATACCGTTTGCGGTCGGCGGCGGAATAAAAAATATTGAGGATATGAGGCAGGTGCTTTTGGCAGGCGCTGAAAAAGTAAGCGTCAATTCGCTGGCGGTACAAAATCCGAATATTATAGCCGAAGGCGCAAAGCTGTTCGGCTCGCAGTGCATAGTGCTCGGAATGGACCCGGTAAAGGTCGAAAAAAGCGCTCAATTTCCGAGCGGATACGAAATAACGATACAGGGCTTTCGAACAAGAACGGGTATCGACGCTCTCGAATGGGCAAAACGGGCTGAGGGGCTGGGCGCGGGCGAAATCGTCGTCAACAGCGTCGATGCCGACGGAACGCAGACGGGATTCGAGCTTAATCTGACAAAAATGATTTCCGAAAACGTCGGTATTCCGGTCGTGGCAAGCGGCGGAGGCGGAACGGAGCAGCATTTAATAGATGTCTTTACCGAGGGCAAGGCCGATGCGGCGATTATCGCGAGTATGATTCATACAGGGAAGTTTACGATTAAACAAATAAAAGACAAGCTGACCGCCGCGGGAATACCGATAAGACGCAAATGGTAGAGCAAACACAGAATCGCAGTTTATTCGCTCTTCTGTCTGAGCATCTGCAGGACGGCTGATCCGAGGCGTCTTGCGGCACTATGGTCGGTGGCGGTAATTAAATTTCCATCGATTTCAAGAGGGCTTGTCTGCCATTTGGCACCGGCCCGATTGAATCTTGCCCGCTGCGAGATGGAACTTGTGACTTTTTTATCCCTGACGACGTCGGCATAGGCGAATATGGCTGGTGTAATATTTATGGCGGCAAGGATTTTTTCTTTGTCATTTGCCTGACGGACAAGCCTTAATAAATCCCTGTCGTTAAAGTATTCTCTCGTATTGGAGCCGCCGATAAGAATAAAGGCATCGTAATCATCGACTTTTATATCCCTGATAAGCACAGTGGAAGTAATTGTATTTCGTTCGAGCCCTTTTATTTCGCCTATTTCAGAAGCGGCGATGTCCATTTTGACGCCGGCGATTTGGAGGGTTTCCTGAACGCCGTAGAATTCCCTGTCGTTGAACCGGCGAGCGGTTACTATGCAGACTACTTTTTTCGTACGGATATCCGGCGGACGCTTAACGGCGGGAGCGGCCATACCGGCGGACGGCAAAACCGGTTCAAGAGACGTTTTCTGAGCCGGATTTCCCGCACAAACCAGGTATATAGGCTCGACGCCCTCTTTCAATTTACAAATTTTGGCAACGGCTTTGGAGTCGAAGGCGCCGATAGGAACAGAGCCGAGGCCGAGCGTCACGGCCTGAAGATGGATATTCTGCGCGATATGGCCCGCTTCGAGAGTTATAAATCTGTCGCCTTTGCCGCGATACTTCGGCTCGACTTTGCCTGCGGAACCCGATATTATGAAAATACAGGGAGCATCCCGAACAACCTGCTGCTTAAAAGAAGCCTGATAAAGCATAAGACGCATATTAGTATTAACATATTTTACGAGGCTGTGCTCGTTCGAATCATAAACGTATAATCCGTCGGGCAAAATGACGTTTAACTGCATCGGATAAATCGCGCCGGCAGATGGCGCCGCTCTAAAGCCGCTGTTTGGGTCGGTTATACCCTGAGCCGACCAGCATAACTGGCCGATTTGCTCGATTTTCAACTCTTTGTCGGTAAAATCGCGAACGCTTCTGCGGTTTTTTATAGCCTGCTCAAGCGAAACAGAGCTGTTAAGATGCGGCTCGGGCAATCTTATAATAGTCATAAAAGAACTGGCCGTTCGCGGACAAACCAACAAGCCTGAAATCATTAACAAAACAAATAATTCCCTTTTCATTTTAAAGCCCTCCGATAATTAATCTTCATCTCTTTCAAGCGGACCGATTCTTCCGTTTTTTTCGTGCTTATAAATAAGGTGCAGATTTCGAATATAGATAACTGTATTTAGCGAAAAGCCAAGAATAAAGATAGGCTCGAAACGGTGAATACTGTAAGCCAGAAGAATAAGACTGCCGACCAAAGACAAATACCAGAAACCAACCGGAACGTGCGAACGTTTTTTTATCTCGCTGGCAACCCACTGAAGTACAAATCTGCCTCCGAATGCGACCTGTCCTACAAAACCTATAGCCGTCCAGACCGGCTCCTGCGAGAGTTCTTTCACTAAAGATTCGAACATACATAGCTCCCGAAAAATAAATTAACTGGTTTATGATAACCGAATATGCTATAAAAACAACATTTATCGGAAATCCGCATTATGATTTTGAGCAAAGAACGCAAACTTTTACCAATAGTTCTGATATTTTACTGGGTAGCAATATTTTTCGCCACACATATTCCCGTGCCCGACTGGACGCGAAAAATGGGCGTGAGCGACAAAATTATGCACTTTGCGGCCTATCTTGTGCTTATGCTTCTGCTGTGGTTAAGTGTAAATTTCGAAAAAAAGGCGGATTGGAAAAAAATACAGACGTGGCTGCTGATGGGTATAGCGGCTTTTTACGCCGTGCTGGACGAAGTTACGCAGTATTTTATAGAAGGCCGGTCGGCAGACCTTCACGATGTGATTGCCAACCTGCTCGGTGTCGGGACCGCTATGATAGCGGTAACAATTTTGACCGGCAGGCATACGGCTATGATACCGTTTGCGATATGTCCGATATTTTTGCCGGGACTTGTGAGGTCCAAACTTATACCGCAAGGAACAATAATCGAGGCAAGTATTTACGCGGCAGTCTTCGCAATAATAACAATCGCCTGGATACGATATATTTCGTCCGTTTATAAATTCGATATTAAACAGACAAGATATACCCCCATATTTTTAGGCGGGCCTGCTGTTATTTTAGCTGTCGTAAAAATTTACACGGTATTCACCGGCAAACCAATGGAAAAAACGATAATAATCAGCACTTTTACTTTTGTTGTGCTGACCTTAATAATCCGCCGTCTCGTTATTCCGGGCCGTAAGTCCTGTAAGGCATCTCAATAGGATATTCAGCCGTGATTTCCTGATAGTCGTCCAACCAGCAGGCGTCCGGATTGTTCTTGAGTACGAGAAGTTTTCCGCTGTCGGCATCGTTTGCCGCCCTGTGATACTTCATAAACACCGAACCGCCTGCTTTGCCGATAAACTCTATCTTGCCGGTAGAATGGCTCATTACAAATCTTGCCCGTTTGGCAAGGCCGGACACTTTCGACTTGGCAAGTTCGATAATGTCATAGCCGGTTTCGAGAGGAATTGTGTACGCCTTGTTTCCGACAGCCGGACGACACTGGAAGATATAATACGGAATAACGCCGCAGAATGAAAGTTCCTGCAATAAGTTTGCAAGCACATCGGAATTATCGTTTATTCCTTTCAGCAGCGGAAACTGATTTGTCATCCTTACGCCGGTTTTTTGAATCAAATGGCAGGCCTCGACAGCGATATCGGTCAGTTCACGAGGATGTACGAAATGCGTCATCATATATATCTTGCTGCGCGGGGTTGTATGTTTTTCGAGCATTTTCAGAAAACTGGCATCTTTTGTGATTCTGTGGGGATAATAAACCGGCATACGCGTTCCGATGCGGATTATTCGCACGTGGTCAATCCGGCGGAGTTTGCCGATTATCTCTTCGAGCCGTTCGGTTGGCAGTATGAGGGGGTCGCCGCCGGTCAGAAGAACATTTGTTATTTCCTTATGAGCGGAGATATAATCCATCGCAGCCGATAAGTCCTGCAGGCACTCGCGGCTTCTCATAAAAACGCGCTTGCGGAAACAATACCTGCAGATTCCGGCACATTTATCGCTGACGAGCAGCAGCGCGGTGGTGTTATACTTATGCTCCAGCCCCTGCATTATCGTATATTTGTGTTCATCGGACGGGTCGAGCCTGCCCCAGGTTTCAAGCTCTTTGGGGTGAGGAACGACAACCTGCTTTATGGGGTCGTTGGGGTCGTTCCAATCTATCAGCGAAAGATAATACTCATTGGCGTAAAACGGATAAATAGCGGCGACTTTTTCGAGTTCCGAAAGTTCGGCACTGCTTAACTTACCAAGTTTTTTTAAATCTGTTATGTATTCCATTTCTGCCCTCTCGTTTCCTCATCTTTTGAATATTTTTTTTCATAAATGCTTTTGCGGGTCAAAACCTGCCAAAGCGTCAGGAAAATTATTTTAAAATCCAGCATCAGCGAGGCGCTGTGGACATATTTGACATCGAAAGCCAGTTTTTCTTCTCTTGTCAGCTCGCCCCTGCCGCTGATTTGAGCCAAACCTGTAAGGCCCGGCTTCACAAGCAGTCTTTTTTTCTGCTCATCGTCCCATTCGGCGATTTGCTCCATATACAAAGGCCTTGGGCCTACGAGACTCATATTACCTTTTAATACGTTAAAAAGCTGCGGCAGTTCATCCAAAGAATATTCACGTAAAAATATGCCTGTTTTGGTCAATCGCGGATCCTGCCCTGATTTAGGACTGGCACCGAACGGGTCAACATCGACTTTCATCGTGCGAAATTTATAAAATGTGAAAGGGTTGCCGTCCTTACCGGCACGAGGCTGCTTAAAAATCGCCGGCCCTTTGCTGTCCCGCTTTATCGCTATAATAATCACCGCAAATACGGGCAGTAATACAATTATTGCCGGCAAACAAAGCAAAATATCAACCAATCTTTTTATAAATTTATACAATTTACAGTTCCTTCAACAAATCGGGCAATTTGCTAATCGAATCTATTTCGTAATCAGGCTGAGCCTGTGCTGACAGAGCCTGTCCCTGATGAATTCGTTTCGGACGTATAATTCTGACGGTTTTAAAGCCCATCTGATTCGGCGCTAAAAAATCCTTCTTAAGATTATCGCCGACATAAACACATTGTTCGGCAGAAACATTCAATTCGGCCAGCAGTTTTTCAAAAGCAGCCGGTGAAGGCTTCCAGTGCTCCCTGCCGAGCTTTTCGGTATAAACAATATAATCGAAAAATTTTTCGAGTCCCAGCGCTTTTACCTTATATTCCTGAGCGGGCAGGTAGCCATCGGTAATCAAACCGAGCTTGTAATGTTCCTTCAAAAATTCGAGAACACTCTTGCTTTCAGAAGGAAGTTTTATATCCGGCTTATGTTCCCGAAAAACTTTCACAAGTTTTTCTATATAAGCGGCATCAAAGACGACGCCAAGTTTCTCACCGACAGCATTGAAAGTAGTTTTGTAATTGCCGGAATTAAAAATTTCCCAAAGGGCCGCAAAAACATCCTCGTCGGATAATTTGAAATCAGCCGCTATGGTCTGGGCCGTCGCGGCAAAACCGCTTTTGTAGTAGTCGATTTCATCGTAAAGGGTATCATCCATATCGAAAGCTATACAATTTATCACTTAAAAATCCTGCCAAAAATGCCGAAAAACATATATAATTCCGGTATTATAATATTCTGGACAAAAGTCCGATAACGGGTTAGAATTTCAGTAACTTTCTTTGGTGCTATGAGTTATGATAAAACAGAAAAAGTCAAATTGCAAGCGTTTTAATATTTTGTTCACGTGCATCGGCAGACGCGTATCGCTTTTAAACAGTTTTAAGAAGGCTGCTAAAGAGCTGAAACTTAACTGCCGGTTTTTCGGAACAGACACAACAATATTAAGTTCCGCTCTTCAGCTTTGCGACAAAAAATTTATCGTTCCCCCGACCAATCATAAAGGTTATATAACGCGGCTACTGAAAATCGTAAAACAAAACGACGTAAAACTGCTGATTCCGACTATCGACCTTGATTTGCAAATTCTTGCTGACAACAGAGAAAAATTCACCGCACTCGGATGCACTGTGCTGATTTCAAAACCAAACGTTGTCAAAATTTGTCAGGATAAACGCCAAACTTTTAAATTCCTTGTCAAAAGCGGTTTTGACACCCCTGATACCCTGAATAGCAGACAGGCACTCAGCAGGAAAAAAATCGTATATCCCTGTTTTTTGAAACCATGGGACGGCCATGCGAGCAAAGGAACAATTAAAGTAAAAAATCGTGAAGAACTGGTTTTTTATGTAAAAAAAATCCCGAATTGTATAGTTCAGGAATTTGTACAAGGGTCGGAAATTACCTGCGACATATACATCGATTTAAATTTGCAGGCAAGATGTGTTGTGCCGAGAAAAAGAATTGAGACCAGAGCGGGCGAGGTCAGTAAAGGTATAATAATTAAAAATAAAACTGTAATGAACAAAGTAGCTGAACTGGTTAAATGTCTTGGCGCAGGGCCCGGTGTTGTTACTATTCAGCTAATACTGAGTAAAGATAACAAAATAAAATTTATCGAGATAAACCCACGTTTCGGCGGCGGTGTGCCTCTGTCGATAAGAGGCGGAGCCGATTTCCCGAAATGGATACTTGCAGAACTTATCGGCAAAAAGCCACAAATTAAATTTGCCGGATTCAAGGATAAACTTACAATGCTGCGATATGATGCGGAAGTGTGGATGTAAAGTCAGATTTCTGAATCTGCCTTTGCAGCCCGCGCAGACCCGAAAACATTGAACAAAAAATGAATTGTTTTGTTCGCAATTTGAAGAATCACCGTAAGGAATAGAACAAGATAAAATTTACCAGTGACAGGCCCCAAAAACAAAATAAACCATTGTTCGTCCAGTGGGTCGAAAAGCGATTTCAAACCTTTAGAGTGCAAAAAATTCTATTCCTTTTTCAGTAAGAGTTTTATAAAAGAAGCTGCACGATACCATTGTTATACTCCATCGGGAATTAGTGTTATTATTTCCTTGATACCCATACAAAATTTTTCTGCCTCTAATGCCCTGCCGTTTTCGAGGATGCTTTGAGCGGTTTTTACCATAGCAGGATACGCGCTCCTGAGAAGCTGATTGGCATAAATGACTATTTTTATACCTGCCTGAACCAGTTCGTCTTCGGTAATATGAGAATATGTAGACGGAACAGCTACGAGCGGTATTGCTGTTTGCAGCTTATCGTAACACCGGCAAAATTCAAATATCTCATCAGGTGTCTTTTCCTTACTGTGTATCATTATTCCGTCCGCTCCCGCATCTATATATGCTTTTGCACGTTCAATCGCATCGTCCAACCCTGCTTTGAGTATAAGACTTTCGATTCTGGCAATAATCATAAAATCTTCGGTAACGCATGCTCTTTTGCCCGCTTTTATCTTGGCGGCAAAGTTTTCTATCGAATCCTGTGATTGGCCGCCCAAAGTTCCAAACAATGAATTTTTCTTCAAGCCTACCTTGTCTTCGATAATTACAGCCGAGACGCCAAGCCTTTCAAGCGTTCTAACCATAAATACGAAATGCTCCGGCAAACCGCCTGAATCGCCGTCATATATGATGGGCTTCGTCGTAACCTCAAGGATATTATTAACAGTTGACAATCTCGATGTAATGTCCACATATTCAATGTCCGGTTTGCCTTTAGCCGTTGAGTCGGTAAGACTGCTTAGCCAAATACCGTCAAATTCTTTTTTAGTACCATTAATATCCACAGACGCTTTTTCACATATAAGCCCGGCAAGACCATTGTGGGCCTCGAGAATACGTACTGTCTTTTTTGAATTTATCAGCCTTATAAGCCGTTTCATTCTTATCTCGGGTGTTGTACCTATTTCCCGAATAGCGGCATTCAGTTGCGTAGACGACACTCCCGGCGTATATTGAGGCTCGACCAACTTACCTCCCCATTCAGCAAGCGTTTCTATTACGCGTTGTCTGACTTTTGCCTGAATACCTGTTTTCCAATCGTCACCATGGACCACATAATCCGGTTTGTATTTTCTGATATTAGGTATATAGTCAAGGGTTTCCTGCGGAACAACTTCATCTACGCCTATAAGGTTTTCGACAATTAATTTGCGCTGCTCAAAACTAAGGTACGGCAGCCGTTTATAACTGGCGATAGCTTCATCAGTCAAAACACCGATAATAACTTTTCCGAGTTTTGCCGCCTCTTTAATAATATTCAGATGGCCGGGGTGAATTATATCGGCACTCATAGCGACATAAACAGTTTTCATTTTTTACCTCATAATAATTTCAGGTTTTTTAAGTTGCCTTGTCTAAATTGCCTTTGGTGCCCCTCCAATCCTGATAAATTTGTTCGTAGCGATTCTTCCGACGATGATGTAATACTATCAGGAGTTTAAAGAAGGTCAAAGAAGACACAAAGAACACTCCCCAAAAGAAAAAAACTGCTCCCTTGGGCATACCTATGAAATATGCTGCTAATGGCAAAAAAAAGAATAGGAAAAAAAATTCTTCAAAAAAAGTATAAAACGCCAACACTCTCGGCGCAAAGCGACGAACTACTTTGCGGTGAAATTCAGGAAATTCCAAGTCGTAATGATTTACATTTAAAAATGTATAAAGTTTGTGAATAAATATATGAACGATAAAGAATATTACTGTCAATACGACAAAAATATTCTGTTGATTCATCCAGAAATAAATAAATATTCCGGTAAAACAGGCCGGTTTTCTTAGACTATCCGCGATATTATCCAATTTGGCGCCAAATTCAGATGTTACCTGGCGTAATCTGGCAACGTTTCCATCGATACAATCAAGAAAATGGGAAAATAAAAAGACGATTGGCGCCCATAACCAATAACCCATTGCAAATAAGACACCAGAAGACAATCCTGCGATTAAGGTGCCGACAGTAATTAGATTGGGATTAACTTTCCATCTTGCCAATATCGGTACTAAAGGCAAAGCTAAGGGGTCGATAAAAAATACAATAGACCACGCCTGGTACGCCTTGACATAGCTGGATTTTTTATTTTCCATATCTTCTTTTTCCATTCCTATTTTTGAGGCACTTTCCAAATTTTCATTTTTTCATCTCCTCGCCAATCTGATGAAACCAATAACGCCGAATCAGGCGAAAAAATCAAACCATTAATATGATGGCCTGTGCTAAGAACTTTAATTTCTTTATTACCCGATGTTCTCCATAACCATGCAGTGGCAGAGGGTTCGACTCCAGCCGCAACAAATCGGTTATCCGGACTTACATCTATACAGGTAATCCGCTGTTTATCGTTTTCCTTATAATATTCTTTAATCTGTCTCTTAAGTAAAAGCTCGCCATTTTCAGCGTCAAAACTATACAAAGTTCTGCCCGCCCCACCAGCATAAACAATTTTACCATCCGAAGATATATTCAAATGTGTAAAGTTTTCACAATCCGGCAGTTCGTTCTGCCAAAGAATCTGTTTTTTATTCGTATCCGCCGAACAAATCCAGGCCCCTTCATTTCCGGCTCCAACGGCTACAAGAAAAGAACCGTCTTCCGACACCATAATATTATAGATTGCTAAATTGTCTTGCTGTTCAAGTGTAATTATTCTATTAATCTCCTGTCTATTTAATTCGATTAGAGCCAATATAATCTGATTGATATCGCTGCCTTTCGGCAATAATAAAATTGCTATAAATTTTCCATTTCGGCATACGCGAAGTCTTCGGCATTCCCAGCCGTTATCTATTTTATACTCTTTATACGTTTTTTTGCCGCTAAAATCTGTAACAAGTAGAGAACCCGGCATCCTGACCGAAGTCCAGATAATTCCGTCTTGTCCCAAATAAGCTATTTGCTCCGCTTGAACGTCCACAATTATCGGTTTCTTTCTAAAATTATTCCAGTCCCATATATAAAGCTTCCTCGTTTTGGAAACAGCGGTAAATTTATTTCCAACAGCATTAAGCTCCTCAACTCCATCATCCGGCCCGTTTATTTCGAATACTTTATCCGCCTGAATATTGGCAATAAACATCAGGGCAATTATCCCTGATATTACAAAAAGGAACAGCAACCAATTTTTTCTTTTCGTTTTGTTCGTAGAAAACGCTTCCATCTTTAGAGTCCGAACGATTTCAGTTTTCGATTAGAACCTATCCCAAAACCTCAACTTTTGGGTTAATGCGAGCCGATATATGATTT
>CAYUYR010000026.1:870-17053 GCA_964449435.1 uncultured Planctomycetaceae bacterium | reverse complement strand
CGGGGTGTAGCTCAGCTTGGCTAGAGCGCCTGGTTTGGGACCAGGAGGCCGTAGGTTCGAATCCTATCACCCCGATTCTGTTTCTCTGATGAAAAAGTAGAGTTTTTTTAAGGTCAGCTTTTATGTGCGGAATTGTAGCTTATTTAGGCAAAAAACCGGCCCAGCCAATCCTTATCGAAGGCCTAAAACGCCTCGAATACAGGGGTTACGACTCGGCAGGATTAGGTCTGCTCAACCCCGACAAAACCGGAATAAAAATCATCAAATCCAGCGGCAGAATCAGCGTTCTCGAAGATATCCTTAAAGAGCCTGACCCCAAAGAAATAGTTGGTATCGGTCATACCCGCTGGGCGACGCACGGCGAACCGAATACGATAAATGCTCATCCGCATCTCGACTATACCGGAAAAATCGCTGTCGCTCACAATGGCATTATTGAAAATTACAGTACGCTGAAAACCTGGCTCATAAGCAAAGGCTGTAAGTTTGTAAGCGAAACTGATACGGAAATTATCGCGAATCTTATCGGCTATTTATATTCCGGTAAAGACTCCGAAAATGTGCCGACCGATGGACAGAACAGGTTTGAATGGGCCGTCCAGCGTGCCCTTAATGAGCTGGTCGGTACTTACGGCCTAGCTATCGTCTGCACCGATTTCCCCGATATGCTCATAGGCGCAAAAAAGGGCAGCCCCCTGATTCTCGGTCTGGGAGAAAATGAATACATTATCGCGTCGGACGCCGCCGCTATTGTCGAGCATACCACACAGGCCGTTTATCTTGCCGACAACGAAATGGTTACCATAACCTCGAAAGGTTTTCATACAAAGACAATCGACAACGTCGAAATCCGAAAGGAGCTGAAACAAATAGAATTTTCGCTCGACGCTATCGAGTTGAACGGTTTTTCTCATTATATGCTCAAGGAAATCTGTGAGCAGCCCAAGGCTCTCGGTATGTGTCTTGGCGGAAGACTCGATTTAAGGGACGCTCGAATCGTACTCGGCGGTGTCGGCAATTACTGGCGCGAGCTTACAAGGGCCAAACGAATTATTATCAATGCCTGCGGTACCGCCTGGCACGCCGGCCTCATTGGCGAGTATCTGTTTGAGCAGCTTGCCAGAATCAATACTGAAACGCAATATGCGAGCGAATTTAGATATAGAAATCCGATTATCGAAGATGACACAGTAGTAATCGTAATCAGCCAGTCGGGCGAAACAGCCGATACACTTGCCGCCGTCGAGCAGGCCAAGGAACGCGGAGCCGAAACGCTTGGCATCGTAAATGTTGTAGGTTCTACGATTGCCCGAACCACCGATGCCGGCGTTTATTTGAGGGTCGGCCCTGAAATCGGCGTCGCAAGCACAAAGGCCTTTACCGCTCAGGTCGCCGTACTTGCTATGCTCGCTATCGAGTTGGGCAGAAGGAGACATCTTTCTTCCGAGCAGGTCAGATTCTATATTGAGGAGCTTTCAAAAATACCTTCGAAAATCGAAGAGGTTCTTACTTTGTCGGAACATATAAAGAAAATTGCCGAAGCGACGTGTCAGAGGGAAAACTGGCTCTTTTTGGGAAGGGGCTTTAATTATCCGGTTGCTTTGGAAGGTGCGCTTAAACTAAAAGAGATAAGTTATATTCACGCAGAAGGTCTGCCCGCCGCGGAGATGAAGCACGGCCCAATCGCGCTCATCAATAACGGTATGCCTGCGGTCTTTATCGCGACTAAATGTTCGCAGTACGATAAGATTATAGGTAATATCGAAGAAGTGAGGGCCCGCGGCGGCAGAACGATTATTGTTGCAAGCCAGGGCGATGACAATATCAAACAATACGCCGATTTTCTGATTCAGGTTCCGAATGTGCCGGAAGAGCTTCAGCCGATGGTTAATGTTGTGCCGCTGCAGATTTTGGCGTATCACGCCGCCGTACTTCGCGGCCACGATGTTGACAAACCCCGCAATCTCGCAAAAAGCGTTACGGTCGAGTAATCGAATATCAGTTTTTTCTCGATGATGGTGACCGTCGCTCGGCTCGGCGTGAATCGCTGTCTAAGTCTGCCGAACTGCCGAGTACTTTCATCGTTTTTTTAACGTCTGCGACTTTGAGAACCGCTGTGGTTTTTCCGCCTTTGGCTCCGGCTGTAACATAAGCATAAGCTATATTGATATGTGCTTTTGCCAGTTTTTCAGCTACTGCCGCGAATGCTCCCGGCTTGTTGGGCAGCGTTACGCAGAGAACTTCCGTTTCGTTGAACTGCATATTGAGATGATTTAGAACGTCCCGCATCTTGTCCGCCGATTCCGGAACTATCCGAAGTACGCCGTGTTCCACCGAGTCCATTACGGTCAGAGCGGTTATATTTATCTTGGCCCTGGCGAACTCGGAAAGTATCTGAGCCATAATGCCGGGCTTGTTTACCATAAAAACCGAAAACTGTTTTTCTATTTCCATATCCGCCCCTTTCTAATCAGGTTTTTTGCAGGTCGTTTATCGCGCTTTGAGCGTCGGGATAAAATTTGAATATCTTATCGAGATTCGTAATCTTAAAAACTCGGTACAGTTGCGGATTTATTCCGCTGATGGCTACGTTGCCTTTCTGGGCCGAGAGTTTTTTCTTCGTATCTATAAGTATTCCCAGCGCCTGCGACGAGAAGAATTTGACGCCGGTAAAATCGATGAGCAGATTTTTGGGCTTTTGATTTTTTATAACCTCGCAAATCTGCTGCGCAGCCTGTTCCAATCCCTGGTCGATGGTCAGGTTCGGCACATTGAACGATACCGTCGTTACGGCCTCGCTGGCTGTTATTTTTATTATGTTATAGTCGGTCATATTTGTTCTTTAAAGAAGTAATGAAATACGGAAGCAAGGATGTAGGAGATGTCTTCAAATATTTTCCTTATTTCCTTACGTCTTTGCTTCTTTACTTCTCTATTATAATGTTATCGGCACAAAAGTCGAGCCAGTTTATACTTTAAAACACGCTGCTTTATGGCAGGGGGTCTTTTCTTCGAGCAGCGGGGCGTTTTTACCGCAAAAATCGTCCCCGAGCGGGCATCGCCCGTAAAACGGACAGCCTCCGCAGGGCGCTGTTTCCGCCGCTGCCGCCGAAACTGCCGTTCTTTTCCTTTCCGGTACAGGCCTCGGAATCGCACTGAGCAGAAGTTTCGTATAAGGATGCAGCGGATTTTCGTACAAAGCCGCCGATGGTGCAATCTCGACAATTTTACCCAGATACATCACCGCCACGACATCGCTTATAAACTCGACCACCGACAAATCGTGGGCGATAAAAAGATATGTCAGGTTAAATTGTTCCTGCAAATCTTTAAGCAGGTTTAAAATCTGCGATTGAATTGAAACGTCCAGTGCGCTTACCGGCTCATCGCAAATAACAAATTTCGGCTCAAGTGCCAATGCCCGTGCGATTCCGATTCGCTGCCGCTGACCGCCCGAAAATTCGTGCGGATAGCGGTTTATATGGCTTGCCGATAAGCCCACTTTTTCGAGCAGTGTCGCCACTCGTTCGCCCAGTTCGCCGCCTGACGCGATTTTATGTATTTTCAAAGGCTCGCCCACAATCGCGCCTACCGTCATTCTCGGATTTAGCGAGCTGTACGGGTCCTGAAATACCATCGATATATCTCTGCGTATTTTTCTAAGCTGCGACTGGCGCATATTCAGGATATTTTCACCGTTAAAATCCACTTTTCCGCCGGTCGCGCTGATAAGCCGTGCGATTGTCCTTGCCGCCGTCGTTTTTCCCGACCCGCTTTCGCCGACAAGTCCGAACGTACTGCCCGCGGCAACCTGAAAACTTATATCGTCCACCGCTTTGACATACCCGACAGTCTTTTTGAGAATGCCCTTTTTTATGGCAAACCAGGTCTTGAGATTTTCGACTTCTAATAAATTATTATTCATAATCAATTTTCAATTTTCAATTTTCATTTTTTGCATACCAGCAGGCGGCGTAATGATTCTCGCAAACTTGTTTTAATGCCGGCTCTTGCGTTTGGCATCTCTTGTCGTTGCAGCCGACAGGGCAGCGCGGATGAAACTTGCACCCGCTCGGGAAATTCAGAGGTTCGGGCACATTGCCCGCGATGGTATTCAGTCTTTTTTGTTTCGCGCCAAGCTGCGGCAGCGAATTTAAAAGTCCCTTTGTATAAGGATGCAGCGGATTATTAAAAAGTTCTGTGCAGGAGCATCGCTCGGCTATTTTCGATGCGTACATCACCGCGACGTAATCGGCTCTTTGCGCCACAACGCCCAAATCGTGCGTTATAAGCAGAATGCTCATTTTTTCGCTCTGCTGGAGTTCGTCGAGCAAATCGAGTATTTGTGCCTGAATCGTAACGTCCAGCGCCGTCGTCGGCTCATCGGCTATTAAAAGTGCCGGCTTGCACGATATCGCCATCGCAATCATAACTCTCTGTCTCATTCCGCCTGAAAATTGGTGCGGATATTCGTTCAATCTCCGACTCGGCTCGGAAATCCGAACCTTCGCGAGCATTTCTTCTGCCAGTCGTTTTGCCTCGCTGCCGGTTTTTTTCTGATGAAGGGTAATCGCTTCTGTAATTTGCGTTCCGATAGTAAAAACAGGATTAAGGCTTGTCATAGGCTCCTGAAAAATCATCGCTATTTTATTGCCGCGTATATGCCGCATCTGTTTTTCGGAAATTTCGAGAATATCCTGTTCGTCGAGAACGATTTTCCCTGCTGCGATTCTGCCCGCCGGTTTCTGCACGAGCCGCATAATCGAAAGTGCCGTAACGCTTTTGCCGCATCCGCTTTCGCCGACAAGCGCGAACGTCTCGCCGTTCTTTATATCGAAACTGACGTCCTGAACAGCTTTTGCCTCGCCGTTTTCTGTATCGAAAACGGTCGAAAGATTGCCAACGGACAGCAGTATATTATTTTCGCTCATAGTTTTATTGTACCTTCAGTTTCGGGTCCAGCGAATCTCTCATCGCGTCGCCGAATACGTTCAGCGCCAGTGAAATAAGAAATATCGCCACCGTCGCCGCCGTCATTTCCCACCAGTATCCTTTTGGCAAATCCAGCCTTGCCGCGTCTATCATCGCCCCCCAGCTCGGACTGTTCTTTTCGCCAAGCCCCAAAAAGCTCAAAATCACTTCCGCCTGTATAAAGCTCACAAACCGCAGCGAAAAGCTGATTATAATCAAATGAAAAACGTTCGGTATAAGATGTCTGAAAATTATTCTCGAACTGCCGCATCCGTAGGACTGCGCCGCCAGAATATAATCGCGCTCTTTATGTTTCATAACCTCACCGCGAATGAGCCTGCATATATCCACCCAGCTCGTAAGTCCGATTGCCAGATACACCGTCGAGATTCCCGAAAGCTCTATTTTTCCAAGCCCAAGCCATTCGAGGTTCAGCGATTTGTCCCGAAGCACCAGCGCAAATGCGAGTATCAGCAGAATATACGGAATAGAGCTCAGCGTCGTGTACAGCCATACGATAACATCGTCTATGAATCCGCGAAAGTATCCTGCCGCCGCGCCAAGCGGCACGCCTATCATCAGGCTTATAATAGATGCCCAGAAAGCGACTGTTATGGAAACTCTTGCCCCGTAAAGCGTCTTGCGGAAGACCGACCTGCCTAAAAAATCCGTTCCGAATATAGCGTTCCTGCTCGGCGGCTGATATTCGGCTCCGACTTTCTGTCCCCAGTTTAAAATCCCCACATCCAGCGATGTCCACTGTGCGATATAGATAAAAAGTACAATCGCAAGATAAACCGCTATTATCGCCAGCGAGCACATCGCCAGTTTATGCCGCCGCAGCCGGCCCATACTGTCGGCCCAATAGCTTCGCCCCTTGACAACGGTTATCTTTTCCTGCGTATTATTCAAAGCTCACCCTCGGGTCAACAATCGAATAGCATATATCGGTAATTAAATTGAAAACAACGAACAGAATCGCGCCGATAAACGTCATCGCGTTTATAATCTGAAAATCTCTCGCCCCGATTGCGTCTATCATCAGGTATCCCAGCCCCGGAATCCCGAAAAATCTTTCGAGCAGAAGAGAGCCGAGGAACAAAAACGGTATCGCCAGCACAACCTGCGTAATAATCGGTATCATCGCGTTTTTCAAAACGTGCCGAAACAGAACCGAACCTGTTCCAAGTCCTTTTGCGAAGGCCGTCCGCACATAATCGTTGCGCAGTTCATCGAGCATAACCGTTCGGTAGAACCGCAAATTTCCGCCCAGCCCCGCGACAATGCCGATTAGCACCGGAAGCGCAACATATTTATACACCGGCAAATCAGGCCAGAAAAATACCGGAAACAACCCCCATTTGAACGCAAGAAAATATTGCCCGAAAAGAATAAAACTCAAAAACGGAACGCTCATCAGCACAACGCATATAAATACCGAAACGACATCGGTTATTGTTCCTCGCAGAAACGCCACGATTAGCGCAAGACTTATCGAGACAGCAAGTGTCCCGATGAACATCGGAACAGTCAAACTCAGTGAAGGCCCCGCGCCGCGCTTGATTTTATCTATTATTAATTCTCTGTCGCTCCACGACCTGCCGAAGTTAAACGTCAGCGAATTTTTCAGATGGTTTATGAATTGACTGTCCCATGACAGGAATAAAGGCTTGTCCCATCCGTACTCAGCCCGGATTTCCTCGATTGTCTCTGCCGAGGCCGCCTTACCCGCGATTTGGTCGGACACATCGCCGCTCACGATATTGAACAGTACGAACGTAATCAGCAGAACGCCGAAAACTATCGGGAGCGTATAAAACAGTCTTCGTATTATATAAGCCGTCATTTCAGATTCCTCAAAAGCTCGTCATAAGCGGCTCGTTTTACCGTATCGACTCTGCGGTATTGGCTCAGCCCGTATCCGAAAGCGTGAGGTTTGGTATTATGTACCCAGTCGTGCACGAGAATATACGCAACGCCGTGAACCAGAAAAACGGCAGGGCAGTCCTTAATCACCATCTCTTCGGCCCTGCGGTAAAGTGCGTCTCGTTCTTCGCTGTTGCCCATTACGCATATCTTTTCGTAAATCCGGTCGAATTCTGGATTGAAATAATTAAAATTGTTCGGCCCAGGCGATTTGTTTTTGCTATAGAAAAGCTGAAGAAAATTCTCTTCGTCCGGATAGTCCGCCACCCACCCCAGCGAAAACAGTTGTGCGCTTTTGCTCTTAATCTTATTCTGAAACGTCGGCCAATCCATATAATCGATTTCGACTTCGAGTCCGACCCTGCTGAAGCACTGTTTGAAAAATTCTCCGTATTGCCGCAGTACCGCGTCTGTCCCCGGCATTGAAAGTTTCAGCTTTGGCAGTTTGCCTCCGTGTATCTTTTCCGCATCCTTTACGAGCTCGCTCGCTTTTTGCGTATCGTAGCCTGTCTCGGATATATTTTTTATATCCGGATTATATGTCTTCATCAGCGGCGGAATAATCCCATAAGCCGCCTCGGCCCGGTTATTGGTGAACAGTTCTATATATTTATCGCGGTCAACCGCGCAGCTTATTGCCTTGCGCAAAGGAAGATTTTTCCCGACGACCTCATCCTCCATATTGAAGCCGAGCCAGTATGTACTCGGGTCGCGGAAAGTAAGCAGCCTGATATTTCGGTTTTTCATCGTGCCCGTCAGTTCGCCCCGAAAATCGAGCGCCTCGGCGAAATTGTCTTTCGGTATTCCCGAAACGTCGATTTTGCCCTGCATAAATAAAAACCACAAAGGCGGCGTCTCCTGAACAAGTACCATTATTATCCTGTCGTTCAGCGGCAGTTTCCTGCCCGCATCGTCGAGAAAACCGTTTTCTTTATCGCTCGCCTCGCCTTGGCTCGGATAAAAATCGTCTCTGAACGACGGGTTTTTGACGAGCTCGATATAGCTGCCTTTGTGCCAGCGCTTCAGTTTATAAGGCCCAGTCCCGACAGGATGATTTATTATGTCTTTACCGTAGTATTCGACCGCCTCTCTTGCCATGGGTGCCGTCGGCAGATGCGCGAGCAGATATGCTATTTGCGGCCACGGCTTTTTCAGCTTTATTACGAGCGTATATTTGTCCGGCGTCTGCAATCCCTCGATGTCTTTCGAGTAATCGACGTCCGCCGCTTTTTCGCAGGTCTTTGTATATTCCCGAAATTCGTCCAGTCCGACAATCCGGTTATCGAATATCCACCAGTTTTTGCTCAGGTATTTGATATCCGCGATGCGCTTCCAAGCGAAGACGAAATCGTCGGCGACAAGTTCTCGGCCTTTGCCGTCCGCAAAGCAAACGTCGTCGGTAAAATAAACTCCCTTTTTTATCTTTATTGTGTAGGTCAGTCCGTCTGCGATTACTGTCGGCATATCTTCCGCAAGACAGGGCACGAGTTCATAAGGTCTTTTCAGATAATGGTATTGATAGAGGCACTCGAACATTTGGCTGGCGATGTTCGACGATGTCGTATCGCCTATATCGCCGGGGTCGAGTCCGCGGACTTTTGCCGTATATGCCCCGTATATTGTTGTTGTATTGCCCTCGGACTGCTCACCCGCCAGATCGCATCCGCTCGTTATGAGAAGCACAAATAATAACAAACCGCTTAAAATCGCAGTTGTCCGGCGTGTTGTCAGGCTCTCCGTATCACGACAATAACGCATAACGCTCACTATTGGGGTTTGGGTGGTTTTTGCATCGCAGGCGGAAAACTCCTCACGGAGCCGTCCGCGTTTTTACCGTAATCGAATCCGACCAGGTTCGGCATTTTGCCCGGCGTACTGGCCGAGCCGAAAAGTGTATCGTGTTCCGCCAGCAGGCCCGCTCCGCCTCCTCGTTCCAGTGCTCGCTTCAGTGTTCCAGGCCAGTCGGAGACAAATTGATTTACGAGTTTTTCTGACTGAACTATGACTGAGACAAGGCTGCTTTTATTTGTCTCGTTAAGGGTCCCGTCGTCGAGCAGGTATCTTTGTATAACTGCCGAGTAGAGCGTAGCGAAAGTTCTTGCCGTTGCCCGTCGGTGTTCTCTGTCCATATCCGCCCGCTCGGCCAGTGCCTTTAGTATCGCGATATCCGTCATCTCGTCGTTGACAGTCCAGTTCATATATAGTTCTATTCGCTTATTGGCGATTGACAGTAGAAGCTCATTTGCGGAAGGATATTTCAATCCCGCGGCGAATTGTGCTATAGCTGAAAGAATATCGCCCGACTTTTCGGATTCCGCTGCAGTTGTTAGTTTCTGTACGAATTCATCGGCCAGTCTTTTATTCTCATCTGATTCGTAGTTAAGCTGGCGGACTATATTGGCGTTTGTCAGGCAATTTACCGCCCAGTACCGGATTATAACGTTCGAGCTTTGAAGATAATCAAGAGCCGTTTTAGACAATTCAACGTTTCCGAGGTCGTTGATTAGGATTAGTAAATTGGTTGTTAGCAGGGTGCTGCGCCGGCTGTCCGAGAGGAGGCCCATCTTTTGGATTATGTTGGATACTTCTTTTTGTACTGCCGTCAGGAAGTTCGGCCCGTATTGTATCTGTCCGCTTTCGAGTTCTGATACGCTTCGGCTTACGATAGCGGTTCGGAGAGTTGAAATATCCGAAAAATCGGTCTTTTCAAAAAATTCTTTGAAGGCTTCCGCTGCGAATTCTTCTATTACTGCCGTATCGGCCTCGTTCAGCGATTCTTTACTTCGGACAACGTCGATTTTTGTTGTACTTACCGCCAAAACGGGTTGCAAAACGGATAGCAATGCCAGACAGATGAAAATCCCGTAAAAAGTACGCATATTTCATAACTTCCGAAAAAAACTGAAAATAGGTAAACCCCGTTAGAGACAAGACATCTGTGTTCCCTGCCGGCTGCCAAAGGCAACCTGTCTCTAATTGGGGGTAAAATTACACCTCAAAAAATAAACAAAAACCCACTTTCTGTCAAGGTTATTTCCAGTTTGCAGGCCTTGCCGCTTTGTCGGCCAACTTTTAACTGGCATTTCGGACTGAAATCATTAAAATTCAGTGTTTTAAATGGTATACACAAAAAGGATATATTTAGTAGTATATACGAATGGATTTTATTAATGCCCGGGTGAATATGAAAAATTTCAGAGTAATTTTTGGAGCTTCTATAGCGGTTTTGTTGTTTGGTGTGTGCTGTTCATCAAGTGCCTTTGCCGTCACGGCCGGCAAGCAGAAAAACGCCGCGGAGAATAAGGCAGACAATAAAAACTCCGTTCCAAACAATGGCGAACGGGAGCTTTGGGATGTCGTTCAAATACAGGACACCAATTTCTCGGATGATTATATTGGCGGCGATGCTTTCAATCTCGAATTTGGAGAGATTTTAAAAGAATATGTAAATGCCGACGGGCTTGTTAATTACCCTAAGATCAGAAGGTATCGCAACCAGTTGAATCAGCTCATCGTCAAACTTGCCGATATCAAGCCTGAAGTTTATATTACCTGGTCTCGAAACGAAAAAATCGCATTCTGGCTCAACGCCTATAATATTTGTACGCTCAAGGGTATCATCGAGAATTATCCTATAAGTCCTTCGCGGATTATGCTCCTTTTTTATCCTCCCGACAGTGTTATGCACATCCGCGGTCTTCGAAGCGAAACGTATTTTATGATTATGGGCATTCAATACACCCTCGACGAGATTGAAAGGGACGTCCTTCTTGCGAGGTTTGACGAGCCGAGGATTTGTTTCGCCGTCAATTATGGTACTATGGGCAGTGCTCCTTTGAGAAACGAGCCTTATATGGGTAATCTTCTCGAAAAGCAGCTTGACGCTCAGGTTCGGGATTATTTTATCCGTGCCGGCGGCCTGAGAATTGACGAGGCCAACGGAGTAGTTTACATCTCCCCTTTGTTTAAAATGTATCAATGGCGGCAGGACGCCTTTCTAAAACGCTTCGGCACAGACAAGCTTTTCAGGAAAAGAACACCTCTTGATGCCGCGATACTTAATTTTATTAAGGATTATGTCTCCGTTCCCAACGCCGATTTTCTTAAACGCAGAGAATACTCCATAGAATACATAAAATATAATTGGCAGCTTAATGCCCAGCCCCAGACCAAAGATTAAAAAGGAAAAAATATGGCAAAAAAAGAAATCAGCAATTTCAATTACAGTAACGGCAATTTTTTATTCACAAGTGAATCTGTAACGCTCGGCCATCCCGACAAAGTCGCCGACCATATCTCCGATGCGATTCTCGATGCCCATCTCGCTCAGGACCCTTTCAGCAGGGTTGCCTGCGAGACGCTCGTAAAAACCGGTTTGGCTATGGTTGCCGGCGAAATCACTTCGTCCGCCATCGTCGATGTCCCTGCCGTTGTTCGTCAGACAATAAAGAAAATCGGTTATGCCGACCCTCAAATGGGTTTTGATTATGATAATTGCGCCGTCCTCGTCGGACTCGGCACGCAAAGCCCTGACATCTCGCAGGGTGTTACAGAAGGCAAAGGTTTGCACAAGGAGCAGGGCGCAGGCGACCAGGGTCTTATGTTCGGCTTTGCCTGCAATGAAACGCCTCAGCTTATGCCTATGCCAATTCAGCTTGCCCACACGCTTGTCGCAAGGCTCGCCAAAATGCGACAAACCGGAAAACTTCCCTGGCTTCGTCCAGACGGCAAAAGCCAGGTAACCGTCGAATACCGAAATAACAAACCGTACAGAATTCACACCGTTATTATCTCTACTCAGCATTCGCCGGACATAAAATACGCAAAACTCCGCAGTGAAATAATCAAAAAGGTTATTCTTCCCGTCCTGCCGAAGAAAATGGTCGATGAAAATATCATTTACCATATTAATCCAACCGGCAGGTTCGTCATTGGCGGCCCGAAGGGCGATTGCGGCTTGACCGGCAGAAAAATCATCGTCGATACTTACGGCGGCAGGGGCGCGCACGGCGGCGGTTGCTTTAGCGGAAAAGACCCATCGAAGGTTGACCGCTCCGCAAGCTATATGGCAAGATACATCGCCAAGAATATCGTTGCCGCCCGTCTTGCAGATGCCTGCGAAATTCAGCTCTCCTACGCTATCGGCGTTGCAGAGCCTGTCTCTGTCCATATTGATACAGAAGGAACCGCAAAAGTTGATGAAAGAGCCATCGAAAAAGCCGTAAAAAAAATCTTCCCGCTCACTCCCAAGGGAATTATAAATCATTTAAAGCTTCGTCGTCCGATTTACGCCGAAACTTCCTATCACGGCCATTTCGGCAGAACAGGCACCAATTTCACTTGGGAAAAAACCGATATGAGCGCCAAATTGAGAAAACAATTAGGACTGAAAGGTAAAAAGTGATGTCTTGTGTTAACAGAATTAATAGTTTTGCCCTTATAAATTAAGAATATAGCTAATGAACGTAAAAATCCACTTAAACGAGAAAGATATCCCCAAGCAGTGGTATAATCTCGCCGCCGATTTGCCCAGCCCGCTTCAGCCCCCGCTCGGCCCAGATGGCAAGCCGATTACCCCCGATATGCTTGCTCCCGTTTTTCCGATGAACATCATCGAGCAGGAAGTCAGCACCCAGCGGTGGCTCGACATCCCGCAGGAAGTGCTCGATATTTTATACCGCTGGCGGCCGGCTCCGCTTCGCAGGGCGGTCGAGCTTGAAAAATATCTCAAAACTCCCGCCAAAATCTTTTATAAAGATGAAAGCACATCGCCGCCCGGCAGCCACAAACCGAACACCGCTGTCGCTCAGGCTTATTACAATAAGGTTTTCGGCATAAAGAAAATCACTACTGAAACTGGTGCCGGCCAATGGGGCTCGGCCATCGCTTTTGCCTGCAAATTGCTCGACCTTGAGTGCAAAGTATATATGGTTCGCATAAGTTTCGACCAGAAACCTTTCAGAAAAATTATGATGCAGACCTGGGGCGCAAAATGTATCGCAAGCCCCAGCGACCAGACGGAATTTGGCAGAAAAGTCCTGAAAGAAATGCCGAACACTCCCGGCTCGCTCGGCATCGCTATTTCCGAGGCTATCGAAGACGCCGTCCACGACAAAACAGGCCAGACAAGATATTCTCTCGGCAGCGTGCTCAACCACGTTATGCTGCATCAGACCATTATCGGCCTTGAGGCCAAAAAGCAGCTCAAAATGGTTGGCATCGACAAGCCCGACGTCGTCATCGGCTGCGCAGGCGGCGGAAGCAATTTTGCGGGCCTGTCCTTCCCGTTTGTACAGGATAAAATTAACGGTGCCGACATCGAGATTATTCCTGTCGAGCCGACTGCTTGTCCGACTATGACTCGCGGCGAATTTGCCTACGACCACGGCGATACCGCCTGTATGACTCCGCTTTTGGCGATGCACACGCTCGGCCACGCCTTTGTCCCGGCTCCCATCCACGCCGGCGGACTACGTTATCACGGGATGGCTCCGCTTGTTTGCCAGGCAATTGTCGAAGGTCTTTTAACTCCGAGGGCGTATCATCAGTTGAAATGTTATGAAGCTGCTCTTACTTGGGCAAATACTGAAGGTTTTATTTGTGCTCCTGAGACCAGCCACGCTATTGCCGCTGCTATTGATGAGGCGGTCAAGGCCAGAGAAGAGGGTAAGGAAAAGGTAATTCTGTTTAATTACTCCGGCCATGGCCTTATGGATTTGACTGGTTATGATGCCTATTTAAGCGGCAGGTTGACTGATTATGAACTGCCCGAAGATTCGCTGAAAAAATCTACAGCTTGTTTGAAAGACCTGCCCAAACCATCGACCAAAAAATCCGGAAAATGGTGAAAAATATAGTTGCCCCTCACCCCTGTGGTGAGGGCTATTTTTTAGCCTTTTTCTTATTTTTTTTGATAAAATCATCAGGAATTTGAAAATACTATGCTTTTTGTTTAGGGAAAGGTAAGAAATGAAATACGTTCAACCGAATTGTCCGGGAAAGGCAAAATACCTTGCAGGCAAACGAATCCTGCCAAAACCGATTTCTAAAGATACCGATATTATCAGTCTCGTCGATAATATGGATGCCTACAACGGCGGAAGGCTTCGGGCCGCCTGTCATTTGCTCCGCGACAGATATTCCAAAGACGACGTTACCATCGGCCTAAGTTTGGCCGGTGCATTAACGCCCGCCGGTCTCGGCCCATCGACGGTTATTCCGCTGATGAATCACGGCTTTGTCGATTGGCTCGTAGCGACCGGCGCGAATATGTACCACGATATGCATTATGCCCTTAATCTGCCGATGTTCCGCGGCAGTCATAATGTCAATGACGCCGACCTTCGCGACAAAGGCGTAACCCGAATTTACGATATCCTGTTCGACTATGAAGACGTCTTGATGGAAACAGACAGGCATCTGCGGGAAATGCTGTGCAGACCCGAATTTCAGAAGGAAATGGGCACTCGCGAATTTTACCATCATTTGGGCAAAATCCTCGACGAATGTGAAAAGAAAAATAATCTCGGACAGGTGAGCATCCTTGCCGCCGCGTATCGCAACGGCATTCCCGTCTTTACGTCATCGCCGGGCGATTCGACAATCGGTATGAACGTCGCAGGAGTAGAGCTGCTGGCCGAGTCGCAGGGACTTTTGGACAAATTCAAACTGAAAATCAATCCGAGCATCGACGTTAACGATTCGACCGCGATTGTCCTGAACGCCAAAAAATACGAAAACGGCAAAACAGCCGTGATTCTCATCGGCGGCGGAAGCCCCAAGAATTTTATGCTCCAGACCGAGCCGCAGATTCAGGAAGTCCTTATGATTCCCGAAGCCGGCCAGGATTACGATATAAATATAACCGATGCAAGACCTGATACAGGCGGGCTTTCCGGCGCACCGCCGTCAGAGGCGGCAAGCTGGGGCAAAATCGACCCGACAAAAATCGACGAAACCGTTACAGCCTATCTCGACGTTACTGCCGCGTTCCCGATTATGGTCGCCTATGCCATACAGTCAACTAAACAAAAGAAATTAAAGAGGTTATACGACAGGGGCGATGAACTCCGCCAAAAACTTATTAAGTCGTATCTCGAAAATAATAAAGAGGTCGAAAAACTTAAAGGGCTGATTAAGAAGCTGGTTCCATAGGTGAATGTATGTTCACCTGAGGCAAATATTATGGATAATAAGATTACATTGATTAAGGAGTATTCTTTATGAAATTCTTTGAACGCAATTCGATTATCGTAGCGGCATTTATTATTGTTTCTTTCAATAGCATAGTTTTTTCTTTGGAAGGCAATCCTGTTGCCGATGAAAAATCTGTTGTAGTCAATAATGATGTTCGCATAACAGTGTTGACTGAGGGGCTTTTGCGGTTGGAATGGTCTGAAAATGGTAAATTTGAAGACCGTGCAAGTCTTACTTTTATCAATCGCAATACAGATCTTCCAAAATACGCTGTTACAGAGAAAGATGGTTTTCTCGAAATCAAAACAGACAAGCTGCAATTAAAATATAAAATTGGTAGCGGCAGATTTACAAAGGACAATTTGAGTATAGATATAAATGCCGGTGAAATGAACGCAAAATGGCATTTCGGCGATGTCGATAACAAAAATCTTTTAGGTACATCGAGAACGCTGGATGGCTATAATGGTTCTTGGCATTATGCAGAGAAAAAGGATATAGAACTTTGCCAGGGAATTATATCCCGCAGCGGCTGGTGTGCAATTGATGACAGTGAGAAGCCTTTGTTTGATAATTCCGATTGGCCATGGGTAGTTGCAAGACCTTCCGGCCAGAGGCAGGACATCTATTTCTTCGGGTATGGCTATGATTATAAAACCGCAATGAAGGATTTTATTACGGTTGCGGGCAGAATCGCCTTGCCGCCCAAATTCGCATTCGGTATATGGTGGTCGAAGTATTGGAACTATGATGACGAACAGTTCAGAGACATTGTTGAACAATTTGAACGATACGCTCTTGGCCTTGACGTTTTGGTAATTGATATGGACTGGCACATTACCTCTATGCCTCAATGGTATGATAAGACCGGCAGAAAGACAAAAGACCAGGCCGGTCAATCCTGCGGCTGGACAGGGTTCACATGGAACAGAAATTATTTTCCAGACCCCCAAAAATTTCTTGAATGGACAAACGATAATTCCATAAAAACCTGTCTTAATCTGCATCCTGCAAGCGGTATTCAGCCTCACGAGGAGCAATACAGCGATTTTGCAAAAGCTCTCGGCATAGACCCCAATACAAAAAAATA
>CAYUYR010000026.1:0-860 GCA_964449435.1 uncultured Planctomycetaceae bacterium | reverse complement strand
TATTGTCGATAAGAATTTTGCAAACGCTTATCTGGATATACTGCTGCATCCAATGGAAAAAATGGGCATTGACTTTTGGTGGCTGGATTGGCAGCAATGGAGTGCAACGAGTATTGAAGGGGTTAATCCGACTTTTTACTTAAACTATGTTTATTTCAGCGATATGGAACGGCAGAACAAAAATCGTCCGCTGATATTCCATCGCTGGGGCGGTCTTGGCAATCACAGATATCAAATAGGTTTTTCCGGCGATACAATCATAACGTGGGAATCGCTTGCGTGGCAGCCTTACTTTACATCAACCGCAGCAAATGTAGGCTTTGGTTTTTGGAGTCACGACATTGGAGGCCATTATTGCCGGGATGGTTTGGGCATGCCGAAGAATCCGGAATTATATACTCGCTGGATTCAGTGGGGAGTGTTAAGTCCGGTTTTCAGAACTCACGCAACCGCAAACAGGGATATAGAGCGTCGTATATGGGCCTGGCCGATGGAATATTTCCAGGCAATGCGCAGCGCTTACGATTTAAGATATGCGCTTTTACCTTATATTTACACTTCAGCACGGCAGGCTTACGATACAGGTATTTCACTTTGCAGGCCTTTATATTATGATTGGCCACGGGACGAAGAGGCTTATTCGTTTAAAGGTGAATATATGTTCGGGGATAATTTGCTGGTCAATCCTGTTGTGGCCCCGATGGATGAGAACAAAAAATATGTATTGCAGAAAACATGGCTTCCGAAAGGCCGATGGTTCGAATACTCAACCGGCAAAGTTATCGACGGCCCTGTCATAATAGAAAGACCTTATGCCCTTGACGAGATACCTGTTTATGTAAAAGCCGGTTCAATAATTC
>CAYUYR010000025.1:0-17818 GCA_964449435.1 uncultured Planctomycetaceae bacterium | reverse complement strand
TAAGTGCAGCGAACTGCACGAAATTTTGTTAATTTTTAGAGATACCCTTAATTTTTAATTTTCGTTATACCACGCCGTGAGCAAGCATCGAATCGGCGACCTTGACAAAGCCGGCGATATTTGCGCCGACGATGTAATTGCCTTTTGCGCCGTACTTTTCGGAAGCGGCGCTGATATTCCTGTAAATATTGACCATAATATTTTTCAGCTCGGCATCTGTTCTCTCGAACGTCCAGGCGTATCGCTGGCTGTTCTGAGCCATTTCCAGACCGGATACTGCGACGCCGCCTGCGTTAGCGGCTTTGCCAGGCAGGAACGCGACTTTGTTTTCAATCAGCAAATCAGCCGCATCGGGAGTTGTCGGCATATTTGCACCCTCGGCGACGACTTTGCAGCCGTTCTTAATAAGGGCTTTTGCGCCTGCCGCGTCGAGCTCGTTCTGGGTTGCGCTTGGCAGAGCAATGTCGCATTTTATCGTCCAGATTCCGTTGCAGCCTTCGGTGTATTTTGCGCTCTTGTGGAGTGAGACGTATTCTTTGATTCTCTTCCTTTCGACTTCTTTAAGCTGTTTTACGGTATCGAGCTGAATGCCCTGCGGGTCGTAAATAAAGCCGTTTGAATCGCTCATCGCAACGACTTTTCCGCCGAGCTGCTGAACCTTTTCGGCAGCGTAAATCGCGACGTTGCCCGAACCGCTGACAGTAACGGTTTTACCCTCGAAACTGTCGCCATTTTCTTTCAATAGTTCATCGACAATATAGACAAGGCCGTAGCCTGTAGCTTCTGTTCTGACCAAGCTGCCGCCCCACTGGATCCCCTTGCCGGTGAGAACGCCGACGAATTCATTGCGAATTCTTTTGTATTGGCCGAACATAAAGCCGATTTCACGGCCGCCAACACCGATATCGCCTGCCGGCACATCGGTATCTGCGCCGATATGTTTGCAAAGCTCGGTCATAAAGCTCTGGCAGAAACGCATAACTTCATTGTCGCTTTTGCCTTTGGGGTCGAAATCGCTGCCGCCTTTACCACCGCCCATCATCAGACCTGTGAGCGAATTCTTGAAAACCTGCTCAAAGCCCAGAAACTTGATGATTCCCAGATACACGCTCGGATGGAAACGCAGGCCGCCCTTATACGGGCCGATGGCACTGCTGAACTGCACGCGGAAGCCCCTATTGACCTGAACTTTGCCCCTGTCGTCAATCCAGGGAACTCTGAACATAACTACCCGTTCCGGCTCGACAATTCTTTCAAGAATACCGGCATCTACATATTTAGGGTTTTCATCGAGTACAGGACCTAAACTGTCCAGTACTTCTTTAACCGCCTGGTGAAACTCTGTTTCGCCGGGATTGCGTTTTAGAACAAGCTCATAAACGCTTTCTATTACTTGCTTTGAAGACATTTGAGAACCTCCATAAAAAATTAGGTTTTTTATTGCCTATTACTATAAAATTTGTTAATAATATATTTAGAAGTACATCCTGTAATAACTGCATCTATGTCAATTATACGCCTTAAAATCGCAGAAAACAAATTCTAAATCTTAATAACTTGTATAAGTTTCACTTATAATAGTTGATTTCGGCCATAGTTAAAATAGGAGCTGTTTTTGATGCAGATTGAGACATTACAGATTTTTTGCGATTTGGCGGAATTAAAGAGCTTTTCCAAGGCTGCGGAGAAAAATATGATCAGCCAGTCAGCGGTCTCACAGCAACTGGCCCAGCTTGAGAAATCTTTTCATACCCCTTTAATCGACCGCAGCAGAAAAGCGTTCAGCCTGACCGATGCCGGAGAACTTTTTTATAATACCTGCAAGGATGTATTGAGTCGATATGAAAGTTTTCAAAGCAGTCTCAACTATCTTAAAAGTTCGACCAAGAGCAAAATCAGCATTGCCGCCATTTACAGCATAGGGATGCACAGTCTTCAGAGCTATGTGAAAAAATTTATGGAGTTGCATCCGCAGGTGTATCTCGATATCGAATACCTAAGCGCCGCTGAGATTTATAACCTCCTGCTTTTGGGTAAAATCGATGTCGGTCTGGTTGCTGTGCCGAGAAATCATCCCGATATAGAGGTTTATGATTTTATCAGTGAGCCGCTCGTACTGGTTTGCAGTCCGCAGCATCCCTATGCGAAAAAAACAAACATCGATGTTAATATGGTACAATACGAATCGTTTATCGCTTTCGCAAGAAATGTGCCGACAAGAAACTGGATAGACAAACTTTTGCTGAACTATAATATAGCGGTAAAACCGACAATGGAATTCGATAATGTCGAGACGATAAAACGTGTAGTGGAAATAAATACAGGCATCAGTATAATGCCGGAAACAACTATAAAGAACGAGCTTGCAAACGGCACTTTAAAGGCAATACCGTTTTCAAACGAAAAATTTACAAGACCGACTGCTGTAATAATCAGAAAGAATCGTGCGATGAATAATAACTTAAAGGCGTTTGTCGATATCCTTCGCAGTAAAATTAAATAGCCTATGAAAATCAAAGCGGTAATATTCGACCTTGACGGCACAATAACCCAGCCTTATCTGGACTTCGACAAAATCCGTGTCGAGCTCGGACTTGCCGCCGATTCAGGGCCATTGCTTGAGGTAATGGAGAAAATGTCGCCAGCGGAAAGAAAACGGGCAGAAGAAATTTTATACAAACACGAGCAGCTTGCCATAGAACATTCGGCTCTGAACAAAGGGGTGGCGGATGCTCTTGCTTGGCTTAAAGACAGAAAAATACATATCGGCGTTTTGACCCGAAATACCCGCTCAAATACATCTGCGGTAGCGAAAAAACACAATATCGAATTCGATGCGGTGGTTGACCGTTATGACGGGCCGGTGAAGCCTGACCCGTTCGGAGTACAAAAGCTCTGCAAACATTTCAACATTCAGCCGCAGGAAGCTATTGTCGTGGGAGATTATCTGTTTGACCTGCAAAGCGCAAAAGCGGCCGGGGCCGTTGCGGTTTTGATGAAAAACTCCGAAAAGTCACAGCAGTTCGCCGAATGGGCGGATTATACCATTGACAGTCTGACAGAAATAATAGATATAATCGAGTCTTATGAAAAATAAAATTATCATATTGCTCGTATTTCTTATGTGCCAAAGCGCCGGCTTTGCCTGTGAACCTAATGAGCAGGCACAAATCAACGGTGTTATAGAGAAACTAAATCTTGCGGCTGATAATCTCAAAAATCTTTCGGCGAAAATAGAATATACGCATATCCAGCCCTTGTTCGACACACAAACGGTAAGAACGGGAAAGATTTTTTATATTAAAGACGCCGATTTTTCCGCGTTAAGAATAAATTTTCTGACTCTAAAACAGGACCAGTCCAAAAAGCAGAGCTATAAAGAAGATTATATTTTCGACGGCAGAAAGCTGACAAAAATCGATTATCAGACTAAATCCGCTGCGACAGAACGGCTTGCCGAAGAAGAACCTATCGAACCTTTCGAGCTTGTGCAGGATTATTTCCCCATCATCGGGCTGGCGAAGAATAATCAGATGACTGAACAATTCGATATAACCGCTGTGCAGAATACGCTGTTTTTGAAACCGAAAGAAAACTCCGGATTTTTCAAGACATATAAAGAAATTGAAATAAAAATCAGTCCTGATAACAATCTTCCGTTCGATTTTTCGGCAATTACTGTCGAAGACGAACAGATAACGATAAAATTATCTCAAATTGACACTTCGAAGGTTATCAAGAAATCTGTATTCGATGTGATTATACCTGCTGATTTTGCGCAGATGCAAAAATAACGCCTGATGTTTTATTAGTCATCGTTCACTTCAGGGCACATCATTATATATTCGCGAATCGCGTCCATATTCGCCATTGCTACCGCGATTTTGTCGTCCGCCGCTCCGTAGTAAAGATACAAACGGTTATTTTCCTCGTTAACCGTAGCGCCGGTAACAAAAACGACATCGCTCACATCGCCGATTCTCTCGTAAACGGCCCGCGGGCCGAGAATCCATTCCTCGCTTCGGCGCAGAACTTTCCACGGCTGTTCGAGGTCGAGCAGGGCCAGACCGATACGGTATATCTGGCCTGCGGTGGTGGCTCTTACGCCGTGATAGAAAATCAGCCAGCCTTCGGGAATCTCAATCGGCTGACAGGCAAGGCCTATACGCTGGCCATCCCAAAACGCGTGGCGGGTTCTGAGCAAAACTCTATGGTCGCCCCAATGCTTCAAATCAGGCGACATGCTAAGCCAGATGTGCGCTTCACCCTGAACAATCGGACGATGAATAAGAGCGAACCGGCCGTCGAATCTGCGAGGGAAAAGACAGGCGTCTTTGTCCTCAGGCGGCAGCATCGCGCCCATCCTCGCAAATGTATGGAAATTCTTGGTAATCGCAAGCGAAACCAGAGGCCCGCCTTCACTGAACGAGACATAAGTTATCGCGAAATGACCCTGCTCCTCAAGCCAGACAATCCGCGGGTCCTCCAGACCCCATCGTTCCTCGCGAGAATCGTGGTCGGCCTCCATAGTCGGCGCATCGTCAATTTGCCAGTTCGTAAGGCCGTCTTTGCTTTTGCATAAAGTCAGGTGAGAAAATCCGCGCATATCTTCCACGCGGGCAAGCAGCAATGTACCGTCAGGCAGTTTTATCGCTGCCGGATTAAAAACAGAATTGACAGGATAAGGCCAGTCGTTGGCCTCAAGTATCGGATTGCCCTCATACCTTCTGAAAAGTTCGTAAGCGAGATGCTGACGAGAACTATGAGCCATTAGCCGTTCCTTCAAATTGGAATAAAAACAATGCTTTATGCAAGAACTTCCAGAAATCAAATCGGCAAAAAACACTTTCCGCTAAAGCCGGATTTCAGCGTTTCAAGAAAATTACCGGACGGTTTATTAAGGTCTTATAATAACAATTAAACTGCCGGATTTGACAAATTTTGTTATCCTGATATAGTTTCTCCTCTTAAATAAAGGAGTTGTAAATGCAGATTGACCGGCTGGTTTTAGGTGCTTACGAGAATAACTGTTATGTTGTCCGCAAAGACGAAAAGGCGACAAACTGTATCATAATTGATACAGCTCTGAGTGTTGAGGCTTTGATGAATTTTCTAAAGGAAAGAAATCTCGACCCCGAGGCTCTGATTCTCACCCACGGCCACGGCGACCATATCGCTGGAGTCGGGCCTCTGCGGAAAAACTTCGAAAAAATCAAGGTCTGTATTCACAAGGCCGACGCCGAAATGCTCACCGATTCGGCGCGTAATTTTTCGAGCTTTCTCGGAAAGAAAGTAGAGGCTTTACCGGCTGACATAATTTTTGAAGACGAAAGAGCAATAGAATTTGCAGGTTTGAAATTTACCATTATTCATACGCCCGGCCATACGCCCGGCGGGATTTGCCTTTATAACAGCGACGAAAAAATTCTCTTCAGCGGCGATACGCTTTTCGCCGGCTCGGTCGGAAGAACGGATTTTTCAGGATATGACGAGCGAAAATCTATGAAACAGCTCATCGAAGGGATAAAAAATAAACTGCTTATTTTGCCGGACGATACGAAAGTGCTGCCGGGACACGGGCCTACTTCGACAATCGGGCAGGAAAAATTGAACAATCCCTATTTAACCTGAAAAAATTCGTCGAGATTGTCGCAAACTTTTGCGCCGCAGGCAAGAAGTCTTTCTTTCGACTGATGGCCGACGGGGGTAAGCAGGCAATCGGCCCCCAATTCGCGGGCAACTTCATAATCGTGCGTCGTATCGCCTATAAGGAGAACCTCTTTTCGGCTTGCCGAAAGATTTTTCATAAGATTTTTCCCGATGTCCATTTTGCTGTGCGCATAATAATCATCGAGGCCTGCAATATTTGCGAAAAAATCCGTCAGTCCGAACAATTCGAGAGCTTCGATTAGAGATGACCGCTGCGAAGCGGAAAGAACTGACTGCAAAATATCTTCGGCCTTTAACAATTTTATAATATCGACGGTTCCGGCTCGTAAACTGCATCGAAAACGCTGTGATTCGTAAGCAGTAATATATTCACGGGCGATATCGTCGAATGACTCTTTCTCGAAATCGAAACCGATTTTCAAATAATAGCTGATTACCGGAAAATCAAATTCTGACTGATATTGCGCCAGCGTTGTCGTTTTCATTTTTCGGCGAGTGAGCATATCGTTGAGAATCTCGACGCAAAGCCAGGCATCGTCCAGAAGCGTACCGTTCCAGTCCCAGATAATATGCTTATATTTTGTAAGGCGGGGATTCATTTGGAGGGCACTTTACGGCGCGGAAATTTCGTTCGGCTCAGCCGGAGTATTCGGAGAGGCAGGAATTATAGAATCTATCTGTAAAAGTTTTTGCCAATCTTTAACCTGTTTGAACCATAGCGGACGAGGAGTATCCTGAGGCAAATTTATGGAAGCAATGGCGAAAAACATCTGTTTTATCGTTTGAGTATTCGGATTCTGCGTAAAATAATCGTTCAAAACCCTCGAAATTACCGAATTCGGCCGGATATCGGAAGACAGCAGGACATTAGCTAAAAGCTGTTTTACGGATTCTGTCTGGCCAAAACGGAGGTTTACATCGAGCAATCTGGCGGTTAGTTGCCGCTTTTCATTTGGGTCCGCGGCGGTCTGCAGAAGCATTCCGTAATACTTAGCCGCCAATCCGTACAAAGACGACTCTGCGTAATGTTCAGCAAGCATACGCCTGATAGAAATTAGAGTATCTCCATTCTGCTCGGCTTCAGCTTTTTTTTCAGCAGCCTCCAGCAACAATCGGGTTCTGGCAAGCAGGAAATCCTCGTTTTTGGATTTTGCCTGGCTGGAAAACTGCTGCGCCCACGAAAGCAGAATTTGCATCTTGCAATATTGAAAGATATTCATCATCGCGTCCGCTGCACGCTGACGTTCCTGCTCGGAGCCGATATTCATTGTCAACACTCCAAGCCATTCGAGGTCCTGTTGGGTGCCGATTTGAGCGGCTGCAGAGATAAGTTCGTCGCGTATTTTGGCGCTCGAATGACCGGTAAAGCCTTTTTGCTTGAGTATTTCAAAGGTTCCGGACTGGTCAATTCTCATAAGGCCGGTAACTGCCGGTGATGCGATTTGCTCGCTTTCGTCATCTATGGCACCGAGAAAAATATTTCTGAATACTTCGCCGGCAACCGCTCTGTAAAAACTGTCATTGCCGCACAATCTGGCCATTTCCTCCAAGAGGCGCGACTTTATTTGTGCATCCTGCGTTTTGGTATAACCGGCGGCTATAAACTCAAAATATGGTTTTACCTGAGCATCTTCAAGGCCGTTCTGCAGGAGCAGATTTCGCAAAACCTCCGCTGCCGCTACGAGGTTATTATCCTTGAAAAACTCGGCGGCAAGTTGAAGCGTTTCAATTCTAACCTGCGGATTTATTTCCAGCTCGGCGCCGGGCGAAAGAGCAAAATTGCATATATGTCCTAGCGATATAAATATTTCCGTTTTAATGTCATCATTTGTTTCTGCTTTGAGCTGCGAAAGCAGGGCGTCTGCTGAATTGATATTGGTCAGCAGTCCGAGCTGTCTGGCCGCTGCGAGTCTGACCGCAGGTTCAGGGTCGAAAACAAGCGAGACAAGAGGCTTTTGGAAAACCGCCGTTGGCATAGGCTTGCCGCTCTTTTGCCACATATTAATCTTTTCAATCGCCCAGAGTTTTACTGAACTGTGCTCAAAGGCAAGATTGTCGGCAATGAACTTCGCCCGAGCATTATCGTCCGTCGTTACCTGATAGATGCTGTCCAGCGATACGAGATACCTCCTTTGCCATCTTAAAATTTCCTCGTTGAGCTGACGTATTCTGTCCTGCTGGGTAAGCAGTCTTTGGCGAACAATGTCTATTCGGCCCCTTTCAATATCTTTTCGCATTTTCTGCCACTGCTGCTTATCCGTACCCGGAAGCCATCGTGCCAGCGCATCAGCAGAAGCGGATGCAAATATTTTGTCATTGCTATCGAGCAAATCGATAAGCAGTAGAACAGCTTCCTTTTCCGGACGAATCTGAATTGCGTAAACTACATTCCTTTTTGCCGCGGCAGGCAAATCAGAATCTTTTACCAAACTCTCAAACCGACCCTTGAGTTCCCTGTATGTGTAAATCAAAGACGCCTGCGCCGCAAGATTGGCTGATTCGGTATTCGACCCCTTAAGAATATCTGTTAATAGTCCGATAAAATCATCTCTGTTCGGAATCAGTTGGGGTGAATTCCTGAAACTGCTTATCGCCTTGCATGCAGAACTTTGAGCGGCGGCGTTGTCGGTCGCCGCAAGAGCGTCGAGCACAATTTGTCTGGCGCCGGCATCGGTGCTTTTGAGCATTTCTATCGCTGTATCTATCCGTATTTGCTCGTCTGTCGAGTTGAAAAGCGTCCAGCGATTGATTTTTAACTGACCGCTGATATCTTCCGGCTTGGCGCCAAAGGCAGCATAAAGTATCGGCGTAAAACACAAAAGCAGAAACAGCGCCAAAAGTGTTTCTCGGACTATTAGTTTTTTATGGTAAATTCTGTTCATTTATAATCTTAATTCGTCTTTTTCACAGTATACGCTTTAACTGTATTTTATGTTCAGCACGGTCGATTGCAAACAAAAAGAACTATTATCAATAATCAAGCAATTTTTCGGTGATTTGCGTCGCCGCATCGGGTTTTGCCAGTCCGATACAGCCTTTTTTCATTTGATTGCGCTGCTCATCGGAACTGATAAGCTCGCAAAGAACCGGCCATAAAAGAGTTGCGGTCTTTTCGGTATCGCACAAATCTTCGACTATTCTGCCGCAGCCGGCTTGGGCAAGAAATTGTGCGTTCAATTTCTGATGTTTGTCGCTGTGATAAGGATACGGCAGGCATATCGCAGGCGTTCCCGATGCGGCAAACTCGGCAACGCTCATCGCTCCGGCCCTGCCGATAACAATATCCGCCGCGGCAAGCAGGCTTGGCATAGCATCGCAATAATCTATAATTTTATGGACTATCCTGGTATTTTTATAAAGCGTCCGGACGGTATCGTAATGAGCAACGCCGCTGAGGTGAACGATTTGCCAGTCATCGGCAAAGTCCTCCAGCCTGTCCAAAAGATAACCTATTACACTGTTTATATTCGCGGCCCCGCCCGATGCGCCTGTAATGAGAAGCACTTTTTTATTCAGATTCAAACCGAATAATTTCATCGCCCCTGCTTTATCCGGCTCGAAAAAACTCCGGCGAAGCGGACAGCCGCTTATCGTAACTTTTTTGTTATTCAAACCGAAATAATTGCTTGTCTTTTCGAACTGAACGAAAATATCTCTCGCATAACGCGCCAGAAAGTTGTTGGCCTTGCCGGGCACTGAATCGATATTGAGCATCGCAACCGGCATATTCAAATCGGACGCCGCCAGAACCGCGCCTGTTGAAACGAAACCGCCTACGCTGAAAAGAACCGCCTCATCGGCTTTGTCGTCAAGTATCGTCTGCTTTACGATTTTCTTTGCCGCGAATACCGACCTTAAAAACAGAAAAAATTTATAAGGATTTTTTGAAAATCCGCTCACCGGCAAGGCAATAAAGCGAAACTCCGTACCGCCGAGAACTCTTGCGTCTATCGGCCTTTGACTGCAAAAGAAAGTGATTTTGCAGTTCGGCTCAATTTTCAAAAGCTCCTGCGCAACGGCGAGGGCAGGATAAATATGGCCGCCCGTGCCTCCGCCTGAGAAATAAAAATGTCTCATTTTGATTCACTCCTGCGTGCTATACCTGCAAGAATTCCGGCAGCGGCAGCGGTGAGGAAAATATGCGTTCCGCCTGCGCTTATGAAAGGAAGCGCGATGCCCTTTGTCGGCAAAAGACGGGTTACAACGCCAAGATTTACCGCCGCCTGAAAATTTATCGTAAGAACAATCCCAAAGGCAAGCAATTTGCCGAAATCGTCTCTGCATCTGGAAATTATAAGAATACCGAGAATAAGAAATAATACAAAAAGCAGGATTACGGAACATACGCCGACAAAGCCGAGCTCTTCAGCGATAATCGCAAAAATAAAATCGGTGGTATCTTCCGGCAGATGACCATACTTACTGATTCCTCTTCCAAGACCTTTGCCCCAGAGCCCGCCTGTCGAAACGGCAATAAGCGACTGGCGAATCTGATAACCGCTGGTTTGCGCGGTCGAATCAGACGGTCTTGCAAATGTTTTTATTCTTTCCATTCTCATCGGCGAGGAAACTATCGCCAGCGCAAAAATAACAATCAGGAGCGGCAGCGGCGTTAGAAAATGCCACCATTTGCCTCCTGCCATAAACAAAATCGCAAGACCGATAAACGCTGCAAACAGTGCGGTACCGAAATCCTCCAACAATATAAGCCCTGCCACAAGACCGATGAGCAGGAAAACCGGCACGAATCCCTTAAAGAAATTTTGAAGTTTTTTGCCGAGCATCGCAGAGACGGCGGCAACGAACAGCACGAGCGACCATTTTGCAAGCTCCGACGGCTGAAAATTTATCGTCGCCGCTCCGGCAGGTATCCTTATCCATCTTCGGGCGTTATTAACTTCGACCCCCAACGGCGTAACAAGCACCAGAATAAGTAATATGACACTTGCCGCAACCATATAAACCGGAGGATTGGTAAGCCAGCTTACGAGCTTGTTGTCGTTCAGGGCAAATGCCCGATAGTCGAGCCAACTGAATCCGAGCACAATCAAAACCGCTGTTAGAAAAAACGATATCTGACGGAACTCCGGATATGAGTAAAATTTAGAAATGTCGTACTCAGCGTCGATTCTTGCGCTTGCGCTGAAAACAAAGACCGCTCCGAGAGCCATCAGTGTAATCGTAAGACAGACCGTCATATTCGCAAGAGTTTTGTTGTCTATTATCCTTTTCACAACAGAAGATTATCTGCCAAACAGGCCGAATAATCAATCAGAAAACCACTGAATAGGGCTTGCCCGCCGATAAATCTGGACTAAACGCGGTGTATTTCATATAATATATCAAATGCCTGTTACACCATATCATTTCGGGCCGGCGGGATTAATCGGGTATATCTTCAGAAAATGGATAGACCTGCCGGTATTCGTACTCGCAAACGTCATAATCGACGTCGAGGTGCTTCTTAATCGTTATATGGAACTCGGACGGCCCATTCACAGACTCGGCCATACTTTTCTTATCGGCGCCGTCATAGGCGCAGGCTGGGGACTGGCTGCTTATACCGCGCTGCCGGCTTTTAAATGGTTTATGGAAAAAATTTCAATCCCCTATCGGACAAACGCCTTTAAAATGATTATATCAGGAATCCTCGGCATCTGGTTCCACGTATTGATTGACGGGATTTACCATTACGATGTAATACCTTTTTGGCCGATGAAGAAAAATCCCTTTTGGCGACTTCTTACAAAAAATCAGGTCGAGTGGATTTGCATCGCCTGTCTGGCGATATTAATCGTGCTGCATATATTCTCGCTAAAAAGACAAGCCGCCAAAAAAGCGATAACGCCTAATTTTCCGGCCTGATATAGACTTTAATCTGCTTGTCTTTGAAAACGATTTTTTCCGTACCGTCATAAGCGACCGATTTTACCACCACCGAAGTCGTCTCGTCATCGACAGGTACGGTTATATTAAAATCGTACAATTCCGCTTTATCCTCTTCTTCCACGAATTTCCATTTTACAATAGCGGCTTTTCCATCCTGCGATGTACAAACAACTCTGCCGGCAGGCTCCGGTTCAGTCTTAAGCTCTTCGGCCACAAACAAAGGCGAGGTGCAATCGTCATCTGATTCACCGTCGTAGGCAACACAAACTACACCTTTAATCTGCGGCATATCATCTAATATCTGCTGTTGAAGTTTTTTATGCAGCGAGAATGTCGTTGCCGAATTGATAAACAGCCAGACCCCGATAATTGTCAGAACAAGTGCAAGACCCACGGCTGAAGTTATAATTCCTGTAATCGCAAATCCTTTGCCCCTTAGCATCCCGCCGGACTTGCCTATCTTATTAAGCGCAAGTATTCCGAATACCAGCCCGATTATCCACGTAATCCCGAACACGCCGAACATCGAAAACCCGCTTATGCCGAGTATCATAGACGTTATCGCCATACCGCTGGTCTTTGTCGGCTTGCTGTAAACAAAAACTCCGCCGCAGCTTTGGCAAATCGCCGCATTTTCAAGATTTTCAGCACCGCATTTTTGACAATACATATTCAACTCCCGGTTGCGTCCTGCGTTTATCGGCAACGACGCTCGTTTCGTCTATCGTCTGACGTTAAACGTAACCGATACGAGCCGCGCAACCTTAACCGTATAACGCAACCTGTAAAATAATATTTGATTATAATTATGAGTTACCAGATAATCAATAGCAATAACTTTTATTGTTTCTTTAAAAAGTCTTTAATTTCATTAAGCAGATTGATGGCCTGAATCGGCGTAAGATTATTAACATCAAGGCCTTTCAGCTTTTCGAGAACATCTTTTTCCTTCTGGTCGAAAAGCGGCACAGCGTCAGGCTCTTTTGTCCTCTGTTTCGTGAGTTTTTCGCCTGATGCCTCTTTTTGAAACGTATTTTCCAGCTCGGCAAGAATCTCATTACTGCGTTCGAGAATGGATTTAGGAATACCGGCAAGTTTGGCAACGTGTATGCCGTAGCTTTTGTCCGTTCCGCCGGGAACGATCTTGTGCAGAAATACAACCTCGTCCATCCACTCACGAACCGCGACATTACAGTTCTTGACATTAACCAAAAGCTCGGCAAGAGCTGTAAGCTCGTGATAATGCGTCGCGAACAGCGTCCTGCATTTTATTTTATTCGCAATGTATTCTGTAATCGCCCAGGCAAGAGACAAGCCGTCATAAGTGCTTGTGCCTCTGCCGACCTCGTCGAGAATTACGAGCGATTTTTCAGTAGCGTTATTAACGATGTTTGCCGTCTCGGTCATCTCGACCATAAATGTCGATTGGCCTCGAACAATTTCATCGGAAGCGCCGATGCGCGTAAATATCCTGTCAACCAAACCGAGCGTCGCCTGCTTTGCCGGAATAAAGCTGCCGGTTTGGGCAAGCAGTACGAGCAGTGCGGTCTGTCTTATATAAGTGCTTTTGCCGCTCATATTCGGGCCGGTGATAATAGCCACATCGCGATTACCCTCGCCGAGCTCGACGTCATTGGGCACAAATTCATTACCCAGTATTTCAGCAAGAACAGGATGTCTGCCGTCGCGAATTACCAGCTCCGTTCCATTCGTAAGTTTAGGCCTTGTATAGTGTTGCGACAAGGCAAGATGCGCCATCGCACACAAACAATCAACCGTTGCGACAACCTCGGCAAGCGACATAATTTCCTTCGTATAGCCGCAGCACTGCACACGAACCTGCTCGAAAAGTTTTTGCTCAAGCGCAAGACTTTTTTCACCTGCCGTGAGAATCTTCTCCTCATATTTCTTCAATTCATCGGTTATATACCGCTCGGCATTTTTTATTGTCTGCTTGCGGACATAATCGGGGGGCGCTTTGTCGGCATAAGAACGGCTTATCTCAATATAATAGCCGAAAACATTATTAAAGCCGACTTTCAGATTTGATATCCCTGTCCGCTGGATTTCTTTTTGCTGATATTGAGCAAGCCACGTCCGGACATCTTTCGAGATATTCCGCAGCTCGTCAAGTTCGGAATTAAATCCTGTTTTTATCACTCCGCCGTCGCGCAGATGAGCGGGACAGTCCGACTCAATCGCTGCTGCAAGAATTTGCGAAAGTTGCGGGAGGCAATCACAATTTTGCGAAAGTTTTATAAAAATATCCGCCGACAGACCGGAAAGCATTTGCTTCAACGGTTCTGCTTTTTTGAGACTCTGGCCCAAAGCAAGCAGGTCTCTGGGGCTTGTCCTTAAGGTGCTTATTCTTGCGATAATCCTTTCGAGGTCGGCAAAATTCTTCAAAATACCGCGTATTTTTTCAAGTTCGTTTTTCTTTTCGACCAGTTCTTCTACCGCGTCCTGTCTCAACTCGATTGAGCCCAAATCGCACAAAGGCATACATATCCAATACCGCAGCATCCTGCCGCCCATACCCGTCAGCGTCCTGTCGATAGTCTCTATCAGCGAGCCTTTCGGCCCCTCCCCGCGAATTGTGGACAAAACCTCAAGACTCCGAAGCGTCGTCTGGTCAATCTGAAGAAACTTTTTCTGCTCGACTAATTTAATACTCGATATATGCCCCAGCGCGGTCTTCTGCGTTTCTTTCAGATACTCAATTACCGCCCCCGCCGGACTGATTATGCCGCTATTTTCTTTTATGCCGAAACCTTCGAGCGTTTTTGTGCCGAAATGTTCGAGCAGTCTTTTGTAAGCATCGTAAGGCTCGAAATACCACATCGGCCTGTAAGTTATCACCGTGTTGGCCGAGCGTTCGATTTGCGATGCGAGTTTTTTAATCTCCTCGCTGAAAAGTTCACCCCTTGCATCAGGCAAAATACACTCCGCAGGCGCAATCCGCAAAATTTCATCGACCAGAGAATTTTCAGGAACAGCGCGGGCAAAAAAATGACCCGTCGAAACATCGACCCAGCTAAGCGCAGCGTTTTTGGAATCGAGACTGACGGCACAAAGGAAATTGTCCTGCTTTTCTTCAAGCAGCATATCATCAGTTAAAGTGCCGGGGGTGATAATCCGAATCACATCGCGTTTGACGACGCCTTTGGCAAGCCTTGCGTCTTCCATCTGTTCGCAGACAGCGACTTTATAGCCTGCCTTTATCATTTTCTTTAAGTAGCCGTCTATCGCGTGGAAAGGAACGCCTGCAAGAGGAACCGGGTTTTCGCCCTTGCTTCTGCTGGTTAGCGTAAGTCCGCAAACCTGCGAGCAGATTTGAGCGTCCTTGTAAAACGTCTCGTAAAAATCCCCCATCCGGAAAAACAATATGCAGTCCGGATATTTTTTCTTGAAGCTGTCATACTGCTTCATCGCCGGGGTTAATTTGTCCTTCTCCGTATTCATAGCAGTTGAACAGCGTTATGCTTTTTGTTCTTGCGCCTTGATAATTTCAGTTAGAGACCTCAGTGCCTGATTCACAGAACGAGGCGTTTTGAACACTTTAGCTACATCCGGCTCAAGCAGAACAATATTAGTCCCTGCTTTATATCTTTTAGTATATTTTCCTCTCACGCCTTTGCTAAAATCATATTCTTTCTTCATATATTTCTCCGGATTATTCATTTTCATATTGCTTTTTCTCATTCGAGGTCGCTCTGCGGGCGCTGATAATTCTTATGGTATCCTCATAATCAATATGTACAACAACAATAAGTCTATTATTTATGGATGTTCCGATGGTAATAAACCTGTCTTCGCCAATCGAATGAACCGCATCGGGAATAGTAATCGACAATGGGTCGCCAAAAGTTGTAGATGCTTCTTCAAAAGTTAATTTATGTTTTCTCTTGTTTAATTGAGCTTTTTTATCATTCCATTCAAATTGCAGCGACATTATTCAATTCCCTTAATATATTCATATAGTATAACCTACAATTTGCCTTTTAACAACTCAGTAATCATCTCTTTAATCTCCTGTTTTGCCTCTGCCTCGCTAATCTGTTTTAATATTCCCTTTTGGCGGTCGGTAAAACATGCCGTTTTTTTGATGTCAAAATACAAAACCCCCAAAGCCTTCTCAATTGCCGTGATAAGCCTGTCGAGCCCATCGCCCGTCTTCGCGCTGATACACAACCCGTCAGCCGGTAAATCCCTTGCCAGGTCACATTTATTAAAAACAACAATTTCATTCAGTTGTTTAGCCCCCACCCCTGCGGTGGGGGTTTGGCAATCCGCAACAAACAAAACCAAATCGCAATTTTTAATAATTTCAATCGCCTGTCCTTGCGAGGCGGCATCGATTGTGTTTTGTCCGATCAGAACATGGTCAAGTCCTGCAGTGTCGAAAAACTCCGCCATAATTCTTTTCAGTCTAACCTTTGCGCTGAGCCAGTCGCGTGTTGTTCCTGCGATGCCTGTTACGATTGCTTTTTCTTTGCCGCAGAGCCGATTGAATAATGTACTCTTGCCGCTGTTGGGCGGTCCTGCGATAACAATTTTCACATCTCTGATAAATAAGTCCGCGATTTTGCTGTCGCTCAAAACCTGATTCGCTCCCTCTTTAATATCGTCAAGTTCGAGCGTATCTAAATTGTCGAGCCACCAGTCTGCCGCCTGCAAAAGTCCCATCTTCGTCTGTTGGCCGATAATTTTCGCTCCGTAAATCGTCGCCGACCGCGATTGAGCTATCTGCGACTCAACCGCTATCGTGTTATCGCCGTATTTCTTCTCGCCCATATACGCTAAAATTCCCCTCGCTTCCGTAATCCTTACACCGTGCTTTTTCAGCAGTTCCAGGACATTCTCGACAATAAGCGGATTGCCGTGACAGTTTATACTGAAGAAATCCTCGCTTTCGCAGCCGATGACGACTTCATCGACGATTCTTTCTCCGTCGATTATATTTCCATACAGAACCGAACCAGTCGTAAAATCAAAATGTTTACCATCGAAAATCTTTTTTAAAATATCCTCTGCGCCGGTCCCGGCAAGCTGAACGCTCGATATTGCCGCAGCGCCTCTTGCCGTCATCAGCGCCGCAACGCAGTTATGATTTTTCGCCGACATATTTCTTATACGCAAGCATAATTCCCTTGACTACAAGACCGTCCACAAACGAGTCGACAAAATCGCAGCCGTTTTTGATAATTTCCATATTCCCACCGGTAATAACCGTTTGCGGCCATTTGCCCAAATACTCGGAATAAACCCTCGTAATAGTTTCAAGTGCGCCAATGGCAGAATAATAAAGTCCGTTGTTTATCGCCTCATCCGTATTTCTTCCGAACGGCTTTTCAGGAATTTTAATTTTCCCGATTTTCGGCAGTACAGCAGTATATTTATTCAGCGCTTCTGCCGACATTTCGAAGCCCGGCAGAATCATCCCGCCGAGAAATACTCCTTTGTCGTCAACAATGTCGATTGTTACCGCTGTTCCGAAATCTGCGACAATAACCGCATCCTCTACAACGCTGTACGCCGCAAAGGCCGCCATTATCCTGTCAACGCCGACCTGCCTCGGCTCATCGACATCAAGCCCCATCGGCAGAGGAACATCTTTGCCGCTCCCGACCTCAAGAACTTTTTCGCCCAACTGTTCCTGAACGATTTTTTTGACCATATCGGTCCATTTCGGATTTGTACTCGCGACAACAATTACGCCGTCGCGTATAATCTTATCCTTGCTTGCTTTTGAAACCGGAATCCTGTCCCAGTAGTTTTTCAAAACCTCGGCGAGGGCCTGCGAATTGCCGCCGCCGACCTTTTCCATACCTGCTTCAGCATCATCCAGAAACAGCCCCGCTGTTATATTCGTATTGCCTATGTCAATCGCTATTAGATTCATCCCGTTAGACCCCACCTCAACAATATCTTCCCATAGGTTTTCGGTATGGGAAACGATAATGTCAAGTATCATTACTCATTTTTTGTGTTTTGTCCTTCAATACAAATAACCGTCAAAATAATACCGCAACACGCAATTTTACCGATGCCAGCCGCAATCGTATGCCGTTTTGTGCTTCCGCACTTTTGTCCGCATCCTTTACAATTTAACAGCCCGCACCCTCTAAACAACCGAAGGCAGTTGTAATTAACCCATTACAACTGCCTTACTTATGTCAATAGCGGGGGCAGGATTCGAACCTACGACCTCCGGGTTATGAGCCCGACGAGCTACCAGACTGCTCTACCCCGCGATCAA
>CAYUYR010000024.1:0-18144 GCA_964449435.1 uncultured Planctomycetaceae bacterium | reverse complement strand
CGATGCGGGCGGTGATGGCAAAATATGAGGAATACGGAACTGACCCTAATATTCTCGAGGTCCCGCACAGAAATATGCTCAAGCGGTCGGTCCTGCTTTTTTACCAAGCTGGCCATACAGATGAAGCTCGCCGGATATATAATATTCTCCGGAAAGAATACCCCCATGATAAGGAAATACAAGTTTCTCTTATGGAATATGCAAGAAACAGACTGATAATTCAATTGCAGACCATCGGATATAGCAGTGCAATTGAGATTATAACCATGATGTTGCAGGACGCGTATTATCGTTATGCTGTTTATGATGACGATGAAGCCTTTGGCAGAGAAAAAATGGCGAAAGAAATTTATGATTATTATCAGCCAGGCTCTAATGACGAGGAAGCTAATAGAATCGCATTGCCGGATTTCGATACAATGCGATATGCAGGACTGGCCGGTTTTATGAATGACTCAAGATACCCCGACGATTTGAAGCAAAATCTGGTTAACAGGATGCATATAGAAAGGCCCGAACTTTATGAGAAACTAAAAAAACAGCGAGAAGCCGTCTTACAGCAGATGCAGCAGCAGGAAAGCATACAGCAATGAGCAGGTTATCGGCAGTTATGCAAAATCTTACAGGGGCGCAGAAACAGGCCGTCTTCCATAAAAACGGCCCTTTACTTATCATAGCAGGTCCCGGCAGCGGAAAAACACGTGTAATTACCCATAGGATTGCGGCTTTGGTCCAGCAGGGCGTTTCGCCGTTTAATATCTGCGCGGTAACTTTTACCAATAAAGCGGCGGACGAAATGCGGCAGAGAGTCTTTTCAATGAACGTCCCGCAGGGGGTGCATTTAAGCACGTTTCATTCGCTTTGCGTCAGGATTCTGAGAAAGTTCAATCAGGCCGCGAATGTCGCGCCGGCGTTCAGTATTTTTACTGACCACGAGCAGAAAAGCTGTATGAAAGAGGCGCTCAAAGCGTCCCAGCTCGATTCGAAAAATTTTCCGCCTGCCGCGATGCTCGAAACCATATCGCGGCTGAAAAATAACCTCGAAGATGTTAAAACATTCGAAGAACAAAACGCCGGAGATTATTTTTCAAAGTGCGTATCGAAAATCTACAAAGCGTATCAAAAAATCCTTGAAAAGAATAATGCCCTCGATTTCGACGATTTGCTTTTTAAAACAGCGTTTTTATTGAGGGATTTTCCGGACATCAGAAAGCAGCTAAATGAGCGGTTTAAATACCTGATGGTCGATGAATATCAGGATACCAACCACGCGCAATATCAAATCGCCAGAGGCCTTGCGGCAGAGCACGGAAATATCTGCGTTACCGGCGACCCTGACCAGTCGATATACGGCTGGAGAGGAGCCGATATCGGCAATATCCTTGCCTTCGAGAACGATTGGCCTGATGCCACCGTTATAAGACTGGAGGAAAATTTCAGGAGTATGCCGGAAGTCTTATCTGTTGCCGACAAGCTCATCGTCGCCAATAAAAGCCGAAAGCTCAAGAAACTTGTGCCGGTAAAACAAAGCGGCGGCGAAGTTATAGTCCGATGCCTCGAAGACGAGCAGGCGGAAGCGGCGTTTATAGCCGAATATATAAAACAAACTCTCGATGCCGGCGCAAATCCCAACGAAATCGCCGTGTTCTACCGCGTTAATTCGATGAGCAGGGCGCTCGAAGAGGCCCTTGTCGTAAATCGAATCCCATATCAGATTGTGCGAGGCGTGGAATTTTATAATCGCAGGGAAATCAGGGATATTCTCGCGTATATGAGGCTGATTGTAAACCCGTCGGACAATCAGGCCCTTGTGCGGATAATAAATACACCGATAAGAGGAATAGGACAAACGACAGTTGCAAGGCTTGCCGCTTATGCATCGGCCAAAAACATAAGCGTTTACAATGCCGCCAAAGGCTGTGAAAAAATAGAATCGCTATCAGCCGCCGTGAAAGTCAAAATCAAGACTTTCGTAAAGATGATGGAAGGATTCGAACAGGACAAGCAATCTCCGGCGGCGGTAGTTTTGGAAAAAGTATTCAAAGAAAGCGGATTATATGAATCGCTGAAAAACGAAGCCGCCAAGGAAGATTACAGCAAATCCGCGCCGCTCGACAATGTTTTTGAGCTTATTAATTCCGCAAAGAGGTTCGACGAACAGCAGGGCGGAAGTCTGCTCGATTTTTTGCAGTATATTTCGCTGTTCAGCGATACGGATACTTACGACGGCAAAAGCGGGAAAGTTTCGCTGATGACGATGCACTGCGCAAAAGGGCTTGAGTTTGAAAATGTCATAATCGCCGGCCTCGAAGACGGTATTCTGCCGCACGACAGAAGTAAAGATACCCCTCTGAAGCTTGAAGAGGAAAGAAGACTGTTTTTTGTTGGAATTACACGGGCGAAAAAAAGATTGTGTATAACTTTATGCAGGTATCGCACTATACACGGCCAGTACACGAGAACAATTATGTCGCAATTCCTTTTCGATGCCGGCCTTGAACCGCAGGGATTCGGCCAACGGACGGACGATTTAGATTACGATGACGATGATGGGCAGGACTCCGAACGGGAGCAGGCCTCGCAGCTTGCGGACGATTTGGACGGCGATTTTGCCGTCGGTAGGCTCGTCTCGCATAAAAAATTTGGAACCGGCAGAATAAAAGAGTTTCATAATCTCGGCGCCGATAGTATTGTAGTGGTAGAATTTAAAAGCGGACAGGTTAAGCCTTTGATGTTAAAATACGCTAATTTGAGTGTGATTGGGCAGGGAAGCTGATTATGGAAACAGCGCAGTTAAAGTTTTATTACAAAAATGTTACAGCCGAAGTCCTCGGCGAGGAGCACGGCATAACCAAAGAGCAGTTCGATGGACTTGCCAAAAAGACCGCTCCATTGCTCGAACAGCTTGACGAACAGAGAAAAGCTGGGAAGGCTCGGTATCGTGATTTGCCGTATCAGACCGAAATGGCAAAAAGCGTCAGAAACGTTGCCGACAGTGTCAAAGGCTGTGAAAATTTCGTAGTGCTTGGCATAGGCGGCTCAGCCCTTGGCAATATCGCGCTCCAAACGGCACTGAATCCTTATATGTATAATCTCGATGAAAAGCAGAGAAAAGGCTCCCCCCGGCTTTTTGTTTTTGATAATGTTGACCCATTGCAGCTAAAGTCTTTTCTGGACTGGGCTCAGGACAAATTAGATAAAACCGTATTTAACGTCATAAGCAAATCAGGCAGAACAGCGGAAACAGCGGCCCAGTTTTTAACTGTTTGCAGCCTGCTCGAACAGCGAATCGGCAAAGCTCATCTGGAAGAACGAATCATAGCTACAACCGATGTAAAAGAGGGGACTCTTCGCAAAATTACGGAACAATTCGGATTCAGAAATTTGCCGGTGCCCGATGGTGTCGGCGGCAGATTTAGTGTCCTCAGCGCGGTGGGACTTTTAAGCGCAGCTGTTTGCGGTATTGATATCGAATCGCTCCTTGCAGGAGCGGCCCAGATGGACAAAAAGGTAAGTATTGGTGACTTTTATCGAAATCCCGCCGCCGTTATTGCCGCGGTGAACTGGCATTATTACAATAGGGGCAAACGAATATCGGTAATGATGCCTTACAGCTATGCGTTAAAGGATTTCGCTGACTGGTATAGGCAGTTGTGGGCTGAAAGTCTTGGCAAGGCGAAAGACCTCGCCGGCAGAGAGGTCTTTGTCGGTCCTACACCTGTTAAAGCTCTTGGAGCGACCGACCAGCACAGCCAGGTACAGCTTTATCGTGAAGGGCCGAACGACAAACTCTTTACGTTTCTTTCCGTGCAGGACTTTGAAAAGGACGTCGAAATAGGCAAAGCTCCGGATATCGCCCCCGAGTTGGACTATCTTTCAGGCCAAAAAATGAGCAGGCTTATAAACAGTGAAAAAACAGCGACTGAATATGCCCTTTTGGCCAGCAAACGCCCCTGTCTGACAGTTGCGTTCGACAAAATTTGTCCTTATACTGTGGGGCAGTTTATTTACCTGTTCGAGACGGCGACGTCACTGGCGGGACTGCTGTTTAATATTAACGCTTATGACCAGCCTGCTGTCGAGCTTGGGAAAGATGCCACGCTTGCACTGATGGGCAGCGGCGATTATGCTCAATTAGCGGGAAAGATAAAACCCCTCGAACAAATGGACAGCCGTTTTATCATATAATTCGGAAAAGGGAAAGTTATGCAATTCGCGGTAATAATGGCGGGGGGAACGGGAAAAAGACTGTGGCCGTTGAGCAGGGAAAACAGACCAAAACAGGTACTCAAACTTATCGAAGGCGATACGCTTCTTCGCGGCTGCTATCAGAGAATAAACGAGATGTTCGACCATCGGCACATAATCGTGCTCACCAATAAAGGCTACACCGATATCGTTCGTGAGAATCTGCCGGACATTCCTTATGATAATGTCATCGCCGAGCCTGCCGTTCGTGATACGGCGGGAGCTATCGGTCTTGCTGCTTCTGTGCTTGTGAGATTCGACCCCGATGCGACTATGGCGGTCGTTACCGCAGACCAGGTGATAAAACCGGCAAAGATTTTTCATCAGGCATTGGAAGACGGAATAAACTTTGTCGAAACAAATCCGGATGCGCTTATAACTTTCGGTATCCAGCCGTCGTTTCCGAATACTCAGCTCGGCTATATAAAGCTCGGCGAAAGTCAGAAATATCCGGATTGCCGCAACGAGATTTATCCTGTTGAGGCGTTTAAGGAAAAGCCGGATATGCAGACTGCAAAGGAATATCTCTCGACAGGCCAATACTGCTGGAATTCGGGGCTTTTCGTTTGGAAAGCCAAAAGGGTGCTCGAATTACTTTTTGAAAATCTCCCGCAGGCCAAACATCCGCTTCAAAGGATACAGGCGGACTGGGGCGGGCCGCATCAGGAAGAAACGCTTTCGGAGTATTTTTTAAAACTGCCCAAAATAAGCATCGATTTTGCCGTTATGGAAAAGGCCCCGAAAGTTCACGCAATCAAGCTCAACTGCCAATGGCTCGATATGGGCTCGTTTTCAGCCCTTGCCGACATCATACAATCGGACAAAGACGGCAATATTATCGTCGCATCGCAAAGCGAGGCCCTCAACTGTAAAAACAACATCCTTGTTACCGAAGACAAGGAGCATCTAATCGCCGCAATCGGACTTGAAGATATGGTCGTTGTGCACAGCCCGGACGCGACGCTCGTTTGCCCAATCGGCGAGACGGAAAAACTCAAACAGCTTCTCGAAGTTCTCAAACAGCATAAAAAAGAGAAGTATTTATAAGATGCGGTTTCTCTGCATAGATCTCGGCGACAAACGGACGGGGTTGGCCGTCTGCGACGGCAGTGAAATTCTCGCAAGTCCTTTAGCGGTTTTAGAGGGGCAGAAAAATTTACAGGACGAGATTGTAAAAATCGCTCAGCAAGAACAGGTAGAAGGGCTCGTTTTTGGTCTGCCCCTGAATATGGATGGCAGCGAAGGCGAAAGGGCGGCCAAGGCAAGAGACTTTGCCGAAAAAATCAAAAGTAAAACAAACCTGCCGGTATTTTTTCAGGATGAAAGGCTTTCGAGCTATTCAGCAGGGCAAAAACTTTCCCGAACCGGCCTTACCCATAAGGGGAAAAAAAACAAAATAGATGCTATCGCAGCGGCCGAAATCCTCAAAGAATTTTTATCTGCCAGAAAATAAACAATTATTTTTTGTCACAACTCTTTTTACAACACATACTTATAGCTTAATGGCATAAATATTATATGTTTTTTTAAAAAAAGCATTGACGTTCACTATGTTTTATCGTATATATTACTAAGTCAATCGGAATAGTAATAATGGAAGCATCATTTATAACGCCAAAAATAGTTTCGCAGAAGTGCAGGTATGCCTTGCGGGCCATATTTGAGTTGGCAAGCAGGCGTACGGCAGAAGCGGTGAAGATTTCTGATATTGCTTCTTCGCAGGCGATATCGCCGCGGTTTCTCGAGAATATTCTTGTTGAGCTGAAGCAGGCCGGTTTTGTAGCGTCGAAGCGGGGCAACGATGGCGGATATATATTAACTTGGCCCGCTGATAAATTGACGGTTGGTCAGGTAATTGCGTTTATACAAGGTACTGTCAAATATGATGTTATGCTGTATGGTATCGATTCTGCCAAAAACGGCGATTATGCCTTTTCTCGTCTTTGGCAGCGGTTGAACGATTCGATATCCGGAATATATAATAACACGACGTTTGCCGACCTTGTTCAGGAAGAAGCTATGGCGGCTAAAGATTATGTGCCGAATTATGTAATATAATTTTTTTTAGATAATATTTCACTAAACCCATAGGAATACTTAAGAAAGAAAAATTATGGAAAGTCATTTAAGAAGTATATTGAAAGGAATCACCTGGCGGCTTGGTGGCACTACGGTAACGATATTGATTGCCTGGCTGTTTACCGGAAGTATAAATATCGCCGCCAAAATCGGCATAATTGAGACTGTTTTGAAAATCAGTATTTTTTATATACACGAACGGCTTTGGAACTACATAAATATCGGCAAGGAAAAACGGCCTGAATATCAAATTTAATTTTAAGGAGTACTCGAATGTCTAAAAATTTTATAACTGAAGATGTAGCGTCGCTGGTGAATGGTTTGAATTATGCCCAGAAAGTCGAGCGAAGCCTTGATTTAATCAGCTGGGCGTGGAAAGAGTATGGCGACGGCCTTGTAGTCGCCAATAGTCTCGGCAAGGACTCCGTTGCAGTCTGGCATCTTGCTAAAAAAGTCAGCTCGAAAATCCGCGGCTTTATTGTTACGACTCGCTACAAACCTGCCGAGACGGTACAGTTTATGAACGAACAGGTTAAAAAATATCCTGAGCAAAGGATATTCAAAAATGATGAACCTATACCCGACAAACTTTACGCGACAGAACCGGACAAATGCTGCGATATTCTCAAAGTTGAGCCGACCCGCAGAGCTATAAAAGAGATGAGTGTTGCCTGCTGGGTAACAGGGCTTCGATGCACGGAAGGCAGAACGCGGACGGACTTTAAGGAAATCGAAGAAAGAGACGTTGGTCTCTTAAAGCTTAATCCTATTCTGATATGGCACGAACGTGAAGTCTGGCAGTATCTTGCCCTGAATAAGGTCGATGTAAATCCGCTTTATTCGCAGGGTTATCGTTCGCTCGGCTGCTCGCCCTGCACGCGGATAACACTCGATATAAATGAACGGGCCGGCAGATGGCTCGGCACGAGTAAATGCGGCGGAGAATGCGGTATCCATACAAGACCATTAACAGCAGGAAAATCTGTTAAAGTGTCGTAAAGGCGAAAAAATATGGTTTTGACTAAAAAAATAACTGATGTTATAAGGGCAATTGCCAGACACTTGGCGTTGACAGGTGAATTATTGATTACGGGCAGAATCATTAGGGATAATGAGAAAAATGGCGAACGGAAGACCTGACGATGCTTTGCGATTTTCAGTCGGAGCTGACAAACTCCACGGCGTTTATCCGCAGAAACAGGCCGGTTTGTATATGCAGCGGATTAAAATTCCGAGCGGCAGGCTCAGTCTGCCGCAATGGCGAACTATCGCGCAGATTCAGAAATCTTTTTCTCCCGATACATCCGTACATCTGACTACCCGTCAGGATATCGAACTGCACAATCTGCATCTTGACGATACTCTAAAAGGACAACAGGTACTGATTGATGCCGGGCTTTTTGTTTACGGCAGCGGCGGAGACAGTATTAGAAATATCACGGTCTGCGGCGGCTGCGGACTGTGTAAAGACAGTTTCGATGTGTTTGATATCGCAACCGCTTTGGAAAGATATTTACAATTGCTGGATGTGCTGTCGAATTTGCCGCGAAAGTTTAAAATAAGTTTTTCCGGATGCAGAGAAAACTGCGCAAAACCGTATCTGAACGACATCGGCTTTATCGCAGTATCGGAAAAGCATTTTGATGTGATTATTGCGGGTTCTCTCGGTCCTGTGCCGGCTGCGGGAATAAAGGCTTATAATAATTTGCCGGTTTCGGATATTTTCGCACTGTGCCGGGTTGCGTTGGAGATGTTTGCCGAACTCGGCGAGCGAAACAACAGAAGAAAAGCAAGGCTGCGGCACCTCCGGCAAAAATTGGGCGACGGAGTCTTTCTGGCCGAGCTGGACAAGAGATTCAAACAGGCGCTTAAAGAGCCTTATCCGAAAACAAATTTATTAACTGAAAATGATCCGGACATTAAACTTCTGCATCGCTTGAACATTCCGGATGGCGATATAAGCGCCGAGCAAATTTTGGTTTTAGCCGATTTGTGTGAACGTTTCGGCGCTGAATCACGGATAAATTTCGAGCACGGCATCGAGCTTTATGGCGCCAAGCCTTTGGATTTACCTGCAAGTCTGAAGCGGTTTGAAAATGGACCGGTTATAATCGCTTGTCAGGGCGGCAGAACTTGTCCACAGGGTCTGATTAACTGCCAGGCAGCGGCGCTGAAAATACGCAATTTATTTGCAGATGATAAACGGTTTGCAAATGTCAGGGTCAATATTTCAGGCTGTCCGAATAATTGTGCTCACAGTACTGCCGCTGCGGCGGGATTTGTCGGGCTTAAACGAGACGGCAAAGACCACTTACAGTTGTATCTCGGCGGAGGCGACGGCAAAAACCAAAATCTTGCTCAAAAACGCGAAATTGCGAGCGTTGAAAACATCGCTTCCATAAATCTGCCGGAGCTGATTAAAGCTCAGGACACATAAGCGGGTTTCATTTGTTCGGCCGAATTGCTCAAAAAAGCACTTATTTCCTTAGCGGCTTTCCTGCCTGAGTAAAGCATTGCTCCGAATGTCGGCCCCATACGCGGAATGCCGTAAACGGTCGCAGCCGCCATACCGCATACAAATAGTCCCGGATAAACCTGTCCTGTTTTTTCTACCACTAAATCTTCGGAACTATTCACGTCCATTGGGCCGAAAGTCTGCAATTCGAGCAGCTTTCTTTTTTCAAGACTCCTGCATACATAAGCATCGTGGCCAGTAGCGTCGATGACAGCCTTTGCTTCCAAAGAGATTGGGTCAACGCACGTAATCGCCCGCGGCAGGGCGGAAACAGGAGTCCAGTTGACTACCGTTCCTTCTACTTTGCTGTTGCGCAGGACGACGTCGTCAAATTTTGTCATATTGAGGATTCTTGCGCCGGCATCGCAGGCTGCGGATATAAGTTTTGAACAGGCGTTTGGGCCGTCGGCGACGAACAAGCCGTCTTCGAATTCTTTATAAGGTATTCCGAGCTCATCCAGAATTTCCTGAGAAGGCGCCCTGAACGTCAGAGTATTCATCAGATAGCCGCCAATCCAGAACCCGCCGCCGATATAATTATTGCTTTCTACGAGCAGGACTTTTACACCGCTTTTTGCCAGGTCACGGGCAGCCATCAATCCGCTCGGTCCTCCGCCGATAATTATGACATCCGAGACGATATATTCTTCGAACCATTTGGTAAATTCACTTACGATTGCCCGTGTTATCTGCGATTCACTGATTTTATGAAACATTTCATACTCCTTTCTTTGAAACTTAACAATATTCATATAATTCCTATGGGATTGGTAGGATTATAGTATTTAGGAAATTTTTGTCAAGCGTTTCTTTTTGAAATCTTTTAAGAAATTCTGCGGAGGGGCGGTTTACTATAAAAAACGGGAAAGTTTTTAACTGCCCTGTACTTTTGCTACTATATCGTCCGGAATGTCAAAATTGGCATAAACATTCTGGATATCGTCGTGTTCTTCCAGTTCGTCCATAAGAGCAAGAATTTTTCTTGCCGATTCGGCGTCTGTTACGGGTATTGAATTTTGCGGAATCATCGACAGTTCGGCGACCTGAAGCGGAATCTGTTTTTCCTCAAGAGCTTTTTTCAGATTTTCATAAGCTGCCGGCTCACAGGTTATCTCGTAAACTTCGCCGGTATTCTGCATATCCTCGGCGCCTGCCGAAAGTGCAATTTCCATCAGATTGTTTTCATCGGCATCTTTGGTCGAAACGGTGATAAGCCCTTTTTTATTGAAAAGATAATTAACGCAGCCTGTTGTGCCGAGCGAGCCGCCGTGCCGTTCGAAAATTTTTCTCACTTCAGGGGCAGTTCGATTACGGTTATCGGTAAGGGCCTCAGCCATTATCGCCACACCGCCGTGAGCATAACCTTCATAAGCTATCGAAACAAACGCGACGGTATCTCCTCCGCCGGCGCCTTTTTTAACGGCCTTTTCAATGGTATCCTTCGGCATATTGGCCTGTTTGGCCTTATCGATTGCGTATCTCAAAGCGAGATTTTGTGCCGGGTCGGGGCCGCCGCTTTTAGCTGCGACTATGATTATTCGGGCAATCTTGCTCCAGACTTTGCCGCGCTTGGCGTCATTAGCCGCTTTTTTATGTTTTATTCCTGCCCAGTGCGAATGTCCCGACATATTTACCTCATCGATATATGTTAATGTATTACCTTATTCAGCGGATAGGTGATAATTCCCGAAGCTCCCGCCCGTTTGAGTTTCGGCACAATAATTCTTTCTACTGCCGTATCGACGACGACCTCGACCGCTACGAACTTGCTGTCGGCCAGCGACGATACAGTAGGACTTTTTTCAGCCGGCAGAATCCCCAGAATCTCCTGAAGCTTGTTTTTAGGGGCGTTCATTTTCAGACCTACTGTTGTTTTTGCGTCAATTGCTGCGTTTAACAATATGGATATATTCTCAATTTTCTCGCGTTTAAACTTATCTTTCCACGCGTCTTTATTGGCTATAAATCTTGTTGTCGATACCATTATAGTATCGATTATTCTCAAATTATTGGCTTTGAGACTCGAACCGGTTTCGGTGAGTTCGACAATTGCATCGACAAGCCTGGCCTTTACTTCGGTCGCACCCCAGCTGAATTCGACTTTGACAGGAATTTTCTTGTCTTTGAAATACTTTTTCGTCACGTTTACCAGTTCTGTCGATATGATGCCGTTGCGAAGGTGCTGAGGTTTTTTAACCTTTGATTCATTGGGCACCGCCAGAACCCATCGAGCAGGCTTTGAAGTTGACTTGCTGTAGAGAAGCTCACAAACCTGATGTACTGACGATTTGTTTTCAAGTACCCAGTCGTATCCCGTAAAACCTGCGTCAAGAGTCCCGTCTTCTATAAAACTGCTTATTTCCTGAGCGCGCATCATTACAAGCTGAATTTCATCGTCATCAATTTGCGGAAAGTAGCTTCTTTCGTAGCCGGTTATATTAAAGCCTGCTTTTTCGAAAAGTTCGAAAGTAGCCTTTTGGAGGCTGCCTTTCGGAACACCGAGTTTAAGAATTTTTTTTGACATAACGGCTCCTTATTTTTTAGATTTGGCTTTTTTCGCTGCCGCGGGCTTTTTGGTCTCTGACAGTATCGCCGCAGCCTTGGGATTGGCCAGCTCGCTGTCGTGCCGAACAGCCGCATAGAAAGCGTAGGCGTTGGATGCGGAAATCTGTTTTTCCACGAACGAAACCGCCTGTACGTTGTCGAGTTGCGAGTCGATTAAATCGTTAGCCTTAAGATATTCAATCATTTTTTCCGTGAGCGGTACGGCGTGAGCGCTTAAGACCGTGAGCATTACATAGCTGCAGATGAATGGCGTCATACCGTTGAATTTTTCGAGAATGTCACGGGCGTTCTTTTTGCCTGCGCCGGCGAAATCTTCGGGAGCGAGGCAGTCGTATTTCTGAAAAACGGCGTTGAGCAGCGAGATAATAGTATCGGCTGTTTTAGCGGCATCCGTTATATCGGAACCGATTACCTCTACTATTTCTTCCCTGCGGGCGACACGCAAATCATTGTAGTCCGTAAAATGAGACTGTATTTTCTTAATCGCCGCCTTAGCTGACGATTCCGGGCAATGCTGACAAAGTGCCGCAAAGATTATAGCCTCGATAAGGTCGTTCGGAGCCGGTTTTTTGGATTTTTCAGCGCCTTTCTTCAGGGCTTTGAACAGTTTTTTTATCTTTTGTGGATATTGTGTCGTATCTTTCATTTTTGTTCTTCGTCCGATTTAAATTCTTTCGAAACTTCATCGATTAACTTCATAGTCTCCATAGTTTTTTTAAGCCTTTCGTCCTCGTGAAAGTAAAGATGAGGACAACTTCTCGACCTTACGTAGCCGCCCAAAAGAGACTGAATATGGCCGGCGGCGTGCTGAATAGCCGTGAATGTCTGCCGCTGTTTCGCGTCGTTTGCGCCCATAATACTCAGGAATACTTCCGCCCGTTTAAGGTCCGGCTCGGTTCTTACTTCGGTTACACTGATAAAGCCTTCTATTCGCGGGTCCTGCATATGGTTATTGATTATGTCGCTGACCGCTTCCTGTATAACGCGTGACATTTTTTCCTGTCTTCGGCTTGGCATAACAGTTCCAGCTTATATTGTCCTTTGAACCTTTACCACTTCATAGACCTCGAAAATATCGCCTATTTTTACATCGTCAAAACCGGCAATCTTTATGCCGCATTCGAGTCCTGCGCGGACTTGCCTGACATCGTCCTTGAAGTGTTTCAGCGATTCGATTTGGCAGTTGTCTCTCAAAATGATATTGTCGCGTATGAGCCTGATTTTGGCGTTGCGGACGACTTCGCCCTGTTCGACATAACAGCCTGCAATCGTACCGACGCTCGAAACCTTGAAAGTATTGCGAACCACAGCCTTTCCAAGACTGTTGACCCTGTCTTCCGGTTCGAGCATTCCGGACATAGCCTTCTTAAGGTCGTCGGTAATCTTATATATGATATTATATAAACGGATGTCCACGCCTTTGGACTCGGCAGTCCTTGCGGCCTTATCTTCCGGCACGACATTAAAACCTATAATCAGCGCACCTGACGCCTCGGCAAGCACAACGTCGCCTTCTGTAATACCGCCGACCGCGGCGTGCAGTATCTTGACCTGCACCTCTTCAGTGCTGATATCGGTGAGATATTTTTCCAAAACATCGACGGATCCCTGAACATCGGCCCGCACGATTATATTGACTTCTTTTGCTTTGCCCGCTTCTATTCGGCTGAACAGGTTTTCCATCGTTACCTGCGAACGGGTGGCAAGGGCAGCCTTTCGGCTGAGTGATTTTTTCTCTTCTGCCGCCGCCTTGGCGCGGTTTATATCGCTCAAACAGTAAAACTTATCCCCGGCCTGAGGCACATCGTTAAGACCTGAAATTTCGACCGGCACAGAGCTTATAGCCGTGCTGATTGACTTGCCGGCGCTGTCTCTTAAAGTTCTTATTCTGCCATAGCCGCTGCCTGCAAGAAGAACATCGCCTTTTTTCAGCCTGCCTTCCTTTATAAGCAGCGTAGCCATAGGGCCTTTGCTCGGATTCAGTCTTGCCTCGACTACCCATCCGGTTGCCGGTATGCTCGAATCGGCCTTGAGGTCGAGCAATTCTGTCGCGAAATCAAGATGCTCCAGAAGTTCTTCGATACCTGTGCCTTTGGTTGCGCTTGTCTTGACGACGTCTGTCTGGCCGCTCCATTCGGCAGGGGCAAGCTCATGTTCGGCAAGCTGACCGTAAATCCGGTTCACATCCACGCCGGGCAGGTCGATTTTATTCAATGCGACAATTATATGTACTCCCGCCGCCTTGGCGTGATGTATCGCCTCGATTGTCTGGGGCATAACGCCGTCATCGGCGGCAACGACCAGAACGACAATGTCGGTCATATTCGCTCCGCGGGCACGCATCTCAGTAAAAGCCTCATGGCCAGGAGTATCGAGGAAAGTAACCCTCTTGGGATTATTTTTATCGCCCCACGCTACCTGATGGGCGCCGATATGCTGTGTTATGCCGCCTGCCTCGCCCGCCGCGACCTGCGCCGAGCGGATTTTATCCAGCAGGCTGGTCTTGCCGTGGTCAACGTGTCCGAGCATCGTGACGATAGCCGGCCGTTTTTGAAGGTCGTTTTTGGGCCTGTTGGTGAATTCTTCGGCTATCTGCTGCTCAATGGATAATTTTTGCTGGACGACAAGCTCAATGCCGAGGTCAATAGCGACAAGTTCGGCGATATCAGAGGGAATAACCTGATTGGCAACGGCCATAATGCCGTGAGCTATTAGTTTTGTTACAATTTCAGATGTTTTTACAACGAGCGCCGCGGCCAAATCTTTTACCGTTATCGGCTCGAAGACATAGGCCTTTTCAGGCTTTATTTTTAATGCCTCTTCGAACTGAGTTCTTTTAGTGTCGAGTTTTCGCTTCGGCCGCAGACGCATACCTTCGCCGCCGGCCGCTTCGAGCCGTGCGCGTCTTTCTTCGAGGTCTCTTTCGCGGAGTTTGCGGGCTGCTTTCTGCTCACGCAAAGCCTCTTCGGACAGAAAAGCGTCATCGTGCTTTCGGCCGTGAGTTTTTTTCTTGCCCTTGTCGGTCTTTTTAGCGTCGCCGATTCCAGATGCGCTTGCCATAAGCGGCTCGGTAGCCTGCTGCTTATAAGCCGGCCTTGACATCGGTCTTTGTCTCGGCTTGGGTCTTTCTATTACCTCGGCTTTTTCGACCCGGATAACTTTCGGACCGGAAAGCTTTGCGGGTTTAGGTTTATCGAGCTTTGGACCTGCGGGCCCGACAGGTTTGGCCGGTTTGGGCGGTTCGACCATAATTATAGGCGGCCGGGGAGCAGGTTCAGGCTTGGCGGGTGCGGCTTCTTCCGCTTGAGGCGTTTCAGCATGGGGCGGTTCAGCCGCAGCCTCTGGTGTTTTTTCAGCCTTTTTGGCCTTGGGTTTCTTTTCGGTTTTCTTCTTCTTGACGCGAACCTTTTTAAGGTCAACCGGAGCGGCTGTTTCTATCGTTGTGTTATGCGCTCCTTCGCTAAACCATTCGCGGATTGTTGCCGCAAGGCCCGCCGAGATTGTCGACATATGATTTTTTACATCGAGCCCCTCGGCCTGGCACTTCTCTATTATCGCTTTACTGTTGACGCCGAGTTCTTTTGCTAAAAGATGTACCCTTGTTGTTGCCAATCTGACCGGACTCCAAAAAAGTCATAAAATAAGTTTCACGCTACTGGTCATCGTCCTGTTGAGGTTCCGTCTTTTTAATCTGTTCTACCAAAATAGATTCCGCAATTGTCGGAGCGGATTCCGCTGTCTGTTTCTTTGCTAAATCTTCTGCTGTATGTATTACTTTCTGTGCCATCTCCGGCTTAAGACCTATTTCGTTAATAAGCGGCTCTGCGCCTATTTCCGCAAGGTCAAGCACGGAAATTATGCCCAGAGCGATAAGTTTATCGACAAAAGTATCATCCAGCCCTTCGATATCTTTAAGGCCGTTTGTGAGTCTTTCTACTTCCTGATTATATTCCTCAGGCGTGAGAATATCGATGTCCCAGTCGGTAAGCCTTGCCGCGAGCCTTACATTCTGGCCGTGCTTGCCGATTGCCAGGCTAAGCTGGTCTTCTGGAACGACGACCGTAGCTCCGCCGAGCTCGAAGCACAGCGCAACCTGCGAGCATTTCGCAGGCATAAGGGCGTTGGATATCAATTCGTGCGAAGATTCGTTCCATCTTACGATGTCTATTTTTTCGCCGCCGAGTTCATCTACGATATTTTTAATTCTGCTGCCGCGGACGCCCACGCAGGCTCCGACCGCATCGACTTTTGGGTCGCTCGACAGTACTGCTATCTTGGTTCTGTAGCCTGCCTCGCGGGCAAGCGCCTTTATTTCTATTATGCCCTCGGACACTTCGGGCACTTCGAGTTCGAAAAGCCTGCGGATAAAGTCCGGATGTGTGCGCGAAAGAATAATTTTTACCTGGCTGGAGCTTTCGCGGACATCGAGTATTAAACAGCGGATTCTTTCGCCGACGTGATGGCTTTGGCCGCTGATTTGTTCGCTTTTCGGCAGTACCGCTTCGGTTCTGTTGTTGATATTTATAACCAGAGAACCGCCTTCGTATCGGATGGCGATGCCGCTGACGATTTCGCCTTTGCGTTCCACGAATTCATCGTAAACGCTTTGCCGTTCGTCGGCCTTGATTTTTTGAATCATAACCTGTTTTGCCGTCTGGGCGGGTATTCTGCCGAGCCGTTTGATGTCGATTTGCTGACCGTCCTTGAACGCGACCATATCGCCTGTCTGGCGGTCGATTGCAACCTGTATGTCGGCCTCGATATCCGTTTTGCCGAAATGTTTCTTCGCTGCTGATATCATTGCAGACTCGAGGTCTTGGAATATAGACTCACGGTCGATATTCTTATCACGAGCTATATTGTCAACTATCCTTACCAATTCCTGATTCATCTGGCACCTTTCACTGTGTCAATCTCGTATAAAAAAAAGTGGAAACTTCCACAAAAGAACATTTCCACATCAAAAGCCGCTTTTCTGTCTTCTAATCGGTTTACATACAAACTTCCTCCGCGACAGATTCTGCAAAAAAGGCTTTCAAAGCGAAAGCGTTCTCCAGCCGCGCATAACTCCAATGCGGCCAATAGATTGTAGCCGGCCGGCTACGCACGACTGTTAAATCCAATAAATATCATAGCATTACCTATTATGTTAAAAAGTTTCGCAAAACCTGATTATACGGGCCGATATTGCTTTGTCAAATGTTTAAAAAACGGAAATTTACAAAAAATCTCTATGTGGAGTCCACAAATATAAAATAAAGAAATCAAGAAACAGGGGGGTGTTGTCCAAAATTGAAAAAATATGGCAACCTTTACCGATTAAAACCGGCATAAATGCAGTATTTAGAAAATTTGTGCTTATTTCCACTCTGCGTTGATTTTATATGAGATTTCCCTCACAATTTGACCAGTTTTTGCATCCTGCATAAAAATCCTAACCTCGTCAATCTTTGTCGGCTTGTCGAAATAAAACCAGCAGTCCGCTATGCCGGGATTTCCCTTTTCCTTGTCCGCAGATACCAAATGATGAGCGCTGTAGCCGGAGGCTCTATTTCCGTTTACAAAAGGCCGAGCCCAAATAGAAACACTATCCAACGACTCCAAATCATAAGCAACCTCTATATTGAGCTTTTCGCCTAACGTCAAAACAGCGGGTTCTGGCGGCTGAGTAGCGACAATTTCCAAAAATCCGACGGGGACGAACGAATGTTTTAAAGGAGCGGCTTTGGTCGTCTCTTTGGTGTGCGAGCAAACCGGCTTTTGAGGAGTTAAAGAAGCCGTTCGGCTTGAGACACTTTGCGTATTACAGCCGGCAATAAACAGACAAAAAATAATTACGATTACAAGCCAATATTTGATAGTCATAATTTTCCTTTCTCTATTTCACATCTCAAAACCAGTGCAACTAATTTATTCGTTCGGCTCTGTAGGTTTTTTCTTTTCTTCAATACGTTTTACAATCTCATCAGCTTCTTTACGCACTTGAGAATGCTCGTCATTTTGCATAGGAACTATATCCGCCAAAACCGAGGAGTCTTTCTCATGAAGTTTAGCAAGAGACCTCATAGCAATTAGTCTGGTGGCCCAGTGGTCCTCGCCTTGGGCATTAGTCAATTTTTTAAGATGCGGAATCGCTGAAATTTCATTTGCATCAGCTAATATCCTCAAAGCATCTAATTGATCCATTTGATTTTCGTAATTACCATCTTCCATCTCCCTTGCGACTCTCTCGACATATGCCTGCAAAACAGGAATTCCTTTCCTATTGCCCATTTGCAGTAGAGCTATCGTCGCTGCCCTTTGCACAACGAGCGATTCGTCATTCAGGGTTTTTTCCAACGCGGGAATAGCTAAGATTTCTTTTCTTGCTCCTAATAGCCAAGCACTGAATAATCTTGCTGTTGAATTTTCGCCATTCAACAATTTTATAAGATTTTCAGTACTGAAATCATTAACCCCTTGCTCTTTAAGACCACTTTGATAATATTTCTGGAGATCTACTTTTAAAGACGGGCAGGAATCACGCGTAGGGCCTCGCCCTTTCATTGCAGCGCTACTCATTTTAGTGGCTTCGGTGTTCGGAGAGATTTTTTTTGACGCCTTTGAATCTGTCTTATTGTTTGAGCAGCCTAAAATCACCAAAGAAGCAAGGATTATTAGCCCAATAATCATCAAATTCAATTTTTTAGTTCTCATAATTATTCCCTTATCATCATTTCTATTATCTATTATGGGGT
>CAYUYR010000023.1:0-24464 GCA_964449435.1 uncultured Planctomycetaceae bacterium | reverse complement strand
TCCTCCGCACAGCTCATCCCCTAACTTTTCAACGTTAGTGGGTTCGGTCCTCCAGAGATTTTTACATCCCCTTCAACCTGGCCATGCGTAGATCACGTGGTTTCGCGTCTATCACTTGCGACTAAATCGCCCTATTCAGACTCGCTTTCGCTACGGCTGCTCCGCTTAACGGATTAACCTTGCCACAAACAATAACTCGCCGGCTCATTATGCAAAAGGCACGTAGTCAGGCGTTATCCAGCACCTATTTCACTGGTATCTACATTTCTAAACTTCGTAGCCGAATTTTATATCGGCAGATATGATTAAAAATGCAACAACAGTAAAATAGGTGCTGGATCATAGCCCTCCTACAACTGGTAAGTGTATGGTTTCAGGTTCTTTTAACTCCCCTAATAGGGGTTCTTTTCGTCTTTCGCTCGCGCTACTTTTTCACTATCGGTTGTCGAGTAGTACTTAGCCTTAGAGAGTGGTCTCCCTGGTTTCGCACGGAGTTTCACGGGATCCGTGCTAATCTGGAACATCGGTATAACGGAGGGCTCTCGCTTTTATCTACAGGACTATCACCTTCTACGGTTCAGCTTTCCAGCTGATTCAACTTGCGATGCCTTTGTAACTCCTAACCAATGCCCGCAACACCCAGTCCTATTTTGAACAGAAAAACAGAAAAATCCTAATATCTAAATTCTAAATCCGAAACAATATTTAATGTTCCAAATTCAAATAACCAAAACGTTTGATATTTCAAAAATTCGAGTTTTAAATTTGTTTAGAGTTTAGTGCTTCGAATTTCGGATTTCCCATTTTGCTGCGCAAAATAGGGCTGGGTTTGGGCTGGTCCGTTTTCGCTCGCCGCTACTGGCGGAGTCTCAATTGATTTCCTTTCCTACAGGTACTTAGATGTTTCAGTTCCCTGCGTTCGCTTCTACCGGCCTATGCATTCAGCCGGAGATGAATCCGGTTTCCCGGAGACGGGTTGCCCCATTCGGACATTTCGGGATTAACGGTTGCTAGACACCTGCCCCGAACTTATCGCAGTCTGCCACGTCCTTCATCGCCTCTCGACACCTAGACATCCCCCATACACCCTTAGTAACTTGACCATATCAATCAAAAACTGATTGAGGTTTTTCATAATGGCGCTCGGTGAAAGTTGTGTATATATTATCCACAACCCACCTTGAGACATCTACGCTATTTACTTTTAAAAGAACAAAAATTGGTATTTAGTATATAGTATATAGTATATAGTATATAGTATATAGTATATAGTATTTGGTATATAGTATATGGTATTTAGTTTGTCGAATTTACCAACAACAAAAACACCAAATACCAACGACTAAATACTAACGACCAATTCAATGGAGATGACAGGGATCGAACCTGCAACCTCCGGCTTGCAAAGCCGGCGCTCTCCCAGTTGAGCTACATCCCCGGGACACACTCGTCTTACGTTCAACGGTTGCGAGGCTCGTACCTATGGCATAAAATTCGGTTATCGTCTCACGTTTGACGTAACCAATACGAGCTGCGTAACCGCAACCTTTCAACGCAACTTTAAAAGTGGGCCCGGGAAGAGTCGAACTTCCGACCTTGCGCTTATCAGGCGCACGCTCTAACCAACTGAGCTACGAGCCCAAAACCAATTACTAATTACTGGTTTTGTCAAAGCCGTTGTTCGGACTCAATTGAACCATATTTTAATACTTTTTAAAGAGCAAACAAAAATGCCGCTGTACTTAACTGTCAGCGACATTCTGATAGACGCGAAATCGTAATTATTTACACATCGCCAGTCAAGGACAAAAATCAACGATTTTTAAAATTTCTCGCAATTCTTCTCCGATAAACTCTTCCACCGCCATTTGCTATGAGATTTCCAACCACATTGCAATCTAGCAAATATATCTGCATTCCAATATATAGTCAAGAAGATTATTTCAGAAAAAATCGATAGTGGGCAGTTATTTTTAAATAATAGTGGACAAAAAGGATTGCAAATAGGCAATATTTTATAAATCCCTGATTTTAAAGATTCTCCCGCCAGCTCCGTAGTTTCGCCAAATGCCTTTTCTCTTCAGCTATAATGGCTTTTAGGACTGCTGTATCCTCCTTGAAAACCGGCGTCATACTCGAATAATAAGCAATGGTATCAGCTTCCATTTGTATTGCCATAGCCAGCGCTTTAACTATATCCCCGCTTAAAGCAATCTGCTGGAGCTCGGCCTTGCCGGGCATAATCAATTTGTAGAATTTTCCTGCAGTAGCGGCAATCTGGTCTTGGGTTAATTTCGGACCGCAACTTTCCATAGGAAGTGAATGATACATTTTCTCAAAAGTCCATAAATGCTTCTTCTCCTCTTCGGCAAGACCCTCGGCAAAAGCGGCTAATTTTTCGTCGCCGCAGCTTTGCGCCAAAGAATGATAAAACATTTGTCCCAAACGCTCCAACTGCATTGCAATCTGCAGTGCGTAATCGGCTGAATGCGGCATAAAAACCCCTTTCTTAATTTAGACAGATTATACCCGCAGATGAAAAAACAAACAAAGAAAATTTGAGATGATAATATTTCAGCGTTCGGCGTTTTTGCGATAAAGCAATAAACCCAAACCGAAGAGGAATACAGTCGCGGGTTCCGGAATTGTCGGATTGACCCAATCAGGGTCGTATTCGGCAAGGAAAAGTCTTCTACCGTCTGCGTGCGGTTTAACCCAGTCCAAAAAGGCCTGATAATGCCTGTCATAGACATTATCGCCGATGTCGCTCATAATGCTCGTGTCGTCATAAACCGGATTTTCGGGGTTAACCAACAGGCCGCCATCATATTCATCATATAAACCAATTAGATGTCCAACATCGTGGGCGATGTCGCGTGTGCTGTCCGATGCGCTCCAATCTACCTGACTGTGAACTGCGCTTGTCAATTGGCTGTAAAAAACGACGGTGGAATTAATATGATAATGAAAGTCTCTGTCAATGATATCAAATTTCTTATCCCAGATATTTTCTATTGCGGCCTTCCAAGACTGCGCCAAAGATGAATCTGGGTCAATATTTCTCTGGTAAAGGCGAAGCTCGATATTCATTTCGAGATTGCTGAAACCTATATCATATTTATAGTCCAATTCGTAAATCGTACTTGTTAAAGTACCGGAAATTGTTTCGACCGGAATATCGTGTATGTAATCGGCAAAACAGCCGGAGACAATCACCGCCGAGAGAATGAACACTATAAAAAATCGCTTTACAATAAACATTGTTTTTGAACTTTCCTTATAAAAACAGTATTTTGCCCGGTTAAAAATACAGGCCTAAACTCGACAAAAATTGTGTTTTCCCATCCCCATTTAAATGCGCTATTATCTTACCTGTTTTAACACTAAAAGTCAAGGGTTTTTTGCCAAAAGAGGTGTTTGAGCGGAAACGTCCGAGAAAATGCGGTTTTTAGGCAAAACAGGAAGGTTTATCCGGACTTGGCTTCGTTGACCTTAACCGTGAAACCTCCGCAACTTTTACCGTTCAGTGCTTCTATGGCGGCTTTGGCCTCTGCATCGCTGCTCATTTCTACAAAGCCGAAACCTTTGCTTTTGCCTGTTTGGCGGTCGGCAACTATATAGGCTTTTTCAACTTTTCCAAATACCGAAAACAGGGCTTTCAGGCTTTCGCTGTCGGCATCAGGACTTATATTTCCAACATATATTTTTTTACCCAAGATTTTTCTCCATTAGCAGTTCATCAAAATTTACAGGCTAATATCATATATCAAATTTGCGAGAAATTAAAATTATATTACTTTTTCAGCAAGGCCTTTTCAACTTCGTCGAGAATAAGTTTTTTTGCTTTTTCGAGCGGGCCTTTTAGGTTGACGCCCGATGCAACTTTGTGTCCACCGCCGCCGAGTTCTTTTGCGATTTTCTGGACATCGACGCTGCCGTTGCTTCGCAGCGAACACCGGAATCCGCCGTCTTTGAGTTCGACGAACAGCGCAGCCGCCTGGACGGTGCTGATACGCTGCGATTCATTGACGAAATCTTCAGTATCGGAGCCGGTTGCGCCGGTCTGGTCAAAGTCGGCGCGAGAGATAAACTGCAAAACGATTTTGCCATCGTGATAAAGCTCTATTTTGTTGAGCATTCTGGCAAGCAGTTTGAGTCTTTCGGGCGAATAGTTCTGGAACATTTCGTGATAGACAACGGACGGCTTTGCTCCGAGTTCGATAAGAGCCGAGGCATTTCGCATTACCCTGCTGTCGGTATTGTCGAATCTGAACCAGCCGGTATCGGTTGAAATCGCGATAAAAAGGGCTTCGGCAATATCAGGCGTGATTTGCCATTTGGCAAATTTGAGCAGGTCATAAACAATTTCGCCCGTTGCCGCGGCCGTATCGTCGATAATCTCGACATCGCCCAAGCCGTCGCCTGTAACGTGATGGTCGATGACGAGTACGGGGATTTTCGAGGTTTTGAGCCATTTGTCGAATTCGGGAAGCTGAACGTAGCTGTTCGTATCGACGATTATAACAAGGTCGTATTCGCCGGCGTGCAGGTCTTCGATTTTCATATCATTCCCGAGCACCGGAACAGGCGGACTGAAAAGATTATTATACCATCTTGCCGGCGGAGAGAGCAAAATCGGCTGGGCGGTTTTCGAGAGCTGTTTTGCGGATTCGCACAACGCCTTGATACAGCCGACAGCGTCGCCGTCAGGACGGGTGTGAGAAGTAATGAGCCAATTCTTTTTGGCATTCATCAAATCAATCGCTTTTTTGAAATCATCGCTAATAGACATATAAAACCTTATAAATTTAAAATATTTTCCGCTTTTCGGCAGTCTTTTGCAATTTGCTCGGTTAGTTCTTTCGGCGATTTAAATCTCTGCTGGGTGCGGATAAAATCGATAAAGTCCATCGCGAGATATTTGCCGTATAAATTTTCGCTTTTTTTGTCGAGAAGATGCGCCTCTATAAGCAAAGGGTGCTTCGAGACAAAAGTTTTCGCCCTGCCGAGACTGAAAACGGCCGGGATTTTCTGCTCGGCCGTGCAAAGTTCTTCGAGCGTATCGGCAACAGAGACAAAACCTGCGTAAACACCATCGACAGGAATAATCTGGTCGTGCGGGTCGATGTTGGCCGTCGGAAAACCGAGTTCTGCGCCTTTGCCGCGGCCTTTAATGACATTGCCCATAAGACGGTACGGTCTGGAAAGCGCCTTTGCGGCATCGGCAACAGCGCCTTTGTGAAGCAGATGACGAATCAGCGTGCTTGAAATCCGCGCTGATTTATTATCGATAGTCATACGCTCGGCATCGACAATAGCAGCATCGAATCCGAAGGTTTTGCCAAGCTGGACGAGGGTTTTCGCGTCGCCGCTTCGGCCGTAACCGAAATGGAAATCGTCGCCTTCGACCACGGCTTTGGGTGAAATGGTCTTCATCAGAAATTTTTCGACAAAATCCTGCGGCGAAAGCGTGAGCATCTGATAGCTGTCCTTTAAAACAACCAGATAATCTACTTCTGCCGCCTCGAGCAAAGCCGTTCTCATCAGTAAAGGCGTCAGAACGCGAGGCATCTGTTCAGGATGAAGAATTGCAACCGGATGAGGGTCGAAAGTCATCGCGACAACGGGGCAATCGCCAATTTGGGCGGCAATTTGACGGGATCTGCGGAGTATGGCCTTATGGCCGAGATGGACGCCATCGAAATTGCCAATCGTCAGACAGCAGCCGTTTAAAGTCTTGTTAATCTTTTCGAGCTTATCTATAGTTTGCATAAGAGGGTTATTTTACGGCTAAATGGCAGTTTGGGCAAGAAGTTTAAGACAATAAAAAATAGAGTTTTTTATCGCAATCGGCTGATTTTTCTGATAAATTGACTCTGAGATACAGGAGCATAAAAATGGTTTTGCGAAATCCAGATAATCCGCTATTCGACGGCAATAACCCGCCAATTCCGGAAGTTGTGCACGCGCAAATCGCGGCGATGGGAAGGGAATTTTCGCAACAGCAGACAAAAGAGGCTTGCCAGCGGGTCCAAAATCTTTATGAATTGAAAATGAGAATCTATCCGGAGGAAATCGAGGCGATAGCGGATGAAATACATATTCAGCCGAAAATCGGCTGGGACCTCGTTTCGATTATGATAACTATCGGGCCGAACATACTGCCGGCGGCAAAGGTTATACTTAATTCGCCGGACGGAAGAAGAATCTCATCAGAAGCCGGCGGTTACAACTCAACCGATGCGATATGCTCGGCTATCTCGGAGGCGACGGGAATAAGGATATTCCTGAAAGATTTCGAGTTTCATACGATAAGCGGCGGAACGAATTCGCTCGGACAGGTAAACGCGACCGTCGAATACCATAACCAGCAGGCCAGAACGACGGCCTGCTCAATAGATATGCTCGAAGCGGCCGCGAAGGCCTACCTTATCGCTATAAATATCGTGCTGGACAGAATCAATCAACAACTCGAATAACAAAACCGCAAGCAGCTGTGTGTTTCGACAGTAAAATCGAAGGCGACGAAAGCTTATAATGAGGTAGCGAAAAAATACCACGAGGGATTTGTAGTGTTAAATTTTGATGAGCATCAAGCCCTAACTGCGCAGGGACAATTTAAATAACCACTAAAAGAATTGCAATTTGACAAGGACAGTCTAAAATTAGTCTGCTTACAGGATACAGAAATGACAGAAATAGAACTCGAAAAATACTCGTCAGCATTCACCCTGGCCGATATGGAAATATTCGTATTTCCAGAGCTAATGTATTCACTTCTGCTGGCCAATATAATGAGCCCAATCATCTGGAAATGGCGAGACGAAGACTGCTTCAAAAAACTCGAAGGCAAAGACCCCTACAAAAAACTTATGCGCCTTCGCCAATTCATTATGGATAACTTCGAGTTCAACCTCGACCTTCAGACATGGGGACTAACCAATAAAAATACCGAAATAAAAAGATTCGAAAAATTCCTGCCCGCAGAAGAAATATCCAAAAGCAACGCACTGTTCGGCTACGAAGGCGATTCCTACTACTACGATGTCGATATCCGAAAACACTTCGGACTGGATAAATATACCACAGATATAATCCCATACTGGAAAACCGAAACCGTCGAGGCTATGGAAGCATTCAAATTCAAACAAGGCTACAAAACAGGAGCAGGCGAATGCGTGTCCTTATCCACCCTGTACGCGGCGGCGGCGGTTATCGTGTGCGGAATACCGCTCGACGATATATATATGGTTCTAACGCCGCTGCACTCGCAAAACTTCATCGATATAAACGACGGCGTTATAACCAATAACAGAAGATTAGTAACAAAAGCAATGTGGTTCAACGGAACCGAACTTTCCAATAAGGCCCAACGCGCCCTGCGAAAAGAACAAATAACCATCGTCGCACATTTGGGCGGACTCGTCCACTGCCTCTATAAAGATGCGACAATCGATAAAAAACTGTACGATAAATTCGCCGGCAAACTGAACAAATTTCTCGCCTGCCCGCTTGAGCCGATAACCATAACAGGCTTTCTCCGCAGCAATCATAATTATCAGAAATACTTCCAGTTCTGCAGAGACTGCCGAGGGACGCCGCAGTTCGTAAAGGCCGAGATACTGTTCCATTACGAACACGAAAGCAATTTCAGAATATGCGATTCCACCCACGAAAAACTTCTGACAGAAGTACACGAAGATGATTTTTCCAATAACGAATACCCCGGCAGAATACGCTGCGACCATTTCAAGGAATATATGGGAAAGAAAAAGCCTGATATAAACACCGAGGCAGGTAGAAATGAATTAACCAAAGTCCTGTCGGACTATATTCCAGATGCCGAGAAATTCGTTAATGAGCTTTACGATTTTCTGCATATCGAGCCGAAACTGCCTTTGGGAGAAAAAAATTATACTCCAAACGAGCCGATAAAAATCTCGCCCGATATGCCCAGAGAACAAATTATCGATTACCTGCGGAGCATAAGAGATAAAAATATCACCGCCGACCTTGCGTTTTACGCGTACCGCGATATGGAAAGCTGCGACTGGCGGCCTTTTGTCAAATCGGCGAGCGAACGAAGCCCCGTCTCAATCGAAATGACGAAAGATAAAACCATCGAGCAATGCTATCAATGGCTTAAAGATATGCCGAACGAATCTATATATGACGGCAAGAGACTTGCTCAGCCGGACGAGGTCGCTAATTACGCCCGCGGCGACGGCATTGAAAAAGCGTTCACGCTTGCCAATATCCTGCATAAAAGAGAGCCCCAAAGTAAAATTATAATCGGGATAAACGGCGACAGCGTTATTGTAGAGACGAAGAAAAAGTATGAATTTAAAAGCGAAAAAGGATTTGAAAAAACGATAACCCTCAATAAAGAGGGATACAACGTGCAGTAGATGAAAGTTGAAATAAAAATCCTAAATCCTAAATTCTAAATCCTAAACAAATTCAAATTATCAAAACTAAAACGTTCAAAACAAAAGGACGAAATAAATTTGGATAAAAAGTCAGAGAAACTCGATGATAAAAATATTGGGTATCTCTAAAAATAATGTTTGATGTCATCTCGACCGAAGCCTGCGAAGTTTACCCGACGCAGGCGGGCAGGCGGAGTGGAGAAACCTGCTTTTTTTACAGATTTCTCGACTTCGCTTCGCTCCGCTCGAAATGACAAACAACGATTTTACAATTTTTAGAGATACCCTTAAAATTTGGAAAAATGCGGATTCCCGCCGGAGTTTACCCTCGTGAAAACGGGGGCGGGAATGACAAGTCAGTTTTTATACTTGTCGATTGGTAAAGACAAAGTCTTCGATTTGGTTAAGTCGATAAAACTTCCTTTTTGAGCGGCTCTAATCCGAATCGTGCCAAACTCAGTAAAAGTATTATAAAGAATCGTCAACTTCTCCTCATCTCTTGCCTCAAGATTTTTACTCCAATCGCCCTTCTTAGCGCCCCATCTTATTTCCGTATCGTCCTTTGCGTAAAATACAATGTGCGGCTGAGAAGAACTCCTGCGGCCATCAAAATTACTCATATCGACCGACTTTATTTCGTCAAGCAACGGCTTTTGCGGAGTAACCTGTGCATCCATCTTCGCCAAAAGCTCGATAAGCTCAATGGCGGCGGCAACATCAGCACCCTGCCACTTCTCGCCGACAGAACGCGAAGTAAGCATATAGGCTGAAACGCCAGTAATCTCAGGAATTATAAGTTTATCGACAGGAACATAATCCAAGACGACAGACTGAGCATCTATGAAATACCGGCCGAGTTGAGCCTTTATCAGCGCAACCGGCCTTCTGTAATCGGCTTTTACAATTATGTTTTCCGAACCGACGGTTACCCGAACATTATATAGCCAGGCGAGCATGCGGAGATTTTCACTGATTTGCCTCGCGGTGTTTTCATCGAGAAGAAACTGGACGCCTCCTATGCCAGCCGTTTCGACAATGCGGTTTTGAAGCTGTGGACTGACCCAATCGGGAACATCGATAAGCTCAAGATTGAGAGACCTTGCGGCCGGGCCGGAGGCTTTCTTTACAAACCTGTCCATAAAGATAAAGCCCGCGACGAGAGAGACGGCAAGGACGATGAATACAAATATGAAAAGCGTATTGCGGACAGCGTGAGAACGCTGTTTTTTTTCTGTCTTAGTGAGCTTTTTCTTGAAGCTGAACCATGATTTAGCGTTTTTGGCGGCCAATCAGCGTTTCCTTTTCAAAGCTGCCTGTATAATTCGCAGGCATAATTGTGTCACATCCATACCGGCTTTTGCGGCGGCCTTTGGCAAAAGCGAATGGCTCGTAAAGCCGGGGATAGTGTTTATCTCTATAACGTAAGGCGTTCCATCGCCGCTTAAAATCAAATCTATTCTGCTGAAATCCCTGCAGCCGAGCGATTTGAAACTTTTCAGGGCTGTATCGTATATTCTATTCAAAATTTGGGCATCGTCAATCGTATCGAAAAGATATTGCGTGTTATCGTCGTTGTATTTGGCGTCATAATCGTAAAACTGATGAACGGTTTTAATTTCCAAAACGGGCAGTGTTGTGTTTTCAATGATGCCGACGGTAATTTCTCTGCCGGTTATAAATTCTTCGAGCATACAATCGCCGAACTGAGCGAAACATTCCTCAGCGGCGGATTCGGCATTGTCTGCGCCGTTGACGATTTGGATTCCGACGCTGCTGCCCTGCCTGATGGGTTTGATTACGAATTTTTCGCCCATAGTTTTCAGGGCAGGAGCTATATCGGCCAATTGGCGCTGATTTCTTATTTCAACCGAGCGAGGGGTCGGGATGCCCGACTTTTCGAGGTTTTTTTTGCAGGCTATTTTATCGAAGGCCAATCTGCTTGATTTGGAATCGCAGCCTGTAAAGAGCAGTTTTTTTCGTTCGCAGATTTCCTGCATATCGCCGCCTTCGCCGAATTCGCCGTGGAAAGCGAGGAAAAAAACATCTATGCTTTTATCGTCCAAAATCCAGGGTTTATCGGGAAGGAAATCGTGCTCGATTATCTCAAGATTTGGGACTTTCCTGAGGGCATCGGCGATACTTTTTCCGCTGGCGAGGCTTATCTGGCGTTCCGAACCGAGGGCCCCCATCAAAACCGCAATTTTTAAACCGCCCGATGTATTAAAATCCATTTATATTATGCCAATCATTTTATATATTCGTATTCCGCTTGACGGTTTCTTACCAGATTTCGAGTTCAAGTTCGAGTTCGACGTCGAATTTTTCCTTTACCTGCTGTTTGACGGTATCAATCAGCGAAATGACGTCGCCGCTCTTGCAGCCTTTTTCGGCAATGATGAAATTGGCGTGCTTTTCGCTGACGACCGCTCCGCCGACTTTCGTGCCTTTAAGGCCTGTGCGGTCAATCATAGCTCCTGCGCTCATACCGCGCGGATTTTTAAAGACGCAGCCTGCGTTTCTCGTATTGAGCGGCTGGGTGTTCTTTTTGTAAATCCAAACTTCCTTTACAGTCTTGAGAAGCTGCTGGGGGTCGGCTTCGTATAATTTCATTTTGGCGGCAAGAATAGTTTTAACCGTGATGTTCGTCTGCCTATAATCGAAAGCCAGTTCCGGTTTTGCTTTTTCAAAGATATTGCCATCGCTGTCCATCAGGGTAACCGATTCTATAGACGAGCCGAGGTCTCCGAAGATACCGCCTGCGTTCATTCGGACCGCTCCGCCGATAGAGCCGGGGATTCCGGCAAGGATTTCAATGCCGCCAAGACCCCTGCGGACACAATCGAGTACGAGCTTGCCCAAATCTGCGCCTGCGCCTGCGGTGAGGACAAGGCCGTCGTGCTTTACTTTGCAGAATTCCTCGCTGTCGAGTTTTATGACGGCTCCTTTTACGCCTTCATCGCGGACGAGAAGATTCGACCCGAAGCCGAGAACCCTCATCGGAACGTTATTTTCCGAACAGCGTTTGACAACGTCGGAAAGCTGGGCAACGGTTTGCGGACAGATAAAATACTCCGCCTCGCCGCCAAGCCCGAACCACGTGCTTTGACCAAGAGGATAGCCCTTTTTAACGATTTTTTCCAAGCCAGTGAATATATTCATCCGCAATTTTCCAGACATTTCCGGCTCCCATAGTAATCAATATATCGCCGGATTCTACATTAGTTTTTAGAAATTCGCAAATTTTTTCAAAAGAATCGATAAATACCGCTTCGCTGCCCTTCTGCCTGAGCGCATCGACGAGGAGCTGCGAATTGACCTCGCTTTTGGATTTTTCGGTGTCCCTGACAAAATAGATGTCCGGCACAATGGTCATATCGGCCAGTTTGAAACTTTCGGCGAAGTCCTTGAGCAGAAATCTCGTCCTGCTGTACTGGTGGGGCTGGAAGACGCAGAAGATTTTCCTGCCGTCGTATTTCTGTCTCATAGCTTTAAGGCTGGCCTTAATCTCGGTCGGATGATGAGCGTAATCGTCGTAAATTGTAATGCCGTTTATTTCGGCTTTTTTCATAAGGCGTCTGTCCATACCGTCGAACTCGCCGAGGACGCCGAGCACATCTTTGCCGTCGAGTCCGAGCGACTCGGCGGCGGCGATAACGGCAAGAGCATTTTTGACGTTATGCCCGCCGAGCAGTTTTATGGACGTTCTGCCGAGTTCCTTTTGGCCTTTTAAGCAGGTAAATTCCGTCCTGTCCGCGAAAAATTCTATCTGCGAAGCAGAATAATCGAACGTATCTTTCAGGCCGAAAGTCAAAATATGTCTGTCTCGCAAGGCAGGAAGCAATTTGACGATATTGGCGTCGTCGCCGGCTGCGATGAGTACGCCGTCCGTTTTTATGCCGTTGGCAAAATCGCCGAAAGCGAAGACAATCTCGCCGATATCAGAATAATAGTCCAGATGGTCCTGCTCGATATTGAGGATAATTCCGATTTGGGGATGGAGATTTAGAAAACTTCTGTCGTATTCGCAGGCCTCGGCGATGAAGACATCGCTGTTTCCGATGCCGGACGATGAGCCGAGCTGAGTGATGTCGGCGCCGACGACGAAGTTGGACTCAACGCCGAGCTTTTGAAGGACGTAAACGAGCCAGCCGGTCGTTGTGCTCTTGCCGTGAGTGCCGGCGATTGCGACGCCTTTGTATCTGTCCATAACAAGGCCGAGCATCTGGGCGTATTTGTAAATCATTATCTTTCGGCGTCTTGCTTCGAGAAGTTCGGGATTGTCGTCTCCCACGGCGGCGGAAATGACCACGCCGTCGATGTCTTCCGGCAGGTTCGCTGCGCTGTGTCCCATTTTAACAGCCGCCCCGCCGGCTAAGAGACGCTCGGTCAAAACCGAATCCTGTGTATCGGAGCCGCTGACGATAGCTTTTTCCTTCATCAAAACAGCGGCAAGGGCGCTCGTGCCGACACCGCCAATACCGATGAAATGATACTTTTTGCCATAAGCCGGCGATTTGGTTTCCATATTTTTGCTGCCAATTGGAACAATAAACTGATGTGCGCTCTTAACAGGGCTGTAGTCGGTAATCTTCAAATAAAAACTCCATTTTTCCCTTTAAAAACCTATTTATAGCCTCAAAACCGCCGATTTGCAATAACAATCCCGAATAGAAAATCTTCGCATAGAAAATGCTCTGTAGAAAACTTTCTTTTTGTCATTTCGAGCGGAGGCTGCGGAGCAACCGTAGTCGAGAAATCCGGCGTAAGCCGTTCTGAGCAAGGTCGAAGAATCTAAACAGATTTCTCCACTTCGTTCGTCCCGATTTATTGGGACTCACTTCGAGCGAAATGACCGCTCTTCTACAAAGCTTATAAAAAAATAAAAAAAGAAATGAACAAGGTATTTGGGCTCGGCGTATATTTTAACAGAAAAAGAAAAAACTTAAGTCTTCTTCGACTCCTCCTATGCTTACAATAGATAGCGGCGGCCCTTAGGGAATAAGGGCCGCTTTTCTTTGCGCCCTATAATTACAGTAATTTAACGCCCGCCTGTCGGCATTTGTCAACTATATCCTGCGGCCAAATACTTGCGTGAACTTCACCTATGTGCATTTTCCTCAATAGGAACATACACAATCTTGATTGTCCGATACCGCCGCCGATGCTCAACGGCAACTCGCCGTTCAAGAGCCTTTTATGCCAGTCGAACTGTGTTCTGTCGAGGGCGTTTCGGATTTCAAGCTGCTTAAGCATAGCGTCGCGGTCAACACGGATGCCCATCGAGCTTATTTCAAATGCCCTGTTCAAAACCGGATACCAAAGGAAGATATCGCCGTTGAGTCCTTTTTTGCCGTTTATGGTCGGCGTAGTCCAGTCGTCATAGTCCGGCGCCCTGCCGTCGTGGATTGTGCCGTCGGAAAGTTCGCCGCCGATGCCGATTATAAAGACGGCACCGTATTCTTTGACGATTTTCTCTTCCCGCTGTCTCGGGGCGAGAGCGGGATACATCTCAAGCAGTTCTTCTGTGTGAATAAACTGAATGTCATCGGGCAAAATCGGTTCTATATGAGGATGGAGCGTTCGAAGGTGATTTTCAGTCTCGCGAATTGCGTTATAGATTTTGCGCACTATGGTTTTGAGAAAATCGAGATTTCTCTGTTTGTCCGTGATGACTCTTTCCCAGTCCCACTGGTCAACGTAAATCGAATGAATATTGTCGAGCGACTCCTCATCGGCTCTTATGGCGTTCATATCGGTGTAAAGTCCTTCGTCCGGCTCAAAATCGTAATCTGCAAGGACCATACGTTTCCACTTGGCGAGCGAAAATACAATTTCGGCATCGGCGTCGCTGTCGTCCTTTATCCGGAAAGTTACCTTTCTTTCGATGCCGTTAAGGTCGTCGTTAATGCCCGAACCTTTGCGGACAAACAAAGGGGCAGAGACGCGCTGAAGATTAAGATTCCGCGCGAGCGCTTGCTCGAAATAATCCTTCACTTCCTTTATGGCATTTTCCGTCTCTCTCAACGAAAGTATCGATTGATAGTTCGGGTCGATATACAAGTCGGACACAATCTGCTCCTTAAAAAGTTTCGAGCCGGTATTATAAGGATTTGGGCGGTTTTGGCCATAAAAAAACAGCCCCGATATAAACCGGGGCTGATAATCCGTCTAACAATTCCGTTCGTCAAACGGCTATATAGGCAAATCATCACCTCATATGAACAACGATTTCAACTCGTCTATTTTTTGCCTTGCCGCTTGCGGTGGTGTTCGGCGCTATTGGTTTGCCGGAACCGCAGCCAATCGCTCTTATTCTGTCATCGGGAATGCCGGTAGAATTAAGCTGTCTGAGAACTGAAAGCGCCCTTTGCGAAGAAAGTTCCCAGTTATCTTTCCAGCTCGATTTTCTAATCGGGTCATTATCGGTATGACCTACAACATCTATCATCCTGTTTCTGTATTTATCATTCAGTACCGATACGATGTGGTCGAGGTCTCCCTTTGCGCTGCCTTTGAGAGAGGCTTTCCCGGAATCGAATAATATCGTATTCGGCAGCGTAACCGTTATAGTTCCCGCGGCCGAGTCCACATCGACCTGATAATCGCCGAAGCCGGTAGCTTCGCCGGCAGTTTTGCCCGATTCTATCTGCCCTCTGAGATCATCTATCGTCTGCTGACTCTCGGCCAGTCTGCCTGCAAGCTCCTGCTTTTCAGATGCGCTGCCCTCAAGTGTTACCTTGCAGTTGTCATACAAACCCTTGAGGTTCTGATGCTCGACATTCAAAGCATTATATTTTTTCTTGTAATTGGTACAGCCGCTAATGAGGCCAAAAGAAACAAGCAAAACAGTCAAAATCAAAATTTTACTTCGCAGAGTATTCATCACCTAATCTCCTTATATCAAAACAGTCCATTTTCTTTTTAGCGGTACCATATAAACTGCATCCAGTTTATAACCGTATCGTGTAAAATCATAACAGCAAATACTCCGATTGACAAGAAGGGACCATAAGGAATTTGCCTAATTTTCTTAAAAAACATACAAAAAGCCGCCCAGCCGAGTCCGAAAAACGGAGCGATGAAAAAAGCCGCCACAACCGGCAAAGGCCCCAACACAGCGCCGGCAGCACCCATAAGATGGACATCGCCAAGCCCCATCGCCTCCTTGCCAAAGGCAAAAGTACCTAAAATTCTCGTTATCCAGACGACCGCACAGCCGATTAAATAACCCCATAAGCTGCCGAAAAGCCCTGCGATGACAGGCACTTGCGAAAAATCTATCCACCAATCGGCAAATCGAGGTACAGTTTTATAAATTTTAAAAGCAGCAAAAGCACCCAAAATTATCGGCAATAAGTAAATTACCTCTTTTAACATTTCAAGACGGTGTTCGTAGTTTTCCGGCTGTTCGGATTCAGTTGTTTCTGTCTCTTGTTTCTCATCCGGATAGCTGGTTTTTATTAAACCTGTCAGAAGCAAAAAAATTGAAATAATCAGTCCTGCAAGAGCGCCGGCGGCCAAAACAGCTATTTTTGCCGAGGCCGTCGGAAAAAGGTCATAACCCCGAATAACTTCCGGAGCATAAACAAATCCGGTAATCGCAGAGCCGACAAAACCGACAGCCGTTACGAACCAGCATATCGAAAGCGGTATTACGGATAATTCGAGGTCAATCGCCGAGGCCGCTATGAAAGCGGCCAGCATAATAATGTGCACAAGATAAAAAAGATATCCGCCTTCGAAGAATCCGCTTGTGCCTCTCCTCAAAGACGTTTGAAAATAAATCCAGTAGAGAACGACAAACAATAATGCCGTCAGCAATTCGATAATAAAATATCGAGGTGAGATTTTCGCTTTGCACTTTCGGCATCTGCCGAGCAAAATCAGCCACGACAGGAGCGGAATGTTATCGTAAAAAGCAATCGGAGCTTTGCAGGCCGGACAGCCGGAGCCGGGATGGATAAGCGATAAATCTTTCGGCAGTCTGTAAATCACAACATTTAGAAAACTACCGACACAGGCGCCGATAGCGAAGAGAAAAGATATTGTCAGCCATTCTGGAATAATAGTCATATCTTTTTATCACAGATTTAAAAAATCGTTTTGCGGTTACGGTTACGACGCTCGTTTCGTATAACGTCATACGGTTACGTACAAATACGCCGGACGTTAAACGCAACCGTTACGAGCTTCGCGACCCAAGCCGTTTAACGCAACCTTGTATTAACCGCTCCGGCGACTTTCATTTGCAAACCGAACAGGCGGATAAAACCTGTCGCATCCGCCGGATTATACTCATCGCCCATCGTGAAGCTTGCCATTTTCGTACTGTATAGACTTTTCGGGCTTTTGATTCCTGCCGGCGTGCATCGGCCTTTATAAAGTTTCATTTTTACCGTGCCGGTTACGTTCCGCTGCGTTATATCGACAAACGCATCTAAAGCGTGGCGAAGCTGGCAGAACCACTGGCCGTTATACACAAGCTCGGCGTATTTTAACGCGATTTGCTGTTTATAATGCAGCGTTTCACGGTCGAGAGTTAAGGTTTCCAACGCCTTATGAGCTTCGACGAGGATAGTCCCGCCGGGCGTTTCATAAACGCCTCGTGATTTGATGCCGACGAGACGATTTTCAACAACATCAGCCTGGCCGACAGCATGCTTGCCGCCGATTTTGTTCAGTTGTTCAATAATTTTTACGCCGTCGATTTTTTTGCCGTTGAGCGCAACGGGAATACCCTTCGAAAAACCGATTGTAACATATTGCGGCTTGTTCGGCGCTTTGGAAACGGGATTCGAAAGAACGAACAGACGTTCTTTCGGCTCGTTCGCAGGGTCTTCGAGCTCGGCGCCTTCGTGGCTGATGTGCCAAAGGTTGCGGTCGCGGGAATAAATTTTCTTTACGCTCTGCTCGATGGGAACTTTATGCTTTTTGGCGTATTCGAGCGCCGCCTCACGGCTCGTTAATTCAAACTTCGGGTCCTTCCACGGCGCGATGATTTTCAGTTTCGGAGCGAGTGCCATATACGTAAGCTCGAATCGCACCTGGTCGTTGCCTTTGCCGGTTGCGCCGTGAGCGACGCCGACTGCGCCTTCGGCCTGTGCGACCAAAACCTGATGTTTTGCAATCAGCGGCCGTGCGATGCTCGTGCCGAGCAGATAGCCGTTTTCGTAAATCGCCCCGCTTTTGAGCATCGGCCACAGATATTCGGTAACGAATTCTTTGCGCAGGTCTTTTACGATGCACTTTACCGCGCCGGAGGCAAGGGCCTTTTTCTTTATTCCGGCCAACTCTTCGGCTTGACCGAGGTCGGCGGCAAACGCTATAACATCGTAGCCGTAGTTTTCCTTGAGCCACGGCAGGATTACACTCGTATCGAGCCCGCCGCTGTAGGCGAGAACGACCTTTTTATTCAACGACTTTGCCATTTATAACTTCCTTAAATTCAGCCACAGAGCTATTTTTTTCTATTATAGCCACAGAGTTCACAGAGAACACAGAGGCTATTTATAAAAGATTATACAAAGTCGATACTAATTGGCAAGAAGTGAAAATAGAACCACGAATAAACACAAATCTTCACGAATCAATTTAGAAATGGAGTGTTTAATCAACAGTAGAAACCACGCAACAATAGTTTATTCTCCTATTCCTCTTGCTCGATTCTGAGCTTATCTTCTATGTACTTAATTGGGTCTTTGACAATAGCGTCATACTCTGAATTATGAACTCGTTTAGACTCAAAATCGATTTTTACATCTTGTATAAATTTCTCAAAGTCTCGGTTTTGATCGCAAAGCTTATTGATTGTCTCCCAATCCAATATCTGTTTCGCTTTCGCAGGAAATAATACACACGATGAGTCAAAATCCCTCAACTTCAGATAAATAATTCCTATACCAAATGAGACAGATAATCGCTCAAGTTCAGCCATTAAATCATCATCTTGGGTGATATCAGCAGCCACGAGATAACCTTCGTGTGCCCATGAGGAATTAGACACAGCCTGAAAAAATGACTCTCTGTAATTTCCTTTGGTCAGACTTTTTTTGATTTCAAACGAGAAAAGTCTTATGGAATTATTGTCTAACAAACGATTAAACTCTATTACATCCTGTTTCCAATCATCAATTGGAAGATAAATTCCAACTAAGTCCGGGTGCAACCACTCATTAAACCCCTTCTTTCGTGACGACTCATGAAATATTGTTTTAGTAAAAATTTTACGCCCACGAGAAAATGTTGGATTTGCATAGACAAAATAGACAAGTAATGGATGAAGATCACGTTCGTTATACATAGTATCTGGGGATCTTTTCTTAGCCTCTGCAATTTCAAGTTTCTGAATTAGCAAATCAGACAACTCGGATTTTCTCGACTTTAAGAAAAACCGGGCAGGCCGCATCCCTACTTGAATAAATTTAGATTGAGGATTATCTCTTACATCAACATAGACTCTTGCCCCAAGAGATGCCCAAGGTGTTTTTCCTTTGGTTTTGAGTTTAGAAATAAAAGGAGACCGCTTGGCTATTTCCCAAATCTGCGGTACAGTCAAAGGTATCTTTTCAGATTTTAGGACGTCTTCTGCCAAATCGATAAATGAATAAGCCATTGTTATCTCCTTAAATGTCAGGATAAAACGACCGCACTATTCGTTCCTTCAAAATGTATAACCAAATCCTACCAAACCTGAACTTATAAAACAATAAATTTCTTATTTCTCTGTGTCCTCTGTGAACTCTGTGGCTATAAATAAACTTTTCCTCTGTGGCTGATTTATTTGCCGCCGAAGGCGTTGAAATGGAGGATTTTTTTCAGCTCTCTTTTGGGCACGTGAAGCACGTCTTTTTCATCGAGATAATATTTCGTATCTTCTGTTTTTGCGTCTTCCATAACGGGTTTTTCAGCGGGCCTGCCCAGAGCCACCACCGAATCAATATAGTATTTTGGGGCGATATTGAAAATCCGCGATATTTTTTCCCTGTCGACCAGGCCGAGCCAGCAGGAGCCGACACCCATTCCGGCGGCGGCGAGGAGGATATTTTCAATAGCCGCGGCCGCATCGACAGCGGCGTTTTTCTTAATATCAGTATCGGAAAGTACAACAATGTAAGCAACAGGTCGCTGATTGGGGGCGGGATTTCTCTTTGGCTTTACGTGCCCTGCCCATGCGAGGCAAGCAAAGAGTTTTTCGCAGATTTGAGGCTCATCGGCAATTATATATTCGAGCGACTGGATATTCGCGCCGGCAGGAGCGCATCGGGCGGTTTCGACAAACTCAATCAATAAACTTTTGTCCAGTTTTTCCTGACTGAAACGCCTGATACTGCGACGGGATTTGATTAAATTAATTAAGTCCATATTATTTTTGAACAGTTGAACAGGAGAACAGTTGACCGCTCCGATAAATCGGGGCTCTATTTTTCGACCCTGTCGAAAAATGGGCGATACAGGACTTGAACCTGTGACTTCCTGCTTGTAAGGCAGGCGCTCTAGCCAACTGAGCTAATCGCCCGAAAGCATTTACTCTATGATTTATGGAACTATTTGTCAAGAATAAACGCCTTTGTAATCAAGCTATCATATCGCAGCCGGCTCTGAAAGCGCTCTCATTGATATAGTACAGACCTTTTTTCCCCTTATAAAACGCACGTTTCATCCCATTTGTGACGGATTGCGGTTCAAGAATGCCTGTCTTTTTTATCATAGCTCCGAGCATTACGATATTTGCAACCTTGATATTTCCCATTCTTATCGCGAAATTTGTCGCGTCAATTTTAACAATATCGTGTTTGGTTTTCGGAGCTATATCCATATCTATCAGCGATGAGTTTACAATCACCGGCGAGCCCGGCTGAATTGTATCTATATATTTTATAAACGACGGCGCGTTCATTATGATTGCCAGGTTCGGCCGCTCGATTATCGGCGAATCTATTTCGTGGTCAGAGATGGATATAAGCGCCTTTGCCGTTCCGCCGCGAACTTCCGCGCCGTAGGACGCCATAGCGCAGACGTTTTTGCCCGCGTCGATGCAGGCGTATGCAAGAACATTGCCGGCCAGAATTACGCCCTGCCCCCCGAACCCGGCTATTAATATATTTATCTCCTTATCAAGCATATTTTAACCACAGATTTCACGGATTACGCGGATTACTAAATATCATTCTTTTATATTCAAGAGACTTTGCACCAAAATTCAGCAAAAGCCCCACTTCAAGGCCGCTGGTTTTTAGGTAATTCAATAATTGAGCCTGTTCGACTTCAGCAATATTTTTTATGGCTTTTAATTCCACGATGACTAAACCGCCAACAACAAAATCGCAAATAAATTCCTTTGCAAATGCTCCTTTATATAAGATGTCAAATATTTTTTGCCTTTCAAACGGTATTTTTCTTATACTAAATTCAATAGCAAGAGCTTCTTCATATACATTTTCCCAAAAACCTGTCCCAAGAATACTATGAACTTCCATAGCAGCGCCAATAACTTTCCCTGTCAAATCGCTGTGAACAAGTTTATCTTTGGTTGCATTCATATTTTTTAAAAATCCGCGTCATCTGCGTAATCCGCGGTTTATTCGGTGTCCTTATATACTCCTAACGGGAAGTAGCCGAGCATCTGTTCTTCGATAAACTGAACAGCTTCTGTCGGCGGAAGTTTCCACCCGACCGGACACATCGAAAGTATCTCGACTAATGAAAAACCGATACCGTTGAGCTGGTTTTGGAAAACTTTTCTGATTGCCGCCTTTGTCTTGTTTATATTTCTGACCGAATGTACGCTCGTCCTTTCGAGATATTTTGTCTCTTCGAGCGTCGCCAGCAGTTCACAAACCCTTATCGGTTTTCCCATCCCTTTAATCGTTCTGCCGGACGGACTGGTCGTGGTCTTTTGTCCGATTAGCGTCGTCGGCGCCATTTGTCCGCCCGTCATTCCGTAAGTAGCATTATTGACAAAAATGACGGACATATTTTCACCGCGATTTGCCGCGTGGATGATTTCCGCCGTCCCGATTGCCGCTAAATCTCCGTCGCCCTGATAAATCAAAATGAACTTATCCGGATGCACCCGTTTTATGGCCGTTCCGACCGCCGGCGCCCTGCCGTGTGCGCATTCGACAACATCGCAGAACATATAATCGTAAATCACAACCGCGCATCCTACCGGAGCGGTCAGAATCATTCTTTCTCTTATGCCCAGTTCATCGACAACCTCGCCGATGAGCCGCAGTATGATTCCGTGCCCGCATCCCGGACAGTATTTCGTCGAGTCGGTCGTAATCGACTTCGGCTGTGTTTTTATTATATTCATTTTTTGGTTATCTCGCTGATTTTTTCGTAAACTCCGTCCGGCGTAGGATTCCATCCACCGCCCATACCGTAGAATAGAATGTCTTTTTTCGGTACAACGTCCATTAGCGACAGCAGCACATCTTCGAGCATCTGCCCCATACTCATTTCGATAACAAGGAATTTAGCGCCTTTATTTTTCTTCGCTATTTCGACAAGTTCGACATCCGGCCAGGGCCAAAGCGTTTTTAGCCGAAACAGGCCGACCTTTACGCCGTTGCTGTTATGTTGTTTAATCGCAGATTTTGCGATTCGGCTGGCAGCGCCGTATGCCACAACGACAATCTCTGCATCGTCGCAGTTATATGTTTCGCTCCATCGCAGTTCCGAATGGATTTTTTTGTATCTTTCTTCGAGTTTCCTGTTGTGCATTTCAAGACCGTTTGGCGGATTCAGATACAGCGTCCTGATAACGTTTGGTTTTCTTCCCGCACATCCGGTAAGCGCCCAGTTTTTGGGCGGAAATTTCTTGAACATCGGCTCATACGGATGCATATTGAACGGTTCGACAAGCTGGCCGATAATACCGTCGCTCTGGATAATCACAGGAACTCTATAATAATCGGCGAGGTCAAAAGCGTTCATAACCATATCATAGCATTCCTGAACGGAATTAGGTGCAAGTACGATACATCTATAATCGCCGTGTCCGCCGCCGCGGGTGGACTGGAAATAATCCGCCTGTGCCGCCTCGATATTGCCCAGTCCCGGCCCGCCACGAACGACATTGATTATCACGCAAGGCAGTTCGCCCCCCGCTATATAGCTTATGCCCTCCTGTTTAAGGCTGATTCCCGGCGAAGACGATGAAGTCATAACTCTTGCCCCGGCGGCCGAGGCGCCGAACACCATATTTATCGCCGCCACTTCGCTTTCCGCCTGCAGGAAAATCAGGTTTTCCTCTTCCATTCTTTTTGCAAGATATTCAGGCGTTTCAGTCTGCGGAGTTATTGGGTATGCGAAATAGCAGAGGCAGCCAGCCTTAATGGCGGCTTCGCCGACGGCCTCATTGCCTTTCATTAATACCCGTTTGGTATCCGAACCTATATCGTTATTTTCAGCCATTTATTTATCTTGAAGACCCTGTGGTCTCGACTATTACAAAGCAGCAGTCGGGACAGATTATATAGCAGGCCCCGCAGCCGGTACATTTCTCGAAATCTATTTCGACGTAATTATATCCTTTTTTATTGCTTGTGCCGCTTTTGTGAATCGCACCTGTCGGACAGACGCCGATGCACAAATCGCACCCTTTGCATTTCTCAAGATTTACCTGTGCCTTTTTAGCCATATTCTAAATTACCTTACCACAACGTAGCCCCGTTTGCAACAAAACTTAACACCCTGCTAATAAAGAAGTTAGGTATGAATAACTGAATTTTTTTACAGCGAAAGAAAACAATCTTCTTAAAATTAAAGGAGCTTCTTTGACTTTTCCGATAAAATAGCTATACTGTAAATTATGAGGTCAGGCATTATAAATAAACTGAAAAATCCGTCTTCAATAATCTCTTTACACGAGGATGAGTTTACTTCTTTCGAAAAAGAGACAAATGAAGTTCGAATAATCCAGGAGTTAACCAAACAAAGACAAGAAATATCAGACTCTAACCCCCCATCTATTATAAGTGGTATTAATTATTATAGATTTTAGCAAGCTATTAAATAATTCTGATTATCAAAAAATAGTTTTACGGCTTGTTGTTGTGGATTACTGTTAACCATTAGAAATATTTCAGCCCGTAAATATATTTCCCATAGAACACTCCACGAGGATTCTTCTTTTGCTAATGGTTGAATATTAAGTCCCAAATCTTCGCACTCTTGCGGACCTATCATTCTTCCATGAGCAAACCTTTTATCAGCAGAAGACAAATTTTTTGCTATAGCCGTAGCTCTCCGTTTTAATTTTGTGGAAGTCCATTTAGGATTTTTATTTTTTAGCATATATTGTGGAAGCCATTTTTTCACTAAATCAATAGCAAAATTTAATTCGCGTTTACATTCTTCAATAAAGGCTGGCTCAACGGTAGAAGATGATAATTGTTGCAAGTATCCAATGTACTCTTTGCCCTTTGACTTTGCCCTGTTTAATTCCTTTAACAAATTATCTCTAGCGCTAATAAAAGATTGAGCAGATAGTTGCTGAGTAATTCCGCCAATATTAATGAATTTTTGGGCATCAATCGGGCCTAATTCAGAACAGTAGCCCATTACAATTTTATCCGCCCCAAGCGCAATAATTGTCGCAGCACTTTTTGCCATATTAGGCACGATTACTCGAAATTCCTTTTTGGTATAACATCTGCACATTTCGACTATTTTTTCTGCCGTAACACCTGAACCTCCTGGGCTATGTATCATCAAATCTAAATTTTCAACACAACCACAGTTAGCCAACATGCTACCAATAGGAGCTATGTCATCTGACCCGATGTTTGATCTTTGGCTCCCTATTTTTGCGATATATACAATTAATTTCCTTTTTTCTCTCTCTTCGTATAGCGGGATGTATATTTTATTTTTCAATATCTTCTCCGCTTCTATTCTTTCTGATTCTTGAGTGGCAACTCCTACCTCCTTTAATATATCTTGTAGTAAAGGCTCTTTTTGGATTTTTGCATCCAAACTAGAACCTATCCCAAAACCTCAACTTTTGGGTTAATGCGAGCCGATATATGA
>CAYUYR010000022.1:0-25325 GCA_964449435.1 uncultured Planctomycetaceae bacterium | reverse complement strand
TCGACTTGCATGTCTTAGCCACGCCGCCAGCGTTCGTTCTGAGCCAGGATCAAACTCTTCAAGTTGATCTATCAATTTCTGCTAATTAAAACAGGAATTGTTTTTTAAAGCTCAACAACAATCGTTATGCACCGAAAGTGTTGAATTCGACCCTTTCGGGTCAAACACCATAAAATTATGCATCTATCGCCGCTGCATAGCGGTTAGATAGAGCAACACTTTCGCTGCTGTGTATGGTACAACTGTTTTAACTTTTAAAAGAGCAAAAATAAGCGGTCGAGCCGTCCATCATAGCGACATACTCGTCCGCTGGGTAATTCATCATGATAATGCGGTTTCATAAATGCGTCAAACATAATTTTAGAAGAATTATTAAGTTTTTATAACTCTTTGACTTCAAAGAGGTTATAAAAACGTCGCGCGGTTACGGTTGCGCTGCTCGTTTCGTTTATCGTCTTGCGGTTAACGTGATTTTAACTGATGAATCGCTGGTGCGGGAATTTGAAGGCGGAATTTAGGCAAAAAAGAAGTAAGTTTTGACCGCCGCACAAGAACGTTTTTGACACCGTTTTCTATTCCGGATAATGCATTGTTGACACGTAGTTCTACTTCGATACATTAAAACCTGAAAAATTAACAAAACCCTAATACAATATTAATGACATACTAACACATATAAAATAATATTAGGGTCAGGAATAACATAAAATAGAGGTCTTTTATGGCGAAAGAAAATATCCTAATCGTGGATGACGAGGAAGACGTGCTTGAATTGCTGCGGTTCAATCTTGAAAAAAACGGCTATAAAATTGATACCGCAACTACCGGCGAAGAAGCCCTCAAAAAAGCCCGGACAAAATTACCTGCCCTGATTATTTTAGACCTTATGCTGCCCGGCATCGACGGACTGGAAGTCTGTAAAAAGCTGAAAAGCGACACCAAGACGGAAAATATACCCATAATAATGCTCACAGCCAAAAGTGAGGAATCCGACATCATAACAGGTTTGGAGCTGGGAGCTCAGGACTATATTACAAAGCCGTTTAGCCCGAAAGTGTTAGTCGCAAGAGTAAGAAGGAATCTGCAAAAAAATATCGTCCGCGATTTGGAAAAGTCGCCTGTAAAAATCCACGAATTAATCATAGACCCCGCACGTCACGAAGTCCTTATAAAAAATAAACCTGTCGAGCTTACTTTTACAGAATTCAGCATTCTCTATACATTGGCGAAAAGGCCGGGGCTGGTTTTTACGCGGTATCAAATTGTCGATTCCATCCGCGGCGAAGATTACCTTGTTACCGACCGGGCGGTCGATGTCCAGATGGTATCGCTGCGTAAAAAACTCGGGCCCTGCGGCAAATATATAGAAACCGTCAGAGGCGTCGGATATCGGTTTAGAGACTAATCTATGGGCAAAAAAAGATTAATCTGGCATCTTTACCCTGTTTTTTTGATTATCATCGCTGCTGTACTTTTGGCGGTCATATTATATACATCGCATTTTTTCCGCACATTTTATTATAATCAAATTGCAAACGAGCTTAATATACGGGCACAGATTGTCAAATATCAAATCGAGCCTATGATAAAATCCGGCAGCTTTTCCGAAATTGACAAGGTTTGCAAATCTCTCGGCGCAGCAGGCGCATCTCGCATTACCATTATTCTGCCAAATGGTCAGGTAGTCGGCGATTCCGATGAAAATCCGGCTGCAATGACAGACCACAGCGACAGGCCCGAATTCAAAACGGCGATGAAAGAAGTTTCGGGTATGGCTGTCAGATTCAGCGGTACGCTCGGCAAAAATATGATGTATCTGGCGATTCCTATACGGCAGGACGACAAAATCATTGCCGTTGCCAGAAATGCTGTTTCTGTAACAATGATTGATAATGAATTGGCCTCGCTGCGTAGAAAAATTCTTTGGGCAGGTATAGTCATAGCGGCCTGCGCTGCGGCAATAAGCTGGGCCCTCGCAAAGCGACTGGCTCGTCCAATAGAGCAAATGACGGAAACGGCTCGCGGTTTCGCGGCAGGCGATTTTAACCGAAGACTGTCAATACCAGATACGACCGAGTTGGCGGAACTTACAAAGACACTAAATGAAATGGCCCGGCAACTGGCCGACCGAATCGACATAATAACAAAGGATAAAAGCGAGACGCAGGCAATTCTTTCAAGTATGATTGAAGGGGTTTTGGCGATTGACTATGACGGGCATATTGTCAGCATCAATGACGCTGCAGCTAAGCTTCTCAAAATCGATAAAACAGCTGCATACGGGAAAACCGTAGAAGAGGTTATTCGAAACCCGCAATTTATCGAATTTGTAAAAAATACTCTTACCGAAAAACAGCCTGCCGAAGCCGATATTTCACTGGCAAATAATGGCGGTTATTTTTTGCATATGCAGGGATCTGTTCTGGCCGACAGTAAAGGACAGAAAATGGGAGCCGTAATCGTCCTGCACGACATTACGAGAATCCGCCAACTGGAAGAAGTCAGACGTGATTTTGTAGCCAACGTTTCCCACGAATTAAAGACGCCGATAACATCAATCAAAGGTTTTGTTGAAACACTTCTTGGGGGAGGGGTAAAAGACCCTGTCCAAATTCAGCGTTTTTTGAATATTATCGCCAAACACTCCGAAAGGCTCGATGCAATAATTAACGACCTGCTGGCCCTTTCGCGGCTCGAAGAAGACGACGAGAAAAGAAAATTGTCTTTCGAGGAACGGCATTTAAAGCCTGTGCTTGTCTCCGCTGTTGAACTGTCTAAAGTCAAAGCGGAACAAAAGAATATAGCTGTTGAACTTATTTGCGATGAAAATATCACAGCAAGGATTAATTCCGCACTTATAGAACAGGCCGTCATAAATCTTATAGACAACGCCGTCAAGTACAGCCCCCAAAACAGCACTGTAATAGTAAATACTCAAAAAATGCCGAATGAGATTGCTATCAAAGTCATCGACCAGGGCTGCGGAATAGAAAGGCAGCATCTTTCCCGCATATTCGAGCGATTTTACGTCGCCGATAAAGCCCGCAGCAGAAAACTGGGCGGAACGGGGTTAGGACTCGCAATCGTAAAACACATATCGAGCGTCCACGGCGGAAATGTTACGGTCGAAAGCTCGCTCGGCAACGGCAGTGTATTCGCTATATATTTGCCTGCTAACTGAAATATCAAGCCTTAACTCTTATCTGCTGATAAAACCCGGCATTTTAACAGAATTCTAACTCTGTTCTCGTGCACTCCTAACATCAACTGCATATGCTTTTTATACGTAAAGAATAACAATATTACGGGAGTTATATGAAAATTTTAATATCCATTTGGAAACTATGGCGGGATTTCTGGGACTGGGACATCGATATATGCGGCAGTATAGATTCACACAAGTGGGAAAGCAAGATTGAGGCATATAAGAATTTTTCCGGAAATTAATAATAAATTCAGCCGTTGAATTTATTATTCAGGAGAACACAAATGAACTGGCTAATCACCGACATTTTATGCTTAATCGGAACAATTTACTTTTTACTGCGGCTCGTCAAATTCTTCCGTTCACTATTAAGATTAGTTCGGAAATCTGGGAAATCACCGGCTGAAACAAATTTCTTACCATAAACAAAATTCTAACACTACTCTCATACACACCTAATTTTTCTGAAATATCCTTACAGCAGATAAATCGTTCGGGGCCGCCCCGAAGAATGAATTTACAAATATTATTTTTATGGAGGTACAAAATGAGAAAGACAATCGTATTGGCAATTTGCTTATTCACTCTTGTTTTGACAGGAGGCGCAAGAGCCGATGAAATGAGCGAACTTAAGGAGCAGATGCGGCAAATGCAGCAAAGGCTTGAGCAGCTCGAAACATCGCGGGAAAATCAGGACAAGCAAATTAACGAAAAAATCTCACAAATGGTCGAGGCAAGGCAGGCGGATGCCGTGCCCAATAGTCTTAAATGGGCGGAAAAAATCAAGTTAAGCGGCGATTTAAGATATCGTCACGAAACTATAAATTCCCAAAGCAGCGGCAAAGACCAGCACGGCACAAACCGCAACCGTATCCGCGCAAGATTAGGACTAAGCGTAAATATTAATGAAGAATGGGATTTGGGATTTAGATTTGCCACCGGCTCGTCAGACCCATCATCAGCGAATCAAACACTTGAAAACGGTTTTTCTTCAAAAGACGTCTGGCTGGATTTGGCGTATTTCGACTGGCATCCTCAATCTGTGGAACGACTGAATGTTTACGGCGGTAAAATGCCGAACCCGTTTTACACAGCCGGCAAAAATCAGCTTATTTGGGACGGCGATGTAACGCCTGAAGGTATCGCGGCAAAATATTCTATGCCACTGGGCAGTGAAAACAACACCCTGTATATCAACGGCGGCGGATTTTGGCTCAAGCCTGATACAGGCTCGGCCGGCGCAGCATCCGTTTGGGGAATTCAGGGCTATGCAAAGCATACTTTTGAAAACAAAAATTATATGCTGGGCGGATTAAGCTACTACATCTTCGGCAACCTCGAAGGCAAGGAAGGCTTATACAAGTCTTCCGGCTCAGGCGCAAGCAAGTTCGGCAATACGATGACCGGCTCAGGCACAACGGCAAGCCCGTACAAATATGCCGGTGCATATAAAGTTTTCGAGGCATTCGGCGAATACGGATTCAAACTTGCCGATAAGCCCTCAAATGTTTACGGCAGCTTTATCAAAAATACCGCCGCGGTAACATCCGAAGATACCGGCTGGCTGATTGGAGTAAACTTCAACAAGGCTAAAGACCCCGGTTCGTGGCAATTGGGATACAACTACCGAAAAATTGAAAAAGACGCTACTATCGGCGTTTTAACCGACTCCGACTTCATCGGCGGCGGAACAGACGGCAAAGGCCACTGCTTTTCAGGTAAATACCAGTTGACCAAAAATATTCAGGCCGGGCTTACCTATTTCCTCAGCGAAAAAGGCCCCACGGAAGACAAATATCGCAGGCTGATGGCTGATTTAATGTTCAAATTTTAAACAAATACTAACATTGTCTTAACAGGATTCTAACAATTACAACATATATTATTAACATAAGGAGAACAAAAAATGAAAAAAACGATTTTATGCGGATTGATGATGATGACGTTTGTGCTTGCCGGAAAGCTTGCGGCAGCAGAAAAAGCAAAGATAATTGAGATAGACGGCTCAAGCACCGTTTACCCGATAACCGAGGCGGTTGCTGAGGAATTCCAGAAACTGTACCGTGATGTAAAAGTCGTAGTCGGAATTTCCGGCACAGGCGGCGGTTTTAAGAGATTTGCCACCGGCGAAACAGATATAAGCGATGCATCCAGACCTATAAAATCAAAAGAATCCGACCTATGCAAAAAGAATGGCATTGAGTATATCGAGCTTGCGATTGCTTACGATGGGCTTGCAGTTATGGTAAATCCCGAAAATAAATGGGTGGACTTTTTGACTACAGCGGAGTTGAAGAAAATATGGGAGCCGAATGCACAAGGCGTCATAACGAAATGGAGTCAGGTTCGTGCGGGTTTTCCTGATAAGGAAATCAGACTTTTCGGCCCCGGCACCGATTCAGGCACATTCGATTACTTTACCGAGGTAATCTGCGGCAAATCCGGCGCAAGCAGAGGCGATTTTACGGCCAGCGAAGACGATAACGTCCTTGTTCAGGGCATAGCATCTGATACGGCAGCACTTGGTTATTTCGGGCTTGCTTATTATGAACAGAATGCCGACAAACTCAAGATAGTGCCTATCGATGACGGCGATGACTCGAATGGCAAGGGGGCAATTACTCCCTCGCAAGGAACCGTCCGTGAGGGCACATACAGGCCGCTTTCAAGACCAATATTTATATATGTCAGCGCCAAGTCGCTTGCGAAAAACGAGGTTAGGGATTTTGTCGAATTCTATATAAAGCACACACCAGAACTTTCAAAAGAGGTCGGCTATATTCCTCTGCCTAATGAAATGTATAAAAACTCGCTGGGGAAAGTCCGGAAGGCAGTAAGCAATATTGGCAAGTCGGAGAAAAAATGACAAAGTAATTCCCCGCTATAACAGATTATGAAACGCAGAAAACTTATTATAAAGATTAAAGAGATGCTGATAGAGAGGCTGCTGTTGCTTTGCAGCCTCTTGTCAGTTTTTACGACTATCGGGATAATCCTTGTGCTTGCCTCGGAGACTGTCGCATTTTTCAAAGAGGTTTCTATTATTGATTTCCTGACCGATACGCAATGGACACCGCTTTTTGTGAAGAAGCATTTCGGGATACTGCCGCTGCTGAGCGGCACGTTTCTTACGACAGCGATAGCACTGTTGGTGGCTGTTCCCGTTGGTCTTGTCAGCGCAATTTTTTTAAGCGAGTATGCCTCATTGAGGTTAAGAAATTCTTTAAAACCTGCAATAGAGGTATTGGCGGCAGTTCCAACAATTGTTTACGGCTATTTCGCGTTGTTTTTTTTAACACCTCTGCTGAAAACATTTATACCCAATATCAGCGGTATGAATGCATTGTCAAGCGGAATAGTTATGGGCATAATGATAATCCCGCTTGTTTGCTCCCTCAGCGAAGACGCGATGCGTGCTGTTCCGATGGGCTTGCGTGAAGGAGCTTTTGCACTGGGGTCAACCAAGCTTCAGGTGTCGACAAAAATTGTAGTACCCGCCGCCCTGTCCGGAATAACAGCGGCGTTTATATTGGGTATCTCCCGTGCTATCGGCGAAACTATGATAGTGGCAATAGCAGCCGGTCAGCAGCCGCGCCTTACATTAAATCCCCTTGTCCCGGTCGAAACCATTACCGCCTTTATTGTGCAGGTAAGTTTAGGCGATACACCGCACGGCACTATCGAATATCGGACAATATTTGCCTGCGGTATGAGTTTATTTATCATCACATTCATTCTTAACGCGGTCAGTTTTAAACTGAAGAAGCGATTCCAGGAGATCTATGAATAGAAAAACATGGAACAAAAGAATGAATGCCCTCTTCAGAATTTTCGGCATCTTCTGCACATTCGCAGGACTTATTTTACTTTGCGTTCTGTTGACGGATGTACTCATTGACGGTTTCGGCAGATTAAACAAAAGTTTCTTTTTGAATTTTCCGTCGCGCAAACCCCAGGAAGCAGGAATCCTTTCGGCGTGGGTAGGAACAATCTGGCTAATGGCTGTTACGGCCATTTTTGCTCTGCCGGTAGGCATCGGTGCGGGAGTTTATTTGGAAGAATACGCTCGAAAAAACCGTCTGACAAATTTTATAGAGCTCAATATTGCAAATCTGGGCGGGGTGCCTTCGATAATCTATGGGCTTTTGGGACTGGGGCTTTTTGTGCGATATATGCATCTCGGCAGAAGTGTTCTTGCGGGCGCACTTACACTGGCTTTGCTGATACTGCCGGTTATTATAATGTCCACCAGAGAAGCTCTCAGGGCTGTGCCATCCTCCGTCAGAGAAGGCTCTTTCGCATTGGGAGCTACAAAATGGCAGACCGTTCGTCATCAGGTATTGCCGGCAGCTTTCGGAAATATCCTGACAGGAGTTATATTGGCTATGTCCAGAGCTATTGGCGAGACTGCTCCCCTTATTACCATAGGAGCTCTTACTTACATCGCATTTTTACCCCAGAGTCCGATTTCCTCTTCCGATTTAACCGGTATTAGTTTTTCCCTGCGAGGCCTGCTCGACCCATTCACAGCACTGCCCATCCAGATATTCAATTGGATATCCAGACCGCAAAAAGGGTTCCACGAAAACGCAGCCGCGGGAATCTTAGTGCTGCTGTTTTTGACATTGGCAATGAATGCACTGGCAATAATATTAAGACATCGTTATCAAAAGAAAACATGGTAAAAATATGGAACAGCCGATTATAAAAGCAAGAGAACTCGAAGCGTTTTATGCGAATAAAATGGCTTTAAAAAGCATCGATATCGATATACTCCCGAAGATGGTTACATCCGTCATTGGGCCCAGCGGATGCGGTAAAAGTACATTTTTGCGATGCCTTAACAGGATAAACGACCTTATACCGAACTTCAGATGCAGCGGTATAATTGAGTATGAGGGCAAAAATATCCACGACAAAGACGTCGATATAAACGACCTGAGAAGGCAGGTGGGAATGGTATTCCAAAAGCCGAATCCGTTTCCGAAGTCAATATATGAAAATATTACATACGGCCTGAAGATATACGGCGAAAATAACAAAGGCAGCCTCGATGAAGTCGTTGAAACCAGCCTAAAAAAAGCGGCTCTCTGGGACGAGGTCAAAGACGATTTAAAAAAGTCAGCTTTGGCATTATCCGGCGGCCAGCAGCAGCGGCTCTGCATCGCAAGAGCATTGGCAATCGAACCTGAGGTGATTTTGCTGGATGAACCCTGCTCTGCCATAGACCCTATTTCGACAGCTAAAATTGAGGATTTGATTTACCAGTTAAAGCAAAACTATACTATAATAATAGTAACCCATAATATGCAGCAGGCGGCGAGGGTAAGCGACAAGACTGCGTTTTTCTGCCTCGGCGAACTGATAGAATATGATATAACTTCAAAAATATTCAGCAACCCTTCAAAAAAACAAACAGAGGATTATATAACAGGAAGGTTTGGATAAAATGACCGAACAAAAAGAAAAGAAAATCTGGAAAATACGAACAGTAAAAAATTATCCTGAAGCTCACAATCATTTACTCATCGGGGAGGTTCTTGAATTGGCACAGTCTTATGTCCGATTGGACTGCCGGACATATCACTTTGGCAAGACTGTCAATAGCGCCAAGGATGTCAGAATCGGCTCCAAAGGAATAAGAATTCTGCCCTGGAATCGTATAGAATTGATTAACGAACTGCCTTCATCTTTCTCTTATTCCGAGGCAAGTCTGGCTGCTAACAAAGACGGGAAAATCGCTTTGAGCGATGGAAAAATCAGATGCGTTTTATCGTCTTCTTATGACAATAAATATTAAACTAAATTGATAGGGTGCTGAAAATGGCGAAGCATTTGCAAAGAGAAATCGAAAACTTAAAAAAGAAACTGTTGGCTTTGGGGGCGATAGTGGAAACTTCCGTAAGAGAGGCCACGCTGTCCATTGAGAGTCGTGATACCGTACTGGCCCAAAAAATAATAGACAATGATATCGATATCGACAACACAGAAGTCGAGATCGAAGAGGACTGCCTGAAAATTCTTGCCCTGCATCAGCCGGTAGCCGTTGACCTGCGTTTTATCGTTGCTGTCTTGAAGATAAACAACGACCTTGAGCGTATAGGCGATTTAGCAGTAAATATCGCAGAAAGAGCTGTTTTCCTTGCAGGTCAGCCCAAAGTAAGTATTTCGCTCGACCTCGTTAAGATGGCTCATCATGCACAGACTATGCTTAAAAAAAGCCTCGATGCTTTAGTCAATCTTGATGTTAGACTTGCCCAAAAGGTTTGTTTAAGTGATGATACGATTGATGCAATGAACCGTCAGATGTATTTAGAAATTCAGGATGCTATTGTGAAAAATCCGGAGCAGATGCTATCACTGATTCATTTACTTTCTGCTTCTCGTCATTTAGAGCGAATAGCCGACCATGCTACGAATATAGCCGAGGATGTGATTTATATGGTTGAAGGCCAAATTATTCGACACAAAACTGAAAACTACAAGTAAAAATGATTTATGGTTTTGAGAACATGCATTCGAAAAGGTTCTGGCATAACTACTACCAACCAGATGTTGCTAACCCAAGTAATTTCTGGTAATATAACCTTGTCGTTTCTGATGCCAGTATTTTTTCACTGTCCTCAAACTGTTCTCGAAATAGAGTTTAAGACAGTAAAGAAACGAGAGACTCTAACTCTTTGTTTTTGTTGGAGTTAAGTGCTAAATATAGGTTTTTGATAAGGTTGCAAAAAGAGGGCAAATCGAATCCCGCCCTCTCCGTTCTTGGTTAAATTGCGGCAGATGGACAGGAGAACGGGTGAAAACACATCTTGTTATCTTGAAAAAGCAATATCTGGACAAAATCCTCGATGGCAGCAAGACCGTAGAGTTGCGGCTGACAAAAACGGCAGTTCCTCCTTTTAATTGCATAGCTATCGGCGATAAGCTGTTATTGAAAGAATCGAGCGGGCCGGTGTGCGCTGCTGCGAAAGTGTCGGCATTTGCGGAGTTTAAAAATTTGACGCCTGCGAAAATTGCTAAAATAAAGACCGAATTTAACGTTAAAATACTCGGCGAAGATGAGTATTGGAAATTCAAAAGCGACAGCAAATTCGCGGTTTTGGTATGGCTGAAAAACGTCAGGAAAATAAAACCTGTGAGGATTAACAAAAAAGATTGGCGGGCGTGGGTGGTATTGAGCGAAAAGGAAAATTACGGTCTGTTTAAGTTATCTTCTGGCGATATTATTGATTAAACCGACGGAGAGGAGATTGACGAGCAGGCTTGAGCCGCCGTAGCTTATGAACGGCAGCGTGATTCCGGTAATCGGCATAATACCAATCGTCATACTGATATTTACGAGGACCTGAATAGCAAAGATTATACTGATTCCGGCAGCGACGAAACTGCCAAAGATGTCAGAGCTTGCGGCGGCGATTTCGAGACAGCAGACAATCAGCAAAGCGTACAAGCCTATGACGAGGACGGCGCCGGCAAAACCCCACTGATGGCAGACGAGTGCGAAGATAAAATCATTATGTCGGTCGGGGAGGAATCTGTATTTGATGAACGGGCCGCTTCTGTAGCCCTGACCGCTGAGTCCGCCGGAAGCGATTGCGAGCTTGGAACGCGTGAGCTGATAACCTTCACCGATGTCCCAGTTGCGAAGACGTTCAGGTGTTACGCCGAGCATTTTGCCCAGCCAGGGATGTTGGCGGCTCTGAGTTTTGAACCAGCTTTCGCTGCCGTCGATGTCACTTTGCAAAAGCACCGAGCTGATGCGCATACGCTGATAATCGTGCATTTCGAGCCAGAGGAGCGGAAAGACGAGGACGGCAAGTGCGATGATTGCGAGAAGATGTTTTGTTTTTGCGCCGGCGATGAAGAGCATCGATAAAAAGACGGGCATCATTAAAAGAACCGTTCCCAAATCCGGTTCGAGCAAAATCAAAACCATCGGCAGAAGCGTCAAAATGAAAGGCGGGATTAACGCCGAGAAATTACGGTAATTGCTGCGGTAGCGCAGATGCCAGCTCAGCGCGATTATGTAAACGAGCTTGAAAAATTCGGAGGGTTGGAACTGGAAGAGCGAGCCGATAAGAATCCATCGGCGTGAACCTTTCTTTACGGGAATGAACGGGATATTAACGAATTTATCGAGCAGCAGCAGGGCGAGCAGAATGATGATTATGGTGTAGAGCCAGAAACTCGCCGGGCCGAGCTTTTTGTAGCTGAAAGAATTTATGATGATAAAACCGACAAATCCGATTGCGGCAAAGGCGGCCTGCTTTTTCCACATATCGGAGATGCCGCTGAGGCCGTCCGAATCGGCTGGATTGCCGGATGCGTAAATCATCATAATGCCGATAACGACAAGGCCGGCGGCGGCGGCGAGCATTACCAGCCGAGTCGAAAGCTGACGGCCTTTGATAAATTCAAACATATCGAACATAACGGAAATGATAACAAAAAAGACGAAAAGAAAAAGAGAGAAAAATAACCGACTTTTTACAGCAGCATCGGCACAAACGCCTAAAAAGCTTGACAATCAACCCATAAAAACGGTTTAATAATGGTATTGCCGACAAGGGCGATTAGCTCAGCTGGTTAGAGCGCACGGATCACACCCGTGAGGCCACAGGTTCGAATCCTGTATCGCCCAATTTTTCGGCAAAGCCGAAAAATTAGAGCAGGTGAACAGTAAAGCAGGTGAGCAGTAGAGCGGGTGAACAGTAGATAAAGATTATTACGTTTGTTATTAAGGATTATAAATGAAGATAATCGAAGTTAAAAGTCTGGCGATTGAGGTGGTAAAGGTTATACGCTTCGGACGGTTCGGCGACCATAGGGGATATTTTACGGAGATTTACCGCAAAAGCGATTTCGAGGGAAATCCGGCTTTGAGTTTTATGAGCGGAGTTGAATTTGTCCAGGCTAATGAAAGCTGCTCGAAGAAAGGCACAGTGCGCGGCCTGCATTTTCAGTGGAATCCTTATATCGGCAAACTTGTCCGGACAATATCCGGAAGAATGGTCGATATGGTTCTGGATGTCCGCAAAGGCTCGCCGACGTTCGGGAAAATTATATGCTATGATATGCCGACGGCAAACAGCAATGATTATGATGAGTGGATTTGGGTCCCGCCAGGCTTTGCGCACGGCAATTTCTTCGACCGCGAAACTCGAATTGAGTATTTTTGTTCCGGCAGGTATAATCCGCAATGCGAAGCCGGAATTTCGCCGCTCTCAGCCGATATCGATTGGTCGCTGTGTGATGAGCAGCTTAAAGAGTTGTTCGATGAGATTGTGCCGAACACTAACCTGATAACCGACAAGGACAAAAACGGTTTCAGTGTAGAAAGCTGGAAGGCCGACAAGCGTTCGGAAAGTTTTATTTACGGGAAAATATAAGATTGTGGTTAAAAATTACAGCAAAAAACTTACAATGTCAAATTATCCGCAGAGCTTGTCTATAACGGGGATTTGCGCCGGAAAGCGCGACAAAATCGGGACTGTAAAAAATTCAAACAAAACCCTCTCCAAAGTAAACTTTGACAGGGTTTAGTGTTTGCCTTTTTCTGCCCCTAAAGGGGCTTTGCCCCCCGATCGCGGTTCCCCGCCTGCGCGAGGATAAACTATGGGCAGGCTTAAAGCAATGAAACGAATAGTCCCATTCGGCTGCGCTCAGGGCAGGCTCTGTTGAAGCAAAAAACACGGATTTTTTTGGGGGGGGGGACACTTAAAACATTATCAACTGATGAGATTCTTTATTCTGACGAATATTTTCAATCAAAGCATTCTTCCCATAAAAACCGGCAAGTTTGACGAGACTGAGCATATTCAATATTTCCAAAGTTATTGGCCGTTTGGAATCCCACCAAATGTAGGCGGAGAAAAATTCTTCCGCTGCCTGTGAAGATAAAATTTCATATAAAACCATCGCTTCTTCCTTCGACCTGCAACTCAGGAAATAACAAGTATCGTCAAAAACAACGGGTTTGTCTTCATAAGGGCTTATAAGTCGAAATCGTATATTTTTGTAGAAACCGGAGATGGCGATTTTCCAGTCTGTAAAAGTATAATCGCCAACACCGAAAATTGAAAATTGCGGGTTGCCCCGATATATAACACTTATTCTCCCGTCTAACCGGTCTGAATGTTTTTGCAGATAGTTCCATGTTTTAGGTGAATTATGTTTAATAATACCTGTTTGCTGACCGACAAAATGCTGCGGTACGAGCATATAGCGATTGATGGATGCGATTTCGCCATTTGCCAAATCAGAACTTTTGAGCATTGGAAACAGATACTCCTCTTCCAACTCGACCTTTTCTCCAAGTCCGTTTCTGAAACAATTATTTTCTTTCCGCAGTTCCATAATTTTTGCGCAATCGTGTTTTATGCCTGAGCGCCATTTAAAAGGCTCATCTTTATCGGCTGCAAGGTGTTTGGATTTTTCATATAACGCTATATCAGATATAAGACGGTTTTTTTCAAAAGCGGCAAGATGCTCAAAGGAATTATGATTTAAATCGCTATAAATTTTACAATGAATCGCCGGAGTTTTCCGACCAAGTTTGGCAACAAACAAACAGGCATCAACAGCAACATCAAAATGCTGCTGTGCATTTATTTTATATATACTGCACCATTCGAGAGGCATCTGGTTTTTCCGGCCATGAAGCAATATTTTTCGTGCAACAGTAGTTTTGCAAAGCATTGCCAAGCAGGCATCTCGCCCCCTGAGGTGGTTTAACATACTGATTATCATCCACTCCGATATGTCAAAATTGCTCTTGCCTGTAACAGCATCTAATCCTTTCATATTCTGAAAATTTGACTTTTTCGGAAGGTTTCTGCCGCCAATGCTTCCAATGCCTGAATTTGTTACCCAGGGAGGATTTCCAATAACAAGAAGAGGGTCGGGCATTGAGGCTATTTGTTTTTCCCACGAAAAAGAAAAAAAATCACCTTGAGTTATTGAAGCAGTAATGCGATTTTGAAACGGCTGAATTTTTTTAATGGTTTCGGCCAGATATTCATCCGATATATCAAGCCCGAAACAGTGTTTGGCGAACTGAAAAGTTTCTAAAGCAGCAAATATAAAACTACCCCTGCCACAGGTTGGTTCGATTATTGAGGCAGGACGTATGCCGTCTTCCAAAAGGATTTGGCAAGCCTTTAGTGCTAAATCCGGCGGAGTCTGCCAATCTCCTAATTCTATTTTCTTTTTGTTTTTTAGTTTTCCCACGGTCAATGAACTTTATGAATACCCTTTACTTTTCCGGCCTGTTCAATAATACGCGTATACTGAAGTCGCTATTGAAGCGCATTTGAAATAGTCAGATAGCCTATATCAGGCGGATTTTTGATAAGCTCCTGGGCTAACGTTTCTGCCTCAATATCATCTATCGGCAGCATTCTTTCATTTAAGAAAGCTATAATGTCATCAGTATTTCCGTTGTTTTCAATTATTTTACGAAGCCCTGTGGTTGTCTGAAAATCTCCGGTCTTTTCCTTCTTTACAAATAGGGAATGTAAAATCTTTAGTCGGCCTGACTTGAGTTTTTCATTGTCGGTTTTCTCATAGACAAAAACAAGAAGTGAATAACCCAATCCCAAAATTTTCTGACGTGCGGATTTGTATGGACAGGAAGATTGCGGCTGCTTAATGCTGGTAACTTTCATATCCACATTCAATTGTGGGAAATCAATACCTGACGCTGAATTACCTGCTGCAAAATCATACTTCTTGGACAAATAATTCCTGAATTTATGTTCAAAATAAGTACCAACCGCTTTACCATCAGTAACTCCGAAAATAAGAGGTTCATTGTGTTCGGATTCACCTTTCGCAAAAAAGCGAGCTTCTTCACACAGTTTTGCGATACCCAATTTCGGCTTTATTTTCATAGTAAACCCATTTCTTGCCTTATATAAAGGTTTTGATACCGATTAAAACATCGAAATAATATTATCAGAATAATGGCAGACGGGCAACAGAAAAGGCCGCAGAAGACAGAATAAAAAGAACTGCTTATCAAGCAGATTCGTTATTGGGCGAGTTTGATTTGCGAGGGGGATTCGAGGACGATGAAAAGTGAGAAGGGTTTGAAAGGTGAGAAAGAAAACCCCTTGATAAATCAAGGGGCTAAATAAAACGTGGATTCCCGAACAGGTCGGGAATGACAAGACGAACGCCGTCATCAAATCCGCCTTATAAGGCGGATTTGATGACGGGGTTAAACCGATTCTAATTATTGTAATCCGTTCAGGGCAGCTAAAGGCGGTTTTTTACAAAAAATTCAGCACAGCAAAATCGGCGTGATATTTTAGGGGTTGTATTAATTATAAAAAGCGGTAGAATACCGGCATACGTAAAAACTAAAAAATCACTTCAAATAAAGGGGTAAAACTATGGGCGACATTAGAAAAGAACTGGTAGGAATGCTCAATCACGCACTCGAACTGGAGCACGCGGCAAGGATTCAGTATCTTGCCCACGCAGAAATGGTTAACGGACAGTGTGCGGAAAAAATCATCGAGAGATTAAAAGAAATCGCCTCCGACGAGCAGAAGCACGAAGAGATGTTCCGCGAGCTAATCAGCAGTTATCTGGGCGGCGAGCCGGTGATGACGCTGGCGCCGACGTATCCGGCCAAAGAGACAAAGAAAATCCTTGAAGTCAACCTCAAGGGCGAAAAAGACGCGATTGATTTCTATAAGCAGATTTACCAAAAGGTCTGGGAAAACAAGGACAGTCTTCAGTATGAATTCGAGACTATCGAGCATACCCTCCGTCATGTGATTATCGACGAGCAGGAACACGTGGTCGAGATTTCTCTGCTGCTGGGAATTTAAGCGGATTCTGGCTGATAAAGACGGGTTTTTGATTTGAAAGTTTGTGTATCTTTATTGCCTGCTTATATTTATGGGCGGCGGGTTTATATTGGCACAATCGGCTGGAAGCTGTTATAATGGGCGTTTAAGAAGATTAAAGGCTTATTATAAGGAGTGTTCTGATGTGTGAAAATTGCGGTTGCGGCCATAACGAGACGCTAAAAGGCAGAGTTTCCGAGGTTATCGAGGGCATCCGTCCGATGCTTCAAAATGACGGCGGCGATATAGAATTTGTGGACATAGACAGCGATAATGTGGTGAAGGTTCGTTTGCAGGGTGCCTGTAAGGGATGCCCCGGCGCGGCGATGACGCTGAAGATGGGGGTTGAAAGGCTTCTTAAGCAGCGGGTGCCTGAAGTCAAAGAAGTTGTCGCGGTAAAATGAGGAGAGAGGGTTTTGCTTGGACACTAACAGCAATAACTCACCTAAAACCATAATCGTAATGCCGGCGTACAACGCGGCGGCGACGGTTGAGGCTACGGTTAAGGATATTCCGGAACAGCTCCGCAAAGATATTATACTCGTGGACGACTGCAGCAAAGACAATACCGTCGAAATAGCCGAGCGGCTCGGACTGACGGTAATCAAACGCGAGAAAAACGGAGGGTACGGTGCAAATCAAAAGACCTGCTACGATGCGGCATTGCAAAAAGGAGCGGATATTATCGTTATGCTTCATCCGGATTATCAGTATGACAGCAGGCTGATACCGTATTTCATAGGATTTCTGCAAATGGGGATTTGCGATTTTATGCTGGGCAGCAGAATACGGACACGAGCGGAAACGATAAAGTCGGGAATGCCGGTCTGGAAATATCTGGCCAACCGAGTTTTAACCATCACAGAAAACTTTATATTGGGTCAAAACTTAGGCGATTTTCACAGCGGATTTCGGGTTTATAAACGGGCGGTTCTGGAAACGATACCATATCATAAAAATTCGGACGATTTTGTGTTCGATTCGCAAATGCTTGCGCAGGCGGCATACTTCGGATTCAAAATTGCGGATGCTCCTGTGCCGTGCAGATACTTCAAAGAGGCGTCGAGCATTAACTTTTCGCGCAGTATGAGATACGGACTGCTGACATTGTGGACGATGCTCCAGTTTGTTATTGCGAAACTTAAATTGAATAATTTTGATATTTTCAAGCAGGCTTAATTTGTCGGGGGCGGGTATCGCAGGCGGTAGAGATTTATATATCTTCTCTGGTTTATCCTTATCTGAGTGACGAACTTATAGGGGCCGATGTCTCGGCCGGCGGCAAGAGGAGCGATGTTGGCCATTTTCCAGGATTTGTAATAGTAGTCGTGTGGAACGAGGCCCTCTCTTGAGTCCCAGGCGACGTAAGTGATATTTCTTTCGTAACATTCCTTTACGAAATCCGTCGGATTATTGGCATCGAAAGTATTCGTATGAATAAAATTATCCTTAAACTCCGGAGCCATAATCTGGAGGATAATCGGGACGGTAGTAACGAGTTTTTCATCCGGCTTTGCGTTGCGGCGATACCAATCGACGAGATATTTGAATTCTATGTCGCGCTCGCCGTTGCCGATGATGCCTGCGATAATAAACTGATTTGAAACGAGCATTAAAATCATAATCGCAAGGACGACAAAATCTTTCAGTTTGACTTTATAAATGAAACGCTCGGCGATAAACGCGACGGCGACGACCAGTATCGCAACAAAGGGCAGCGAAACACTGGCTCTGCTCATCGGCGCAAGTTTCGGCAGGTAACCGGCAAGAATGAGAATCCAAATAACCGCTGTCATTACGGCGAGAGCCTGAGCCGAGACGACGGCAGGGGCCGGCAATTTATCCTTTATTATATTCCAGAAGCTGCACAGGCCATAGATACAAATAAGCATTACAATCGCGAAAATGGTCGCGTGGTAGCGATGTATCGGATAAGGATATTTGGAATGAACCCAAAAGTAAGGCAGAAGGAAAATCAGCAGGACGAGGATTTTCCACTGCTTTTTGTAAAGGCCGTAAATCGAGCCGAAGAGGAAAGAAGCGGCGACGATGATTTTGTTTATAATGAAAATCGTATCGGCGAAAGATTTGCCCGCCTGGGGAGAGGGGGTAAGGAGCGGATAGAAGCCGACCTGCCATAAGATATTAAGATGCCTGACGATGCCGGTTCTGTTCTGGACGCCTTCGACAAAATGCGATGTATAATCTTTTTTGAAAATATTAAGATAGTAAGTACCGCCGAGGTCTTTACCGCTGAGAAATGTTCCGAGCATCCATATTACCAGCGGGAGTGAAGCAAGAGCGGAAAGGCCGAAGGCGAGCCAGCATTCTTTTTTATTTTCTCCCTCGAGCATATCGAGGACAAATGCGCCTGCGATGAGAGCGGCACATTCGTAACGGACCATCGTCGCAAGCGAGGCGGCCAGATAAGCCCATTTCGACCTGATGAAAATAAGATAGAGAGTGAGCCAAATAAAGAACAGCATCGGAGTTTCAGCGATAGCTTCGGTCAATAACTGGAGGCCGAAAGGATTGATAATGGCAATAATCGCAAACCAGATTGCGGCTCGGCCGATGATTTTTCTTCCTGCCAGCCAGAACATTACGATTGTGAAAGAATGGACGATGGAGTTCAGCAGCCAGCCTCCTGTGAGGTCGGGATGAGTTCCGCCGACAATACGGCCGAGGAGAACCTGAAGTATGCCGATGAGCGGAACGCGTTTGTAATCACTTGGGAGCTGGAAATTCAGAATTTCTCTGCCGACGCCGGCGAAACAGTGGAAGTCGAAATGCGGGACGGGCTGATGAGCCCAATATATCACGGCCTGATAGACGGCGAAGGCAAGCAAAAGGCAGAATAAGAAAATATCGACTTTTTTTTCTTTCTGCGTTGCCGCAGCGGCAACGGCTAAACGAACATTTTTCTGATTTTTTCTTCTGTCGGACACCGGATAACACCTTTTTCCGTAATTATAGCAGTTATATTTTCCGCAGGCGTTACGTCGAAAGCAGGATTATACACATTTATGTTCGGCGGTGCAATCTGAACGTTCATAAAACAGGCAATTTCGTCCGCCGGTCTTTGCTCGATGGGAATTTGGGAGCCGTTTCGCAGGTTCAAATCAAAAGAGCTCGACGGAGCGGTGACGTAAAACGGTATTTTATGCTCTTTGGCCAGGACGCTGATAGAATAAGTCCCGATTTTATTCGCGGCATCGCCGTTGGCGGCGATTCGGTCTGCGCCGACAAAGACGGCATTGATTTTTCCGTCCTTCATTAAAGCGCCGGCCATATTGTCGCAGATAAGAACGACATCTATGCCGGCCTGACAAAGCTCCCAAGCGGTAAGTCTTGCACCCTGGAGGAGCGGCCTTGTTTCATCGACGTAAACTTTGAATTTTTTTCCTTTTCTCTGCGATTCGAAGATTGAGGCAAGAGCTGTTCCGTCGCCTGCGGTCGCCAAAGCGCCCGCATTGCAGTGGGTTAGAACCGTCCCGCCGGCAGGAACGAATTGTTCGCCGTTGATACCTATGTTATGACACATTTGCACATCTTGAGCATAAATTTTCTGCGCCTCTGCAAGCAGTTGTTGTTTTAAATCGTCGATTGCGGCGTCGGGATTTTCGGCTGCGAAATTTTGAGCGGTTTTTTTCATTCTCTCAAGAGCCCAGAAAAGATTTACGGCAGTGGGTCTTGATTTGGCAAGATAATCGGCTTTTTGTTCGATAAATTTTACCGCATCGGAAAGTTCCATCTTACCTAACTGCTGTGCCGCCAAACAGATACCGAAAGCCGCGGCAACGCCAATGGCGGGGGCGCCTCTGACGGCAAGGGTTTTTATAGCGTCAAATAACTGTTCGGGAGTTTTGCATTGGATTGTGATAAACTGTGCGGGGAGTTTTCGCTGGTCGGTCAGTTCGAGACAGCCGTCGATATCGCCTTTCCATTGAAGGGTTGTAAAGTTTTTCACTTTTAATCCTTTTTTTTGCCGTTAAGATACCGAGCCAGATATTCGGCAGTGTGGCTTGTTTTTACTTTCAGAATTTCTTCGGGCGAGCCGGCGGCGATAACTTTCCCGCCTGCCTGGCCGCCTTCGGGGCCGAGGTCGATAATATAATCGGCTAATTTAATAACATCAAGATTATGCTCGATTACAATAACAGTATTGCCCAAGTCGCAGAGTCTCTGAAGAACATTAAGCAAATTATGAATATCGGCAAAGTGCAGGCCGGTCGTCGGTTCGTCGAGCAGATAGAGAGTATGACCTGTCGAGGTTTTCCCGAGCTCTGCGGCGAGCTTGACTCTTTGTGCTTCGCCGCCGGATAAGGTTGTGGATGACTGGCCGAGCTGCATATAGCCGAGGCCGACATCGTTTAAGGTTTTGAGCAAACGGACAATCTTCGGGAAATTGTTGAAAAATTTCAGGGCGTCCTCGACTCTCATATCGAGAATATCGGCAATGGATTTGCCTTTATACGTAACCTGAAGAGTTTCGGGATTATATTTGCTGCCCTTGCACTGCTGACAGATAACATAAACATCGGGCAGAAAGTGCATTTCGATTTTTTTGGTGCCCTGACCCTGACAGTGCTCGCATCTGCCGCCTTTTATGTTGAAGCTGAACCGGCCCGCGGTATAGCCCCTGATTCTTGCCTCGCGGGTTTTGGCGAATAACTGTCTTATAAGGTCGAAGACGCCGGTGTAAGTGACGGGATTGCTGCGCGGAGTTTTGCCGATGGGCGACTGGTCGATTTCGATAACCTTGTCAATCTGGCTTGTGCCGAGGATGTTTTTATGTTTGCCGGGCTTTACGCCGGTGTAATACAATTTTCTCCAAAGACCCTTGAGCAAAATTTCAGTAACGAGCGTGCTTTTTCCGGAGCCGGATACGCCTGTGACGCAGGTAAAGACGCCGAGCGGGAATTTTACATCGATATCCTTAAGATTATTCTCGGAGGCGCCTTTGACTTCGATGCAGTGGCTCATTCTGGCTTTGCGTCTTCTGGCCGGCAGTTCGATTTTTTTTCTGCCGGAAAGATAATCTCCGGTAATTGAACGCTGTGCCGAGCAGATATCCTGCAGGTTTCCCTGCGCGACGACTTCGCCGCCGTGTTTTCCCGCGGCAGGACCGATGTCGATTATATAATCTGCGCTTTTGATTACATCTTCGTCGTGCTCGACGACAAGGACGGTATTTCCGATATTAGTGAGTTTTCTCAATATGCCGAGCAGCCTGTCGTTGTCTCGTCTATGCAGGCCGATGGTCGGTTCATCGAGGACATAACAGCATCCTACAAGGCCGGAGCCGACCTGAGTGGCAAGCCTGATTCTCTGTGCCTCTCCGCCGGATAATGTACCGCTTCTGCGGTCGAGGGTGAGATAACCCAGTCCGACATCGGCAAGGAATTTGAGTCTTGCCTTTATTTCCTTTAAGGGCTGGACGGCGATGATCGCTTTTTCGCCTTCTAATTTCAGTTCGTCGAAGAATTTCTGCGCCTCTTCGACGCTCATCGTGGCAATATGGTTTATGTTTTTTTCGCCGATGGTAACGGCGACGGCCTCTTTGCGGAGTCTTGCGCCGCGGCAGGTTCTGCAAGGCTGTTCGGAAAGATAGCTGTGCAGTCTCGCCTTGACATATTCGCTGGAGGTGTTTTTCCACCGTTTGTTGAGATTGGGGATAACACCTTCGAAATATGTACCGTATTTTTTTTCGTCATCTTCGGTTGTGCCGTGCATAAGGATTTTTCTTATGTTGACGGGAATTTTTGCGAAAGGCACTGCTTTGCTGATACCGAAATTCCGGCAGAAGCGGAGAATCATCCTGCTGTAAAAAATGTTCATTCTTTTTCCGCCCTTGCGCCAGGCGTCGATTGCGCCATTTTCGAGAGAAAGATTTTTGTCGGGAACAATCAGGTCTTCGTCAAATTCGAGTATGGTTCCGAGCCCATCGCAGCTTTGGCAGGCGCCGTAAGGGCTGTTGAAACTGAACAGTCTGGGCGAAAGCTCTGCAAGAGATGCTTCGGGATGCTGCTCGCAGGCGAATTTTTCGCTGAAGATAATATCTCGCCATTTGCCGTTGCCGCCGTTTTGTTTGTTGTCGAACGGCTCCTGAACCATAACAAAGACAAGACCGTCGCCGAGCTTCAAAGCAGTTTCGATAGAGTCGGCAAGACGGATTCTGACGGTGTCTTTTATGATTAGCCTGTCAACGACGGCGGCGATGTCGTGTGTTTTATTTTTGTCGAGCTTCGGCAAATTCTTGACATCACAGATGGCTCCATCAACGCGGACGCGGACGAAACCTTCTCTCTGGATTTTTATAAATATTTCCTTGTGCTCGCCTTTCTGGCCGCGGACGAGCGGTGCGCAAATTTGAACCTTCGTATCGACCGGCAGCGACATTACGCTATCGACGATTTGAGTGGAATACTGGCTGGAAATTTCCCTGCCGCAAACCCAGCAGTGAGGCGTGCCTGCCCTTGCGAAAAGAACCCTGCAGTAATCGTAAATTTCGGTTGTTGTGGCGACGGTCGAGCGAGGATTGCTGGCCGCGCTTCGCTGCTCAATGGCAATCGTGGGGGGGAGCCCCTCGATGTATTCGACTTCGGGCTTTTGCATCTGTTCGAGAAACTGGCGGGCATAAGCGCTCAAGGATTCGACATACTTTCGCTGACCCTCAGCGTAGATTGTATCGAAAGCGAGCGAGCTTTTGCCCGAGCCGCTGATGCCGGTAACAACGACGAACTTGTCGCGCGGAATCTCGACACTTATATTCTTGAGATTGTGCTGGCAGGCACCGGCGATTCTTATAGCCTTTTGCACTATTTATCCTTCTTTCCACCAAAATACATCGACATTATTTATTTTGCCGGCTGCGTTCTTCGTTTATCGGTTGCGATGCTCGTTTCGTTTATCGTCTGGCGGTTAAGCCTGAACAACGATTTACGATTGACACTACCGATACGAGCCTCGCTACCACAACCGTTTAACACAACCAGTCCGTTCCCAACTGAGCGGTTTTTTCACTTCTGTATGTATTCGTATCTGCCTGCTGAAATCAGGCAATAATCCAATTTGGCTATTGTACCAAAAATGTTCAAGGAGTAAAATGTTTTTCAATGACAGGATTTACAATCACCGAAGGCGAGATAATAATTGCGGCGGGCTAAATATAATCTTTCCGGCCAATATTCCCTATACCCTATACCCTAAACCCTGTACCCTGATTTTTATCTTGCTTCGGGTACGGATTGGAAGGCGATAATCCTAACCCTGTCGGCAGAACTTTCTACGCCGGTGCGGTCGAGGATTGCGATGTACCTTTTCTGCGGGCCGTCAACGCCGACACGTACCAATATATAAGCGGTAAAGACATCGCTGCGAACCGTTACAAGGTCGCTTATTCGGGCGAAAATCAAGTCCCGCTCCTCAAAATCATCAGCCGCTCCATCGCTCGGTGTTAGGTCGGGAAATTCCGTTTGGTCTCCGCCGACACGCTTATAATAATCAATTCCAAAATTGGGGTCGTCGCCGTCAATGATATTGCAAAGCTGGCCAATATTTTCAAAACCGGCGGCACCTGACCGGGTTGAATAATTACAATTAGGGTCGCTGCCGGACATGTCCCTATAAGCGACGATGGCTTTTGAAAGACTGGGGTCGTTGACATCACGCGAAACCCACGGCAACTGGGCGATTACATACGCAGGGGCGGTGTTGATATTGATTCTGCCCTTGATTCTTGTTTCATTCGGGTCGGAAACATAAGACGGCGGCCAGACGGTTAGGTATTTGAAAATATGCTGATAATCGGCCTCGGCAAGATTCAGGCGGACACCGATTTCAGCTTTCGTATTGGTGCTGTAACCAATCGTATTATTTATATCAGCAGCGGAGGCGCCGATAAGGGGATAATAAGCGGGCTTTCGGAAAATCATTCCTATTTCGCCGATGTTCGTGAAATCGTTATTTTTCGGATGAGCCTGAATCATATTGGCGTCCGTACTGCTATATGAATTATCAGTTCCGAGCGTTGCACTGTCCGCATTGACGGCACCCCACAGGCGCATTATACATTTATGCTTCGTTATATCTCTTTGAAAGCTGCTATTAACATCCGACGCCACCGCCGGCCAAGTGTCCGGAATCTTCACCGAATCGACAACGAGAGAGACGCCGTTTACATCGCGTATTAATGAAATCGTGTCGTTAGCGGCAAAAACAGTGTTGGAATCTGAATTATCATACTCCTGTTTCGAAGCGGCCGGGTCTATAAACAACGGACAATTGTAATCCTGCCAGGCTATAACGTGGAATTGCTTATTTCCCGACCAGTTAATATCATAAGTATTGCTGTTAATTAAAAGTTTCCATCCGTTTGGGTCATCGTTCGTATCATACGGCTTATAAAATTCAACCGCATAAGAACTATTTACATCGTTCGGCCCTGTCCTGAATGCTAATTCCGAGATATAGACACAGGGGCGCTCGAAGCCGTAATAATTTACATCGTTCACTCTTAAAACAGTTATATTCGGGTCGGGGTCGCGATAATCGATTATATTAACGGCGATTTGGGCGGCTGTATTGCCGTCAGGAATAACTGTATGGATTGCGTCGTATAATGCATTAACATTGGCATCATTTACATTTACCATTTTGCCGCCGGCAGGCGTGATAATACGGTCATAATTTACAGTCGTAAGCATATGCCTCCGGTCGGCTTTTATAGAGTAGTCGGGCTCTGTAATCCTGTGCTGCCAATCTCCAAGCCCCCAGCCTGGGTCAGTATTATATAAACCGCCCGGGTCGCCGTAAGCATCTGTCGTTTCCGGTATTACAGATTCAATTCGCGAAACGAATTTGCTGTCTATGCAGTAGCGGTATCGCAGTTCAAGCTCATCGGATATATCGAAAGGCAGGTAATTGCCGTCAGGAACAGAGTTATAATCCCAGATAACATTTTTTTCATAATCGGCCCAAGTTTGGGGAAGTCCGGCCGTACCCAAGCGGGCATTATGCAGATTATTAATGTCGTCTGCTCCTCTAAGCAAACCTTTAAGATTTACCTGCATCTGACTTTTGCCGTCAATTTCGGTTATATCGGTACTATCGGGATTAAATGTATGTGCGGTATTGACATTAATCATACCGCCGTGGTCGATTACACGAACGGCGGCGTAAATCCGCTGACCCTTCGATGAACGCAGATTTTCAAGCTCGAACCATTTCGAATCCGCTATACCGTCGCCATCGGCATC
>CAYUYR010000021.1:0-29757 GCA_964449435.1 uncultured Planctomycetaceae bacterium | reverse complement strand
GCGGCGGAGCGGTTTGGCACCTCGATGTCGGCTCATCACATCCTGGGGCTGAAGGTGGTCCCAAGGGTTCGGCTGTTCGCCGATTAAAGTGGTACGCGAGCTGGGTTCAGACCGGCGTGAGCCAGGTCGGTCCCTATCTGCTGTGGGCGTAGGAATCTTGAGAGGATATTTCTCTAGTACGAGAGGACTGAGAAGTACTGACCTCTGGTGCACCGGTTGTCCTGCTAAGGGCACAGCCGGGTAGCTAAGTCGGGAAAGGATAAACGCTGAAAGCATCTAAGCGTGAAGCCCACCTCAAGATTAGGATTCCTTGTCGTCTTCGGACGACAGAAGAGCCGTCGCAGACTACGACGTTGATAGGCCGGATGTGTAAGGCGAGTAATCGCTTCAGCTAACCGGTACTAATGCTCGAACGCTTGGCCATATCAATCATTTACTGATTATTGGTTTTTTCAAAACGCGCTATTTGAACATCTACGCTAAGATATTAAGGTTGCGTAATACGGTTGCGGTTACGCGGCTCGTGTCGGTTACGTAAAACGTAAGACGAAACGAGCGTCGCAACCCTTAGACGTAAACCGAATTTTTCAAGCCTAATGCTTGAGAAAATAAACTTCCTGGTGACTATACCGGCAGTGAAACGCCTGATCCCATTCCGAACTCAGAAGCTAAGCCTGTCGGGCCAATGGTAGTCCTTTGGGCGAGAGTAGGTCATCGCCAGGATTATGAGCCCCGATACCTTAAGGTATCGGGGCTCTCCTTTTTTTATGGAAAGAATCTGAAAGTATTGTCCTTTGCGCGGGATTAGCCGATGAAACTGTTTTTAACAAAGCCGGCATGAAATGCGATTACTCGTGTCTTAAGGCTATTATGGGGTCAACTTTGGCCGCGTTGATTGCAGGATACAGACCGAAAATTATGCCTATTCCGACACTGATGAATAAAGGCAGGAGAATGCTCTGAAGAGTTACCACAGTCGGCATATCAGAAAAGAAAGTGATAATCGCAGGGATAACAATACCCATAACAAGCCCTACGATTCCGCCGAGAGTCGAAAGTACTACCGTTTCTATAAGAAACTGAATGATAATCTGGCTTCGTTTTGCGCCGATAGCCCTTCGGATACCGATTTCACGGGTTCTTTCCGTAACCGAGGCGAGCATAATATTCATAATGCCTATTCCGCCGACGAGCAGACTGATGCCTGCGATAGAGCCGAGCACGATATTAAATGTTCGCTTCGTCGCTTCGGCCTGTTTCAATAACGCCAAAGGCACGCTCACCTCGTAATCTTTTTTCTTGTGAAACGTTTCGAGCATTCGTTCGATTGCGGCGGCTGTTGCCTCGACGTGGTCTATACTGTCGGTCTGTACGATAATCTGATGGAGCTCTACCATTTCGAGTGTTCTGCTGCCCGATGTCCTTTTCATAAAGATATCGCCGAAGTATTTGCGCACGGTTGTAATGGGTATATAGGCATCGACCTGCTGGTCGGGTATCTGAATATTTCCCGCCTGTCCTTCTTCTGTTTTTATTATTCCAATAACCTCGAGGGAGTCGCCGCCAATTTTAATTGGCTGGCCGATGGTATTTCTGTTCGCCAGCAGTCTTCTTGCACCAAATTCGGTTAATATTGCTACCGCGGAAAGATTTTCTTCATCTCTTTTATCGAAGACCCTTCCGGCAAGTATTTGCCGCGGCACAAGCTCGAACCATTCGCTCGATGTGCCGACGATTCTGAGTTCCAGTGACTGAGAGCCGATTCTCGATTCCTTGCGTATGAGCTTGGCGGGAGCGACCTTGTGAACATTGGGTAAATTCGTATTTATCCTTTCGTAGTCCAGATAGGTTAATCCGTATATGCTCATAAAGGAACGCTGTGTGGAGGTGGTTTCCTCTTCAACGGATTTAATCGAATTAATTATTATATTATTACTGCCGAGCTTCTGTATCTGAGCCAGAGCGTCCTTGCTCGCTCCTTCGCCGACGGCGAGCATAGCGACGACGCTTCCGACTCCGAAAACGACGCCGAGCATAGTGAGAAACGAGCGGAGCTTATGCAGCAGCAGGTTTTCGATGCCGAGCCATATATTCCTAATAAATTTTGACTGGTGCATCGCCATTAGTTTTCGTCCACCTTTTCTATCAGGCCGTCTTTCATATGCAGTCTTTTATGGGCAAAGGCCGCGATGTCGGCCTCGTGTGTTACCATAATGATGGTTGTTCCCTCATCGTTTAGTTTTTTAAGCAACTCCATAATCTGTTTTCCGGTATGACTGTCGAGGTTTCCCGTCGGCTCATCTGCGAGAATAATATGGGGGTCTGCGGCCAAAGAGCGGGCGACGGCGACTCTCTGCATTTGCCCGCCCGACAGTTCGGCGGGCCGATGATTAAGCCTGTCCTCCAGTCCGACTTTTGCGGCCAGTTCCTTTGCTCTTTCGGCGCTTTTATGCGCATCCCATCCGAGATAATAAAGGGGCAGTTCGATATTCTTCTGGACGGTCAATTGCGGTATTAAATTAAAACTTTGAAAGATAAAACCTATATATTTCAGCCTTATGTCGCTTAGTTCGTCATCGTCCAGCGTGCTTATATCCCTGTCTTCGAGAAGATACTGTCCTGAAGTAGGGCGGTCGAGGCAGCCTAAAATATTCATCATCGTGCTTTTGCCCGAGCCGCTTGGGCCCATAATCGCCCAGAAACTTCCCTTTTGAAACGATACGCTCACCCCGTCGAGCGCCCTTACGGGCTCTGCGCCCATTTCGTAGATTTTATGGATATTTTCGAATCTTACTATGCCCATCGCTTATTGGCTTTCCTCGCTTCTATTGCGTCTTCTGGAGCTCGCCGGTCTGTCGCCGCTGCGCATTTGCTGCATTGCTTTTTCTCTTTCTTCGGGAGACATTTGCTCGAATTTTTTACGCATTTCAGCTTTTTGTTCGTCTGTGAGGTTCTCGAATTGCTTTTTTGCTTTTTCAATTTCCGAGGTTTCATCAGTTGTCTGCGGGGCGGCAGAACGGTTTGCTTCCGTGTTTTTCAGGCCTTCAGTAATTTTTTCCTGCATTTCCTCCGAATGGTATCCTGAATCCTGCTGGTTTTGCGCCGCGGCGGATTTCAAAGGCGGATTCAGAGAGACTATTTCTCCTTCTCCAAGACCTTCGATAACGTGAATTTCCTTGTTGTTGTCGAGTCCGACCTTAATCATTCTGCGCTGGAAAGACTTTCCGGTTTTGACATAAACGGCAGGTTCCCTTCCGACTCTTATAACCGCCTGAAGCGGAACGTAAATAACGTCTTTGTATTGCTGAACTATAATATTAGCCTGACAGCTCATTCCTGTTCTGAGCATCAGGTCTTCGCCGTCAATTGAAATTACCGTGCTATAGACTTTCAAATCGGGATTCATCCACATACTTCTTGCGTCCGGCAGTGGAGCTATGGACTTTATTGTGCCGAAGAAAGTCTTTCCCGGCAGCGCGTCTATGGTAATTATCGCCGGCATACCGGCTGTGACTTTTTTCAGGTACGATTCGTGAATCATAACTTCGGCATTCGAGGCGTTTCCGAGCGGCAGATAGAAAAGCTCTTCTCTTTCATAAACTTCTCTTCCGACATCGAGCGGCTCGGCCGAGCTTCGCCAGCCGGTATTTTTCGCGCTTAAGGCGTAAATAACCAGCCCGTCGGCGGGAGCGTAAATTTTTGTCTTCGAAATCTGGTCCTCTATTTTCGCCAGTCTGTCTTTTTGTCTTCGGAATTCAGATTCTTTCGCTTTTAAGTCGGCCTGAGCCTGAATGACATTAGCGTTGGCCTTGCGTTCAGTTCTTTCCAGTGCCATTTCGGCCTGGCTGACATCGCTTTGCAGCTTAGCTAAATTGCGTTTATACGTGTAATCAGTGAGCAGTTCCTTGCTTTTTTGGGCTAATTCGGTGTCCAATGCCTTTTTCTTCTCGGAAATCTCGTCCGCTGTTAATTCCGTTTGCGAAATATATTTTTCATCGTAAAGCTGTTTAGACCATTTTAGAGTTTCCTGCGCCCTGATAAGTTCTTCTTCAGCGAGAGTGATGTTTGCGTTTGCCTTATCGAGTTCGTAAGGGAATTCGCCGTTGATATATTTTTCAAGGTCCTGTTTGGCGAAATCGAGATTGAGCTTCGCGAGGTCAACATCACTTTTGGCCTGATTTTCGACAATAGCCAGATTTTCTTTGGCGCTTATATACGATGCCTCGGCGTTTTGGACTCTTATTTCCTGGTCTATTTTCTGGTCGGCCAGCGAACTGGCGTCGAGTTCGACAAGTAAATCTCCTTTTTTGACCCGTTCACCTTCGGGAATAACATAAGTGATGGAAGTCCTGCCCTCTACTTCGTTTTTGAGGATTATCTGGTCTCTGGCTTTGATAGTTCCTGATTCGACGAAATTTATAGTCAAAGGTCCGCGCTGAACCTTATATACGGGGCCGTCGGTCTCGACTTTGCCGCCGCCTTTCAAAAGCATACCGGCAATGAGAATTACAACCGGAACAATAACGGCAAAACTAATTATATATAATTTCTTCTTTGACATATTGATTACCTCCGGGCGAATATTCTTTCCATAACCCCTTTTCATCTACTTCCAATACGCCTGTGTCGCGCTGAATAACGAGCTCTGCTGTCCGATAGTTAACGACTGCGGCGGTCAGCGAATTTTGAGCCTCTAACAGGGCATCCTGAGCTTCGAGAAGGTCTCGTATCTGGGCTCTGCCTGCTTCGAGAAACATATTGACGCTTTTAACCCGCTTTTCAGCAACGCTGACAGCCTTGGCCTGTATGTACATATTTTCTCTTGCTTCGAGCAAATCGCGAAGCGTGTTTCTAATTTCCGTTTTTATCGTATCTTCCGCCGCCTGCATATTGCGAACGGCCTGTTCAAGCTTTATAAAACTGTTTCGATAATCGAGGCTTTCCTGCTTTCGGTCGAGCGGCAGGTCGATAGTCAGCAGTGTTGAAAATACGCCTCTATTGGCTACGAATCTGGAATTTTCGGAGTTAAATCTATCAGGAGTACTAAAATTTCTCCTTGAGCCGATATTGGCCGAGCCTAAAAACGTTAGTTCCGCTCCTAAAGCGTCCGCTGCTACGACGACGGCTCTTTGGGCATCGTAAACCTGGCCGTCCGCCGTTTTCAGGTCGTATCTGTTCTCGAAAGCAAGTTTTATCGCCAAAGCCTCCTGGATTTCATAAGGGCCTGCGTGTTTGTAATCCGCTTCGAGCAGTTCGACAAGCTCGCTCATCGGATCCTCGCCGCTGTCGGGCGTATCGTCATCTTCGTTCATTTGACTGATGAGCTGGTGTGTCGCTTCTGAGAGAGTTTTCAGTTCGTTCGGGTCAAGTTCAATCAGGGCATCGGGCGGCAGGCCGAGAAAAGTCTTAAAGGAATCAAGCTGTTTTTGATATGATTGCGTTGCTGCTATCCATCTCTGGCGAGAGCTTAATTCGTTCTGAACGGCCTGGTCCACTTCTATTTCCTGGATTCTGCCTGCATCGCCGAGCCTTCTGCTCCTTTTAGCTGATGACATTCGGCTGCGATAGTCTGCCTCGCTGTTCTTAATCGAATCTAACTGTCTGAGTACCGCCAGGTATTTACTCGCCACATCTACGGCAAATTGTTTTTTATATCTTTCGAAGTTCCAGATTGCGTAAATCGTGTCCCTTTCGGCCTGTGTAAGCGGCTCTGCGACAATGTGCCTTCCCGAACCTCTCAAAAGCGGTATTGAAATACTGCCTTCACCGGCAAGTCCTGTCGAAGAGACTCCGCCTCCTGTGAGTAAAGTCGCCAGGTCGATTGCGATTGAGGTGCTTATCTCTGCGCCGGACTGGAATTTTCTGCTTGCTCCGATTTCACCGCTTGTTACGGTTCCGCTTACGGCTCTGTCGCCGGTCGTATCTGTGCTGAGAAGATTTTGCACCTGTGCGACAAATGTATTTCTAAAAGCGTGCCGTTCGAGTTCGAGAGACAGGGCGGATTGGAAAACCTTCTCTTTTTGAGTTTGATAATCGAAACTGTTAAGTGCGCCGATTTGCAGTGCCTGCATCAATGTGATAGTTATCGGTTTATTAACGTCGTTTATATCGTCAATGTTCCCGTCCGAAATAGCGGCTGGATAATTTTTCTCCGGCCAATGTTCTATTTTTTTCAGTCTGTCTGTGCCTAAAGAAGCCGGGCTCGATGTCGGCAGGTTTTGGTCTGCCAAAAGCCTTCTGCGGAGGATATCGCTGGGTCTTTCTATGCTGAATTTACTCGCCTTGCCGGTGCCCTGAACCTGTTTTTCAGTGATAATATTACCGGCGATTTTGTCGGTATCCGTGCGGTAATTTGTCGGATTACAGCCTGTAAGCAGAGCAAAGCCGCAAAGCAATAACCCCAAAAATAAAGTGTGGGCCTCTATTAAATGCTTGTATTTAAATGAGTTATGCAGCTTTTTCGCCATTATTTCATTAAGTTAAGATATAGCAATATTGACAGATTACCGCTACTTTGTTAGTGTGCGTAAGATGGGTAAGGTAACATAAAAAATGCAGTTTATCACCGGATTTTCGGGGATTTTAGCTGTTTTTTGGGCTATTTTTTAGGCGGTTTTTTAAATTTTTCTCTCAATCCCTGAAAATCCTTGTTCCACCGCTCGAACTGCTCTCGATTAAGCACTTCGTTCATTTCCGCTACCAGAAGCTGGGCTTCCTGCTCGCGCTGTTTATCTCTTTCTTCCCGCTGGAGCTGTTTTTTCTCGAATGCCCGATTAAGAATATCTTCAACCTGTTTGGCCTGTTGTTCGTTCAAGTCGTATCTCTTGCTTATTTCTTTTGTGATGGCGGCAGCGTCTTTATGTGGCCGGCTTATCCATATAACTCTGTGTCGGACAAGCAGCATAGTCCCGCCGGCACCGATAGCAATGCCTGAAATCAGGATTACAGCCGCGCAGATAATCCAAAGCAGCGTTCGTTTGTGCTGATAATGTTTTACGATATTTTCCTGCGGTTTTATCTCCATAGCGGCATCTCCTGAAGAGGGGCGATAAATTGCAGCAGCGGATTAACGATGTAATGCCATGCGCTGATTGACAAAACAGTTATTATCGAAGCTGCCACCGCCGATATGCCTGCGAAGAACTCAAGCGGCAAAAACCCGCTTTCCGTACGCTGTAATGCGTTTATTTCGTGCATTACCGCCTGTGAGACGTCCAATTGCGGCGTTGTTTCTTTACGCGCCGCCTCGGCCAGTTTGTCTATCATTTTTAACGTATCCATTCTAATTTCTCCTGAATTTTTTCCTTTTCAGCGATTTTTTTCAATTTTTTACGGGCTCTCGATATTCGCATTTTAACAGCGACCCTGCTCCAACCTGTTCTTCGGGCAATTTCTTCACTGCCGCATTCTTCGAAGTACATAAGCGTCAATACGAGCCTGTCGGCTTTGGGCAGCCTGTCGAGCAAAGAGTGTAAAATCTCGGCTACTTTGCCGGCATCAATTTGGCCCTCACTATTTTTCTCAACGGCATCGAAATCTTCGAGAGGCAGCACTTGTCCGGCTTTATCCCGTTCTTTCCAGAACTTGTATCCGACACGGGTTGCGATTTTATTAAGCCAGTACGGGAATGGGCCTCGGCCCTTGTAGCTTTTGAGACTTAAATAGGCCTCGACAAATACGTCCTGCACGAGTCTTTCATATTCCGCTTTGTCTCTCGTAAACCGCCGCATCAGCCTTGCGATTTGCGTCTCGTATTTCTGCACAAGCCGTCTGTAGGCTTCGTTGTCGCCGGCTATACAGGCCAGAATATCGTTTAAGTCCGTTTCCACAAAAGTATTATAATGAAAAAGAGCGAAGTTGCCATAGTCAGTTTAGATGCTTTTCCACTTAATTAGTGTGCGGTTTGGGCGGGCGGTAACACAAAATTTTTTATCGGTTTGTAAACTACTGTCAAATTTGCTGGTTATAACGGTTTGTAATCGGCATTCTTCTGTCTCTGCCGAATGCTTTCGGCGTGATTTTAACGCCGGGCGGGCATAACCGCCGTTTGTATTCGTTCCGGTCAACCATACGTATGACCTTTGTTACTATTCCTGCATCGAAACCCTGTTTGATAATTTGCGGCAGGGATTTTTCCTCTTCGATATATGCTTTCAGTATCCGGTCGAGGATATCGTATTGGGGCAGCGCATCGCTGTCCTTTTGGTTATGGCGAAGTTCGGCGCTCGGGATTCTTGTAATAACGCTTTGCGGAATAACTTCTCTGCCGTGCAGTTTATTGACGTATTCGCTGAGTTTATAAACAACGGTTTTCGGCACATCTTTTATGACCGCGAATCCTCCTGCCGTATCGCCGTAAAGCGTCGAATACCCGACGGCAGTTTCACTTTTATTGCCCGTCGTCAGCACGATATAGCCGAACTGATTGCTCAGCGACATCAGGATAACGCCTCGAATCCGAGCCTGCAGGTTCTCGAAGGCAAGCCCTTTTTCGTCCCAGCCTGAAACTTTGCCTAATTCCTGACTGAAATTTTGCAATAGCGGCTCGAGTGGTATGGAGTGAAATTCTATACCCAGATTTTTCGCGGATTTTTCGGCGTCGCTTATTGTTTCAGCCGAGTTGAATTTTGTCGGCATCGTAACGCCGATGACATTTTCCTTTCCGATGGCATCGACGGCAATTGCCGCGGTAAGCGATGAGTCTATTCCGCCGCTTAGCCCGAGAATCGCCTTTTTAAAGCCGTTCTTTGCGAGATAGTCTTTCGTTCCGAGCACAAGCGCGCTGTAAATTTCCTCGTCCTCGCCGGTCTTTGTTTCGGTGCGGTCGGATTTTATTTGTCCGTCGGCCTCGATATCTGCGATGAGTAAATCTTCTTCGAATGCCTTTGCGCAGGCGGCCAGTCGGCCCTGTGAATCGATGAACATACTCCTGCCGTCGAAGACAAGCTCGTCCTGCCCGCCGATGATATTGCAGTAAGCGAGGGGGCAGTTGAATATTTTTGCGCCGGTCTCCAAAATCGTCAGTTTTTCGCTGATTTTGCCCGCGTGGAAGGGCGATGCCGATATATTGACGATAAGATTTTTCTCGGCGATGCCGGCCAGAAAATCTTTGAGCCAGTTCAAGTCCCAGATGTCTTCGCAAATTGTGCATACTACGGACAAATTTTTAATTTCAATCACAACAGGTTCGGCGCCGGAATGAAAATATCTTTTTTCGTCGAATACTCCGTAGTTCGGCAATAGGACCTTGCGATATACCTTTGTGATTTTTCCATCGGCCAGAATTGCCAGCGAATTGAAGCAGCCTCCGTCGTTCGGCTCTGCGAAACCGGCCATAATCGTTATATCGGGACAGTCTTTGGCGAGTTGTTCGATGGCTTTTTTGTTTTCCGCAAGGAAATGTTTTTTGAGCAGCAAATCTTCCGGCGGATAGCCGCAGATGCATAATTCCGGAAATATAAGCAGGTCGAGCTTTGCCTTTTTTGCGCGGCGGTACATTTCTTTGATTTTAGCGGTATTGCCGGCAAAATCCCCGACGGTTGTATTTATCTGTGCCAGACCTGTTCTTAAGCTCATTTAATTTTCCGTTTATTTAACGAACAGCATTTCTGCATAAGTCGGCAGCCTTTCTGACCGGCTCATTGCGCTAATAGCCACGTCTCTCGAATTCTCCGCTTTTTTGACCGTATTGTCAATAGCGATTGCCGCCGTTGAGGCTTTTTTCAGTTTGCTTATCAATTCGCAGGTTTTATGAAAGCACCTTCGGGTAGATGCTGTATTTTTTGATTTTGTAGCCGAGTATTCGTTCTGTCAGTCCCAGTTCTTTGGCGGCTTTTCTTTGTTGTCCTTCGCATTTTTTAAGTGCGTCGATTATGAGTTCTTTTTCCTTGTTTTCGATAATCTCGATAAACGACCGACCGGCCGAAGTATCGGTTTTTCTTATCATCTGCAGCGACGGCGGCAGATGTTCCGAGCGTATAACATCCTCATCGCAAAGCAAGACCGCCCGTTCGATGCAGTTTTCAAGCTCTCTTATATTTCCCGGCCAGTGATAGCTTGTCAGCATTTCGATTGCGGGCGTCGATATTCGGGTAATGCATTTATTATTTTCTCTCGACAGTTTTTCGAGGAAATAATCCGCTAAAAGCATTATATCGTCTTTGCGTTCTCTCAGCGGCGGCAGGTATATCGGAAAAACGTTAATCCTGTAATACAGGTCTTCTCTGAAAAGTCTTTCCTTGATTTGCTCTTCGAGATTTTTATTGGTGGCCACGATAATTCGAACATTTGACTTTATTGTTTCGCTGCCCCCGACCCGCTCGAACTCCCTAAATTGGATAACCCTCAGCAGTTTTATCTGAAGGTTCATCGAAAAATCGCCTATTTCATCGAGGAATATTGTCCCGCCGTTGGCCCTTTCAAATCTTCCGATTTTTCGTTCCGTAGCCCCTGTAAAAGACCCTTTTTCGTGTCCGAAAAGCTCGCTTTCGAGCAACGTTTCGGGCAGGGCGGTGCAGTTTACCTTTACGAAATGCTTGCTTGCCCGCGTACTGTTATAATGTATAGCGTGGGCCACGAGGTCTTTTCCTGTTCCGCTTTCGCCGCATATCATTACCGTTGCGTTGCTCTCGGCCACCTGTTCGATAAGCCTGTAAACGCCTTTCATCGCATTGCTTGTGCCGACCATATTGCTTATGCTGAAATGCGACTTCAGTTCCTGCCTCAGCCGAAGGTTTTCTTCCGAAAGCTCTCTTCTGTTCGATTCAACGAGTTTATTCAGTTTGACCGCCTGCGCGACCATTGTTGCTATGACGTTCAAAAGATTGAGATTGGCCTCGACGCTGTCGTTTTTTTGTACCTGCCTGTCAACGCTCAGCGTTCCGATGGTTTTGCTTTCGAGTTTTACAGGTACGCAGTAAAACGCTGTTTTTTTGTCTTTCACCGCTTTTTTTGGGCGTGTCTTGTGCAGAAATCTGCTGTTTTTAGAAATATCCGGTACGACTATCTGCCGGCCTGTTTGAACGACTGTTCCAGTTATGCCCTCGCCTATTTTATAGCTGCCGAGCTTTTCGGATTCTTTACTTAATCCGTGCGCCACTTTGATATTTATGGTTTCCGTATCGGGGTCGAGAAGCGTAACCGTTCCCCGCTGAAGTTTAAGGTGCGTATCGAGCGATTTCAAAATCGCCTTTAGCGTCAGCTCCAAGTCCAGCGACTCGGCAAATGCCCTCGCCATATCGCCCAGCAGTTGCACTTCTTTCGATAAATTTGCAGCCATAATTTTATCCTTAATATAATATACGAAATTGTAGACATAAAACAAAAAATTACAATATTGTTTTTCCCGATTTTAGAATAACATTTGATTTATTCTTCGTGCAAATAGGGGGGATAAAGGATGATATGTGAATACCGTTTCCCGCCCAAACATGCTTATTATCCCCCGTTATATGCGTTTTTAATGCGATGAACAGCGTTTTTTGAGGTTTTGGGACGGCTTGTATTTCCTCTGCGGCTTTGTGTGGATTTTTACGATTTTAATTCGACAGTGGCAGTAATATATTTCGTATGCCTACCTTTATATTCACCAAAATTACTTTTTGTGCATTAATCGCAGTTCCAATTCTATGGCTAACGGAAACAATACGTTATTCTCAAGATGAATATGCTCGCCGAGATTGGCCACAATATCTTTCAGACATTCGTAAACGGCCTTAATGCCGTCGCCGGAGTCGGAAGGGATTTGAAAATCGCCGGTAAGAGCGCGAATTTTATCGAACATAACATTTTCTGTCTGGTAATGTTCATATTCGAGCTTGCTAATAGGATTTTTTATACTGCCGGTGTGGGTTTCGGGCTTGGGGCCGCGATTGTTGTCGAATTCGTCCATCTGACGAATATAAGGGATAAGTGTTTGCTCCTCGCTGGCGAAATGGTCTTCCAATTTAGTCTTAAATTCGGAAAAAAATTCCCGCAAAGAACCGATACTGCCGCTTTTGTCCTCTTGCAGCAGCATTTGCAGTTCGAGCAGTTTTTCTCTTATCAGGCGGTGATGATGCAGGATAAATTCGACTAATTCTATTAAAGATTCCCGCGACCAGTTTTTATTATACATAAGATTTTCTGCGATGAGATTACGATTTTAATTCGATAGTATCGATAATACGTTTGCCGTCAGCGGTGAAACAGACGGCCTGAAGGATATAGGTTTTTCCGCCGCCCAGTTCGCTTTCAAGATTCAGCTCGAACTGATAACAGTGCAGATATTCCCGCCAATGAGCATTATTAATTTTTGCTTCAGTAAGCTCTATATTGTCCCAAATCCGTATTCGCGAACCCATAGGATTGGCCGAACGCACGGCATATTCATATAACTCGAACTGCCAAACGCCGGCGGCTTTGATGCGCGAGTCGAACTGGTCGAATACATCTATATAGGCTATGATTCGCTGGGAACCTGTTAATTCGGTTAGCTGATTGAATTTTATCTTCTGCGGCGAAAAGATACAGCCGCCATTAACCATACGAATCGAAGAATCCGAAGCGGTCTGCTGAACCTGTTCGCAGCCGAGAAGAGCAAACATCAGAACAGCAACAATGATACTGCGAATGAGAGCAGACCAAGCAAAAGGCTGCGTCAAACGGCTGCGGTTGCGCTGCTCGTTTCGTCTTACGTCAAACGGCTGCGTAGCGAGAGCCGCTATACGATTTACGCAACCGTAACGAGATGCGAAACCGATAGACGGTAAACGCAACAAATAATTTCTACTTTTAACTGACCATAAGAAGATTTTTCTGCACAAAGTTAGAACTATATGTTTGGCATATCTCATTATAAATCCTCATTGAGAATATGGCCGAGGCGGTGCTTTTTGGTTTTTAAGTAATTTGTGTTATGCGGGCCGGGCTCGGCGATAAGCGGTATTTGTTCGACAATTTTTATGCCGTAAACTTCGAGACGCGAAGTCTTCTTGGGATTATTGGTTAAAATCCTTATCTGCTTCAAGCCTAAATCCCTTATTATCTGTGCGCCGATTCCATAATCTCTGCGGTCGGCACGAAAGCCGAGCTGTAAATTCGCATCGACGGTATCGACGCCCTGCTCCTGCAGTTTGTATGCATGCAGTTTATTGGCAAGTCCGATGCCCCTGCCTTCCTGACGAAGATAAATAATCGCGCCCTGACCTGCTTTTTCAACCATTTTCATAGCGGAGATAAGCTGATAGCCGCATTCGCATCTTTGCGAATGGAACAAATCACCGGTAAGACATTCGGAGTGAACACGAACAAGAACAGGTTCGTCAATTACGATTGGATTGCCGTCTTTATCGAGTTTGCCGATGTCGCCTTTGCAGAGTGCAAGATGCGGCTCGACTTCGGTTATGCTTTGGTATGCGATGAGCTGGAATTCGCCGTAGTCGGTCGGCAGGAAAACGGACTGTATTCGTTTGACCTGGCTTTCGCGCTGGAGGCGGTATTCGACGAGTTTCGCGATTGTCGTTATTTTGAGTTTGTGTTTTTTGCAGAATTCGAGCAGTTGGGGTACGCGTGCCATCGAGCCGTCTTCGTTCATAATTTCGCATATAACGCCTGCGGGTTTCATACCGGCAAGGGTCATTAAATCAACGGCGCCTTCGGTTTGGCCTGCGCGGGTAAGTACTCCGCCGGTTGCTGCTCGAAGCGGAAATATATGGCCCGGCCGAACAAGGTCGGAAGCCTTTATATTGTCTCTTATCGCGGTCTTGATTGTAACGGCGCGGTCGGATGCGCTTATGCCGGTAGTTGTGCCCTGCTTCGCATCGATGCTGACGGTAAAAGCGGTGCCGAGACGGGCGGTATTTTCAGCGGCCTGAGGGTGCAGGTTAAGCGAATCGCATTTTTCGCCTGTGAGCGGTAAACATATTAACCCTCGACCGTGGGTAGCCATAAAATTGACAATTTCGGGCGTTATAAGCTCGGCGGCAGCGACTAAATCGCCCTCGTTTTCTCTGTCTTCATCATCGACGAGGACAATCATTTTGCCGTTTTTTAGGTCTTCGAGAATTTCCGGGATTTCACTAAAATAAGCCATTTTCCGCGTGGGCTAAAGCCCACCCTGCATAATATCAATTATTTGCTGTTTTCGAATTGCTCAATATACCTTGTTCCATGGCGGATGTAAATAAGAGTTGTAAGAATAGCTGTAATCGAGGCAGAGAACCAGAGAAACCTTAAAAACCAAATCCAACCCGAAATATACCCCGAAGCCTCCGGGGCAATGAGAATGGCGGCAACCATAGTAAGCTGCAAAACCGTAGCCAAGCGGCCAATGAAAATGGGGATTATCTTTATCTGAAAGGTCATAAAATAAAGAATCATAAAGCCAATCAAAAGGAAGAAATCCTTGCCGATAATCAAAACGGCAACGGTAGGCGGCAAGCCGAAACCGTCAATCCTCGTCTTCTGTATCACAAGCAATACACAGGCGCAAGCCATCAGGAGCTTGTCGGCGAACGGGTCCAAAAACGAGCCGAGCTTCGTTACCTGCTTCTTCTTCCTCGCAACATAACCATCATAAGCATCGCTAAAGGCCATAAACAAAAAAAGCACAAGCGAAATATAACGCATCTTTGTGCCAAGCGACGGGTCATTAACCTTCAACATACAAATAACAAAAGGAACAATCAGCAATATCCGTAATATCGTTATCCGATTGGCAGAATTAAGCTTCATTTCACATCCTTGAACATCGTTATACGGTTGCGGCTGCGCAGCTCGTTACGGTTACGCCAGACGTCATACGTTTGACGAAACAAGCCGCGCAACCTTTTGACGACAGACGAAATGTTCATAATCCCCGGCCTCCATCGATATTAATTACCTGTCCGGTGATATAATCGTTCTCGAGCAAAAATTTAACGGCAGAGGCAACTTCGTCAGGTGCACCCGTACGTCCGGCAGGAATATGGGAAATAATTCTCTTTTTCAGCTTTGCAGAGGTGCCCTTTTGCCAGTTTATGATTCCGGGCGAGACGGCATTGACCGTAAAATCGGGAGCGAGCTCTTTGGCAAGAGATTTCGTCGCACAAATAAGAGCGGCTTTGGAAGCGGAATAAATACTAAAACCGGCGGGCGGATTTTCAGCGACAATGTCAGTAAGATTTATGATTTTTGCAACGGGTTTTTTAGCGTTTTTAAATTTTCGCCGGACAAGAGAGACGAATTTCTGCGTTATTAACATCGGGGCGGTAAAATTAGTGTCGATAGTTCGTCTGATATAGTCGGAGGTGATTTTTTCAAGCGGTTTTTTGTCAAAAATCGCGGCGGCGTTGATTAGAATTTGCGGAGCAGGAAACTTCTTAATTTCGGCAAAGGTTTTTTCAATTGTTTCGGCGTCCGTCAGGTCGGTTTGAATGAAAAGAGATTTAACTTTCATCTTTTTAAGGTCGGTTTGCAGTTTTTTAGCCTGCGCGGCGTTTTTGTGATAAATGCAGATGCAGTTTGAGCCGGCCTCGGCCAAAGATAAGACAATCGCACTGGCGAGTCTGCCTGTCGAGCCGGTGATAATAGCGGTTTTGTTTCTGATGTTCATATCCGATATATTAACCGCAATTGGAGGCTGTGGAAAGCGGATTTTGGTTTGTAGATTACGGATAGCAGGTTGCAGAAAAACAGAGTAAAAAGCGCGAATGGCTTAAATTTTTCTCATCAGGCCGACAACTACGCCGGCGATGGTGCAATTCTGTGTGCAAATAGGCTCATAGTTCGGATTCGACGGTTCAAGACGAACACTATCAGATTCCCTATAAAATCTTTTTACGGTTGCGTTTTCATTATCGACAATGGCTGCGACGATTTTGCCGTTTTGAGCGGTTTGCGTCCTTTTGCAAACGACATAATCGCCGTCGAATATGCCGTCGCCGAGCATACTGTCGCCCTGAACTTTCAGGGCAAAGGTGTCCTCTGAGCCGAATTCGGATTGCAGGGATATTTGCTCGGTGTTTTCGATAGCTTCAATCGGCGTTCCTGCCGCGATTGAGCCCAATAGCGGTATGCTGTCGCGATTGTTTTCTTCAGCCGCCTGCTCAAGCAACTTTTGCGCTTTGCGGGTAAGACTCAAAGAGCGAGCCTTGCCAGGGCTGGCTAAAAGCAGTCCTTTTTCTTTTAACCCTGCGATGTGCTCGAACACCGTTGTTCGGCTTGTGCCCAGCAGGTCTGACAATTCCTGAAGCGTTATCGAATAGCATCGGTTGCGCCTGAAGCTGTCCACCAGTTTTAATACCTGAAGTTGCCGGGGCGTTAGATTCATCTGATTTATTGACGTCAATTTCGTTCTCCATATTTGAAATTTGAGATTTGAGATTTGAAATCTCAAATTCGCCGTTTATGGCGAGATTGATTTTCTCTATTGTGGAACTGTTTAGCAATTCTTCCGTAATTACCACATCGAGCATTTTAGCGATGGTTTTGAGCAGCGAAGCTATCGGTCGGCGGGGCTTTTTCGGTACTGTATAGGGCCAGTCTGTCACGAAGTCTCCGCCGGGCCCGAACCGGCAAACCGGAAAGTTTTCGTCATTTAAAAATCGTTCGTTTTTGTCCATAATCCACTTCTCAATCTTTAATAATTTTTGGCAAAAGTCATATCGGCAAAGGCGGTCGATTTACCCTAACAAAAACCGAACAAAATCGGGAAATTCCGAAAAAAATTTAAAATGCCGGATTGCTCAAAATCCGCAGAGTTTATATAGGACGAAGCGGCTGAAAAAAGATTGAGGATTTACAAGAGATACAAAGTTTGTTGTAGATTTGAAAACCCAGCCTTTTCTTGTTTGACCAGATGTCGTATTTAGGGCAAACCCTTGTTAGTAGTGCTGGAAAGGGGGTTTATAGGAACCGCTTGACTTTAGGGTATCCATACCCCTATACTTATTGTCTTTTATTTTAAATTCATCCCCTAATGGCAGGAAGGGAAAATCTTTTTATATTCAACGGATTGGTTATTTTATAAATGAAATTGGACCACAGTCAAATAAGCCGCATACAACAGGCTAACGATATAGTCGATGTTATCTCCGAACATGTCAAACTGACTCGCAAAGGCAGGGAAATGGTCGGACTTTGTCCGTTTCACGATGACCACAAACCGAGTATGAATGTCAATCCGGACAAGCAAATTTTCAAGTGCTTTGCGTGCAGCGCAGGCGGGGATGTAATCAAGTTTATCCAGATGCGCGAGGGTTTGAGCTTTATGCGTGCGGTGGAAAGACTTGCCGAGCGGGCGGGCATAAAACTAACGCTGCCGAAAAGAACGGCGGGCCAGCAGCCCCAAGGCGACCCTTCCGATATAGAAAAAGTCAATAAATGGGCGATGAAATTCTGGCGAAAAAATCTGCTCGATAACTCAACAGGCCAAAAATGCAGGGAATATATAAATAGCAGGCAGATGACGGATAAGACATCGGAAGAATATTCACTGGGGTTCGCATCTGAGAAATGGGACGATTTTTTAAACGCGGCGAAGAAAAAGATTCCTGAAAAGCTGATGCTTGCCGCCGGTTTGATTGTCTCGAATGAGCAGGGAAATTATTACGACAAGTTCCGCAATCGGCTTATGTTTCCTATTATCGACGCTTCGTCGAGGGTAATCGGCTTCGGCGGCAGGACGCTGGGCGACGACCCGGCCAAATATATGAATTCGCCGGCGACGATTATTTTCGATAAAAGCAACTGCGTTTACGGTCTTGATAAAGCGAGGCACGAAATTGTATCGAGCGGAATGGTCGCGGTTGTCGAGGGATATACAGATGTGATTATGGCTCATCAGGCAGGCTGTAAAAATGTAGTCGCGACGCTGGGCACGAGTTTCACGGCAGGGCACGCAAGGCTGTTGAGACGATACGCGAAAAATATCGTTTTGATTTTCGACAGCGATACGGCGGGAGCGGCGGCGGCAGAAAGGGCGCTGGAAATTTGTCTTGCCGAGAGGATTGATATTAAACTTGCATCGGTGCCGCAGGGCAAGGACCCGTGCGATTTCGTATTGGCCAAAGGCGGCCAGGCGTTTAAGGAACTTATGGAGACTGCGACTGATGTTATGCAGTACCGCTGGGAAAGGCTGACGGAGAAATTCGGCAGCAGCGATAACCTTGCCGACAGAAGAGCGGCGACGGAGGAATTTCTGCGAACTGTATCGGCGGCATCGAAGGGCGGAACGCTCGACGCCATAATGCACGGCCTGATAATCAACAGACTCAGCAGAATATTGCAGATACCTGCTGAAGACATACGAAGAGAACTGGCAAGGCGGGGCGGGCCGTCGAGGCAGGCGGTAATAAATATGATTGAAAACGCAAAAGTTTCGAGCGTTGAGCTCGAAGGATTCGGGGCCAAGGCACAGGCCGAGATAATCGAAGTTTTACTTAATGAGCCGAGGCTGTTCGAATCAGCGGCGAGGAAAATCAAGACGGCTGATTTTGACGTGCAGGCTTTGAGAGAAATTTGGCTTCTTATTGAAAATGCATCGGCGGGCGGAGCGGAATACTCGCTGACCGATTTGCTTGCACAAACGGAATCGAAAGACGTATCAGGCCTTATGGTCAAACTTAGCGATAACGGCCAGGATGTAGAGACGCTCAGGAAAAGGCTCAACGGGGCGATGGAAGCGATGGAGGAATGCAGGAATAAAAAAAGTCAGACCGGCAAAAAAGCGGATGACGATGAAATACTTAAAAGGATTTCGGCTCTAAAGGCCAAGCCGGACAGGCGAAATCCGGGTCTTATGCGGTTATAAATTCAAAAATAAAAATGTTTCAGGAAAAGCAAGTGGCAAAAAAGAAATCAGAGAGTAAAACGAAAAAGAGCCTTAAACAATCGGCAGTAAAATCGAAAAAGAAGTCCGAAACAACAGAAGCTGTCGAGGCTGTAAAGAATGTTCAGCCTGCGGTTGAGCAGGCCGGCCAGGTTAAAAAGACCGGCGATGTCGTTGAGGACAAGATAAAGCTTATCATCGAAAAGGCCAAGAAAAAAGGTTATATAACCTACGAAGAGATGAACAACGAACTGCCTGATGAGTCGATATCGGCGGCCCGGCTTGAAAGTCTTATTATGACTCTCGACGAGATGGGAATAAGCATGCTCGACGAGGCTGAGGTTGAAAAACAGCGGGACGAAGAAGAAGGTTTCGAAGTCGATGATGAGGCTCTTGTAGATGAGGAAATAGAGGAAGAGCCGAGCGAGGATTTGGTTCTTGAGACAGATCTGGTAGAGAGCGGCAGCGGCAGAATAGACGACCCAGTCAGAATGTATCTTACGCAGATGGGCGAGATACCGCTGCTGACGCGCGAGCAGGAAATATCGCTTGCCCGCAAGATTGAGCTTACAAGAATGGCGTTTCGCAGGAAAGTTCTCGAAAGCGATTACAGCGCGCTATCAGCGATAGACATTCTGCGGCAGGTCGGCGATGGAACGCTGCCTTTCGACAGGACGATGAAAATGAGCACAGCGGAAAACCTTATACGTTCGGTAGTAAGGAGCAGACTGCCGGAGAATATAAGGACTGCTAACAGGCTTCTCGATAAAAACGTGAAACTTTTTGCCGAATATCTTAATATTCAGGACGAGACGGAAAAGAAAAAAGCGGCCAAACAGTTAAGACGCAACCGACGCAAGGTCGCGACTTTGCTGGAGGAATTGAGCCTGCGGACGAGCAGAATACAGCCTATGATGAGGAAGCTCGAAGGCATCCTGTCCAAGATGCATCAGCTTCAGCAATATATAGCGGCGGGGCCGAATGCCGAGTATATCGAGGAAGACATCGAGGCTATGAAACAGGAATTCGACGGCCTGCGGGAAATGGCACTGGAAACGCCCGAACAGCTCGAAAAACGGCTGCACGCTGTGCGTACGGTTTTTTCGCAATATGAACTTGCCAAGAGACAGCTTTCGAGCGGCAACCTTAGACTTGTTGTGTCAATCGCTAAAAAGTACCGTAACAGGGGTTTGAGCTTTCTGGACATAATTCAGGAAGGCAATACCGGCCTGATGCGGGCGGTGGACAAATACGAATATAGAAGAGGTTATAAGTTCAGCACTTATGCGACGTGGTGGATTCGTCAGGCGATAACAAGAGCGATTGCCGACCACGCAAGAACTATAAGAATACCTGTGCATATGATTGAGACTATGAGCAGGCTGCGGACGGTCAGCAAAGAGCTGCTTCAGAAACTCGGCAGGGAGCCGACGATAGAAGAGATTGCGGCCGAGTCGGCGATGAGCGTTTCCGAGGCCCGCAGGGTTCTGAAAATTTCAAAACATCCTATAAGCCTCGACCGGCCAATCGGCGAAAGCGAAGACAGCTATTTCGGCGATTTTATCGAGGACGAATCGGCAGAATCGCCGGTGCAGTCGGCCGCGCACGAAATGCTCAAAGAGCGAATCGACGAGATATTAAAGACGCTAACCTATCGCGAACGTGAGATTATCAAGCTGCGGTACGGTCTGGGCGACGGTTATACCTATACGCTCGAAGAAGTCGGCAGGATTTTTAAGGTAACCCGCGAGCGTGTAAGACAGGTCGAAGCCAAAGCGATAAGAAAACTTCAGCATCCGGTAAGGTGCAGACGGCTGGAAGGCTTTGTTGACCATAAAGAAACCATCGTGTAAAACGGATTTGCCCGCCGGCGATAATTATTTTGCCAGCGGCTCGTAGAAGTTTTCCGGTTTTGGGCCGAGCGTGTTCGTGAGCGTTCCGATTTTTTCGATAGTGCATTCGATTTTGTCGCCTGCCTTTAGGAAATTGCCGGTTGCCATAGCCACGCCTTCGGGCGTTCCTGTGGCGATTATATCAGCCGGCTCAAGCGTCATCATATAACTCAAAAATGAAACTATTTCATAAATGTTGAAAATCATATCGGCAGTGTTTGCATTCTGACGAATTTGGCCGTTGACTTTCAGGGTCATCTGCAAATTCTGCGGATTGTCAATTTCATCAGCGGTAATAACGCAGGGACCCATCGGCAGGAATCCATCAGCCCATTTTCCGCCGAGCCAGTCATAAAATTCGTCCCACGGTCTTTTTTCTCTTGCCTCTTTGAAGGTTACGCTTCTTGCCGAGACGTCGTTTACAACTGTAAAGCCTGCGATGCAGTCTTTGGCTTCTTCAGGTCTGATGCATTTCGCTGTTTTACCGATAACTACGGCAAGTTCAATTTCATAATCAATTTCTTTACTGTAAACAGGCCAGGGAATTATGCCGTCGGGATGATTTATAACGGTATTGGGCTTGAGAAATGGACGGGGGGCGGTAGTTTTTCGAGGTGAGGCGGTAAGGCCCAGCTTAAGTCCTGCCTCGACAATATGTTTTGCGTAATTGCCTGCCAGCGCGAGGATTTTGCCCGGTTCGCCAATGGGGGCTAAAAGCTGCAGCGAAGCGGGATTAAGGAAATCTTTGCAACTGGCCGCTATTTTTTGAATTTTTTTTAGGCCATCACTGCCGCCGGCGATAATGTGTTTTACGCTCTTAAAATCGCTGGTTAAATCGACGATTCCTTTAGCGGTTAATACGCCGCAAAAGATTTTCGCGTCTTTTTTAAACGTAACCAGTTTCATCTTTTGAATTTACCTCACTTTAACGGTTTTTTCTTGCTTTTATGGGACTTTGGCGTAATTATACATATTATATTAACTTAATGGAAGAAGTTATGGCGATAAGGGAGTTAATTTCAAAAACGGGCAAATGGCTTTCGGGCAAGCGGAATAATATCTATGAGCCGCTGAGGAAATCTGCGGTTTCCGATACGCCGAGCAATCCTTCAGGTGTTATTGCCCGCAAAAATGCCCCTGCTGGAGACCGGACAGAAGCCCTGCAGATGATTCAAAATTCTTTCGAGCAGCTTGTCGAGCAGCTCGGTGGGATAAATAAAAATATCGACAGGCAGATAAATCAAAATGAAGAGCTTATAAAACGCATCGATGAAATTCCGCAGCTTTTGCAGAATTTTCCTGAGAGTATGAAAAATCAGAGAATTGTCGTTGATACGCTGGTTGAGCAGTTAAAAACACAATCTCTGAAAAATCAGCAGTTTACCGAGGCTGTTGAAAAAATTCCCGCTGCTGCTCAAAAACAGACTAATGCGATTTCGGAAATGGCGACCCAGCTTTCCGCTTCAGCCGAGATTGATTCCCAGCTTGCCGAGGGTTTCAGGAGATTTAACAATATAACAGACAGGCTGAACGATAATGTCGAGGAGCAGGCCGACAGTATAAATCAGTTAAGCAAGACGTTTTCTGCAAGCGACAGGTATCTTAAATATATCATAAACACGCAGCATAAGCGGTTTATATGGGTTTTTGTCGCCGCGATGAGTATCAGCGCCTTTGCGATTATATCGCTGCTGGTTGTATTTTTTCTTTTGAAATAAATTTTTTGCTTGCGTAAATTTTTCTTTGCGTTATATTGCGTTTGTTCTTTTGAAAAGAAATATCCGATTGCTGGAAACCCCGGCACCGATTTTTAGATGATACAGATTTGTTTTGAAATTCAGACGATTTAAACAGATTTAAGTATAATGAAATTGGTACGGGGCGTAGGGAACACGGTTAAAATCCGTGACGGTCGCGCCGCTGTAAGCGTTTGTTGCGATGTAAGTCGCAAGGCCGAAAGAAGTTGTACCACTGTTCTTTGAAATTTCAAATTTGAGATTTGAGATTTCAGGATGGGAAGGGTTCTTTTGGTAAACGCAAGTCAGAAAACCTGCCTGTAATTGGTGATTTTGTTGAGAGTTCTCGCGAAAGGAACCCGACAGATACGCCTTGTGGGTGTTATTTGTGGACATTATAGCCGCCGTTCCTTTTTCGGGAACGACGGCTTTTTTATTGGTTTTTTTAATGTGCATATAACTTCGCGTCAAAGTTAAGTGCGCAGAAAGGAGATGTCCGGAATAAAGAAAAATGGTCGGATGTGAAAGAGAAAGAAGTAGAATTTAAACAATAAATTTGAGAGAAAGGAAAAGAAGATGAATTTTAAAAGTTTAGCAACTTTGATTGTTATTTTTGGGATTGTTGGTGTGGTTAACGCAGATATTGCAAATTTTGACGATTTAGCTTTAAGCCCGGATTCTTATTGGAACGGCTCGGACGAAACAGGTGATTTTACGAGCGGTTCGGCTGTGTTTAATAATAACTATGATTCTACCTACGACAGTTGGGACGGCTGGGCATATTCAAATAAATCCGACACCACAACAGCAGGATACACAAACCAGTACAGTGCTATTACAGGCCTGGCACAAAGCGGTTCGAACTACGGCGTTGCTTATATTGGCTGGGCTGAACTGCCTTCGATAACGTTAAGTAATACAGGTATTGTGGAAGGTATTTATGTAACTAATACTACCTATGCCGCATTGGATATGCTCAACGGCAGTTCTTTCAGTAAGAAATTCGGCGGTGATACCGGCGATGACCCGGATTGGTTTTTGCTGACGACTACCGGCAAAGATTCTGTCGGCAATATAACGGGTTCAGTAGATTTTTATTTAGCTGACTATCGTTTTGAAAACAATGAATACGATTATATCGTTGATAGCTGGGAGTATGTTGACATTAGTTCACTCGGAGTTGTAAAGATGCTTGAGTTTTCGCTTAGCTCCAGTGATGTCGGTGAATATGGAATGAATACGCCCGCGTATTTCGCGATGGATACGGTTATACCTGAACCAGCTACGGTGATTTTGTTTAGTTTCGGCAGTTTGCTGCTTCGCAGGAGGAAATGACGAAGATTTTCTTGGATGTATTGCGGCAGATATATCTGCCGCAATACATCCTGTTAAAAAGGTGCCCATAATGTATAGAATAATGTTTTTGTTTTTGGTGATAGCAGCCGGCTCTGCAGCTTTTGCCGGGCCTTATAACGAGGCGGGTATATACAAAGATAGCATAGATTCTGAACCTAATTTTTGGGCAAAGGGCATAACAGTCGAACGAGGTTTTGTAGATATTACTGATCCCGAATTAGGATACGCTTCTTTTGGAAGTGAAGCGAATGCGCTTGGCAAGGCAGACGGAGATGTTGTCAGCCTAGGTGATAGTGGTGTTGCCACTGTTACTTTTGACGATTCGATTTATGTAACAAATGGCGAGGGTTATGATTTCGCCGTTTTTGAAAATGGTTTCAGTATCGCAGGTGGCGGCGAATTTCTTGAACTTGCGTTTGTCGAAGTTAGCAGCGACGGAGTGAATTTCTTCGGTTTTGACAGTATCTCACTGACAGCAACTAATATTCAGGTTGATGGATTTGGGGCTGTAGAAGCAAATGACATTCATAACCTTGCGGGTAAGCATCTGAGCGGATATGGTACGCCATTTGATTTGGAAGAGCTGAAAAATGTCAGTGATTTGCTGGATGTTAATTCAATAACACACATTCGTATTACCGATGTTGTTGGATACGTTGAGCCAGCAGATATTTATGGCGATGGTATCGTTAACTTTGTCGACTATGCTATCTTTGCGGCAGCATACTTGAGCAGCACCGGTGATGATAACTGGAATGAGGATTGTGACATTTTTCTGCCAGCGGATGGTTTTATCGATATTGCAGATTTTAAGGTATTTATTGGCAAGTGGCTGGACAGAAACAATTTTTCAAGCTGTGATTCCACAGGTCATCAGATAAATGACCCCTGGCCCACACCTTTTGATACGAGCGGTTTTGACTTGGATGCAGTCGGCATTATAAATGGAAGGCCCCGATAAATTGAATAAGAATACAAGAGTTGCTTTCACGATTGTTGAATTACTTGTGGTAATAGCTATTATTGCCTTGCTGATGTCGGTAATGATGCCGGTTGCAAGTTTGGCACGTTCGCAGTGCAAGGCGATAGTCTGCAGGAGTAATATTCGTCAACTCACTTTGGCCAATGACGGTTATGCAGTAGAAAATGACTGGTATTATGTTCCCGCATCAGTAGATTTTTTAGCTGATTCTACTACAGGGGGGCTGCATCGCTGGCACGGCACAAGGGAAAGTAGTGATGAACCGTTTGAGCCGCTTAATGGAGCTTTGGCAAGTTACCTGGCTGATGGTGAGGTTAAGGAATGTCCTGAAAGGGTTAAGTTTATTGAAGCCGATAAGTGGGAGGACAGTTATGAAAAAGGTTGTGGCGGATACGGATATAATCAAGTTTATATAGGAAGCAAAGTATGGCAATTGGGAAGCTACAAAGCCGAGGCTTACGAGAAAACCACCCGAATAACAGAGGTTGCAAGACCGGCGGAGACGATAATGTTTGCTGATAGTGCTATGGCTAATAAAAAATCAACAGGCAATAAATATATCCACGAGTATTCATTTGTAGAACCGCCATTCTGGCTTAATAATGGCAAGCCTGCGAGAAGTTGGGGATATGCCAGTCCGTCTATTCACTTCCGCCATAGAAATAAAGCCAATATTGCATGGGTAGATGGACATATAAGCTCGGAGAGCAGGACTGAATACAATGGTATAAATGGCTATGGTGTCAAATCTGCGGATTTTGCGATAGGCTGGTTTGGGCCTTTGGATAACAGCTTATTCGATTTGCAATAATACCGTTCTGAAATTTCTTTATTTTTTCATACCAGTTTTTATAATTGTCGATGTGAAGAGAATTTTAAAATCAGCCGGCGGTTTTTTAAGAGATATACAGCAGCTTTTCTGGCAGAATTATTGCCGATGCTGTAATAAAGACATTTCCGAAGACGCTCAGCACTTCTGCTCCGATTGTTGGTCGCAAATCAGTTTTTGCTTTGTCGATAGTTTCTGCCGGCGATGCGGCAGGGAAATCAGCCCTTATGGGCAGTTGCCGCAGGGCTGCGCAAACTGTCTGAATGAAAATTTTCACTTTGATTTGATTGCCTGTGCGGGAATTTATAAGCCGCCTTTGAGCAATATGATTGTAAAATTCAAACTCAATGACCGGACACATCTTTTGCCGGTACTGGCGGATTTTGCCAAAAACGCCATATATAAAGCCGATTTTTTCCAGTCCGTTGATTTCGTAGTTCCTGTGCCGCAGCACTGGCGAAGAAGATTTCAACGGGGCTTTAATCAGTCCGCACTGATTGCAAAAAGTTTAAAGCTCGATAATACGAGATTTAATACCGATGTTGTCAAAATCCGTCATACCAAAGACCAGGTTGGGCTTACATTCGCGGCGAGGAAGAAAAATCTTCGGGATGCCTTTGCCGTCAGGAAGGGGCACGATTTCAATGGCAAAAATATTTGTCTGGTCGATGATGTAAAAACGACAGGCGCTACGCTTGATGAATGCGCAAAGGTTTTAAAGGATGCCGGTGCCCGAAAAGTCTTCGCGTTTGTGCTGGCAGTTGCGGGACAAAATGAATAATATGTTTAATCGTTTATAGAACAGGCTGTAAATAGCTTAAATAAAACAAGTTAAAGCAGAGGGGCGTACCGATGGGGTTTTTACGGGGTTCTTTATGGCATAAATACTTAATTTATAGGCAGTTATAGCCGATATAAGAGTAAAGACAGTGCAGGTCTGTCTATATGATAAGGATGATGAGTAAAAAGACAAAAATTCTGTTCATTTTAGCCGTTGCTTCGATAGCGACCGTTGGTTTTGCGGACGAGCAAAATCAGTTGTTTTCGACGCTGGCGGCAAGGACTTTTTACAATACCGGTTATGAGTTATACAGCGGCACAGACGCCGGTTTTGCCAAGGCCCGGCAGGCGACGATTTTTTACAACGTCGCTATTAATCTCGACAGCAGGGCCAATTATGTTTTGCCCGACATTATCGAAATCGCCTGGAAGTATCCGGAAGAAAATTTCTCGGATGTTGTTCAGCTTGCGCTGAAAGAATATGTGGACCGCTACAGCGACCTTGAAATTACGTCGAAGGCGGTTCAATATCTTCTCGAAAAACTTAGCAGCAGAGAAGAGCGCGAGCAGCTTTTGTTTAGGTTGCTGCATCAATATCAGGAGAAAAATCAGTCTTTCGCATCGGACATCGCGGCGCAAATGGGGTTTTTAAAAGCTGAAACCGCCAATTTTGAAGAATCCCAGCAATATCTTATGCGGGCCTATTCCAATAACAAATATAATCGGCTCGCGTTTGACAAACTTGCTGAAATTTCTGAAACCGGCGGTGATGAACTGCCGATTCCGGTTTATCTTACGAACTTTCGTTATGCGGTAACGGTTAATCCGCTTGATTTTGAATCGGCCTTTCGTTTTGCCGGACTTGCCGATTCTCTCGGTCTTTATGAGCCTGCTGTTGCGGGGTATAAATATTGCGTGCAATTGTATAAATATTTGAATCCCGACAAACCGCTGCCTGCCGAGCTTTACCGTCCGTGGATGCTGAGCTGCTATAACGCACGTCAGGTTAGTTTGTGCCAGCAGATTATGGAGGAAGTTCGCAGTTATGGTATATTTGATGTGATGGTCGAAGCGATAGCGGCCGCTTCGGCGAAACAGTCCGGCGATGAAAAAAGCGGCCAGGCCATCATCGGCAGTATTAAAAGACGTGCAGGCAGAGTCCTTGCGGGCGAAGTCGATGCTCCTGCCGGGGAGATCGAGGACTTGACGTGGTTTATCATATTTGCCGTCGATGTAAACGATGTAAATCCTGAAGATGCGCTTCTGTTGGCAACGAAGGCTTATAGCGCCGACAGTAATTCCATCGGCGCAAGCTCGTTTTTTGCTTATTCGCTTGCCGAAAGCAATCAAATCGATTTAGCCAGGCCGATAATCGAAAAAATCGGAACAAGCACGCAGGCTTCAGCGATTACAAAAGCGAAAATACTTATCACTGACAAGGAAACTGATTTAGCAATAAAGATGCTTAAATCCGCGATAGAAGCGTCCCCCGGCACTTTCGAGGCGCAAAGGGCGAGAAAAAAACTTCAGGAACTCGGCTCGGGATATGAACCGGCGTTCGACCCTAACGCTTATATAACATCATTAAGGAATAATTTCGGACAGAGTTTTTTCAGTGAGTTTGTACCGCCTGAAAAAATGATAACCCTCGAGCTTAAAACGAGCGGGACCGCATTTTCCTATGGAAGTGATATAAGGACGCAGCTTGCGCTCATTAATAATTATTCGGAACCTTTAGTCGTTTGTCCGGACGCGATGTTTAGAGGCAATATCCGTATCGATGTCAGATTAAGCGGCGATTTATCCGAGCAAATTGACAATCTCATTGTGAAAACTGTTCGTCCATCGTATGAAATCAAGCCCGGCCAGGCATTGTTTGTTCCGGTGCAGCTCGTAACAGGCAGATTAAAACGCATTATGGACAGTCATCCGCAGGCCGATTTGAATCTCGAAATCATTGCGTATATAGACCCGCAGCTCGGCTCTGACGGGCAGGTTAAGAATTTTTACGGAATACAGCCTGCCAAATCTGTTTTAAAACTGAGTAAACTCAACCTTAATACGAAATATCTCCAGCAAAGACTTGATGCGATAAAGAAAGGCCATCAGGGACAGAAAATCAAATCAGCGCAGCTTTTCGCAGGGCTTCTTGCCGAACAGCAAAGTCAGGCTGAAACGGGTCCGAAATACAGGTTTATATATGCTGAGCCGCAGCTTCTCAGCTCGGCTATCGCCAGATGTCTTGCGGAAGACGATTGGGTTTTAAAGGTGGAAACAATGGCCGCGATGCTGAGACTTAAACTCGATTACAGGCTGACCGAAGCAGTCTCGGCGGAACTGCACAGTCGATATTGGCCGGTTAGGCTTATGGCGATTTTTGTCCTCGCCGAGAATCAGGGCAGGGATTTTCTGTCAGTTTTAAACTGGACAGCCAACAACGACAATAGCCAAACGGTAAAGGATATGACGGCGGCACTGGCGGCGGGAATTTCAGAATAAACAGCAGGAAAAAATTGATTTTGCCCAAATTAATCAGGAACTTCTTTGTCCGGTATCAAGTCTATTATAGGCTTTTTCTGTTAAATCTTTACTGCAAAGGACTTATAAATTTTTTATTTTTATTTTTTGTTTATGATTTTAATAAGAATTTTGTTGTCAAACCCGCTTTACTTTTGTATTATTTCCGCCTCCAAGCGTAATATGTTGTAAAGCTTTATTGTTATGATATTTGTGAAAGGGTTTTTTTATGTCGGCGAAAGTAAATGAAGACAAATGCACCGGTTGCGAAGCATGCGTAGATGCTTGTCCAGCCGAAGCGATAAAGATGGTTGACGGCAAGGCAGTAGTGGATGCCGATACTTGCGTTGACTGCGGTGTATGTGTTGATGAGTGCCCCGTCGAAGCGATAGAAATGGTATAAGTTGAATTGAAGATTGAAAATTGAAGATTTGACTCCGACAATTTCGGTCGGATAATGACGGATTTGTCTTTGGCAGGTTTTATTATAAATTTTCAATTACGTTGAATACGGCCCCATCGTCTAGGCCGGTCTAGGACACCGGGTTTTCAACCCGGCGACAGGGGTTCAAATCCCCTTGGGGCTAATAAATTTTCGCCAAGCGAAAATTTGTGGAGCAATCGAGAATCGAGAATCGAAATTTGAGGAAATTCTCGATTGCGGTCTAATTTCGATTATCAATTTTCAAAATTGGCTTTTTTATTCGAAAATCAAGATTTGAAAACGACGGTCTCCTGCTCTACTTCTATCCTGCTCAAGATAACCAACAGTGTTTCCGATGTTTTATATTTCTTGTACTCGAATTTTACACAGGAGCAGCGACGGCGTTTTCGGCTTCTATAAGGCCCTGAACTTTCAAAAAGTCATCATATCTGGC
>CAYUYR010000020.1:0-29985 GCA_964449435.1 uncultured Planctomycetaceae bacterium | reverse complement strand
AAGTTTAACTGAAAGTTTGGCTCTCTAAAATGTAATTTTTAGAGGTTGCCTTTAAATTAAAAAATAAAAATTGCGGAACGGCCTTTGGCCGAACCATTTAGATAATCAGCCCTCGGCTATCCGGGGGCTTTTTTATTGCTTAAAAGTAGGTCTTTTATTAGAATTCTGCCTATGGCACAAGAGGCAAATCTAAACAAGGTTTTTGACCAGCACGTAAAACTGGAGGAGTATTTTACAGGCTTTTCCGTAAAAAAGAACAAGCCGCCTCAACAGCCCCAAAAAGATATTATCGCCGAGCTTAATCAGCTTGCCGATGAGGTAAAAACTTGCCGAAAATGCGTTCTTGGCTCTACACGCACAAACGCCGTACCCGGCGAAGGAAATCCGCAGGCCCAGATTGTTTTTGTCGGCGAAGGGCCGGGCGCAGATGAAGACGCTCAGGGCAGACCGTTTGTCGGCAGGTCAGGCCAGCTTTTGGACAAAATCATTATCGCGATGGGATTGAAGAGAAGCGATGTTTATATATGCAATATTGTAAAATGCAGACCGCCTGAGAATCGGGAGCCAAGACCGGAGGAAATTATTAGCTGCCTGCCGTTTTTAAAAAGACAGCTTATCCTGATTAAGCCCCAAATTATCGTCGCGCTCGGCGCACCGGCGGCAAGGACGCTTTTGGAGACGAACAAGCCGATTGGGCAAATCAGGGGCAAATTTTTCGATTATTATTCCGACGATTTTTCCCCGCCCATAAAACTTATGCCGACCTATCATCCGGCGTATCTCTTGCGAAATTATTCCGACGATAACAGGCGAAAGGTCTGGGAAGATATGAAGACGGTTTTGGCCGAGCTCGGTTTATCCGTGCCGAAAGGGAAAAATTAACACAAAATCAGGTTTTGACAAAATGCAAAAAATGAAGAGAATGTAATAAAATAAAAGGGAATGATATGAATGTAAAAGGTAAGGTTAAATACTGGCTGGAAACGGCTGATTATGATTTAGTCAGCGTCAAGGCAATGCTGGACAAAAAGCGTTTTTTGTATGTCGGCTTTTTGTGTCATCAAGTAGCTGAAAAATCACTTAAGGCGTATTTCTGGCACAGCCGCAAAAAAGAACCGCCTTACATTCATAATCTTCTTGTTCTTTCAGAAAAAAGCGGTTTTGATAAAAAAGCCGGCGAGGAGCATTTTTTGCTTTTCAATGAACTTATGCCTCTGAATATTCAGGCTCGTTATCCGGAGGACAAGGAGCTTTTATTAAAATCGCTCAACAGTAAAAAGTGTACCCAGCTTTATAAAAGGACAAAGGAGTTTTATACGTGGATAAAAAAGTTATTAAAATAGCTCGGCTATATGCTCAAAAAGTTGCGGATTTTCTGCCGGTCAGTATGGTTGTTCTTTACGGCTCGCACGTCAAAGGCACTGCAACAAAAACCAGCGATATCGATATAGCCGTAGTTGTGGACAGGTTCAGAGGCGATTATCTGAAGGTCAGCACAGACTTATTCGGCCTTGTCCGCGATGTGGATAAGCGAATAGAGCCGGTTTTGTTGTGCCGCTCGAAAGACAGAAGCGGTTTTTTTCAGAGTGTTCTTAAGAACGGAAAAATTATTTATAAAAAAGCAGGCTGAAAATCGCCGAAAAGTCTGGGAAGATATGAAGACGGTTTTGGCCGGACCCGGCCTGCCCGTACCAAAAAAATAATTTTAACCACGAACTTATCCGCCGTAGTCCCCAATGGACGAAAGTGGATGAACACGAATTGGCATGAATAACGTCATTCCCGCGAAAGCGGGAATCCATTTTTTATTTGAATAAGAGGTTATATGAAACTTAAAGCGAATATTGTTAAAAGTTCACGGCACTCAAAAATTATTGGTAATTTTGGTGAGTTAATCTTATGTAATTGGCTTTCACGGTCTGGTTTTGAAGCAGCAATAATTGACCATACAGGTATTGATATAATTGCGTATAATAAGAAAACAGGAGAAAGATTAGGTATTACCATAAAATCAAGGACGAGGAGTGAAGGAAAGGAAGATGAGTCGGTAAACCTTTTATCTAATAAACATCGGGATCGCTCAAAAATTAAAGAAGCGTGCAAGGCTTTTGCTTGTGAACCTTGGTTGGGAATTTATGTTGAAACCTCCGAATACGGGGATATCTATCTTCTTAGTTTGGCACACTATGATAAAAAATACAAAAGGAAAAGCAGAGTTATGGATACTTGGTTAATGACGGAGAAACTTAAACGGCAGTATATTTCGGATGAACAAATCAAGCACATTCATATAGACTTTGATATTAAATACTGGAAGTGGAGATGGAGAACGAAGACGAGTTTGCCGATTCAGGCAAAAAGAAAATTTACAGAAAAAATGTTGCATGATCCGCTTCCGCGGGAATGACATTATTATAAATCAAAAAAATCTGTGTAATCCGTGGTTAAAAAATGGTTCAGTTCATATTAAGCAGAAGCGGGGCAGGGAAAACGATATAATAAAGGGCAAATAGATGACTAATGAAATGATTCCGGTAACTAAAACGGCGGTATTCCGCGGCAGGCAAATCCGTAAAATCCTATATCAAAATGAGTGGTTTTTTTCTGTTATAGATGTAGTTGCAACCCTTACAGAAAGTGAAAATCCTCGCGATTATTGGTATAAAATGAAAATACGTGTCAAAAGTGAAGAAGATTCCGAGTTGTCGACATTTTGTCGACAACTGAAATTAGAATCTGCGGATGGTAAAAAATATGAAACAGATTGTGCTAATACAGAAGGTATGTTTCGCATAATCCAGTCTATTCCGTCGCCAAAAGCGGAGCCTTTCAAACGCTGGCTGGCAAAAGTCGGTTATGAAAGGGTACAGGAAATCGAAAATCCTGAAATTGCATCTAAAAGGACAAGAGCTTTATATAAGGCTAAAGGATACAGCGACAACTGGATTGAAAAAAGGATGCGGGGAATTGCTATTCGTGATGAACTTACAGATGAGTGGAAAAAGCATGGTGTCAAAGAAAATAAGGAATATGAAATTCTGACGGCTGAAATTTCAAAAGCTACTTTTGGGCTTACTCCGAGTCAATATAAAAAGCTCAAAAAATTAAAACGAGAAAACTTGCGGGACCATATGACCGACCTTGAACTTATCTTCTCTATGCTTGGTGAGGCATCGACGACACAGATTACTAAAATCGAGCACCCTGAAGGATTTGAAAAGAATAAAAATGTAGCCCAACGCGGTGGAAACGTTGCCGGGATTGCACGGAAGAAACTCGAACAGGAGACCCAAAAAAAAGTTGTAAGCAGGCAAAATTATCTTCAAAAACCACAAAATAAAAGATTGAAAGATAAATAATTAAAATCTATGGCCGTTCAGTTTATATTAGGCAGAAGCGGAACAGGCAAGACAACGCTTTGTATAAAGCAGATTATAGATTCTCTGCTTGAAAACAGGCGCGAACAGAATTTAGTTTTTCTTGTTCCTGAACAGGCGACATATCAGGCCGAAAGGGCGATTTTAGCAAATAGCAAAATCAAAGGCTACAGCAGGCTTCACGTCTTGTCTTTTCAGCGGCTATGCTATTTAATCTTCGGCAAAAACCTTGCCGCAAGGCCGCTTACTCAGCAGGGGCGGGATATGATTATTCATCGCCTGCTTGCCGAAAATGCCGACAAACTGTCGATTTTTTCATCCTCGGCTTCCGCAGGCGTCGCGAATGCCGTAGCCGAGCTTCAGCAGTTCGGCAAAAGCCCCGATGATATCGAAAAACTCATCGAGCAGCTAAAAGACACTTCGGAACTGACTGTCGGCAAATTGTCCGATATAAATCTGGTTTACAAACAGTATCTTGCCTTTGTAGAGGGCAATTTCCTCAATAACGATAATCAGTTAAACCTTGCCAAAGACGCCGTTGCGCAAACGCCGTTTTTGAAGGATTGTTTATTATGGGTTGACGGCTTTGCGGGTTTTACGACTTCCGAATCGCTTTTACTGACGGAACTTTTGAAGGTTTCCGCTTCGTCTAAAATTGCATTGTGTCTCGACCCTGCCGCGGCAAACGAGGATTGGGCAGGGATTTTCGAGCCTACCGCAAAAACATACAGCGACCTTCTTAGCCTGATTAAAGCACTGAAATTGCCGCTCGAAAAACCCGTTATCCTAAAAGAGGCAAACCGTTTCAAAAATTCAAAGGCACTGGCTCATCTTGAAAAAAATATTTTTAGTTTTGAAAATATTCCGCCTGTTTCCTGCGATGGTGAGGTAAAAATTACCGCCTGCGCAAAGACGAGGCTTGAGGTTGATTACGCCGCTCGGCAGATTTGCTCTCTTGTCAGGGACAAGGGTTTCCGCTGGCGTGATATAGCCGTTATCGCCTCCGATATAGACCAATATCGCCATTTCATACAGGCGATTTTCTCTGATTTTAATATTCCATTCTTTATCGACCGCAGGCGGGGATTGCAGCAGTATCCTGCGGTTGAACTGCTCACAAGCGCGCTCAAAATCGCAACTGATAGATTTGCAACCAGCGATGTAATAAATTATCTCAAAAGTGACCTTGCGGGCGTGAGTCGGAACGATGTTGACCTGCTTGAAAATTATTGTCTGGCCTTTGGAGTTGAGGGGAAAGACTGGCTCAGAACTGAAGCGTGGGATTTTGCGCCGCCGAATAATGGATTCGATAATGACCAAATCGATAAAATACGAAATAGGGCGACAGAAAATCTTTTGCAGTTAAGAGCGCTGATGCAGAGTGAAAAAAATCTTACAGCCGAGCGGTTTTGTCAGGCGATTTTTGTATTTCTTGACAGTCTCAATGTAAGAGAGCGGTTGGCCGACTGGACAAAGGCCGCGATTGAAGCAGGCAGGCTTGACGAGGCGCAATTGCATCAGCAGTTTTTCGCCCAGTTCACGCAATTGATGGACGATTTTGTTTTTATTTTTAAAAATTCCTCTTTTTCATCAGAACAGTATGCTGCGCTCATCAGCTCTGCGTTTTCTCAGATGACGGTAGCCCTGATTCCGCCCGCGCTCGACCAGGTGCTTGTCGGCTCGATTGAACGAAGCCGACATCCCGATTTGAAAGCGGTTTTTCTTCTCGGCGCAACCCAGCAGCAGTTTCCAATTCCGGTTCGTTACGATAATATTCTTAATGACGCCGACCGCGAAGTTGCTTCTGGCAGCGGTTTTGAACTGTCGCGCACCGGCGCCGCCCAGCTTATTGAACGTAGGTATCTTGCTTATATCGCTTTTACCCGTCCCAGTCATTTTTTGTATATCACATACCCAATGGCTGATGAAAAAGGCGCTAAAATCGAACATAGTTTTCTTGTCAGCGAGTTAAAATCTTTATTTGATAATCTTCAGGAAGAGAAATATTTCGGAAGCTGCGGTTTTGAGGATTTATGCGGCATTTCCGATTTATCTTTACTGCTCGCATCTCGGCTCGGCAGGGATAATTTATCGCCTCAGGACGATTTAGATGCGAAATGCAAATGGCTGCTTGATACTCTGGATTCCCGTTCCCTTGGGGATAAATTTTGCGGGAATGACATGAGAAAGGTCAAATCGGCAATTGATTATGAAAATATCGCCCGGCTCGAAAACTTGCCTGCCGAAGATGTTCTTTCCGCAAGCGCGACGAAATTGAGAGCTTTTGCAAGCTGCCCTTATCAGTATTTCGCAAAGCATATTCTTGGACTCGAGGAAAGACAGGTTTTTGAATTAGAGCCTTTCCGTCAGGGTCTTTTCTATCATAATGTTCTTGAGCTATTATTTAACCGCTTAAAGAATAAAAATCTTACTTTCTCAACCGCCAAAACCGATGTGCTTAATCAGCTTATCGACAAGTCGGTCGAACAGCTTCTTGTAGAGGATGCTTTTCTGAAAAGTTTCAAGACAAGGGCCAAACACAACGATTATATTATAAACTCGGCATCGCAAACTATTAAGGATGCCGTCGTTGAATTTGCTCAGATTGCCTCGGCAGGTGAATTCAAGCAGCTTGCCGCTGAAATAGTTTTCGGCAACGGATTTTCTCCGCCTGCGCTCGAAATTAAACTTAAAAACGGCAAAAAACTCCGTATCGAAGGCAAAATCGACAGAATCGACGCCGTTTCCCAGTCTGACGCAACTTATTGTCTGGTAATAGATTATAAAACTTCGCAAACAAAGATTAACTGGTCGATGTTTTCATCAGGCCTTGATTTGCAATTGCCGATATATCTGCTTGCCGTCAGAAATCAGACTATCGGTGAAAATAAAAACCTTGTTCCTCTGGGTGCGTTTTATTTCCAAATTCGGACATTTGCCAAGTCATCGGATTTGGATAGCATCGGGGAGAAATCCGAAAAAATTCTCAGAAAGCCGAGGGGGATTTTTAACGGCAGGTATTTCCAGCTCATCGACAGCAAAACCGAAACCGGCCATAGCCCGTTTTACAGTTTTCAAATAACGAAAGACGGTCAATTCGGCAGATATGAAACAAGCTCGCTTTTGACGGATGAGCATTTTTCGAAGGTTTTATCTTTTGCTGAAAATAAATTAAAAGAGCTTGGCGGGCGGATACTTGCCGGAGAAATTGACGTCAGGCCTTACAGGTTAAAAAAACAAACAGCTTGTGCTTATTGTCCGTATAAATCGCTTTGCCGGTTCGACTGGCAAATCAACGATTACGCGGAAATCGAGAAAAAATCGAAAACGGAATTTTTAAATGAACTGGACTAAAGGTCAAAAGCAGGCAATCGAATCGCAAAGCGGCGACATAACCGTAGCCGCCTCGGCAGGCACGGGCAAAACTACCGTGCTTTCGCACCGCGCCGTCAGGATTCTCGGCTTGCCCGAGCTGTGTCCGGACGTTTCGGATATCCTCGTTTTGACCTTTACTGAAGCGGCCGCGGGCGAAATGAAGCTGCGAATAGCGCAATATCTGAAAGATAAAGCTAATAAAAATATTCATCTTCGCAGACATCTTTTGATGCTCGACGGCGCAGATATCAGCACCGTTCATTCGTTTTGCAAACGTATTATCAGCAGGCATTTTCATCGTCTCGGACTTAATCCGGCTTTCAGAGTAATGGACGAAGACGAGAGCAAACTGATAAAAGCCGAAATTCTTCAGCAGATAATCGAAGAGACCTGGAACGATTTTCCGCAGGGTATGACTCATCTCTTGGACGGCAGGGCGGTATCGAATCCTTCGCATAATTTTTTAAATTGCGTCATAGACGTTAGTAATTTTCTTGATACGGTTATATCCCGTCCAAATTGGTTCGACAGAGCGCTCGTTTACAATGATGCGGTAATTTCCGCCGCCTCCGATGCCGTTAAAAACCAAAAACAGTTTATTCTCGACAATCTAAAAACTTTCAAAGAGCGATTTAAATGGTCACTGATACTCGATAAAAAAATCGCAAGCAGCCACTGGAAACAGCAGATAGAAGAACAATGTATCCCTGTGATTAACAGTGCCATTGAATTTTTAGAGAAAGATGATTTAAAGAATTTTATCAAGCATTTAAATAGTTTTGAAAAGTTTAGATGGAATAGAAGACCAAAAGAATTTTCCGACGAACTAAAGAAGCTTGTTTTGTCAGCCGCGGATAAAGCGAAAGAAGGCTTTAAGAATCTTAACGCATTTGCGGTGCTTAATCCCGATTATGCCGCTCTTGTCGCGGGCGCCTGTTCAGTTCAGACGAAGGTTTTGATTGAGCTTGTCAAAAAATTCGACCTTGCCTATCAGACCAGAAAACAGCAGCTAAACTGTGTGGACTTTGCCGACCTTGAAAAGTATATGCTTAAGCTGCTTTGTGAAAACGGCGATGTTGCTCCCGCCAAGCCGTCGGATATCGCACTGCATCTGCAGAAAAGCTATAAATATATTTTTGTTGACGAATATCAGGATATAAATCCTGTTCAGCAGCGAATCATCGACCTGCTGAGCGGCTCGGCTAAAGTTTTCGTTGTCGGCGATGTCAAGCAGAGTATTTATGCCTGGCGTGGCGCAGATTGCGGCCTGTTTGTCCAGCGGCTCGGCAAAACCGGAATCGATGAGTCGAAATCCCGTGTCGATTTGAATGAAAATTTCCGTTCCCGTCCCGGTATTTTGAATTTCGTCAATGAAATTTTCTCACGAATTATGCTCGAATCCATCGCTGCGGTAGATTACGACGAAAATGCCGCTTTAAAGCCTTTTAACGCATCATCAGATAAATCTGCGAAACCAGATGTGGAACTGCTCATTGTTGACGATGACCCCGCAGAGGAAAATGACGATGACGAAGAACAGCAAACCGATAGTATTTCTGCCGATGCCGTAAATCGCAGGGCATTGACGGTTGCCGAGCGGATAAAAGAGCTTGTCGAGGTTGAAAAATTTGAAGTTTACGACAAAGATATCTCTGCTTTTCGCCCCTGTCGCTGGAATGATTTCGTGATTTTGACCAGAGACTTTAAGCATCGCGCAAATAATTATGTCCAAATACTCCGCTGTGCCAATATACCCGTTGTAAGCGACAGCTCCGCGGGCTATTTCGCGACTACCGAAATCAACGATATGCTTTCGCTGTTGCAGGTTCTTGACAATCCGCGTCAGGATATTCCTCTCGCCTCTGTTTTGAGAAGTCCGATTTTCAGCCTTTCCGACACGCAGCTTGCGCAGATAAAATCGCATAAAAATTCCGAATCGGATTTTTATTCACTGCTCGAATCTGTCGCTGAAAAATCCGACGTTCAAGACCTGCAAAAAAGAGTTTCTAATGTTTTACGTCGCCTTGACGACTGGCGGACTCTTGCTCGGCGTGGTTCGTTAGCTGATTTAATCTGGCGGATTTATTCCCAAACCGATTATTTGTCATTTGTCTCTGCTCTGCCCGGCGGCTCTCAAAGACATGCCAATTTGCTCAAGCTCCATCAGCGGGCGCTCCAGTTTGAAAATTTCGCGTCCAGTTTTAACGTCATTTCTCTGTCCAGATTTGTCAATTTCCTGCAAAAGCTGCTCGAATCCGGCGGTGACTGGGCTCCTGCCGAGCCGGACAGCTCCGCTTCGGACGCTGTGCGGGTAATGAGCGTTCATAAAAGCAAAGGTCTGGAATTTCCTATCGTGATTTTGGCCGAGACCAATAGGGAATTTCGCCTCGGCTCTCACATCGGCGATTGCATAACGAACAATCAGGCGACAATAGGACTTAGAATAATAGACCAAAACAGCGGCACAAAACTGCCTTCGCTAACCTGGCAGGTAATCAAGGAAAAACAAATCAGACAGAGCATTGCTGAGGAGATGAGGATTTTATACGTAGCGATGACCCGTGCGAAAGACAAGCTGATTATATCCGGCGCCGCTGAATCCAAACACTGCAATTCTCTTTTGAGCAGTGCCGCGCTTTGCGATTTGGGGAAATTGCCTCGCTTCTTAATCGAATCCGCAAAAAGCGAACTTGACTGGATTTTGCTGTCCCTTGCCGAATATGAAAAACTGCACACTCATTTTGAATTGCCGATACAGGTCGATAGCCGCAATGATAACATATTTGATTTGAGAATATATCAGCCGGACGAGATTTTAAAGATTAGTTCAAAATTCCTGAAGAAACTTCCCGCCGGAAGATATGAAACGATAAAAACGCCTTTGCCTGACAAAACTTTACTTGAGAATATCACTAAAAATTTAAACTGGCGGTATCCGCTTAAAGACTGTGCCTCGATAAAAGCCAAGCAGTCTGTTACTTCCATTGTGCATCAGGAAGAGTTTGCTGCCGCTGACCGGAGTTTTTCGTTCGATTCTTTTGATAAGCTTACCGGCAGGGGCGACAGTCTCGTCATCGGCAGCGCAACCCATCTGGTTATCAAAAATATAGATTTAACCGATACTGTCGATAAAGACAAAATCTGTCAAGCTGTAACTCGTTTGCTTGAAAATGGTTATACAACAAAACAGGCCGCTGAAAAAATCGACATTTCAGCTATTTTAAAGTTTTTCAGCAGTGATTTAGGCAGGCTTGTAACGGACAGTAAAAATATTGTGTTAAGAGAATGGCCCTTTACTTATGCCGTTTCAGCGGTGGATTTATATCCCAATTTGAAAAGCTGCGCCGAAGAAAAAATAATCGTTCAGGGCATTGTCGATATGCTGATTAAAACGCCGAGCGGTTTAGTTGTAATAGATTTCAAGACAGACCGTATTGATTCTTCACAGCTTAAGCGGAGAAGCGAGCATTACGCGCCGCAGTTAAAATGGTACTGCAAAGCGGCAGCGGAAGTTCTCGACATTAAAGATATTGCGGGCTGGTTATATTTTCTTTCTGTCGCCGAAGCGGTAAAGGTTTGTTAGGGTTGTGTGTTCGGTTCGATATGAACCGTGATATTTACCGGCTGGGTGATTTGTCTGTGCAGTTCGTTTTCGAGCTTTTCAGCGATATCGTGAGCCTCTGTTATTTTCAGTTCCGGGTCGACGAGAATATGCAAATCCATAAAAAGCTCTCTGCCGACGACTCTTGTCCGCAGCTTGTGCCAATTTCGTATTCGCGATTGTGAGGCGATGATTTTCGTAATCTGTTCGTTCGTCCTTGCATCGACCGCGCGGGCGGTAAACTGACCTATCGAATCGCTCAATATTTTAACGGCAACCCAGATAATCATCACCCCGACGATAATCGTTGCGATTTGGTCTGCATAGCCGAAACCCAACATAGATGCAGCAGCTCCGATTGCCACGGCTATCGAACTTAAAGCGTCCGAGCGATGATGCCAGGCGTTGGCATAAGTCATCGAACTGGAAAATTTAATAGCGACATTTTTGGTAATAATAAAACAATATTCTTTGGCGACGATTGAGATTATCGCCACGGCCAGAACCGCAAAACCAATTTTTGAGATTTCCTGTGCCGTGATACTGCCGGCCGCTTTATAAATCATACCTCCGGCCACGACAACCAGCAGCAGGGCGATAAATAAAGATGCGAAATTTTCCGCCCAGCCGTGTCCGTACGGATGGTCTTGGTCGGGTTTTTTGGAACCTATTTTTGCACCGAGGATAACAGCAAAATCCGTGAACATATCCGAAAGCGAATGAACACCGTCGGCTATAAGTGCCATTGATGATACAAGAAGCCCCGCAATAATTTTCGCCAAGGCCAGAAGGATATTTATAATCAGACCTATCCACGTTACACTGCGGATTTGCCCGAGAGCCTCGGCATTTTTCTCCACATACGGAGACATTTTACTTCCCTGTAATTTTTTCTATTATCGCCGTAATTTTATCCAGATATTTGCTCGAATCCGCATCTTCCTTGAATTCCGCGATTACTCTCATCACCGGCTCGGTATTGCTCGTTCGCAGATGAATCCAGCCGTCGTCGAAGTCGAATCTGCATCCGTCGCTTTCGTTAATCTCGGCTTTTTTGAATGTTTTTTTCGCCTGTGTGATTATTTTATCAGCCGTTTTTTTGTCGGCGTCGAACTTTTGTTTTATCATTTGATAAGCAGGCATCTCATCGACAAGCCGGCTTATCGTTTTTCCCGTTTCGGCGCAAAGCTGCAGGATAAACGCCATTGCCGTAAGGCTGTCGCGTACCGGCCCGATTCGCAAATCGATAATTCCGCCGTTGCCTTCGCCGCCGATTACGCAGTTATTTTTTATCATTGCCGCCGCGACGTTTGCCTCGCCCACAGGCGTACGGATAACTTCGCATCCTGCTTCTTTTGCCACATCGTCAATCATTCGCGATGTGGAAAGATTTGCCGCTGCCGGCCCTTTCTTGTGACTGAGGATATGTTTGGCGGCCAAAGCAAGGGTGTATTCTTCGCCGATATATCTGCCGTTCTCGTCCACAATCGCGAGTCTGTCCGCGTCAGGGTCCTGTGCGAAGCCGATATTGGCTCCGGCTTTTTTGACTGTCTGGCACAAATACTCCAGATTTTCCGCCAGCGGTTCGGGTTTGTGTGCGAACAAGCCGGTCGGTGCATCATTTATAGCCATAACTCGGCAGCCGAGCGTTGACAGAAGTCTTTTTCCCGGTCTTGCGCCCGCTCCGTTCACACTGTCGAGCACCACTCTGAATTTTTTAGAAAATATCAGGCCTTTATTAATGCAGGCTCTGACTTTTTGAATATGAACCTTGTCGCCGCTGTAGTCTATCACGATTTTGCCGCAATCTGTGGAGGAAACAAACTCGAATTCTTCTTTTAAAAACAGAGCCTTTATCTTTTCCGCCATCCCCGCCGGCGGCGCGATGCCTTTGCTTGTCAGCAGTTTAATCCCGTTATATTCGACCGGATTATGAGAGGCTGTAACGACTATGCCGCCGTCGCATTCGAGTTCTCTAATCATAATACCGACGGTAGGTGTGGTTACCAGTCCAAGGTCGATTATATCCGCGCCGACAGAGCACAAGCCCGCCATTATCGCTGATTTGAGCATTCCGCCCGACGGCCTGCTGTCTGTGCCTATCGCGATTTTAAGTTTCTTTTTGCCTTTGGAATTCCTGAGAAACGTCCCGAATGCGCAGCCGTAATTTGTCGCCGTAAAAGCGTTTAGATTCTCTCCGACTATCCCTCGCATTCCGCTGATTGATATGATTAAATCCTGTGCCATTTTCCTTCCAACTCTTAATTATTTTATATTTGTCTGGTTTTTTCAAGGACTTCTTTGAGCCTTGAAACGATAGTTTTTACCTGTGAATCCTTGAGCACAAGTATTTCCTGCAGCGCCTCGCCGATGTACGGCAGATAAGTTTCGATGTAGCCTCTTTTTACCATTTCCTGCCGAATGCGTTTCTGCCTTCGCAGATACATACCGAGTTTACGCCCGCATTCCTGAACTGCAAGTTTTATTTCTTTTATTATTTCCGGATAATGGGCTATCGCCTCTTTGCTTTCGGACGTAAACGGCACCCATACCGATGCGATATGAACCATAAGCACCATCGGCCCTATAGGTAAAGCGCCTCTCGATTGTGAAAGACTGTAATTTCGCCAGTTAATTTCCGTAACTGCCTTATGAATTGCGCACGCTCCCTGCTGATAGAGCAGCGGCACACGGTTGGCGAATCGTTTCAGTTCCATTTGTACTTGTGTGTCTTCGTTGTCTCCGTTCCCGTTGCCGCCGTCCTTTGCGGTTTTGAATCCATAAGCGATTGCCGCTTCGATAAGAAACGGATTTCCGCGATAGACGCTCGGTTTTCTCGTGGAAGCGGCGTAAAATTCCGCCTCGACGGTTCTCTTCAAGCCCTGTTCAAGCTCGTTTTCGCCGATTGGCCCGATACAATTTACCGGCGGCGCCATTATCTTCGTTTCGTTGAGCGCCGTATGCAGTACCTCGGCCTCTTTCAGGCTCAAACTCGAAGGCTTTGCGTTCTTGGAAAGTTTTGCCTTTTTGCATATCCCGCTCGCCATATTCGAGCTTACCCGCGAGAAATCGTGATGCAGAAACGCCGAAAGGTGTTTAGCTGTGCTTTCTTTCGCCATCTTGTAAAGCAGTCCGAGTTCCACTCCGTAAGGATGAGGTTTAATCTCGACGGGCACGAACGGCATCTTTTTGCTCTGCTGCGGATATTCGTATGCAGAACCGTCCGGCGAATTATAAATGAACGCCGCGTGCGGATTAGCCATCGCCGTCAGAACGAGATATTCGTCAACCGATTGTTTGCCTTTCTGATATTTTCCTTCGAGTGTTATTATTACCTGTGTTCCCGTCGGCAGGTCGAAATCGCAGTCTTCATCCAAAACTACCAAAGGCTTGTTTTTGCTCGTATCAATCTGAACGTGATAATGCGACGCCTTTTTTCTTTTGTCCGTTCTCGATATAATCTGAACAGGCTCGCCCGTCGTCAGCAGCCCGTACATTCCCGCCGCCGATATGCCAATACCCTGCTGGCCCCGGCTCATCTTTAAACTGTGAAACTTGCTGCCGTAAAGAAGCTTTGCGAAAATATTCGGAATCTGCTTATCTACAATTCCCGGTCCGTTGTCTTTTATCGTAACAGTAAATTTTTTCTCGGTGAGCTGTTTTATGCTCACCGTTATTTCAGGAAGAATATGCGCCTCTTCGCAGGCATCAAGGGAGTTATCTACCGCTTCTTTGATGGCTGTCAGAAGAGCTTTTCTCGGATTATCGAAGCCTAAAAGATGCCTGTTCTTGGCGAAGAATTCGCTTATACTGATATCCCGCTGTTTTGCCGCCATTGATTCGGCCGTAGCGGCGCCGGTTCTTTCCCGTTGAGGTTTTTCCCGATGCCGCTTTGCGGTTTTTACAATCTTTTTTGACTTTTTTGTTTTCGTTTTGGACTCCGGTTGGTTTTCTGATTCATCAGGCGCAGATTCAGCGACAGCGGTACCGCCGCCGAAATCAAAATTCATCTGGTTGGGCTGGAGTTTTTTCTTTGCAGTTATGTTCAATAGCCTGCCCGCCTTTTATTTGGATTTAATATGTCTTTCGTTCCTTAGCTGAGTTTGCACAAATGAACTTCATTGACAAAATCGAGCTCGGATATTGCCTTTACGGTTTTTGCGTCCGGCACAGCGTCGAGGCTGACGGCCAGAACCGCTTTCTTCTCCGCCGACTTTTGTCCTACGCCCATCGTTTGAATATTGATGCCGCCTTTGCCCAATACCGTGCCGACAGCGCCGATAACGCCGGGCTTGTCGTCGTTGAAAATAATCATAACATTATCGGCAGGCGTCATTTCCACGTCGAAGCCGTTAATTTCGATTATTCTCATTATTTTATCGTGGAAAACCGTTCCGGTAAAGGTGCATTCGCCTTTTGCCGTCATAACTTTCGCCCCGAATCCTGAAGCGACATTCTTCGCTTCCGGATTTTTGACCACGTCGACGCTGATGCCTTTTTCCTTCGCAAGTGCGGATGCGTTTATCATATTGACAGGGTCTTCCGAAAACGACTTGAGCAGTCCGATTTGGAACGAAGAAGTTATTAGCCCGACGCTGTGTTCGGCGATAGTGCCTCTGTATTGCAGCTCGATTTTTTTGATTTGTCCGCCTGCGATAACGCTCACAAGCGTTCCGATTCTTTCCGCCAGTGTAGCGTAGGTACTTACAACGGTTGGTAACACTCCGCCGGTTGCGGGTGCGTTGACCGCGTTTTTGATTGCTCCGGTTTTCAGATAATTGGCGAGAATTTGTGCCGCCTCGATTGCCACTTCGATCTGTGCCTCTTCCGTGCTTGCCCCGAGATGCGGCGTTACGATAAGATTAGGAATTTTTTCGTATCGCTTGTTCTTTACAGGAGGCTCTTCCGTAAATACGTCCAGTGCCGCTCCCGCTATCACCTTTTTCTCCAAAGCATCATACAGCGCATCTTCGTTTATGATTCCTCCGCGCGAGCAGTTTAGAACTTTCGTCGTCGGTTTCATCATCTTAAACTGTGCTTCGCCTATCATATTAAGCGTCTGTTCGTTTTTCGGAACGTGTACCGTGATAATGTCGGCTTCCTTGAAAATTCTTTCGAGATTATCTGTGATTTCTATCCCCATTTTTTCGGCATCCGGCGGCGTCGCGACGGGGTCATAGCCGAGGATTTTCATATTGAAGCCCGTTGCCATCTTCGCCACTGCCATTCCGATTCTGCCCAGTCCGATTATGCCCAGAACCTTATTATTGAGCTGGTTACCCATATAGCTTTTCTTGTCCCATACACCGCCCTTAAGACTGTTGCACGCCGGTACAACGTGCCTGCTTATTGCCAGCATAAGCGTCATTGTTTGTTCTGCCGCGCTTAAAGTATTTCCGCCCGGCGTGTTCATTACGAGTATGCCCTTTTTCGTCGCCGCCGCCACATCGATATTATCGACGCCCGCACCGGCGCGGGCAATGCCTCTCAGCTTGCCCGGTTTTTCGAGCGCCTTCGCCGTAACCTGTGTTGCGCTTCGGACAATCAAACCGTCATATTCTCCGATTGTGGCTATAAGTTCTTCAGGACTGATGCCCGTTTTGACTACCGGCTCTATGTCTTTCATCGACTCGAGCAGTTCGATACCTTCTTTTGCCAGTTTGTCGGCGACGAGAATCTTTATCATTTCTTTCTCCTTTGGTTGGTTACCATTTATCGTAATCGAGTTCTCTTTGTTCTTCTGCTATACGGAATCGTATAGCTTTACAGTCGTAAAAATATCTCGAAACGCAGAACGCTGTTGCATTTGATAGTTTCCCGACAGCCGTTTCTATCGTTCCTTTCTCAGCTTCGATGACTACCGTTGTTTCTTTATAGTCTCCCTCGCTCGGCCACAGTTTTTTTTGCTCGGCGTCGTAAAGACACGACTTTGCCGTCATTATCCCGTTAAAAAGGTCTTTCTCGGCGAAAGTGCTCAAATCGAAATCCATAACCTGAATTGCCAGCACGTATTTGGCCTCGGCTCTCGCCGCCGTCTCGAATACGTCGTCTTTTTTATCCTGCGGCAGAGCTATCCGTATTTTCTGTATCTCTTCGTATTCCGTCAGCCGCTCCTTTTTTATTCCCGCTTTTTCCACAAGTGCGATATTTACGGATTTCGTCAATGCGGTTCGCAAGTCCATCGGACTTCGTATCCAGCCGGGCTGATTTATAAAAACAAGAATTTTGCCTTCCGTTTCGCCCAGTTTAAATTCCGCGGGGACCACTTTTTCAGAAGGCGTCTCCGATGACATAGCTCCGCCTATGCCGCCTATGGTTTGGCAGCCCGCGAAAAATATCGTCGTGATTGTGATACCGAGTATTATGAAAATGTTTTTTATATTTGTATCCATTTTTTTATGATTTCCTTTACGGCAATTTTGCTAACGCTTTGGCTATTGTTACCGCCCAGCCGGCCGCGAGAATTATCGCTCCTGCCGTTAATATGTACCCTATTCGCCAAATCCTTATTGGCGGCAGAAAAGAAAAGTTTATCCCCATAATCGCGCTAAGTAAAGAGAAAAACGCCGTCAGAATCAGTATAACGCACATCGTAGCCGCGGCAGGCTGTATCCAAAAGGCTTTTATTATTCCCCCTTTCACAAAAACGCCGAACGCTGTTGTGAAACCGCAAGTTGGGCAGGGGATGCTCCAATTTCTTTTGAAAGCGCATTCGCCGTAAGGGCTTAAGTTTATAATCCCTTTTGCCGTCAGCCAAAACACGCCGAAAATTGCGCAAATAGCCAAAAAAATCGCTAAAAATACGATTCTATCGTTAGGCTCGGCCCGGCAGAACCATTTTGATTTTTGTAGTTTTTCCACTTCGGCCTTAAATTACCCTTGTAGCAATATTATGTCAAGTCGGTACAAAACGCCTTGTTTTTGCGTCTATTTCTTCACATTAAAAAATTCGTATTTTTTCACCCCCCCTGTTTTTTTCGATGGAACATATCGCTGCAATATGTTATCAAATTGTTTTGAAATATAGAAAGGTTTTTAATGACTCTCGACCATAAGGATTTGAGCGGTTTTTTGGAAGTTGCGGTCGTTGCCGCCAGATTAGCGGGCCAGCACGCACTTGAACAGGTAAACTACGCAAAGGCCGTCCGCAAGAGCGATACCGAGCTTGTTACCGATGCTGATGCCCAATGTCAGCAGATTATTGTCGATACCATTATGCAAAGTTTCCCCGTTCACGGAATAGTCGCCGAAGAGGGCAAATCAGGCGGCATTTTCAAACAGCCGCCCAGAGGCGACAACGATATTTGGTGGGTCATCGACCCCATTGACGGAACGAACAATTTCTCTCAGCGGATAATGAACTTCGCCGTCAGTATAGGAATAATTCATCAGGGCAGGCCCGTTCTCGGTGTTGTTTTCGAGCCTTCGACAGATTCGATGTTCACCGCCGCCGGCGATGCCCCGCCCCAATATAACGGCGCAAAAATCGCCGTCAGCGACAGCGATATTGATATTTTCGAGACAATCGGAATTGAAAGTATTTTTGACGATGGCGTTCCTTCTTGGATTACACGCCTGATGAGAACTCTCCGCTGTCGCGGTCTCGGTACGTCTGCTATGCATCTCGCCTATGTCGCCAAGGGTTCGTTTATCGCCGCCGCCATTCAAAAACCGAAACTCTGGGACATAGCGGCAGGGGCGTTTTTGGTCGAAGCCGCAGGCGGGATTATTACGGATTGGAAAGGCGCTCCGGTTTGGCCTGTCGATATGCAGGCTTACAACGACCAGGCTATTGAAACTCTCGCCGCCAACAAAAAAGTCCACAAAAAACTGCTCGAAATTATCGCCGCCGGCTGATTCTATTCTTCCAGCTTTTCTATTTCTGTGAATTTAACCAGTGCCGAGCTGCTCAATGGGTCGCCTGTAATTTCACCGACGAGTCCGACCTTTTTGCCGAAGTATTCTGTAAAATCAATATTTGCTGTCTCGCCAATGGCCTCTGCGTAGCAAAGCGGAATATCGTTCGCATCGACAATCAGAAATCTTTTGTTGCCCGTTGGCCTGTCTTCGTAAACGACTGATTGTTTAAATGTCCCGACAATAGCGTGTCTGCTTTCCTGCGGAAGGTTCTCGACCGCTTCCTTATGACCTTCTTCGATTTCCGTCAATTTATTTTGCAGTTCGGCCTTTTGGCTTTCGAGCAGCTTAGCCGAATCTTTCGCAAGTTCGCACCGTTCTACGTCTTTGAGCAGATATTTGGCGTAATCGCCTGCTTTACCGCTATTGGCGTCTGCGACAAGGGCCTCCAGTTCGGCCTTTATTTTTGAGAAGTTTTGTTCAACCGGCGGTTTTGTCTTTTCGTCTTCGACCTGTTTAGCGAGGTCGTAATACAGTTCGATTTTTCCGCCTTCCCCGCCGACCTGCCCCGTAAGAACTTCCGGCCTCGCATCAGCCGGACTTTTAGGTACTGTGATATCTATTTCATCTGCCTTGCGTATGAATTTTATATACTGACTGCTCGTCCACAGCGTTGCACCTTCCGGCGGAGAAATTTTGTAGTAGTCGCCTACTGCCGCGCCGAGGATGCGAACTTTCTGGCCTTGAACAAGCCCAATCTGAACGCTGTCGCTTACCATAGCGTCCCTGTCATCGGCGCCCGCGTAAACCCTGACGCTGTTGCCGTTGACGATTCCGACATCCGGTTTGTTAATGTCCGGAACGACATACTGCTTATATATCCACGAAAAACTGCCGGGAGGCGGAAGTATTTGCGACCAGCTGAACGTCTGGCCTACAACAACAACACGGGCCGGTGCGCTGATTTTTCCGCAACTGTAATAGTTTGTTCCGGGACCAGAACGAACATTCAGGTCGGCTCCTGTTATTTCGCCGATGTATGGAAATTGAGCCTCGTTCACCTCAGCCGCGGGTGCAGGTTCAGGCGAGCCGAGTGCCGCAGGCCGTTTTTCCGCTGCCGGCGCCGCTGTTGCGAACGCTGATAACAAAAGCACTATTATTGCCGAGCAAAAAACGTTAGTCCGTTTCATATTCCCTTCCCTTTCCTTAAGAAAGCAGGTCTTTATTGGATATTTAATTATCGCAAACGCGGGGGGGATTGTCAATCCCGCATTTTTTTTTATTGCCCGATATTTGCGGCTTGACAAGAGCGGCATTGCAGGGAATAATATAGCTTGTTATGGATTATATTAGTCGTAATATGACAGTGGAGAGATTTTAAATGCGGCTTACCATAAAACAGGGAGACAGGCTTATAAACGAGCAGCATTTTTCGCGGGGGCCGGTCTATATCGGCAGACAGGTCGGCAGTCAGGTTTTTCTTCCAGATAAAGCGGTTTCACGGCAGCATACGGTTCTTTATACCACGACAGACGGCAAGTGGGTTGTCGAGGACCTCGATTCTGCGAATAAAACCTATCTGAATGACGAAGCGGTTCACAAAGCGGAAATAAAAAGCGGCGATGTAATTAAGATTGCCGATTTTCATATAGAAATCAATATAGACGCATCCTCAAAAACTGGTGCGGGCATAACTCTTGAGGATACGCTCCACGCGACTTTACACGAGACACAGATTATTTTTCGCCATCTGGACGGTGTTGACGCTCCGCTTATAAAGATGCAGGCCAAACGCGGCAAAGATTTTGCGCAGGCCGCCTCTGCTATCTGTAAAAGCCTCGATGCACAAGAGCTGCTTGTTACATTGCTTGATTTGGTCTTTCGCCAGTTCAAGCCTTTTCACGCGTGGGTAGGTCTGCGAAAAGCACCTTCCGGTGCACTGGAGGCTGCCAAAGGCAGGGAAATCAGCGGCCAGGGCGTCAAGTTCGAAGAGCTTGTTCTTCGCCAGAGGGTCAACGAGGTTTTGGATAATCATCGTTATATTCTCATTCCCCGCGTTCCGCTGCAGATAGAAAGAGAGAATAAAGTTAATTCCGCTCTGGTTGTCCCTGTTATGAGCGAGAACAACTGCTTCGGTGTGATATATGCCGACAATTCGCTCGACCACGAACATTACAGTATGAACGACCTCGATTATCTGATATTGATATCTATTATGGCCGGTGCCTTTATCAGGAACCTTTAACGAGCATCGGAATCAGGAAATACAAGAGCGACAATCCCGTTATCAGCCACATTGTTAGCTTTATTTCGCCTGCTTTGCCCGCAATGACCTTGAGAATTGCGAAAGATATGAAACCAAACGCAAGTCCTGTGCTGATACTGTAGCTCAGCGCAATCATTATTATTATGATAAAAGCGGGGAATGCGTTCTCGAACTGTGCAAAGTCGATTTTTTTGATTTCCTTAATCATAAAAAGGCCGACCATTATCAGGGCCGGCGCCGTTGCGTATTTCGGTACGATTCCTACGCTCGGCACGAAAAAAGCCGCCAGCAAAAACAGTATTCCCGTTACGACAGAGGTAAGGCCGGTTCTGCCGCCTTGTTCGATGCCTGCCGCCGATTCGATATATGAAGTTGTTGTTGAAGTGCCGAAAGCCGCACCGAGCATTGTTGCGCCGGCGTCGATTGTAAGAAGTCTGTCGAGCTCTTTGATTTTTCCGTTTTCATCGGTCAGCTTCGCTTCATTACAGCAAGCCATCAGTGTTCCGATGCTGTCGAACATATCCATAAACATCAGGGTAAAGATACTGCCGAAGAGGCTCCATTTCAAAGCGCCAAGAATATCAAGTTTCATCGCGACGGCGGCAATACTTATATCGGTAGAAATTAAGGACCGTGGTTTGCTTACCTTGCCGAGCAGAATCGCAAGTATTGTTGAAACGATTATGCCTATAAGAAGAGAACCTTTGACCTTTTTCATTTCGAGGAAAATCATCACAACGAGGCCGACAAGGCCGATGGTAATTGTTTTGTCCAAATGCCCTGCCTGAACAAGAGTTGCCGGATGAGCAATTACGATACCGATATTCTGGAGGCCGATAAATGTTATAAAAAGACCTATGCCTACCGATATTGCGGAGATAAGAGAAACAGGAATTGCCTCGACCAGTTTTTTTCGAAGGCCTACGAGGGTAAGAATTAAGAAGAACAGGCCCGACAAAAAGACGACGCCAAGCGCGGTCTGCCAGCTTATTTTCTGGGTGATGACGAGCGTATAGGCGAAAAACGCGTTAAGTCCCATTCCGGGCGCCATCGCGAACGGGGCGTTGGCGAAAAGGCCCGTTGCGATTGTCGCGATTGCGGTTATGATGCAGGTAACGGCAATAAGGGCGGATTTGTCCATACCGGCGTCAGCCAAAATCACGGGATTTACAAAAATGATGTAAGCCATTGTCAGAAATGTCGTAGCGCCGGCGATGAACTCTGTTTTTACGGATGTGTTTCTTGCCTGGAGGTTGAAAAATTTATTCAGCATATTCTTACTCCTTTAAGAAGATTTAATACGGGATATTTTCGGGATTTTTTTGTGGCAATCAAGAAAAAAGAACGTTTAAAATACAGTTGGCATTTATGATTTAAAGGAGATTATTATGAGCAAAAAGGTACTTATAGCCGTTGCCGACGGAATAGAGGAATTAGAGGCAATCGCGATAATAGACTGTCTTGGCAGGGCAGGGGCAGAGATGACCATAGCCTCAGTGCAAAAACAGCAGATTACCACCGCCAGAAAGGTTAAAATCACCGCCGATTGCCTGATAAGTGATTGTTTAGCAAAGACTTATGACCTTATAGTTCTGCCGGGGGGCTTACCCGGCGCCGAGAGTTTCCGCGACTGTAAGGAACTTATCGAGATGTTGAAAAAGCAAAAAGAGGCCGGCAGGTTCTACGCTGCGATTTGTGCCTCGCCTGCGGTCGTTTTTGCAGAACACGGTTTATTGGCCGGCAAAAAAGCAACCTGTTATCCCGGTATGGAGAACAAACTGCCGGACGCTTCAGCCGCAAATCAGCGTATTGTTGTCGATGGTAATTGCATAACCTCGCAGGGGCCGGGAACTGCAATCGAATTTTCGCTGAAATTAGTCGAGCTTTTGTTCGGAAACGAAAAGAGTCAGGAACTGGCAAAAGCTATACTGGCAAGGCAATGAAAGGTTTTTAAATCGCTTATTACCGTCTCCATTAGCGATGCTATGCTACGCTCGGCAGTTGCAAACCTTGCAAGGCTTTGGCGACAGGGGCTAACTCTGCCTAAATCGGTTTTAGAATCTGCTTGCCAATCGTGTTTTTCTTACATATCCTAAATATATATGAAAGCCACCCTTGAAACATTACGTCAGGCCAAGGCCGAACGCCGGAAGTTTTCTGTTGTTAGCTGCTATGATTATACCAGCGCAAAGCTCGTTGCCGCCGCAGGCGTCGATGTCCTGCTGGTCGGCGATTCCGCCTCGCAGTTTACGCTCGGCTTTGACAGTACCTTGCCGGTATCGTTCGATTTTATGCTCGCTATAACTTCCGCCGTCAGACGAGCCGTGCCGGATTTGCTCCTCGCAGCGGATATGCCTTATGAAGGCTGTAAGAATGGTACCGCCGAGACGGTGATAAACGCCGAACGCTTTGCCAAACAGGCCGGCGCAGATATAGTCAAAATCGAAGCCGCCGAATCCGATATCGAAACGATTAAAGCGGTGATAAATTCCGGTATCCCTGTTATGCCTCATCTGGGCATTAGGCCGCAGACGGGAAAATACAAGGCCGAGGGCACGACCGCCGAGGTTGCCGCCGAGATTATCGCCCTTGCCGAGCAGATGTACAAAGCCGGCGCCCAAATGCTCCTGCTCGAAGGAACCGCAAGAGAGGCAGCCAAAATCATCACGGAAAAGCTGCCCATCCCCGTAATAGGCTGCGGCTCAGGCCCCGATTGCGATGGCCAGGTATTGATTTTGCCGGATATACTAAATCTTACCGGCGGCCCTGTCCCGAAATTCTCGAAAAGTTTCGCCGACATCGGCAAAGCCTCCATCGGCGCTATCGCTTCCTACGACAGGCAGATTAAGCAGGGCGACTTTCCCGACGATTCGCACAGCTACCATATGAAAACCGGAGAATACGAAAAACTTAAGCGATTGATAACCTGATTTATGCAGAACGGCCAAACTACAACAAATTCCCGCACCGAATCTGAAAACGGCATTCGTCCGCTCATCGTTTCCGACTCCGAAACCGTCAGACGATACTGTCCGTCGTTTCGGCACCTGCTCTTCGGCTTCGAGGCTCAGGACATCTCTTCAGCGATGGTTGTTCCGCCCGCCAGCGAAATCGAATCTTTTCTTTTCCCAAGGGTTCGAATTGTCGAGCATCCCGTTTTGAAGTTCCCATTCTTTTTCTTTCAGAACCGCCGGCATCTTCGTTCCTGTCTCGAAAAAATAAAACCCAATCTCGTCCACTGTTACGGCACCGCCAAAGTTCCGCTTGCCGTTTCTATCGCCGCCCATTTTAATGTTCCCGCCGTAATCACGATGGACTCGGCCCGTTTCGGTCTCGGCTCGAAAATGATTATCAACAGGAGTTTTAATAAAATTCTTGTTCCCTCATCGTTGCTCATTGAAAAACTGACTCAAAGGGGTTTTTCACTCGAAAAAATATCGCAGGTGAACATCGGCACATTCGCCGACGAGTCCTGCTGCTGTTATTCGGATACTGAAAAACTGCCGAGTATGCTCGTCCTCGGCAGTTTCGATAAATTCTCCGATTATGAGCCTCTGCTCGGCGCAATCAGACATTTGAACGTTGACGGCTATGAATTTCTTGTGGTTTTTATGGGCTCCGGCCCTGCCGAGACGCAGATTCGCGATTTCATAAAATCCACCGGCCTTACCCAGACCGTTACTGTTGTTCCTTTGTTGAGGCCTTTGCGTCAGGTCTTTCGCGGCTGCGATGTTTTCATTCATCCCTGTGCCTTTGGCGATTTCGACCCCGCTCTTATTGAGGCCGCCGCCGCGGGCCTTGCCATCGCCGCCGACAGGGACAACGCCGAGGAGTTTCTACAGGATGGCTCCACATCGGTTTTATTCGATAGAAATGATGAGTTGAGTATCTATGCCTCGCTGCAAAAGTTGCTCGACGACAGGCTTTTCGCAAGGTCGCTCGCTTCCGCAGCGCAGAATCACATCCGCAGCAATAATTCGGTAAGTTCGATGGTCAGTGATTTACTGAAAATCTACTCGCAGGCATCGCAGAAAAGCGATTAAACGTTCAATCCGTATTCTGCCAGCAGTTTCCGCAGCGTCTCTTTCTGCGAATCCTCCAGTGGTGTCATCGGCAGCCGCATCTCGTCCGATGCCATTCCTAACATCGCCATTGCCGCTTTGACCGGTATCGGGTTCGTCGCAAGGCTCAGCATCGTTTTCGACAGTTTGAACAGTTTATTGTGCCATTTCCGAGCCGATACGAAATCGCCTTCGAGGAGCAAATCCGTCATCTCTTTTACATCGCCCGGCACGATATTCGCCACGACGCTTATCACGCCTTTTCCGCCCACCGATGCAATCGGCAGCGTAAGCGAATCGTCTCCCGACAAAATCGTAATATCGCAAAGGTTTGCAATCTGGCTTGAAAAATCCAACTGTCCCGTCGCCTCTTTGACCGCGACGATATTTTCGATTTTCGACAATCTCGCAATCGTCTCCGGCACCATTCCCGCTCCGCATCTGCCCGGAATATTATACAGCACCATCGGCAAATCCACTTCCTCGGCTATCGCAGCGAAATGCTGATAGAATCCTTCCTGTGTCGGTTTGTTGTAGTAGGGCGTTACCTGCAGCGATGCGTCGGCTCCGATTTTTTTCGCGTAAGCCGTCAGTTCGATTGCCTCTGCCGTGCTGTTCGAGCCTGTGCCCGCAATTACCGGAATTTTCCCGCCGACAGTTTTGACAACCCTCTCGATTACCTGTTTATGTTCCTGATGGCTCAATGTCGGCGATTCACCCGTCGTCCCGACCGGCACGATGCCGTCTATCCCGCTTTTAATATGAAACTGTACAAGCTCGTCGAGCGTATTAAAATCCACTTCGCCGCCGTCGAACGGCGTTATCAGCGCTACCATTGTCCCGCTAAACATAATTACTCCTATAAAATTCGAAATCCTAATATCGAAATCCGAAACAAATTCGAATTACCCAAACCGAAAATGACCGAAACAACTCGTTTTAAACATTTGAATTTTATATTTTAAATTTGTTTCGTATTTCGGATTTCGTGCTTCGGATTTTTCAATTTTCAATTTTCAATCTTCATTCTTCAATCGATACTTTCCAGTATCTTGCAATATGCCTTTACAACATTCCCAAGTCCCATCTCGAGCGCATCCGCAATCAATGCGTGTCCGATAGATACTTCCATAACGCCTTTTACATTCTCGCAGAAGTATCCGAGATTATCAAGATTTAAATCGTGCCCTGCATTTACGCCGAGCCCGATTTGGGCCGCTTTCTCAGCCGCCGCAGCGTATCTTGCAACCACGGATTTCGCGGATTGCGCCGATTCGCTAAAGGCTCTTGCGTAAGGCTCGGTATAAAGTTCTATCCTGTCTGCTCCGATTTCTTTCGCCGTCTCGACCGTTTCGATTACAGGGTCAACGAAAATACTTATCCTTATTCCGAGCTCTTTCAGTTTTTTTATTATCGGCTCGAGTTTCTTTATATTTTCTTTATTCAAATCCCAGCCGGCATCGCTTGTTACTGCCCCGATTACGTCCGGCACGAGTGTCGCCTGCGCAGGTAAAATATCAGGCATCAGTTCCATATACCTGCCTTCGAGCGGATTTCCTTCGATATTAAATTCCACTCCCGAAACGACAGGCTTTAATTCATAAACATCACAGTATCTGATGTGCCTCTCATCGGGGCGTGGATGGACGGTAATTCCCTGCGCACCGGCGTTGATGCATATTTTCGCTGATTTTATTATGCTTGGTATGCCGATTGTCCGCGAATTGCGTACAAGGGCGATTTTATTCAAATTTACGCTTAAATGTGTCATAATGAAGCTCGGTTAGCCCCGACCCCTGCGGTCGGGGGGCCGTCATTCCCGACCTGTTCGGGAATCCACGTCTCGTTATTGTATCGTTTTTGCATTTTTCAGCAAGCAGAAATATATCCAATTGCCTTTTATGCCGGTTGCAGAGCCACGACCGCAAGAGAGCGGTATATTCCCATGTTTAAAAGATAAAAAAATCCAGAACTATTTTTTATCTATCCTCTGATGCGTTGTTGTGGATATGTTAGTTATGTTTATCTCATTCATGTCCTGAACGATTTTACCATTTGAAGTTATTGTGGTAATCTTTACAGGAAACAGTTCCTTTGTTACATTTTCGGCGGCCTTATTTGCAATCTTTACCAAGAGGTTGTCTATAAGTTCTGAAATATTCAAATTCTCATGGTCCCATTCTTCTACAAGATCTTTGATTTCATTCGTGTCTAAATAGATTTTTATTGAATCTGCTGAAATTACTTTTGTAGTGGGTGCGGATATTATTTCATAGTCCAATATAAAATCAAGTTTGTATTCCCAGGATTTTCTCCCAATAGCCTTGAGATATTTTTGTCTTGCAGTAAGTTTAGCGTTGGAAATAGTGCTGCTAAATATATAGTCTGCTCCTAATACATTATTGAGTTTTACTTTTTCTTCAGTTTTGCCTTGGCCTTCAGTTATCATATCCCGGTTACACAGAAAATCTGAAATATACTGCCTGTCGAGAACTGTGAACTTGTTAGTTTCTGCAAAAGCTTTAGTTAATTTGCTCTGGAGATTTTCAGATAAGTCTTTAGCCGAAACGGTTGTATCTTTGAAATGATAATTTTCTTTAAGGGTTTTAGTTGGCATTATCGCGATTTTCTTAAGATTGTCCGGTGCTTCAGACTCGTATTTGTAAACCCAGACTTTCAATGAAACCTCATAAAGGTCATCTCCGGTTCTTTTTTCGCTGAGTATATCATAAGTTTTCACGAAGCCGTTTATCTTGGCTTTGTAATCATCCTGGTCATGTTCCGCTGATATAGTGCCTATTTGAATATTATTATCAGAATTGATTTCCAAAAGCTCTTCATCAGACGTACTTATTTCAACGCCGGATGTTTGACCAATGGCTTGGGCAAGAGCATTTTTAATAGCTTGTTGTCTGGTTTTGCCAATTCCTTTAGTTTCTTTGATAATGGTTTCAGTGGCAAAAGCGAATTGAGCAAAAATCCCCAAAAAAATCACAAAAAGAATATGTGCCTTTTTCATTTTTTTTCTCCAAATTATTTATATATCGTCAACTCAATTGCCTCGTTTGCCAACCAACAATTCTTTTTGCCAGATTTTTAGGCCGGATGACAAATCGGTTATCATTAGTTGGAAGTAATATTCAACCTGTTTTTTATTACTGCCATAGACTAGTTCTCGATGAAAAATTCTCCCCGAGATATTCAGGTCTGGTGCAATTAAATTACCTTTGCCTGAGATAGTGTCGCTTTTGAATTCGTCACCATAATCGGAATCGCGAACATCTCGAATGTCATGAACCATTGAATCCACTGAATTTCTACCGCCGACCGCAGATGTCATAATTGCCTGACCGCTGTTGACTATTTCCTCTTCAATTTTTACCATCAGTGCCGGGGTGTCTATTCTCCTTGTGGTCAGATTTAATATCTGGCCGGTGGAAATTACATATTTATTACCATTGTTATCCAATATTCCGGAGGTAAGTATTGATTCAGCCATTTTCCCCGCCACCAAATCAAAGTCACGGTAGTCAAGATCTATAACCTCTTTGCCGTCATCGTTGACTGTATCAATTCTCTGGACTTCATTACAGCCAATAAAGCAGTAGCTCAAAACTAATAATATGATAGTGCTTAATAATTTAGATTTCATTATTTACTCCCATTTTTTTGTGTCAATTTTTACATCCACCGCTTTTGTTGTTGGGGCGATGACCTTAAAATTATATTTCGATTTACCGGTTACAGACATTGGCATCCATGTACTTGTCCTGCTTGGAATTGTCATGCCGTCGGCATCAATCCATTCGGGTCTATACCAGAATCTTTTTGTGAATTGCGAATTATTGTGTCCTTTAACATGAAATTCTAGTAAGCCATTATTATTGACTTCCTTGTATGTTTCATCAACCGCAACACCTTCACCAAGCAGGGCACTGCACGCAAAGGCGATTGGACTGACCACAGCATTATTGGTGAGGGAGTCGTTCCTGACACCTCTTCTGAGATTGATTTTCTGGTCATTTTCACCACAGCCTATTGCGATAAATGCTATGGCAATAAATAACAGGTTAAGCAATAACTTCATTTTTTTCTCCTGTTTAATAATTAACGTATAGCCTCAAATTTAATCGTATAAACACCATCAACAAGTTCCTCGTCAAGCAGTCGGTAATATCCAGCTTCTGGCTTTTTGCCTTCTTTCATAACGATATTTTTCGAGGAACATACTTCTGCAATTTTATTCAACATCCAGTTTCTGGCTTCAAGACCCTTGCCGGTTACCGATATAGATCCCTGCTGAGTTTCTTCATCATAAATGAGTTCATGTTCTATTTTTGGTGCGGATTGTGTTTGCTCGCTGTGCTTAACGTAAGATTGATTTATCGGATTTATCACCTGAGTTATACGCCCATCATAATCTTTTGGTATTTCAAGCAAAACACGAAAGCCAAGATATTTTTTGTCTGCTCCATGCCCCTTGTTTTCCCTGACCGCTGACCTGAGTTTGTCCGGGTCTGTATTCCATGCCCCGCCTCTTACAACTCTTCCTTTGCCCTTAACAGGCCCTTTAGGATCTGTTTCAGGACTTTTTTTGTAATAATCGGAATCGTAAAAATCATTGCACCACTCCCATACGTTTCCGTGCATATCATGCAATCCGAAAGCATTAGATGGATATTTCCCCACCGGGCTGGTCATTTTCAGATACATTCCCAAGGGGCTGTTATTGTAACTCTTTCTGTAATCGTAATTGGCTTGTTCAGGCGTAATGGACTGGCCTGTATAAAACGGTGTCCTTGTGCCTGCTCGACAGGCGTATTCCCACTCCGCTTCGCTGGGTAGTCGGAATTTCAGACCAAACTTATTCGTGAGACTCCCTATGAAACCGTTTACATGAAACCAGTTTACATTTTCCATCGGCATTCCACCGCCTGTGAACTTGGTTTTACGCATGCCCATAAGTATACCGTATTGAAGTTGGCTAACTTCAAATTTGCCCAGATAAAAATTTTTGGTAATTTCTACCTTATGCAAAGGGCTTTCATCTGAACGTCGCAACCTTTCATTATTAGGTGAGCCCATAAAAAATGTTCCGGCCGGAATAAACATCATGTCCAAATTTATGTTTTCACTAAGCATGACGGATATTTTCGTTGGGAGATTTAGGCCAGTTGCGGCAATTTCTTGTAGGAATTTAGCTTCTTCGGGACTGGCAGGATTTAAAACATCTGGATTTAGTTCCTGCTTTTTTGCGAAACATACAGATGATAAAATCAAAAGTATTGAGAAAATCTGATATTTCACTTTTACTTTCTCTAAAAAAGTTTTTCTATCTCCTATGCTATTAATGGAATTATATCTCTTTTCTCTCTCAAACTCAACAGTTTTTACACTACTGTCCCGTTAACTTATAGCTAAATGATTGTAACGCTAATAAATATAAAA
>CAYUYR010000019.1:0-32559 GCA_964449435.1 uncultured Planctomycetaceae bacterium | reverse complement strand
GTTTAACTGAAAGTTTGGCTCTCTAAAATGTAATTTTTAGAGGTTGCCTTAAGATAAGCGACTTTCCTGATAGAAATGTTGATATTGAAAACGACGAGAACATAATGCGGGCGGTTGCCGCACTCGAAGTTAGATCAAGCTCATTTTTAGCAGATAAATACGCTGCATTTATGCGAGATAGGCAAGAACAAGCCATTAATAAATGCATCGAAATTAAAAACGCAATTTTAAGTACCAGTATTGGCGCTCTGTTAAATCGCAAAAACGGAACAATTTATAATCTCATTTCAAACGCTACTAATGACACCTTTAGAGAATTAGATTTTCGGTGTCCTTCATGGTCATTAACACAAGAACTGAGGGATTTAACATCGTTATTACGGCAATTAAAAGAAAACATAAAGATATTACATAAACGAGATTATTTGAGCATTACACCCAAAATGGAAGATATTGCTCTTGTAAACAGGTGGATACAAAAATATAACGTCAAACACTTTTACCTACAGGTATTTTTTGACAAAGCATATATAATATCCTTTAAAGATATTTTGACTTTAGTCTCAAACGATAACGATGACGGTAATAATTTCTCAATCGAGCAAGATATAAAAAATCAAGGGAAGACCACCATAAAGATAAACGTACAAATCGGGAAAGAAATCCTTGGGAAGATTGATATGCCTGCACATAAATCTGCTATGAAAGAGTTAGATAGGGGCCGCCTACTGTTTTATGTCACCTTTGAGGGTGGTAAGGGGTATCTTGACAATGAAATATTCATAAGGGACGTCATCAATGCATGAACCAAAATACATTCATGAAACCCCACTTAATTACCGTAAAGATTATGGCCAATTTTTTACGCCTAACTCAGTTGCACATCTTATGGCGGGATGGGTTATGAAAGATAATCCACAAACAGTATTAGACCCCGCATTTGGTTTGGGCGTTTTTTTTGATGAAATAACAAGGATTAATTCAGGGGTTCAATTGATATTTACTGGATACGAGATTGACAGCCATATCATGGCTTATCTTAATTATAATGGGAAAAATTCGAACCTTCGAATTATAAATAATGACTACCTCGAAGCAGAAATGGGTTCTTTTGATGGTATAATTTGTAATCCTCCATATATGAGGTTTCAAAAATTTCTTAACCGCCATAATGTATTGCCGAAAATTGAAGAGAGAATAGGTAAAAAACTTGTTGGATACTCTAATATCTCTTCTGTGTTTCTTGTTAAGTCCTTAAAAGAGCTTAAAAGTAATGGCAATTTAGCATATATTATGCCATTCGAGTTTTTTAATGCTGGTTATGGAAAAGAAATCAAGAAATGTCTCCTTGAAAATCATTTGTTAAAACAAATAATAATTTTCTCAAACGAAAAAGAAATTTTCCCAGATACAACAACAACGGTTTGTGTGCTTCTTTGTAAAAATGACGGAAAAGATGAACCTATAAAAATAACGGCTATCAAAGCCAATGAAGAAATTGATAAAATATCTGACATTAGTAATTTCTATCAACAGGAAATAATGTCTTTAGATTTACCATACGACAAAAAGTGGACACCTATTATATTATCATTATTCTCTGAACAAGAATATCCAGATGGTTTCTGTAAGTTGTCTTTATATGGTTCGTTTACCAGAGGCATAGCTACCGGCGCGAATGAATTTTTTGCATTAACAAAATCAAAAATAGAAGAATATAAATTAGACAAAAATAATTATTGTAAATGTATTACAAAAAGCTCACAAATACGCAAACCGGTATTTACGGAGATTGATTTTATAAAACTTCTCAATGCAGATGTGCCTGTCCACTGTTTAGATGTAAAAGATCACGTAAAGCAAGAAATACAAGAATATATAAGCGAAGGCGAAAAACTTGGATATCACGAGAGGTATCTGACGAAAACAAGAAGTACTTGGTACAAAATTGAAAACAGAAAACCTGCTCCAATTTTATTTGGCGTATTTAATAGGGGCCGCTTGAAAGTAATACGAAATTTTACAACAGCAATAAATTTTACATGTTTCCATTCATTTTATCCAAATATATTTGGTCAACAACTTATAAACAAGTTGTTTGTGTATTTACTAAGTGATACAGGGCAAGAGATATTAAAAGCCAATAAAAGAAGCTATGGTGATGGATTAGATAAATTTGAACCGGGGGACCTAAATGATGCTTTGTGTCCGAGTCAAAAACAATTTGAAGTGATTGATAATGAAGATGCTGAAAAAGTAATCGAGCTGGCTAAAATTGATGAAGAAACGGCAATTCAAATGAGTAACGATTTGATAGAAAAAATTATGGATATCCCGAAAACAACTACGCCAGACCACTATTCTACAGCGCTTCTTATAGGCAAGTAAAAGCATAAATTTGGCATTAGTTTTAAAAAGTTCTCACGGTCTTAAAGCAATCAAACGCTTCCATCCACCAAAGGCGGGTAAATACCGGCGACGGCTAAACAAACGACGAACCCGCCGTGAAACGGCGGGCTAAATATTTTAACAAACCCCGACCGCCCGCCTGCGCGAGGGTAAACTCCGGGGTCGGGGCTAAACACGGAATTATATCGACGTCGATACAGGCGCTGATGCAGCCGATACCGAAACCGGAAAAACTTTTGGAAAAAGGACTTGCGCTAAGGGTCGGTGAAACGCTCGAAATGACAAAAAGAAAGTTTTCTACAAAGCAAATCCATAACTGAAAACCACTCTTAAAAAATCGGGAAGTTTGAGTAGCCGGCCATTGACAAAAGCTGACGTATAGGTTATTATTATCTCAGCAGCGGCAGATTACAGAATATTGCGATCTGCTTCCTGAAACGTCCCCGCTCTTGCTTTCGCCAGAAAGCGCGGGGACGGTTATGGCGCTGCGGCAGGGTGAAAATCCTGAATTGACAGGCTGTTATGGCTCGTTGCCTTGCGGTCGGCCTTTCAGAAACGCCCATAAAAGCCGTAGATTGCCGGAATAACTATTAGTTTATCAGGAGTAAAAAAAATGAAGAAAAATGTTTCATCTCAATCGCAGGGCGATTCCGCTCAAAATCAATCCGCATTACCTATGAAAACCGGCGCTCAGATTATTGTTGATACGCTTATTGAGCAGGGCGTTGACACGATGTTTGGCTATCTGGGCGGAGTGGTTTTGCCTTTATTCGACAAGCTCTATGATGCCCCGATTAATTTTATTATTCCGCGTCACGAGCAGGGCGGCGCCCATATGGCAGATGGCTATGCACGTGCGAGCGGCAAAGTCGGATGTGTCGTCGCGACAAGCGGCCCGGGGGCGTGCAATTTGACAACGGGAATAGCGAACGCGATGATGGACTCGATTCCGCTGGTCTGCATTACAGGCCAAGTCAGGACAGACCTCATCGGCAACGACGCTTTTCAGGAAGCCGATACCACAGGTATAACCCGACCAATCACAAAACATAACGTAATAGTCAAAGATATTAAAGACCTGCAGCAGAGTATTCGCGAGGCTTTTCATATCGCCAAAACAGGCCGGCAGGGGCCGGTTCTTATCGATATCCCCGTCGATATCGAAGTCGCCAAATATCAAACGACGCCTTTCACCGGCGTTAGCCTGGCCGGCTACAAACCGCAGGCAAAAGGCCACCACCGCCAGATAAAAATGGCCGCAGAAGCAATCAATAAATCCGAAAAGCCCGTCCTCTACGTCGGCGGCGGAGTTATCACCGCAAACGCATCGAACGAACTGCGAACATTTGCTCAAAAAGCGAACCTGCCCGTTACAATGACGCTGCTCGGACTGGGCGCTTACGACCAGATGAGAGCCGAATCGCTCGATATGCTCGGTATGCACGGAACAGCCTACGCAAATTACGCCGTTCAGGAATGCGACCTGCTCATCGCCGTCGGAGCAAGATTCGACGACAGGGTTACCGGCAAGACAAAAACCTTTGCACCCAACGCCAAGTTCATCCACATAGATATCGACCCTGCGAGCATAAGCAAAAACGTCAATGTCCATATTCCCGTCGTCGGCGACGCCAAATATATCCTGAGCGAAATGACGAAAGAAGTTCAGCACAAAGACCGAAAGACGTGGTTCGACAAAATCGCAGACTGGAAAAAACGCTTTCCGCTGAAGTACGATACGAAAAGCCCGAACATAAAGCCGCAATACGTAATCGAACAGCTCTGGGAAGCGACAAAAGACAACGCCATTATCGTAACCGGCGTCGGTCAGCACCAGATGTGGACAGGCCAATTTTATAAACATACGATGCCGAGACATTTTATAACGTCAGGCGGACTGGGGACGATGGGCTTCGGCCTGCCTGCCGCCATTGGCGCACAGGTCGCAAAACCCGATGCCCTCGTTATCGACATCGACGGCGACAGCAGCTTCAATATGACAATGGCAGAACTCTGCACAGCAGTTCAGTACGAACTGCCCGTCAAGGTCTGCATCCTAAACAACGGATATATGGGGATGGTTCGCCAGTGGCAGGAACTGTTCTACGGCAAAAGATACTCTAAAAGCAGCCTGCAGAATCCCGAATTCGCGGCAGTCGCCGAGGCCTTCGGAGCAGTCGGAATGACAGTCGATAAGAAAAGCGATGTCAAATCCGCCATCGCAAAAATGCTCAAGGAGAAAAAGCCCTGCGTTGTCGATTTTAGAATCGAACGCGAAGAAAACGTCTGGCCGATGGTTCCGACAGGCAAAAGCCTGCACGAAATGGACGGACTGGATATCTTCGAGAGTATGGCGTAAATAGAAAGTAGATAGTAGAAAGTAGAGAGAGGTAACTATGAAACATATAATAAGCGCATTGGTACAGAACAGGCCCGGCGTTTTGGCGCACGTCGCCGGTATGTTCGCGGCAAGGGCATTTAATATAGATTCGCTCGCAGTCGGAAGAACGGACGAGCCGCAGATGAGCAGAATGACGATAGTCGTACTCGGCGACGATAAGGTCGTCGAGCAGGTGCGCAAGCAGCTCGAAAAGATAATCGACGTCGTTAAGGTTCAGGACTTTTCGCTAAAGGACGTCGTCGCTCACGATTTAATGCTGATGTGCGTACATATGCCGCCGGAGAAGAGACAGGAAATATTAGCTCTGGTCGAGATGTTCAAGGCCAAGGTCGTCGATATCGGCCAGAAATTCGTTATGGTCGAACTTGCCAACAGCGAAGACAAATTAGAGGCGTTTATAGATGCGTGCAGACCGTACGGCATTAAAAATATGGTCCGTACCGGCACGGTGGCTATGGGAAGATTATCCCAGCCCAATACGGCTGAAAATCAATAACGTGTCATTCCCGTGAAGCTTGTCCTCGACCTAATCGGGGAACGGGAATCCAAAATAAAATGGACGCTGATACACGGATTTATTTGATATTATTTGCTTTTTTCCATCGTTCTTCAAAGATACTTTTTAAATTTGGTAAAAAGCTTGATATTATCTTTTGAGGCAAAAAAATAACAAAAGATTTTTTGCCAGCAAAATCTTTAATGCCGTGTCCTACCACAACGAGAGCGGCAACACGCTGTTGCGGGGTTGACAAACGGGCAATTTGCCGCTAAAACGGTTTGCGACGGTGATTTATGGCTGACACAAAACAGCGGAATAATGGTGTGATGGTTGAGACGCTTGGTGCGATGGTGATTCGCGGCGTCAACCACAGCGGCAGATTTGCTCGTTTTCAGGTTGCTTCTGCTGTTGCTTCTGTGGCTGCTTGTTTTCGTCCTGCGACGTATCCGATGATTTGGAACCAGATGTTGGCCATCGGCGTCCGCTCCGTCCCCGTCGTGATGGTTACCGGAGCATTTGTGGGAATGGTGCTGGCGATACAGGCTTATGACCAACTGGCGGGAATGGGAATCGAAGAACACCTCGGCGTATTAATAAACCTGTCCGTAGTCAAAGAATTAGGCCCCGTACTGGCGGCTGTAATGCTCGCAGGAAGAGTCGGCGGAGCTCTAACAGCAGAACTGGGGACAATGAACGTTACAGAACAAATAATAGCCGTCAGAAGCATGGGAACCGACCCCATCAGATATTTAGTCGCACCACGACTAATAGCCTGCCTACTATTGACACCATTTTTGATAATATATGCCGACTTTCTGGGCATAATCGGGGGGTATATAATCAGCGTAATGCACTTCGGAATAAACAGCCGAGCATACTGGGGCTTCTCAGCGTCCGGAGTGGAAATGTGGGATATCACCATAGGCATCATCAAAGGGTTCTTCTTCGGAGCCGCTATCGCAGGGGTAAGCTGCTATAAAGGCTTCCACTGTAAAGAAGGCGCACAAGGCGTCGGGCAAGCATGCACCGAAGCATTCGTCGGCAGCTTCATTTTGATTTTAGCCATCGACTTCGTACTGGCCGTGATATTCAAGGCCATATACTCGACATTCTGGCCGTTAAAGATATTGCTGTAAACCGCGGATTACGCGGATTTTTTTCACCACAGAGTTCATCCGCCGTTGCTACGAGCGGACAAGTCGGACGGACAAGATGGCGACGACTAAATAAAGACGTGGCTAAATGAAAAACGTTGCGGAAAGGGAAAGGGTGGCAAGTACAATTAACCTATTATACTTTCAAGCTGTACCCGAATCCAATAATCTAATTCTGGGGCAATTCTTTTTATATAATCGAGCATTCTCCGAATCTCATCCTCTGTTTCGCAGGTATATTTAGAGAAATATTTATTTTTTAATAAAATAGCAGTTTCTCTAGGAACCCCCAATTCTATCAGCTTTCTAGTAGTTGGGTGATAGGTGCCCATTTCGATGTAATTCAAAATCATATTGTTATTTTCATTAAAATCAGCCAACGGTTTTAGCAACATTGAAATTCCATAGCTGACTTTATCGTTAATTACTGAAATAGTTGTATCTATTTTGTCAGAAATATCCCCTTCTTTATAATACTTGTGTTGAAATATCTCAAATAGAGTAGATTCATTTAACCATTGATTTGCCAATAGACAAATACGTAATAAATTCCCATATTTACCCTCTTCGTTAATAATAAAGTCGCTTTCTTTTAGATGATACTTTCTGCAATAGTATGAAAAGTTGGCGTTAAAAAAGAGCAAAAGATTACAAAGTGTATCAACGAATGTACGACTAGAATGGGTAGGTAATTCTCCTATTTTACCATTATTATATTCTCTAAACAACAAATCTAAATGCAAAGGATCCCAATATCTATTTTTATAGCAAATGTTTACAGGAACTACTAACTCTTTTAGTTTAACTTTAATCTTTTCGAAGTTTTCGTTGTTAAGATGAATTCCTATAGCATCGAATCGACTTATTGCCTGATCGCCATATTTATATATGGTTTGCCGAATATAAGGTAGAAGATAGTGATATGGTTGTTCTAGGGGGAAAACGTTATTTGAAAGGTCATCTAATATATTCTTCTCATATTTGGAAAACATGTCAGAATAAGCGGTTTGCGGCTTCAACTCTTTAGTTTCATCATCAAATAGTAATTGTTCTTCGATCTGGTTTTGATAGAAAGATTTTTCATCTAAAACAAAAGCTCTACCTATAAAATCTTTTAAAAGCCTTCCCGCTCTTCCTCTTAAGTTTGCAAACTCATAGCCTGACAATTTAGTAGAATCTTTTCCCATGTTTTTAACATATAAGTTTGGATTTCTTACTATCATATTCTGGACTGGTAAATTTACTCCTTGCATTAATGTTGTTGTACAGGTTAAGTTTTGAATTACTTTTTCGGAGAAAGCTTGCTCAATGACTCTTCTTATATGAGACGGTAGTTTGCCGTGATGATAGGCAACATTTTTTGTAAGTGTTTTACATAGATCATAGTTCGGATTTACGGATGCTGCAATGTACTCAATTAAGTTGCGTAATTTCTCATCTTGAGTTTGTTGGGGAGACCTCTCGTATATGTCTAATGCCGTTTTTCTTGCTTGTCTCGAAGTTGGAGAGAATACTATATTTACATTGTCTTTCAATGATGATATAATATGGTAAAGATAATTATTAAAAGGGTTTCCATAGAACAAGCCACCTATCCCAGCAATCATATCCGAGCTTTCAATTGTCAGCTCTCTAGCCTTTCCTGTTATATTAGAATATTGTTTAAGTATATATTTTTTTTGTTTTGTTATGGAATATGTGAAATTAACTACCGGCGAAGCTTTCGTTTCGGATTTGTCGGCTTTATCTTCAGATTTAAAAATTTCTGCCGTTAAACCTTCAATTCCCCTAACCATAGGACCAGAGATAATGATTTTATTCGGGCTTGTTTGATGACTGAATTCGAAAATAGCATCAAATAGAATTTTTGATCTTTGGTCGCTTTCTTTTGCAACTTTTTCTATATTCTGTATTTCATCTACGACGAGAATACGAAAATCTGGAAAAGGATTGTTAGTTTGGGAGAATGCTGCAATAGCTCTTTCTTGAGTAAGAACAAATATTTTCTTGCTATCCCCATAATTACTATAAAAAGATGTTAGGATTTCGTAATTTTCAAGATTAAAGATTTTTAGTAATCTTCTTGTATCTATTGACACTTGAGACATTAAGCTCAGATTAGGTACAATATATACTACTGTTCCGTCTTTCTTAATGAGAAGATCTATAATTTTTAAAAGTATAATAAAAGTTTTCCCGGCAGAAGTAGGGGCGGATATACCCAATATTCTATTTTGGTCTATTTTGTCCCAGATTTCTTTTTGAAATTCAGTCAATAAAAAACTTTTATCTTGGATTTGTACTTCATTATTTGCCTGATGAATTGCAATCATCATTTCGGTAATATAGCTTTGTAAGGTTGAATGCTTCAAATCTTTATAACCTTCATCCGTCATCGTTGCAGTTGGAGCAAATCCCATACGAGACAGAAAAAGAATAAATACCTCTTTCAGCCCACTCCATTCAGGCTTTTTATATTCCCATAACATAGCTATCAAGTATACGGCAATATTTTTCGATGCTTCATCCGATTTTCGAGATAAAGTATCTATTAGCCCTATCGATTGATTTAACAATTCATTATTAATTTCTTTAGGTTGCTTACTAATAAAACTGAGCTTTTTGGCAATATTTTCATGCTCAACAGCTAATAAGCTATCAATGATTTCTTGTGCCTCTATCTTTGCCATACTAGTTGCCAATTTCTCTCTGAAATTCTCTTACTAAATCCTCGAATTCCCAAAAGGGAAAAACAATGTAAGTTATTCGGTTGAAAAGAGGGCCGTAGCCTGAAAAACATTTGTAAATTTTGCTATCTAAGTTTTTACATCTTTCTGTAATAATTTCTATTATGCTGGTTTTAATCTGACTTTCTGATAATTTCTTAAATTGTTTTGTTTCGTTATACGCAATAAGACAAACTAAATGAATTTTTACATTTGCAAGCCTCCCTTCTTTATATGCAATGGCAATTTGTTCTAGTTCATCTTCAAGAAAATCATTATAAGTATATAAATCCAATTCATCATTAATTTTCTGCCATGTATTAAGTATGCTTGCAAGAGAGGTCTCAAACGCTTTTGAAAATTGATAATCACTAGTATAAGCTTTAGATTCTCCTAACAATAAAATATTATTCTCACCATCTCTCTTATAATGAATCGCATCAGACCCAAATCTTTCATGTCCAACAGAGGTTGTAATGGGCATTTTCCGAAGCAATGGAACAGCTTTGAAAAAATGTTGGAGAAAATTAAAAAGCAAAAGTTCGCCAAATTGGCCTTGCAAAACTAAACTATTACCATTAGTACGACGAAATTTTTTTAAAGCAAGTAATCGCAACTGACTATTAGCATTTTGTTCGCTACGTCCACCCTCTGACCTTAATTTATCAACAATACCCCTAGCTTTACTTTGTGAATACACCCATTCACAAATTGTATTGATTAACTCATCTAAAAATTCTCCGCGAAATTCTTTTAAATCAACATGATTTATGAAAGTCCCAAAATGCTCGTTATCTGGCAACAGATTAAACTTCTGCTGGACATAATGAACATGATTCATAAATGATTGAGTATGGCATAAAAGATTGTTTAATTTTTCTTCAGATAATCCCGCTATCATTTGCTTCATTTGACATCCTAACTCGTACCTTTTTGTTTCTCAGTTGTTGCATCTCCTTGTTTTCATATTAGTAGAATTATAGCCTCAAAACGAGGCAAAGACAACCCCGCACCTATTCATCCAATAAATATAAAAAAAACGTTTTTTCTGCCCTTGCAATCCCTTTCTGGTTAAGTATTTACATAATTTTATAAAATTTTTGCAAAAAACCCTGAAAAACCCTTGACTTATTAAGGCTATATGTTAAAATACTAATATATTTGATAAAAAATAAACCTTGCCGCCACGGCAAGGCGGCCGGTAAGTCCAAACCAAAAATTTAATTCACATAACCTCATATTTGGAGACTTTGCGCAATGAAATCAAAAAAAACAAAACGTAAGAACAAAAAATCTGCCAAAACTCAAAAAACCGGCAGGGAAAAAATTAAAAAAGGCCCAAAGTACAAAATCAGGAAAGTCAGAGGAAAAAGAGTATATTTCGATACGGATATTTACTACGACCCAAAAATAATGAATGCAACGCTGCTGCTTAACGACGGCAGAGTAATCGGGCGAAATAGAAAAACCCTCAAACTTTTTTCAGTCACACGATATATCATGAAAGCGAAAAAGGGGACTGTTGTTGACCATCGCAGCAGAAATAAACTCGATAACCGCAGGAGTAATCTTCGTATCGCAACTTATAGACAAAATAATCTCAACAGGGTACTGAAAAATAAGAATGGCTTTATGGGCGTAAATATAAAGTATCGTAAAACTAAACAGGGAAGAAAGCCCGCATACTATCGCGGACAACATCGATTCTTCGGAAAAAATTATTCTGTTTTTACCCCTTATACTCCGAAGGGCCTAAAACTTGCCGCGCTGGGAAGGGACAAATTAGTACTCCGGGCGGGCGATGAGGAGTTTGCGCCGCTGAATTTTCCAATATTCAAAAACGAACCGTTCAGAACCATTTTATTAAGGAGCGACTTAAATGAGTGCAAGCAAACAATTAGTGCTAAGAAGCGATTATAATTACGAGGATTTTCTCGGCCTGCTGCTCGCCGCCGAGGAGCTGACGGGCGTATTGGTTATCAGCGGAGTTTTTACAAAGCTGAAAAGTATCCTTTGCGTCTTTCATTATATCGACGGGCTGAATCGGCTGTGGTATTTCGACTGCGCGAGCAAAAAGAGGAAATATGCCAAACTCGAATTGATACAGGCGTTCGGCGTTTTGTGCGATGTGCCGACGCTCGAAAACGCCGATAATTTATAGTGAATCGTCCGATAAATGTACGTCGGGGCCGAGGCGATAAAAAGCCGTTTTGGACGGCGAGATAAGTGCTTTGCTGCAATAGGGTTAAAAAAGGCTTATGCGGGAGGTTTTTCTTTCATATTATGGTAAAAGTCGATGTGGTTTTTTGACGATGGATTCTTATGAAAAGGATGATTTTTGGTCTGATGTTCAGAATCGGAGTATCTTAATGCACGGCAAAAGCAGACAGACAGCCGCAATTACATTGGCCCTTGCGATAACGTTGAGCTGTATCGCATCCGCTGCGTTTTGGTTTCGTTCGAGGTCTAATCCTTTGCTTCTCCAGAGTCCGCATTTATTGACTTTTTTGATACAGGCGATGATTGTCGTTCCGGTGCTGATTGTTACCGTTGTTCTTTCTTTCAGATATGCCGCGAAAAAGGCACAGGCTGATTTACAGGCGTTCGAGCTTAAGAAAAAGCTCGAGCAGCAAAACACCGAGCTTGCGGACGCTCATTTTCAAAGCGAACAGGTCAATCGTCAGCTCCAGCTTTCTGTCAGCAGTGCGAATACGATAACTCAGCAGGCCGTCGAAGCAAACAGGGCCAAAGGCGAATTCTTCGCCAGTATGAGCCACCAGATACGGACGCCGATGAATGCAATTATCGGATTCAGCGAAATGCTGGCGGAAGACAACCTCAACGATGAGCAGAAAAAACAGGTAAAAGTCATCCGCGACAGCAGCAGGCATTTGCTCCAACTCATAAACGACATCCTCGATTTTTCGAAATTCGAGGCCGGTAATCTCGAACTGGAGATGACGGAAGTTACCATCGACAGCATTCTTTCATCCGTTGAATTGCTTATAAAGCCGGCCGCTGTGGAAAAAGGACTCCAATTCGAAATTATAAAAAATCAGCCCCTGCCGATGTTTATCCGCACCGACCCGTCAAGATTCAAACAATGCCTCCAAAACCTTGTCGCAAACGCCGTCAAGTTCACGCATAAGGGTTTCGTGCGAATTACCGTGTCCGGCGAAAGACAGGACGAGAAAGGTTTTGCCAGATTTGACGTCGAAGACTCCGGCATCGGCATCGCCGCTGAGAAAATTGAAAATATCTTTGAGCCTTTCGCCCAAATCGACAGCGGCAGCATTACCCTGCCGTACAGCAGTACGGGTCTGGGCCTGACAATTACGAAACATATCATCGAACTGCTCGGCGGAAAACTCACCGTAAAAAGCTCGTTTGAAAAAGGCTCGACTTTTTCGCTGTTTGTGCCGGCAGACATCGAACAAAAACAGATGCCCGACGATAAAAATCAAACGGTATCGCAGGCTGTCGCCGTCAAATCGAGCAATAACACAAACGTCAAATTCAAAGGCAGCGTTCTAATCGTCGAGGACAGTCCGACGAATCAAATGCTTATCGACCTGCTGCTGAAAAAGCTAGGCCTCCAGACCGACCTTGCCCAAAACGGGCTGGAAGCCGTTCAGAAAACCGACAAAAAAAGATACGATGTTATCCTGATGGATATTTTAATGCCTATTATGAACGGCTACGAAGCGACTAGACAAATCAGAATAAAAGGCATCCATACGCCAATAATCGCGCTGACGGCCTGCGCTATGAAAGGCGACGATGAAAAATGCTTCGCTGCCGGCTGCAACGCTTATCTTACCAAGCCGGCAGACCGAAAAAAACTCGTTGAAACTTTGGCAAAGTATCTCTCCGCCGAATGCCCTAAATATATTGCTAAAACCGTATCGCAAAACACCGTCGAAGAACAGAAAAAGGAGCCTATTATGCAAAATTCGGACACAAATCCAGCCGACCAGACACAGCTCGAAGTTGACTGGCAGCTCTTAATGGAACGCATAGGCGATGAAGAGCTCATCGACGAAATCGTGCCAATATTCCTCAAGGACAATAAGGAAAGAATGGTTCTGCTCGAACAGGCCGTCCAAAAGAACGACAGCAAGGAAGTAAAATTCTTCGCCCATTCGATTAAAGGCGCTTCCGGCGCTATCGGCGCGGCGGCGATTTTTGAGCTTGGCAAAGAACTTGAATACGCCGCCCGCGACGAGCAGACCGAAAAGTACGCGCCGCTCTTTGCGCAGATTAAATCGCATTTCGCTAATCTTCTCGCTTTTCTGGATAAGAAGGACTGGAAGGACATCGCCAAGGCCGCGGCCGAAAGCCATAAATCCTCGTAATAAACTTCGATTAATCTACAAATATCCGACCCCGCCATTTATGGCGGGGTTCGTATTCCGCAATCTGCAATCTTAAATTATTTTGCTTTTTGGCAGAAATTCCGCTATAATCCCCCTATCGCCACTGAGGAGGCTGCAATGGATTGGTTAATGAAATATACACAGGTAAAACTTTTCAAACAAAAGGTTTTTTAGATAGTCTTTGAAGTTTCATGTTTGAGGATTAGAAAATGAAAATTTTACAAATAACATCAAAAGAGCGTATAATTGTGTCAACAGTTTTATATCTTTTTTTGGTATTATTTCTTTTTTTGGCGACGATACTAATATTCTATGCCCCAGAATCATTCGTAACAAAAATCAGCTTGGTAATCTCTCTTGTTGGCCTTGTGTTCACATTTGTCCTTTCGGGGAAAGGACAAATAAAAGTTGCCTTCGGAAAACGGAGGTTTGAGAGACTTGCAGCCGAGGTATATAAGGCAGAAAATCTGGATGGAGCTAGAGTTTTTAGTGTGGCAGATACATTTCGGGCGCCGGCAGTTTATATCGATGCTTTCCGTAATAGCAGGGCAAAAAGTATTGAAATTATAGGGTCGGCAGTACCTAAAACCGTTTCATTTTTGGGTGGTATTTTTAGATTGATAGTAGCACAAGACTTGCTGCCCGGTAGGATAAATATATATAACGTAGATCACCCGCGAATACGTGTTAAGTTTATTATTTCAGAAGTGAATGGTAAACCTCAAAGAGTTATATTGGGAGGAGCTGTTGGGAAGGCTAGCAGACATGGAATTGAAGTGTGCGATATTAACCCCAAAATGTTTGATCTATTAAAAGAAGAATTTGACAACCTCTTTAAAAATAGTGAACCAATGGAAGATTATATTAAGAGGATTGTGTTGAATTTGTATTCAAACACCTCAGGGCAAGCGAAAACATTCCGCGAATTTGTTGAACGAGTGCTCGTGCCAGAAGAGGTGTCGCATGATTTTCAAGATAAGTACGGGGAGGATATACTGAAGAAAGTGATACATTATGTTAAGGATCTTGTGGAGAACCACACGAAAGATCACGGCGCAAAGATAAATATTAGCAGTGAAACACGAATTCCGCCCTTAAAGAAAGAAGAAATAAAACAATTAGTAGAATTCTTGGAGAATAGAACCAAGACAAAAGAGGCATCCAAAACTTTAAGTATCATTTTGGATTTAACGTATTTTTGCAATCTAGATTGCAAAGGGTGCGGTGTAGATGTAAAGTTTGTGGGGGATTACTCCGGTGATATTGATTGGGAATTGTCATTTGTAGATGCCCAAGCAGTTATGCAGGGAATAGCACAATTTGCACGAGAAAAAGAAATAACGGACAATATAAGATTTTGTATTGGTGGTGGTGAGCCGACACTGCATCCAGATTTTGAGCATATTGTACGTTACGCTGGAGAACTGTTTGGCAATCAAAATGTTTCTTTCGACACCAATGGAACAGTTCTTAGCGCAGAAAGATTACGAAAAATTGTTCCATATGTAGCAAATATTGGAGTTGGCCTAGATGGAGATGCAGAATATCATGATAAGTGGCGAAATCACCGCGAAAAACTCAAATTAAATGTCTTTCGCAAAGTTACAGGATTAATTGAATCCGTTAAAAAATATAACGAAATTATAGATAAGATTGAGATTATCTTTACCCCAACAGCAGAAAACTGCCACCAATTTAAGCATGTAGCCCGAATCGTCCAGAATCTCGGTGTAAAGCGTTTAAGTTGCCATCGATTTATGCTAACTGGAAGAGCATGCAACAAGCCTGAGCTGGAACCATCAGCTGAGCAGTATCTAAGGCTATTTGTAGATACTGTTGCTATTCAAAAAGAATCAGGTCTTGATGTTCATTTTCATCACTCTTTTGAGGAGCTTTTCTGTAGGATATTAGACTCAGATGTGCCTCAATCTGATATGGTTACTCCCTGCAAAGCGCGTCGAGCCTCTTTGTGTATAAGTGCTGACTTGAAAATGCACTTTTGTCCTTGGTTTGTGGCGCATCCATTCAATAAAGATTTAGGCATATCAATACAACCATTTTTGAAGAGGGATAATGGGAAAAAGGCATTCTATAACATTGGTGAAGTGATAGCCTCTCTGCGAGAATATGATTTCAAGAAATCTGTATGTCCGATCGCTGCTGCAAGTACTCGCTTTGGAAAATCCAGGGGCCAATCTATTCAAAAGAATGAACTCATTAAATGTTTATCAGCAGAAGATAACTGTGAGAGGCAGATTCGTGCTTTTTTCGAAAGTAATAGGGCTGGTTTAATGAGTGGGTAAACCAGCAATTAGTCATGTGTTTCAACTCTTCAATTTTTAGTTTATTTTATCAATCATCTCCGGCAATTCCGCCAGTTTTTCGATTTTTATTATGTTTTGGGGTATGGTTTTTGACGAATTCGTATGTGCTTTTTTCAGAACGCTGAACATACCGGCCTTCAGCGCTCCGGCCGTGTCCATATCCAGTCTGTCGCCGATAAAGAGCGTATTTTCGGGTCTGGCTCCTATTTTCTCTGCCGCCTCGAGGAAGATTCGCTTGTCCGGCTTTCTGTACCTGAACTGGTAGGAGTACATTTTTACATCAAAGCAATCGAGGATTCCGATTTGTTCGAGGTGTCTTTCGAGCGTAGCGGCGTTGATGAAGGTATTGGACAATAATCCGAGTTTTATGCCCATTTGCTTCAGTTTTTCAAGCGTTTCTTTTATATCGGGTTCTATTTGAGCCAGTTTGCTCAGCGGTTCGTACCAGCACCAGGCATACTGCCGCCATTGCGGCTCGGTTAGTTCGACGCCGTTGTATTCGGCGATTTTTCGAAGGATTGCCGAGGAATCGAAGTCCTTTTTGATAATATTCGACCACAGGTTAAGCAGGCGGATGACGATTAAGTGGCGGACGAGGAAAAAGCGGAGCGATTTGACGGGCTGGTTGTGTTTTTTGAGGAATTCGTAAGCCTGCTTTCCGCCCTGCTTAAAAAGAACGACGGCATCGACTTTGCCGAATACAAGCAGCGTTTCTCCGATATCGAACAGTATTGCCTGTATTTTTTGCTTTGCCACTTATCCCTCGTCTTAAAATAAATTTGGCCGAGGTGGGAGTCGAACCCACACGCCCAATTACGGGCACGGGATTTTAAATCCCGAGCGTCTGCCATTCCGCCACTCGGCCAAAGATTCAAACATCAAAAACCCAAATCCGAAAGGTATGGTAGTCTGCGAATGGCCAAAAGTCAATAAATTAAGAGGGGAGCAGGTAGTCAGGAAATCAGGGAATCAGGGAATCAGGGAATCAGGAAATCAGGCGTTAAGTAACCATATAAAATTTAAAATGAGATTTCTCGACTGCGCTTCGCTCCGCTCGAAATGACTGCCGTGTCAGCGGCGGCTAAACACGGGATAAATGAAATGTTTGATTTTCGGGCGGATTTGGGGTAAGGTATGGGAAAGAAAGATTGCCGCGCCCCTGCGGGGCTCGCAATGACAATGAATAAAAAATACGGAGTATAAAATGGCGGAAACGGCATATCAAAAATGCATAAATCCCGACTGCGGGGCTGAATACGGCTGCGATGAGTCGTTCTTCAAATGTCCGAAATGCGGAGATTTGCTCGATGCGCTCTACGATTGGGATAAGAAAAAGGTGCCTGCGAAATTATCGGATTTCGGCAAACGATGGGCTACGAGAAATGAAAGGCTGGATTTTTCGGGCGTTTGGCGGTTTAGAGAACTTCTGGATTTCTGCGACGATAAATACAAAGTATCAATCGGCGAAGGACAAACGCTTTTGCAGCAAAACGACAATCTCGCTGAATTTATCGGGATGAAAAAAGGAAATCTTCATCTTCAATACGAGGGGCTGAATCCATCGGGCTCGTTTAAAGATAACGGGATGACGGCGGCGTTCAGCCATGCTAAGCGGGTCGGGGCAAAATCGTGCGCTTGCGCTTCGACGGGAAATACCAGTGCTGCAGTTGCGCTTTACGCACATCACTGCGGGATGAAATGCACGGTGTTCATCGGGTCGGGCAGAATAGCGTTCGGGAAATTGAGTCAGGCGATGGACTACGGGGCAAAGACGATTCAAATTCTCGGCGATTTCGACGACTGTATGAAGCAGGTGCAGGCGGTTTGTACTGAATTAAAATTATATCTTCTTAATTCTCTTAATCCGTTCCGGCTCGAAGGACAGAAAACGATAATGTACCGCATCCTCGAAGGACTGGGATGGGAAGTGCCGGACTGGATTATCGTGCCGGGCGGAAATTTAGGGAATTCGAGCGCGTTCGGAAAGGCGTTTTACGAATTGAAACAGCTCGGTCTGATTAAACGTGTGCCGAGACTGGCGATTATCAACGCGACGGGAGCAGATACGCTGACCGAACTTGTGAATAACAGAAATCTAAAATGGAACTGCGGCAAGGTCGATAACAAAATCATCAGCGATTTTTACGCTGAGCTGACGGCGAAGAATTTTTCGCCTCATACCTGCGCATCGGCGATAGAAATATCAAGGCCGGTGAATTTGAAAAAATGTCTTCGGGCAATCGATGTCTGCGACGGGGTTGTGCGGGCGGTGAGCGATGAGGCGATAACCGACGCCAAGGCACTGATAGGCAAATACGGATTGGGCTGCGAGCCGGCGTCTGCGGCGACGATTGCGGGACTGGAAGTTCTGCTTGCGGAAAAAACGATTAAGCCTGACGAAAAAATCGCGTGCGTACTGACGGGGCATTGCCTGAAGGACCCGAATCTTACGGTGAATTATCACAAAGAAAAAGCGGGCAAATACAGCAATCCGCCGATTGAGTGCGCCAACGATTTGGGACAGATAATAGGATTGATGGGTTAGGGTATAGGGGACAGGGTATAGAATTAAGATAATGGATGACAAGAAGATAAAAAGGATTGTTGTTTTTGGTGTTGTCGGGCTTAGTGTTTTGACGGCGTTTTGGGGGCTTGGAAGCAGGCCTTTGGGCAATCACGAGGCTTATGTCGGGGTTCCTGCAAGGAATATGCTCGAAGGCGGCGACTGGATTGTGCCGATGTTTAACGGCAGAGAACGGGTAAACAAAACGCCTTTGTCGTACTGGCTCGTCGCGGCGGCAACAAAAATAGCGGGCAAGACAAATGAATTTTTAGTTCGTCTGCCAAGCGCGGCGATGGCGGTGTTTTCGGCGATTGCGATTTTTTACTTTGTTTATGAACGGCTCGGATTCGGCACCGGCGCGATTGCGGCGATTTTGTGGTCGAGCTCGATGGGTTATATAAGGTACAGCCATACGGGAAGACCCGAAATGGGGCTGGCCTGTTTCGTTACAATCGCGATGATGAGTTTTTATTCGGGGATTAAAAGTCAAAACCGCAGGAAACAGATTTTGTATATGGTTATTTTCTGGGTAAGTTTTGGTTTGGCGATGCTTGCGAAAGGTCCTGCGCCGCTGCCGCTGATAATACCAGCGATATTCATATATTTTGTGATTTACAAGCAGTGGAAATACATTCCTAAACTTTTGCCGATAGTCGGTGTGATTTTGTTTCTGCTGATAGTTTTGCCCTGGCCGATAGCGGTTTGGAAAAATTCGCCTGCGGCAGTTGAGATTTGGAAGAACGAATATCTGGGCAGAGCGGCAGGCGAATACGCGGCGGGGGATAAACCGTTTTATTATTATTTCAAAGTGATGTTCGTATATTTTCTGCCGTTTTCAGTTTTGATACCGTTTGCGGCGGCGGCACCTTTTTATAAGATATGGGAGGAAAGGCGCGACGCGATTGTATACTACTGGCTGTGGTTCTTTGCGGGGATTATTATAATGAGCCTCTGCGGAGGCAAACGCCAGCATTATATACTTCCGATGATGCCTGCGATGGCGGCGATGGGGGGGATTATATTTAACGATATGATTTTTGTGCGTAAGGCATACGAGAAGAAATTTTCGAAGATTTTTTCGACGGCGCATATCGTTGTTCTTGCGCTATGGGTGATTGGATTTGTGTTCGCTCTGCCGGGACTTGGAGAGCGCGCGGAAGACGAGAATTCGATAAACCGCGATTTTGCCCTTAAAGCCGCTGCTGCGGCAGGCGAAAAAGAGGTAATCGCTTATTGCGAAGTTGACCAGTCGTTTATATACTATTTCGGCAAAGATGTTCCGGAAACTTGCGATATCGACGAATTATACGGGCTGTACGAAAAGGGCTTCGGCATCGCCGCGGAAGACGAATATATCGAACCGCTCGTTAAAGACGGCAGATTCAGGCTCGTATTTTTCAGGCGCGATGAGAGCCGGGCGTTTTTTATGAAAAATCAGATAAGTGAATAAGAATGAACCGGAGAACAAAAGTGTTGAATGAGACAGTTAAAAAAATATCGGTGTTGATACTGGTTTTTTGCTTCGTATTCGTTTCAGCAATAACCGGCTGCCGCAGAAGCAGTCCGCAAAAAGAAACCGGAACAGAAGCGACAACAGACGGCATTTCAAAATCCCTTAATAAGATTATATCGAGCAGAAGCGGGTGGAATCCGATATTGAAAGATTACTACGGCAAATCAGTTGCTGATTTTACAGTGACGGATATAACGGGCAAGGCGCACAAGTTGAGTGATTATAAGGGCAAGGATGTATTAGTGGTTATATGGGCGACGTGGTGCCAGCCGTGCGTTCTCGAGATTCCTCATCTTATCGCACTTCGCGATATAATGGACAAAGACAAACTGGCGATATTGGCGATTTCAAACGAGCCTGTCGAACTGGTCAGGAAAATGGCAAAGGACAAAGATATAAATTACACAGCTATTTCATATCAGGGCGTTTTGCCGGAACCGTTTAACCGTATTAGGGCTGTCCCATCGTCGTTTTTTATAAGGCCCGACGGGACGTTGAAACTTGTTACCGAAGGCGGAACACATCTGGGCGAAATGAAAGCAATAATTCTTGCCGAGTAAACACGATGGGCGAACAGGCCTGGAAAAATATACCGCTGACGAGGATACAAAAACTAATCAGCGAGCGTATGCTCGCATCAAAGCAGACTCAGCCTTGCTTTTATATGACTGCCAAGGCGGACGTTGGACAAATCGGCAAGATGCGCCGGACGTTAAGCAAAGAGCAGGGGGTTCGGATTTCTATGAACGATTTTTTCCTTCGCACAATGGCTGTGGCGATTGAAAAATATCCGCTGATGGCGGGGACGTTCAAAGGCGATTACATCGAAATCGCTGAGAGTGTCGATGTCGGACTTGCAGTGGCGACGCCGAACGGACTTGTCGTAGCGGTGATAAAGGACGCGAATAAAAAAAGTCTTGCCGATATCGCAAAGAAGAGCACCGAGCTTATTGACAAGACGAGGAACAATAAATTGAATCTCGACGAATTGGCCGGAGCGTGTATGACGCTGACTGCGCTTGGGATGTTCGGCATCAATTCGTTTCTGGCGATACCGTCGCCGGGACAGTGCGGAATTCTTTCGGTCGGCAAGATTGGCGAAGAGATTGTTCTGCACGATGGAAAACCGGAGGCAAAAAAAGTTATCGAATTCGGGCTCGCGGCCGACCATAGGATTGTAATGCCCGCTTACGGGGCCGAGTTTCTCGCTGAAATAACAAATCTTATTTCAAATCCCCAAAAGCTGACGGAGTAATTACGGCAGATTGAAAAACCGCTTTGTGGTTTTTGTTACCTCATCTGCAAAATCTTCAAGAGACATTTGTTTTAATTCCGCGATTTTTTGCGCGGTATGAATTAAGAGACCAGGTTCGTTTATTTTCTGTTTCCTGAAAGGTTCGGGCGACATATAGGGGCAGTCCGTTTCGAGCATCATTTTTTCGAGTGGAACGATTTCGGCGGCATCTCTTGCCTGGACGGCGTTTTTAAAAGTAATGACGCCTGTGAACGAAATGTAAAAACCCTTGTCGAGTACGATTTTTGTCTGCTCGGCGGTACCGCCCCAGCAATGAAAAACGATTTTGGTGTTTTTATCCGCGAATTTATCGATTATTTCCATTGTTCCATCGAAGGCGTCCCTGCTGTGTATAATAGCGGGCAGATTGCTTTCGGCGGCGATTGCGAGCAGAGCCTTGAAAAGATTTTTCTGCGCATCGCGTCCCGATAAATCGTAATGGAAATCGAGGCCTGTTTCGCCGATAGCGACGATTTTTTTGTGTTCGGCAAGTTCTCCAACATAATCAATATCCGTTTGTGATATATCGGATGCGTAATGGGGATGAATGCCGACAGCGCCGAAAATATTTTCATACTTGTCTATTATTTCGATTACCTTTTTGTTTTGCTCGGTATCGGTGCCAATGGTAATGCATTGGGCAACGCCTGCGGCCCAGCTTCTCTGCAGGACGCTTTCTAGAGAAGCAGACAGTTCTTTAAAAGTCAAATGCGCGTGTGAATCGATAAGATTTATCATTTTAAGGGGTAAAGGCGCTTTCATAGTGCCTTATCTCGGCTTTGCCTTTTTCATCGGGAATTACCGCTACTATATCGAAACGCAGCGGCTGATTATGGAGTTTGTGTTTGTTAACGAAAAGATTTGCCGCTTTTTTCATTCTTTGTTTCTTTGCCGGCGTAATGGAGGCTTCGGCATCGACGTAATTTTCGTTCTTCCTTGTTTTGACCTCGACAAAAATTACCGTACCGTCGGCAGCGGCCATAATGAGGTCTATTTCGCCGGTTCTGCAGGAGAAATTTTTCGTCAGGGTTTTACAGCCTTTGGCCTTGAAAAATTTTTCACACTGTTTTTGTCCCCATCTGCCAAGCAGTGCGGAGTCGGATAGTAACTTTCCCTGTTTTTTGCCGATAAGAAACACGCTTTGTTAAGATTTAGTTGTATGTTCCGTCCGTCTTTGAGAAAGTTTGACGCCCTTTCCGGTTCGAGCCCTGAGATAATAGAGCTTTGCGCGTCTGGCTTTTCCGCTCCTGACCGGTTTGACATCGACGACATTCGGCGAATTAACCGGGAAGACTCTTTCGACGCCTTCGTCTCCGATGATTCTCCGGACGGTAAACTGCTGATTTATGCCGCGGCCCTTTTTGGCTATTACAGTACCGGTAAAAATCTGAACGCGTGTTTTGTCGCCTTCTTCGATTTTACAATGAACGTCAACTGTATCGCCTATCTCAAAGTACGGAAGCTGGGCTTTGAGACTTTTCTTTTCTACTGAGTCAAGTAATACGTTTTTCACTTTTATACTCCTAAGTAATCATTAACCACTATTTTCATTTTATAACATTATCGAAGTAAGGACATAAAGATGTAAAGATGTAAGGAATTGACTTTTGCTTTCCTTACTCCCTTGATTCCTTATTTCCTGCTTCTTTTTTATCCAGCAGGTCAGGTCTTTGCTTTTTCGTTTTTTCGAGAGCCTGCTGTTTTCGCCAATTTTCTATTTCCTTGTGATTTCCGCTCAGCAGTACGGGAGGAACTTTCATACCTTTAAATTCTTCCGGCCTTGTATATTGCGGATACTCCAAAAGACCATCGCTGAAAGAATCATTTTGCGCCGAGTCCTCATCGCCGAGGGCGTCTGGCAAAAGCCTGACAACGGCATCGATTATTACCATCGCTGGCAGTTCTCCGCCGCTGAGGATATAATCGCCGATTGAAACTTCCAGTGCGCCTGTGCCGAGCCTTATTCTTTCGTCGAAACCTTCATAATGGCCCGCGATAAAGATAAGCCTTTCTTCACAAGCAAATTCCTTCGCGAGCGACTGGTCGAATTTTCTGCCCTGCGGCGTGAGCAAAATAACACGTCCGGGATTAGCGTCCTGTTTTTGCACGCTTTCGAGACAATCGAAAACGGGCTGACACCTCAAAACCATTCCCGCCCCGCCGCCATAAGGGGCGTCATCAACCTTCTTATAGCTGTCTTTGGCGAAATCTCTAATATTTGAAAGAACTATATTTATCAATCCTCGCTGCTGAGCTCTTTTCACAATTGAAAAACCCAGCGGCGAAGCAAACATTTCAGGGAAAAGCGTAAGAACGTCTATTCTCATCACTTTTTTACTTTACCTACTCAGCCTTTTTTTCTTCGGCGGTTTCAGTTTTAGCTTCGGCGTCGGCTTTAGCCTTTGCTTCTGCTTCGGCCTTGACCTTTACTTCAGCTTTGGCTTTTGCCTCGGCCTCGGCCTTATCAGCGGCCTTTTTCGCCTGCGTTCTCTGGGTACCGTCAAAAAGCAGACCTTTTTTCTTCGCAACGAGTCTTGCTTTTTTCCTGCGAGCTTTCAATTCTTTGTAATGTTTGCTGGCGATGCCGATTCGAGCGATAAGTTCGGCGACAGTTTCGCTGGGAATGGCGCCGGCGCCGAGCCAGTACTCGATTCTCTCTTTGTTGAGAACAAGCTGCTTGGAGGCGTCTTTCTCGATTGGGTCGTAGTGGCCGAGCTTTTCGATGATTCGGCCGTCACGCGGATTGCGAGATTCAATCGCGTTGAGGCGGAAGAAAGGCTTGTGCCTTCGCCCCATTCTCGTAAGTCTTAGTTTTACTGCCATAATCTTTCCTTTCTGTATATAATCAATTTTCCGTCCCCCACGCTTTCTGCGAAAGCAGAAGTGGGGGTCAGGAAACACGTTTGCTATAATAACTACATCTCAACAATAGTCTTTTCGACATCCGGATAGAGCTTGTCGATGTGATTCTGGACTTCTATGGTTTCCTTTACCGAGGTTGCAATTTTACAATAAAGTTTTATTTCTTCAAGGGTTAATTTCCTTTCTTTCCTGTCTTTAAGCCATTTTTCCATTACCTGATAGCCGCCGATTCGATATTCCCAGATTTCAGGACTAATATTGTCGAAATAGCTGTCAGAATTGATAAAAACCCGCTTTTTGGAGACATCGCAACAAACCTTTTCGACTTTTGTGTTGCCTTTTCCTTCAAATTTAGCGACCGGTTGAGCTAATTTGTCAGATTTTACAAGGTGCAGAGCTATAAGTTCCTGTCCGAGTTTTGCCATTTTTGCAAAAACGCCGGGGGCACTGCAAAATGGAATTTTCGGGAAATCTGTTTTGAGAAACTGGGCATATTTGCTGCGATATATATTGGAATAAAGAACCGCGTAGATATAAGACATTATTTGCTCAGGCTCTAATTTTTTGCCGTAACATTCCTTAAATTTTTCAAAGATTTTTTCCGGTATATTAACCTCCCTCTGATAATTGCTTCCGCCATTAAATAAATTAGCCGTCGGATATATATAAAGTGGAAAATTAACGTTACCGCCTCGATAAAAAAGATTCAAATCTTGTATGCAATCTGAGCAAAATGCAATATTCCATAATTCATTTATTCCAACAACCTGGCCTGCCCGTCCTACACATAAAGCTAAATTTTCGTGCGTCAAATGCCGCATAATATTTTTGCGCATCCTCTCAACAAGAACATCATTATAGAAAATCCATTGTTTATCGAAAGGTCTGTAAAGAATCTGAATTACTTGCTTTTCCCAGTTTTCAGTATTACGAATTTTTTCTCTGGCCTCTCTAACTGTCCAATTCTCTTCATCCTTCAGGTTAAAGGTTTTTTTAATGATGTTATCCGAAAGATTTTTATCAATAAACATTCGAATTCGTTTCTCAATTTCATCTTTCGTAGAAGCAATTAAAAATTTATCACGGCTCGTAACAATACCGACGCTATTTTCGGGAAAGATATCTGTGATTTTAATATATTTATTATATCGCCCTGAATATTTCTCATCTCTCGGCACGAAAAAATAAAATTCTGATTCAGGATTCAACTCTTTCCATTTTGTCCGGTTAATATCGTGTGTTTTCAGCCAGTCATATTTTGCTTCACGAAGTCCCCATAAGTCGCTATGGACAATTTTGTTTTTTAATCCTTTCTTTTTTATAGCGAGGATAATAGCAACGCCCTGCTGGATGTCGAATACGTTTTCGTCTTTTGAGCCATCGGGGCAAACCTCTTTTTTCTTGCTGTTGCCGTGCAGGTCGAGAATATAGATATGCTCGAAACTATTGAGCAGAGATTGCCGCATACCTCTGAACGTCGGATTGTCAAGATAACTATGATTTGTTATGAAGCCTAAAACGCCTTCGCCCGCCTGGTCTATTTTCCACTGTGCGAAACGAATAAATTTTACATAATCGTCCTGGAGCCATTTTGGGTTTTTCTCGCCTAAATCTTTTCCATCAACTTTATAGTATTCCCTGATTTCCTTGCTTATCCAGCCCCCTTTATTTGCGGAGTGCCCGGAATAAGGCGGATTGCCGAGTATGACCAGTATAGGCGTTTCTCTTTTGATTTTTCCGGCTTCGTGCGATTCCTGCGACAGCGAGCTTGTGCCGGGCAGATTGCTTTCGGCAAGCTCTTTCATATCGAGCGTATTTGTCAAAAACAAATTGAACCTGTCGTCTTTTTCAAGTTTATAACCAAGCTCTTCGAGAAGAAAACCAATTTTCAGATGGCCGACCGCATAAGGCGCCATCATAAGCTCAAAGGCAAAGAAGTTTTTGAGAATATGTTTTTTGATTAGCTCTTTTTTGCCGCCGCTGCCGTAAGCTGTGCAAAATTCATTAATTGCTATTGCGGCGGCCTGCGCAATAAAGGTAAGAGTTCCTGCTGCGGGGTCGAGAACTGTAACGGATTTTGTCGCAAAACCGTCCGTTTTGCCGAAATACTCTCTTAAAACGATATTGAGCGAACGAACAATATAGCTTACGACATCTTCAGGCGTATAATAAACGCCTCGTTGCTCTCGCTCCTTCGGATCGTATTCGGCAAGAAACGTTTCGTAAAAATGCACAATCGGGTCAGAACCTTTGCCTTCGAAATAGTATTTATGCAGTACATTCTTTACATTTGCGACAGATAATATTTCTGCGACGTCGTCGATAATCCAGCTCAGATTCGGTCCCGGTTCTTCAAGTGAAACGTATCTGAAGACGTCTCTTAAAATCCCGATTGTATGTGGTATATTATCAAATGCCTGCTTTCTGCTGAAACCATTCGACGTTCTCGTACTTGCGGCAAACAAACCATAGGTAATGGTTTGAGCGTACATATCGGCAAAATCCTGTTTTGTTAAGCCTGCAATTAAATGCTGCTCAAACGCCTGATAAAAGCCGTTTAATCGACTCTTACTGATAAACAATTCAAGTTCAACCTGTTCTCGAAGATAGTGCGTCCTTGTTGCCAGAGATTCGGCAAGAGTTTTGGGGGTATATGTTCGAGGTAAAGAGAAACTGAAAAATTTCTTAAATAAATCTTTGAATTTTTCTTCATTTTCAATCGGAGGACAGGTTTTAACATTAAGCGATATAACCGGCCTTGCAATCTGAACTTTATCTATTAGTTCTCCATCACGATAGAGCAAAAATTCAAAAAAATTTGTCAGGATAATATTCGGGAAAGTACTGCGGTATCGCTTTAGTTGTTCAGATTCGGCGATTCTTTCAAGATTTTCCTCTGTCGGCGGTTTAGCTTCAATATAGCCCGTTATATGCTGATTGCCATCCCAGACCCTAAAGTCCGGGTTGCCGGCTTCGGTCTTTTTAGGCAGAATAGTTACATCAATTTTTTTATTTGTTAATTGCTGTGCGGAGATTTCAAGCAGTGATGCAAGAGCTTTATAAAAACTTTCCTCCCTCGCATCTCCTTTTTGACTTACATGAAAAACATCCTTGATATAATTATTTAACATAACTTTTTAAGTTGCCTTTTTACAATATAGCGCATAGCCGTTAATGAAGATTGCCAGCAAAGCCTGGTCGATTTTTGCATCTTCGGCTATTTTTTTGACCTGCAGGTCGCCGAGTCTTTCGGCGTCATTTTTTTCGGCCTCGGTCATTATCGCAACAGCTCTTTTAAGCTGCTCGACTTCGTCTTTCGTCGGACTTACGAGCATCGCCAGCTCGGATGAGCCTTTGCTGTCGGCAAAAAAACTTCTGAACTGTTTTCCAAAAACATCGTCGGTTTTCAGCGCAACTATTTCAAGAAACTGCGTCAGCGTTGGCTTCGGTTCTACCGGCGTATTATTTTGCCCTTCCTTTTAATTTTCTGTTTTCTTCTTGAGCGCTGCTTAATTTTTCTTCCCTGACTCATCATCGAGCCGACAGCGTCTATGCCGCCGCCGCTCATCAGGGCTTTGAAGCCGCCCATTGCTCCGCCGGAAAGGGCCTTGAGCATACCGCGGCTGCGCTCGAAAGTCTTTATCAAACCGGATACATCATACTGGTCGGTCCCTGAGCCTGCGGCAATACGCCTCCTGCGCGAAGGGTTGATTATATCCGGATTTTTTCTTTCCTCAAGTGTCATTGAGTGAATTATTGCCTCAATTTTTACCATTTCTTTGTCATCTATGTCCAAATCGGCCATTTTTCCACCCATTCCGGGTAGCATTTTGAGCATATCGGCCATTCCGCCCATTTTCCGGACACTTTGCATCTGCTTTAAAAAGTCGTCAAAACCGAAGATTCCCTTGGCCATTTTCTGCTGCATCTTGACAGCTTCCTCGGCGTCGAACTGTTCCTGAGCCTTTTCGACGAGAGAAACGACATCGCCCATACCGAGAATTCGGCTTGCCATACGGTCGGGGTGGAACTCTTCGAGTTTGTCCAATTTTTCGCCAACGCCGATGAATTTGATGGGTTTGCCGGTAACGGCTTTGACGCTCAGCGCGGCCCCGCCCCTTGCATCGCCGTCAAGTTTTGTCAGGATAACGCCGTCAAGCTCGAGCCTTTCGTTGAACTCCTTTGCGCTGTTTACAGCGTCCTGGCCTGTCATTGAATCGCAAACGAGATAAATTTGATGAGGGCTGGTTGCTTTGGCAACATCGGCGACTTCGGCCATCATTTCCTCATCGACGTGCAATCTGCCGGCGGTGTCGAGAATAACGACATCGTAGCCTTTGTCCTTTGCATGGTTTAGGGCCTTTTTAGCGACTTTTACGGCGTCTTTCGAGCCCGGCTCGCTGTAAACATCGATATTTAACTGTTGGCCGAGCGTTACGAGCTGGTCAACAGCGGCAGGTCTTTGCAGGTCGTCTGCGACGAGGAGAGTTTTCTTGCCTTTAGAGACGATATACTTTCCGAGCTTGCCTGCGGTTGTGGTTTTGCCGCTGCCCTGCAGGCCGGCGAGTAAAACGACAGTCGGGCCGGGGGAGACGAAATAAATCTTCGAATCTTCCGGCCCCATAAGTTTCGTCAATTCATCATTGACGATTTTTATCATAACCTGACCGGGGTGCAGAGACTTTATAACCTCGGCGCCGACGGCGGCGGCCCTGACGTCCTTACAAAACTGCTTTGCGACGTGGTAATTGACGTCCGCTTCGAGCAAAGCCTTACGGACTTCGTTCATAGCGTCCGAGATGTTCGCTTCGGTTATCCTGCCGCGATTGGTGAGCGTGCGGAAAACATTATTAAATTTTTCGGTTAGTGCATCAAACATACGATATTTACCAGCTTTTAAAGAGGGGTGATTCTATATAAAACAGGCAGTTTTTGCAAGCTATTTCGCTTAACCCGCTGGTTAAATTGAACTTGTGTCAATCTTTAAGGTAAATCAGACCTGTTATTGTGGACATACTATAACTCTAATGCTCTATAAGCAATATTTTATCGGTCGTAGGCGGATTTTCTTGACAAATAAGCCGATTATGGTATAATGTTTTCTTAATGTAGGTTTGGAGATGCTTTAGGAAAACTAAACATCTTTTAAATGGAGGCACAAAGTATGAAGAAGAATTTTTTAGCGGCATTTCTGTTTTGTTCTTTGCTGTTTGTCTCGACAGCGTTTTCCCACGATGGCAGCTACAGCGAGAGTATCACAAGTTGGGACGGTATGACTTTGGACCACTACGATGAGGACCCGTTCAAAGGATGGGCAACTATAACAGTTGCCAATTCGATGGCTGAAGACTGGGGTGATTTCCATTTTGAAATATTCGAGTTTATGACTTACAACGTCATTTTCCCGACGACCGAAACGATGCTTATGAAAGACGAGCTTGGAGACGCTTACGCGGGCTATTCATACAGCCATGACGGTACTCAAAAACTTGATTTTGAGTTTTACGGCAATCCTGTTAAGCCGGGCGATACGGTAACATTCGAGATCTATACGGACAACACCGCAGATAAGCATGAATGGTTCGGGCTGATTATCTATCCGACACCCGTGCCTGAGCCTGCGACACTCGGATTATTCAGTATTGGCGCATTAGCTTTTATTAGAAGAAGAAGATAGTAGTACAAAAAACTGTGAAGTAAAAAGGGTTTGGAAGAAGAAGATTCTAAACCCTTTTTTGTTGCGCTGAAAAAATAACAGACCTGTTATGCCATATCGCGTATTTGTTCGTAGAATTCTGCGTATTTATCTTTGTCTTTTGTCTTCCGCATTGCTATTGCCGCTCTTGGGTGTTCGTTAAGTATTCCGGTAATCACATAGGGTATCATATAGCCCCACTCAAGCTCCTGTCTCATCGGAATCATATATTCTTCGATAATCTTCAGAACCGGCGAAAGCCTGAATTTCGGATTTTTCAAAAAGCCCATAATAAGTTCGAGCGGACAATTGCCGGCTCCCCTTCCGATGCCGTATAGCGAACCGTCAACGTAATTGGCGTTGTGAATTATCGCCTCGATGGTATTTGAGAAAGCAAGCTGCTGATTGTTATGACAGTGGATGCCTATTTCCTTGCCCGGCAGATATTTCTGGTAGAGTTTTACGATATGCTCAATTTGTTCGCAGTAAAAATAGCCGTAGCTGTCAACAACATAAACGACATCAACATCTGTTTCAGCAATTTGCTGGAGGGCTTCGACAAGATCTTTTTCGATTTCTGCTGAGATTGCCATTATGTTCATAGTCACTTCATAGCCGAGGTCGTGAGCGATATTATACATTGCAATTGCCTTGTCGATGTCTTTGACATAGGTTGCGACGCGAATCATATCGACAGGACTTTTATCGACGGGCTGAAACTGTTGCTCTTTTACGCGGTGGGCATCCACCATAATCGAGATTTTCGTATTCGATTCGATGCCGTCGATGATTCTGCTGATTTTTTCATCGTCGCAGTACTTCCACGGGCCGTAATCGCTCTCTGGTGCGAAGGTCCTGCAGGAACGATAGCCCATCTCCATATAATCTATTCCTGCCTCCGAAAGAGCCTTGTACGTTGCTCGGACGAATTCATCCGTGAAATAATGATTGTTAATTAAACCACCGTCCCTGATGGTACAGTCAAGAACCTTAATTTTTTCTCTGAACATTTTTTCTTCCTTTAAAATTAAAAAATACCGCTCACTAACGTTCGCGGCTCTGTTGATTATTTCTGCCTTAATAAAATATCTATCGTTTCTTCAACAACTTTACGTTCTACATTTTGTGCGAACCGGCCGTTTCTGCACAATACTTTTCCTGTTTTTTCGAGCAGTACGAAAGGCGGCCATTTCTTAACGGCTTTTTTATCCCTGCTGATAATGTCAAGGATTTGCCGTTTAGTAATGTTTTTCGGGATTTTTAAACTTATGTCCAGTTCTTCAAACAATTCGGTGAGAGTTCCAAGCATTTTTTCATCGCCGAGACCGAGCATCTGCTCGATGATATTGGCGCCTATTATTCCAATCGCGACGGCCTGGCCGTGCAGAATTTTATAATTACTGGCTGATTCGACTGCGTGGCCGATTGTATGGCCGTAATTGAGAATCCGTCTTTTATTCTTCTCATAAGGGTCGGCTTCGACAACGGAAGCTTTTATCTGACAATTTCTGACGGCGATATATTCGAGCGGTTCGGATTTTCGGGCAAGAATCGCCTTGAGATTTTTCTGCAAATATTTCAGATATTTTTCATCGGCGATAAGGCCGTGCTTGATAGATTCGACAAGTCCCGTGTTGAACTGCTTTTTATCGAGAGTTTTTAATGTGTTTACATCTATAAAAACCGCAGCGGGATTTTTGAACGCGCCGAAGGCGTTTTTGCTGATTGAAGAATCGACGCCTGTTTTTCCGCCAACGGCAGAATCTGCCTGCGATACCGTAGTTGTCGGGATTTGGATTACAGGGACGCCGCGCTTATAGATAGCGGCGACAAAGCCCGCGATATCTCCGACAGTTCCGCCGCCGAGCGCGATTACGGCACAATCCCTGCCGAGAGCTTTTTTCTCCATTTCCTCGATGATTTTTACGACGGTTTTTATATTCTTCGATTTTTCTCCGGCGGGAGAAATTATAAATCGCGGCAGATTTTGTCTGCCGAGAAAACTTTTAAGATGTTTCGTTTTAGCAACATTGGCGTCGGTAATCAGAAAAAGCCCTTTGCCGGGCATAGACTTTTTGATTTGCGGCAGAACCTTGGACAGAAAGCCTGAGCCGACAGCTATTGCGTAGCTGCTTTTCGGACAAGAAGGGATTTTAACCTGAATTTTTCGCATATTTATTTTGCCGAAGCTAAAACTGCATTTCAACCGAGATATTATAATTTTCTATTTTTTTTCTTCCGCCGAGGTCATTGAGCTCGATAAGAAAGGCGATGGCTTCGACTTTTCCTCCGATTTTTTCGATGAGTTTGCAGGCCGCGGCCATAGTACCGCCTGTTGCCAAAAGGTCATCGACCATCAAAACCTTCGAGCCTTTTTTTACCGCATCGCTGTGAACTTCGAGCGTGTCTGTTCCGTATTCGAGAGCGTAAGTAATGGGTTCGGTTTTGTAAGGCAGTTTGCCTTTTTTGCGAATCGGTACGAGACCTGCGCCGAGATTTACCGCGACCGCTGAACCAAAGATAAATCCTCTTGCCTCGACGGCGGCGACATAGTCTATTTTTGCGTTTCTGAACTTATCGGATATGGTTTTGACAGCCTCGGCAAAGGCCCTGCCGTCGGCCAGGAGCGGAGTAATATCCCTGAACAGAATACCTTTCTTAGGCCAATCAGGTATATTGCGGATATAATTAGAAGTCATCCCAAAACCCTCCGAAGGAGGATGACGATACAACCAAGTTGAAC
>CAYUYR010000018.1:0-34702 GCA_964449435.1 uncultured Planctomycetaceae bacterium | reverse complement strand
ATCATATATCGGCTCGCATTAACCCAAAAGTTGAGGTTTTGGGATAGGTTCTAGTAAGATTTAGCTCGTTTTTTTCCACTCTTTAAACAGCCGAAAATGCTATCAATAGTTCATCAGCTCATTGAGCCGGTTTAAGGCGCTTTGCTGAAGCTGCCTGACTCTCTCACGAGTCAGACCAAGTTTAGCACCGATTTGCTTCAATGTCAACGGTTCCTTGCCGCCGATGCCGAAGCGGAGCTTGAGTATATGAGCCTCTCTTGATTCGAGCTTGTCGAGCATTTCGACTATTTTTTCGAGTTCCTCGGAATTGGTGATTTCATCTTCCGGCAAATGAGGCGATGTCTGTTTAACCGTATCGTGAAAAGTTTGATGTGTTTCCGGCGATTCGGTCTCCAGCGGAGTATTTATCGAATCGGCAATTTCCTTGATAGCGATTATTTTTTTGACCGGCAGTTTCATTTCTTTTGCAATCTGCTCAACGTTGGGAATATCGGCAAGCCCCGTTAGAGACGAGTTGTCTGCCGTGCCTGACGGCCATTCCTGACGGCCTGTCTCTAACGGGGCAAGCTTCGCCTGCAAACCGGCAACGACATGCCTATATTGATTTACAAGTTCGACCATATATGTCGGCACCGAAAGCGGGCCGCTGTCGAGCAGAAGCGCGCGTTTGATTGTCTGCTTAATCCACCAGGCGGCATAAGTGCTGAACCGCACGCCGACGGACGGGTCGAATGAATCGACCGCGCGGATAAGGCCGAGATTTCCTTCCTCTATTAGGTCGCCCAGAGACATCTTGCCGGTGGCGAATCTTTTGGCAATGCTGACTACCAGTCTTAAATTGCTCCTGACAAGCCGGTCGCGTGCTTCGGGGTCGTCGTTGTCGATTATCCGTTCGGCAAGGTCGCATTCCTCCTGCCAGCTAAGAAGCGGAGATTCGTCAATTTCAGTCAAATACTCTTTTATAGTCGTATCAAAAACCGTCATTTGCAGACTCCTTTTATAGGACTTTAATTAAAGCTTTTCCTGCGCAATTAATATCGTCCAAAAAGAGGGCTGTGTTAATCAACAAAAACCCCGCACCTATTTGCACTACATTAACTTAAAATAAAACCGTTAATGCCGGTTCTCTATCCATAGGCCTATTCTGGCCTCTGTACAGTACAAATAGGTGCGGGGTAAATCTCTATCTAATCTGTTTTTTTACTCTGTTTTTTCAGTTTCGTCTTTCGGTTCGTTAGACGAGGCGGAGTCTTCTTTCAGCGGTGGAATCATAAGTCCGTCATTATGCGGAGCGTCTTTTTCTTCCTTTTCTTCCTGTTGCTCTTTTTGCTCCGGCTGGTCGGACAGATTATGGGCTTTCTCGGCGGCTTGTTTCTGGTCGTCCTCTGCCCATTTTACTCTCCGCATTGAAAGACCGATTTTTCTCGAATCGCTGTCAACTCTGAGGATTTTTACTTCGACTTCCTGCTGCGGCTTTATGACATCCTGCGGATTATCGATTTTGTGGTCGGCGATTTCAGAGATGTGCAGCAGACCTTCGAGGTCCGGTTCGAGTTCGACGAATACGCCGAAGTTGGTAATCTTGGTTACGACGCCTTTTACAATCTGGCCCGGCAGATATTTTTCCGGAATGGCGTGTACCCAGGGGTCTTCTGAGAGATGTCTTATGCCGAGCGATATTCTCTGTTTTTCCTCATCGACTTCGAGGACGACGCATTTTACCATTTGGTCTTTCTGGAGCGCTTCGCCGGGGTGATTGTATTTTTTCGTCCAGCTTATATCGGAGATGTGAATCAGGCCGTCGATGCCGGGCTCGATTTCGACAAAGGAGCCGTAGTTCGTCAGGCTTGTTACCTTTACCTCGACGATTGTGCCCGGCGGATATTTTTGCGAAGCAACCGCCCACGGATTGGATTCGAGCTGCTTGACGCCGAGCGATATTTCCTGTTTCTCGCTGTTAACGTCGAGAATAACAACGTCAATCTGGTCGCCGAGCTTGTAGAGGTCGCCGGGATGATTGATTTTCTTCGTCCAGCTCATCTCACTGATATGCACAAGACCTTCGACGCCCTCTTCGAGCCTGACGAAAATGCCGTAGTTCATCACATTGACGACAGTGCCTTTGACCTTGGCGTTCTTCGGATATCTGGATTCTATATTTTCCCACGGGCTCGGAGTTTTCTGTTTGAGGCCGAGCGAAACTTTTTCGTTTTCCTTATCGACGCCGATAACCATACATTCGATTTCCTGGTCGAGATGGACGACTTCGGACGGATGCGAGACCCTGCCCCAGCTCAAGTCGGAGATATGCAAAAGGCCGTCGAGGCCGCCGAGGTCAACAAAGACTCCGAAATCGGCGATGTTCTTGACAATACCTTTGCGGGTCTGGCCGGCTTCGATTTCCGCAAGGAGCTTTTCCTTGCCTGCGGAACGCTGCTGCTCGATGATTTTCCTTCGCGATATGACAATGTTCTTGCTGTCGGTATCGATTTTGAGAATTTCACAGGTAACTTCCTGACCGATGAATCTGCTGATATCGCCGGGCTTTCTGATATCGACCTGCGAAGCGGGCAGAAAGACCGGAACGCCGATATCAACGAGCAGGCCGCCCTTGATTCGGCGGATAACTTTGCCCGTTACGATGTCGCCTTCCTTCTTAGTCTCTACGATTTTCTGCCAGCCCTTGATACGGTCGGCTTTTCTTTTGCTCAGGATAATCAGGCCGCCTGAATCGACTTCTTCGAGAAGTACGTCAATCTCTCTGCCGATTTGCATTTCTTCAGGGTCGTCAAATTCGGAGACGTCCACAACGCCTTCGCTTTTGAGGCCGATTTCGAGAATCACATCGCTGCCGATTTGCTGCATAATTCTGCCGCTGAGTATCGTGCCGGGCGTTAAGGCGTCAACCTTCTTTGCGAGTGCCTCTGTCAAAAGCCTGTCATCGTCGGCGGTGAACAACTCATTAACTTTGCTGTCGAGCTCCTCTGGGGTAAAACCTAATTTACTGACAATATTTCTATCAACCATAAAAAAACCTTTCTTTCGTTCGTGGAGCGTCGTAATCAGCCTTTTGCGTCCTCCACATACACTTTAAACGCAATCGCTGCCGTGCGGAACCGCACTTTTAAAAACTGATATAAAAACGCATTGACCTTGCCGTGCCAATGCGTATCTATCCCTGAATCGCAATATCTATTTTTTCGGCTTTTTTCCGCTGTCGAACTTCCGCAGGTTCTCGACAAAATCGTCAATAACCCATTGAGGCGTAGAAGCTCCTGCCGTAATGCCGGCGATATTATTACCGAAAAGAGCCTTTTTATCAAGTTCTTTCCAATTTTGCAAATGAAAGGTTTTTTTATTGTGTTTTTTGCAAACATGAGCCAGTTTTCGGGTATTTGCACTGTGCAAACCCCCTAAAATGAACATAATATCGACTTTTTTGCACAATTCGACCGCACAGCTCTGTCTTTTTACCGCCTCTTTGCACAAAGTATTAATCACTTTCAGCTCCAAAAAATCGGTCTGAGCTATAGCGGCAACCATTTGAGCAAAATGCTCAGGGCTTTGAGTTGTTTGGCAAATTATTCCTAACTTCTTGAATTTACTGAGTTTAGCGACGTCTTTTTTGTCTCCGATAACTGCTATATCCGGTGCGTAGCCGAGAACGGCCTGAACTTCCGGATGGCCTTTGTCGCCAATCATCGCCACTTTATAACCCTGTCGGTGCAAAAGAGCGGCGATTTTCTGAACCCTTTTTACGAGTACGCAGGTGGCATCGACGATTTTAAACCCTTTTTGCTTTAATTTTTTTATCTGCTCGGCGGTCGCCCCGTGCGAACGGATAATAACTGTGCCGGATTTCGCTTTTCCGCTTTTTTCGAGACTTTTCAGCCCCGAGGCGGAAAGCTTTTCCACGACATCCTTGTTGTGTATGATTTCACCCAGACTGTAAACGTCTTTCTCTTTGGCGAGGGTCTTTTCAGCCATATTTATGGCGTTTCTGACTCCCGGACAAAAACCGCAGCTCTGCGCAACTATAACTCTCATCCCACAGCCTCTTCATAATTACAAGGTTTTCTGCCGACCCGCAGTCTCAACTCAGCCTGCATATCGCGGAGGATTTTGGTAAGGTATTTGGCAAATTCTCTGTCGCCCAGTTCGGCAACCTTTGCCGCCGGAATGGGCTGGCCATAAGTTACATATACTTTTCCGAACGAGAACAATTTTTTATGCCTCGGCCAGGCTTCGTACGCCCCGTCGATGACGGACGGTATAATTGGGATATTCGCTTTTCTCGCCAGCAGACTAAATCCGGGTTTTATCTCGGCGATTTTGCCGTCTCTTGTCCGCGTAGCTTCAGGATAAAGGACAAGGCCGTAGCCGTCTCTGAGCTTTTCCAAAAACATTCTCATCGCGGCAAGGTCGGCCTGACCTCGCCTTATCGGTATCGCATTAAACGAGTGAAAAAGTCTGCCTAAAACAGGAATATCGAAAAGCGTACTCCTTGCGGCAAAGCAGCACTGCCGGCTTATCGGATTAGCGTTAAGCATCGGGTCGAGAAAACTCTGGTGATTCGACAGCAGCAAAAACCCGCCTTTCTTCGGAACGCGAGCGAGATTGAACGCCTGGGGTCTGAAAAACACTTTGCAGAACGCCCTGCATGCTGTCCGCCAAAGACAATACCAGATATAATTAATTTTATGATTTTCCTCGGCAAGCCTCGAAACAGCAGGAGACGGCATCGAAACATTATCCTCTTCCGCGAGGACAGGTGTTTGTTCATAATCGAAAGGAGCTTTACCGGCTTTTTTGCGAAGCTCAGCCTGCATCTTGCGCATTCTTTCAGTAAGCTCCGACATAAATTCCCTGTCCGATTCGGCAGCAATTTCCTGCGGATTTATTTGCCGGCCATATTGGATGGAAATTTTTCCGGGCGAAAACATTATTTGATGTCTCGGCCAGGCCTCGAATGCTCCGTCGATAACCACCGGAATAATCGGAACAGAGGCTCGTTTTGCCAGAAGAGCAAAACCGGGCTTGAGCTGGTTAATCCTGCCGTCGGCAGTTCTCGTTCCTTCAGGGTAAAGAACCAAACCGCAGCCTATTTTTAATTTTGCGATGCATTCCCTTATCGCGCCGACATCAGCGTGATTTCTTCTTATCGGGATACAGCTATAAATACGAAATACCCATCCAAAAAGCAGGGACTTAACAAGACTGTCTCTTGCGGCAAAGACGCATATTCTATTAACAGGAACAACAACGAACATCGGGTCGAGCCAGCACTGATGATTGCAAAGCAGGATAAATCCGCCCTTCTTCGGAACGTTTTCGACGCCGTAGAACCGGATTTTAAAAAACACCAGACAGAAGAACCTGCAAGGCCAGCCGCAAATGAAATACCAGATATATTTTAAGAATCTAATCATTGTTTTTTATCAGTCCGAAGATTTTTTCGACAACCTGTTCGAGCGTCAGACTTGTAGTATCAATCATTATCGCATCGGCGGCGGCAATAAGCGGCGAAACTTTTCTTGTGGAATCCTGCCTGTCGCGTTTTTCAATCTCCTGCCGCAGATTGTCTAAATCGACTTTATAGCCCTTTTCGGTCAATTCCTTTGCCCGCCTTTTCGCACGTTCCCGTGCATCGGCGGTAATAAAGAATTTGAAATCCGCATCCGGAAAGACAACCGTTCCCTGGTCTCTGCCCTCGGCTACGATTTTTTCATATCGCGCCGCAAACGCCCTCTGCAGCGGAACTATCCTTTGCCTCAAAGACGGCTCGGAAGCGATAAAATGAACATTTGCGGTTACTTTCGGAGCGCGGATTTGTTCGGCGGCATCGCTGCCGTTTATTTTTACAGTCATTCGGCCGTCTTCGATTTCGAATTCGAAATCGGTCTTGTCGATAATTTCTTCGAGCTTCTTTACGTCGCCAAGGTCGCAGCCGGTCTGCATCGCGGCTAAAGTCGCCGCCCGGTACATCGCACCGGTATCTAAAAACGCTGCTTCAAGTCTGGAGGCGAGCAGTTTCGCAACCGAGCTTTTGCCGCTGCCGGCAGGCCCGTCAATTGTGATTATAAGTTCAGCCATTTTCGTCCGAGACCCTGACAACAACGATACTCGTATCGTCCGTCTGGTGTGCAAGACCGATGAATCTTCTTCGCCAGGCAAGAAGATTATGCACCGTTTCGCGGGCAGTGCCTTCGGCTGCCTGTTTGAATATTTTATACAGATTGTTTACGCCCCACGCTTTTCCGTCGAAATTTACGGCGTCGATGAGCCCGTCGGTATAGAACAGGAGCCGGTCGTCATTTTTGAGTTCGACTTTTTCAATTTCATATTCGGTCTCTTTCATTACGCCCAGAACCAGACCGCCTTTTTTGAGTTCCCGGATTTTCCCGCCCCGCCAAATCAGCGCAGGCTCGTGGCCGCAGTTGCAGTAGGTCATAGTCATTTCTTTTGTATTGATAATCGCATAGAACAGAGTGATAAACTCTCCGTCCCTGCATTCATCACAGGCGGTATTGTTGAGCTTTCGGATAATCTCGGCCATAGTATGTCTCTTATGTCCGCCGTCGGCGTATGCCCTTATCATACCTCTGAATGAACTCATCATAAGCGCAGCGGGAATTCCCTTGCCGATAACGTCTGCGATAGCTATGGCGAGATTGTCTTTGTCGAGCCTGATAAAATCGTATAAGTCGCCGCCTACTCCGAAGCAGGGGTTGTACATCGCGGCGATATCCAAATGCGGCATCTTCGGCGCAGATTCCGGTATCATTCTCCGCTGAATAATTCCGGCCAGTTTCACCTGCTGGGCGACCTGTTCGCCCGCGATCGCCCTTGCGTAATATTTAGCGTTTGTAATCGCCACCGCGCATTGCGAAGCGACCGACCGTGCCAGCGCGATATCGTCTTCTGTAAAGCCGCCGACTTTCGGCCTGTAAAGCCTGAGTACGCCGACGGGCTTGTCCTTGAACTGCATCTTGACGGTGAGCTGGCTTACGAGACCTTCCTTCGCCGAGGCCTGCGGATACCTTATCCGCGAATCATCACGCATATCGTCGATTATCACCGCCTCGTCCGCGAAGGCCGCCTTGATTACAGGGTCGTCCTTAGTAACGGGCCCTTTATTTCTGTACTCTTCGCTTAGGCCGAAAGTGCTGCGCATCTTCAGCTTGCCGGTCTCGTCGTCCAGCAGTCTTATCGAACAGGCCGAGGCGCCGGTTATCTCGACCACGCCGCGGGCGAGCCTGTCCAGAACATCGCCCAGCGCAAAACCGCTGCCCACCAGCGTCGTCAGGTGATAAAGTTTTTCTTCTTTTTTTGTCGGCTTCTTCATAATTTTCATAACACTTCACAAACCCAAAACAATTAAAAGTGGTACTATTATAACCGCTTTTAAATATTTTTAAATAGACTACGGATATATTATTCAGGACTACCTTCCCCCGCTGAATCGGCAATTTTTGAATAATTGCCAAATGAGGCGGTTTGTATTATACTTGCCGATAAGGAAAAAGCAATGGCGGATATAGCTAAACACATATTTTTCAGCGGACAGGTTCAGGGCGTAGGCTTTCGCTTCACTGCCAACAGTATCGCCCGGCGGTACAAATTGACAGGCTTTGTCCGAAACACCTCAGACGGCAAAGTCGAAATGCTCCTTCAGGGCGACTCGCAGGATATCGACGACTGCATCGACGACCTGCGGCAGACTTTCGCGATAAGGAATATGCAGACCGAAGATGTGCCTTTCAATTCTTCCTATGAGGATTTCAGAATAACCTTTTAATCACGTCAATCTTCAACTTTTTGTCTCTGCTGTTTTAGCCGGCTTTTCATTTTTTTCGATTTGAGTCTTTTTTCTACTGAAGTTCTGGTGGGTTTTGTCGGCTTTCTTTTTTTCTGTTTTTTCAGCGCGTTTTCAATAATCTTCGCCAGTTTCTCAACGGCAAAATCGCGGTTTGCCTTTTGGCTCCTGAATTGCTGGCTTTCCACGAGCAGTCTGTTGTCTTTTGTCAGCCTGCCGGCAAGTTTCTTTAAAATAACCGCTTTTTGTTCATCTGTAAGAAAGCTGCAATTTGAGATATTGATTTCGGCGCTGATTTTCGTATTGAGTTTGTTTACGTTCTGTCCGCCGGGTCCGCCGCTTCGGCTGGCCTTAAATAAAACCTCGCTCGTGGGTATCCGGATTTTACCGTTAATTGTCATAAGATTCAAAACGCGCCCGACGAATTTAAAATCCGACTATGGCGATATAACTTAATTGATAATAGGATGTCGCAACGCGTTTTTCAAGCAAAAAATAGGGTTACAAGTCATTAACAAGTTACAAACAACTCAAATTGCGGTGGCAATACACTGGTGACTGACACTTTTTTGACGCAGATTATTTGCATGGATTACTTGAAATGAAAAGAATTATGTATGGTGTCCCCCGATTCTCCCCCGATTCTCAGATTCTGAAGCACTGGCAGGGTTACTTATTGGAACAACTCCTTCAGTGACGAATATAACATTCGCAGGGAGCCAAACGCCACCAATGCCACAAATAAAGAAAGGAAAATGCCAAACATCAAAGAAAATAATGGCCAAATTTTATCTTTAAATTTATTTGCTTCTTTCAGTCCCTTGAAACTATCCGATAATGAGTAAAAACCTTGGTATAACATATAAAAACAGACACATGCAATTAATGCAAAGAAAGAAGAAACATATAAATTTAAGAGAATAGGGCGAGCTTTCTCAGTATCAAAATATAACCAGACAAATGGGGAAATAATAAGTAAAACAATGCACCAAGATTTAATTTCTTTAGTCATTTTCATTTACCACCCTTTCAAAATTTCTCCTAAAATAACTACTGAGATTGCATATCGCTTCGGCTGGCCTTAAACATAACCTCGTTTGCGGGTATCCGAATTTTACCGTTAATCGTCATTTCGGCTATTAGCTCATTTCCAAAAAACAGCTTTACATTCTTTGTTACGGAATATTATCCCTACTTGTCCAAAAATATTTATCACCTATCTTTGTAATGGTACATTTAAACTCTAACGCCTTACTATCCTTAACTTCTTCTACTACACGACTAACACCACCCTCACTAATCTTAAGAGCGGGTATGCCGCTAAAGATGACTTTTTCGGCCTCTTGCGAATAACCGTAAATTAAAAATATGCACGCTAATAACAGAGCCAAAAAACAAATTTTCCTCAACATATAGTACCTCTTTCCAATTTAATAATAATCCTTATTTACTTCGACTAATTGTCAAAATCAGCTATAGAACTCTAACCTCTTATAAGGCCAGATAACATTTTGCAGATATTCTCAAGTTCTTCTTTAAGCTCTTCACACTTATTTTCTGCGATAAACGCCTTGCGCTTGCATATCTCCAGGATAGGAACGCATTCAAACGCAGAATCACGAGCAATTCTGAAAAAATTGTTTCTGTCTGCTTTGTGGTATCTGCCGTTACCTTCTGCGATATTTGCCGAAATGGATAAAGCCGCCCTGTTTAACTGGTCCGTCAGATAATAATTACCTTTGGGGAAATTCTTTGCTAACTCATAGATTTCATCCGCAAAATCAATGGCTTTTCTGTACACATCAAGATTTTCGAATAAAAACGCCATTTTTGAAAATCGATAATCGAAATTAGACCGCAATCAAGAATTTCTCAAATCTCGATTTTCGATTCTCGATTGCTCTTTTTAAATCTGCTGTAAGCAGATTTAAAACGCGCCCGGCAGGAGTCGAACCTGCAACCTACGGATTCGAAGTCCGCAACTCTATCCAATTGAGCTACGGGCGCAAGACTATTATGGACTAATTTAACAAAGACTTGACCACAGTCTCGAAATTTGGAAGAAGTGCCGCAAGGCAGATGAACAATTTTTTAATATCGCCGGTGTTCATAACTTTACGGCATTTCGTTTTTTACCAGTTTTGTTTCATCAATGCTTCGGAAAGTATATCGTCAAAATAGCTTGAAAACAATCAAATCTTGGCAGCCCGATTTTCAGTATAAATAATGCGGGTTAGATGTTAAGCTGCGCAAAGTTTAACGACTTTGACTGGTATGGCTTATGATGACGACTTAACAAGAAATATGTGCAGCCAGGTTTCAATACCGTCAGGAGTTTTTTTGGTAAAGTGTTTGAGCGGGCTGAACCCTGCTTTTTTAATTTTCGCCAGCCACCAATCGGGTTTTTCAACGGTTAAATGGAGAGGTTTTCCGATAATTTTCGGGCCGAAATAATCCTGCTGTAAAGCTATTGAGAGATAACATAATATTTTTGTACAGCGGTAAAAATTGTCCAGCACCGCGTCGATTTTTTCCGTTGGGATATGCTCAAGGACATCACAGCATATTATAGCGTCATATTCCTTATTGAAATCTTCTTTATTCCACAATACTCCGACAGTAAGAATTTCATTTTTTATATCGTCAAAAAAAGGGTCCAGGCAATTTTCGGCGATATCGAAGCCATGAACGGAAAATTCGCTGCCGCATTGCTCAATCAAAACTCGCATAAGTTTGCCTGCGCCGCAGCCGGCATCGAGAACGGTTTTGACTCCGCATCTTCTGAGCAAATCTATTATTCGAAGGTTTTTTATCGAGACTTCGCCGGGAGAATACTGTCGATATTCGTTGTGCTGCCAAAGGGCGGTGTATTTTTCCTTTTCGGAGTTTTGCAGCGGTTCATTCATTGCCGGTCAATCTAACAAATTTATTATGCACTATCAAGTTTTTTACAGGAACAATTATTGGCAATATATTTATAAGTATTTAGAATATATTCGATGAAAGAAAAGACGTCCATACTTTTGGTAAATCCGCCGATATACGATTTTACGGCGTTCGACTTCTGGCTCAAACCTTTGGGTATGCTTACGAACGCCGGGGCAATCGCAGGCGCTGATTTCCGGATTTTTGATTTTTTGGACAGGGGGCACGAGTTCTATAAGGACAAACCGCAATTCAAAAGCGACGACTGGGGCAGAGGAAGATTCTTTTCGGAAGTCATAAACAAACCCAATGTGCTAAAAGAGATTCCGAGGTATTACCGCCGATTCGGTTTGCCGGCCGGGATTTTTACAGATTTCCTGAAAACAAATAAACCCTGCGATTTTGTTTTTGTCCAGACTGTTATGACATACTGGTATTTAGGATACAGAGAGGTAATCGAGGCGGTAAAAGAGTATTGGCCTAAAACTAAAATTATTTTGGGCGGGCCTTATACCAAAATTTGTCCGGAACACGCAAGAAATTTGGGGGCGGATATATTTGGTGGAGATATAAAAAACCCCCAACATAAAGTTGGGGGCTTTCGGTTACCGCTCACTAACGTTCGCGGCTCTGTGCTGCCGATGTGGCAACTTTATAAAAAACTTGAAACTGCCGCAATGAAAATTACACAGGGCTGTCCGTTCAAATGCACTTATTGTACCGTGCCGATTTTTGAAAAAGGCTTTACGGCAAAGCCGCTCGATGAGGCGATTGAAGAATTAAAATTTTTAGTTTCGCTGGGTGTGAAGAATATCGCGTTTTACGACGATGCGCTTCTGTATAAAAGCGATGAGGTTTTGAAGCCGTTTTTGCGTTATGTGATTGAAAATGAAACAAAAGTGAATTTTCACACGCCGAATGCCCTTAACGCAAGGTTTATCGACAGACAAATCGCAGGTTTAATGGTGAATGCGGGATTTAAGAGTTTTTATATAGGCTTCGAGAGCAGGGCAGAAGATTTTCAAAAGCGTACAGGAGCAAAAGTTTTCGATAATGAATTTGCGGATGCGGTTGAAAATCTTGCTGCCGCAGGCGCCGACAAAAAAAGCATAACGGCATATTTAATACTCGGCCATCCGCGTTTCGATATTCAGTATGTCGAAGAGTCGATGAGATTTGTTAATCGTCTTGGCGTGAGAAGTATGCTTGCGGATTTTTCGCCGATACCTGGAACGCCTGATGGGAAGCTGTGCGAAAAGTATGTCGATATGGACGAGCCTTTGATGCACAACAAAACAGCGTTTCCAATAATTTCACTGGGAAGCGAAAAAGTGAACCGGATAAAAGATATGTGCCGAAGATTGAACCGGTTTGAACATTAGTTTTGTGTTTCGAGTTCCGTGTTATCCGGTTTTGTCTGCCAGCCGTACTCTGCATTTCCGTGGGTTTCCTGGTCATCATCTGCCATAAGAAACAGTTTGCCTTTTGCTGAGAAATCTTTATCGAGCCAGCCGACGACGTAAATAGTTTGTTTGAGAGGCCATTGATTGCCGGTTTTTTTGTCTGTCTTGATTTGCTCGTATTTTCCTTTTGTGATGAGGTAAAGAAGCTGCGGATTTTTGCCGGCTTCGTTTTGATAGGTTTTTGTCGGGTCGATATTGCCTTTGAATTGTGCGCTGATGGTATAGCTGCTGTCGGTGTATTCATATGCGCACTGCCAATGGCCCGTTGCCAAGCCGTTGGGTTCGATAACGATTTGGAGTTCGCCCCGGCTTTCATCTTTTCTCTGGACGATTCCTTTCAAGATTGTTTGGTCGTTTATTACAACCTGTCCATTTTTGCCTGTCTGTATTACCGGAAAGGCGTTTTTGTCCAGCAGTCTTTGCTCTTCGAACCAGGGTCTTTCCTCATAGGCTCTGTTTTTGTCGAGCGGTCCGAACAGCGATGTCATATTAATCATATAAAGCATAACTATGATTAATACGGCTGTCATGATTGCGATGAGTACGAAACCCCGATTTTTCGTTTTTTCCATTTTCAGGATTCCCAGTCTAAAAAACGCCGTCCATTCCGGCGTTCAGATGCTGTATTTGCTGTCTGAGGGTTTGCATTAATTCAACGGATTTTATGGTCAGCCAAATGGTAACAATCATAACCACTATGGAGACTATCCATTTTGTTGCGGGTTTACAGCGTGGATTGAACCATATAAGCGGCAGGGCCAGCGGCCCGGCGCATAACAGCCCGATTACGACCCAATAGGTGGAAAAATACCATTTTATTTTCGGCTTGCCGGTTTCGTCGAATTCTTTGCCGCAGTATGGACATTTTATCATAGTTGGCTCCTGTAGTCTTTGTTGAGAATATCGATAATATACGACCGGTTTGGGAAAATGTAAAGCAGGCTCTAAATATCTTGAGTTTTCGCAAAATCCGCGTAAAATTATCCTTTATTGCCAACAGTTGATAATGGAGAGGTGTCGGAGCGGCTGATCGAGCTGGTTTCGAAAACCAGTGTACGCTTTACCGCGTACCGCGGGTTCGAATCCCGCCCTCTCCGTTCTTGACTATTCGACGCATTCTTTGCTGTTCTGCAACCGGCAACTGCCGTCAGGCATTCATTAGCGGACTTCGGACCGACAGAATGATATTCGCGCCATAAGATTTAGTATTTACATCAGGTTGCAATGCGCTTTTTGATCAAAAATTAGGTTTACGTGGGAATTTTTGCCAGGGTTTTTAGGTTCAAACTTTTATCCACTGTCTGATAAAATATGCTTTTTCAAGAAAATCGGGATAATACCAAGTCTTTGGGCTTCGTCTTCAAGGCCGTATTTTTTCATCTTCTTATAAAGGGTCGTCCTGTTGATTTGCAACGCCTGTGCGGTGAGCTGTCTGTTCCAGTTATTCGCTTCGAGAGCGGCGCGGATAATTTTTCTTTCAGGCTCGGATGTCGCATCCTTCAGGCTTGTTTGCGTGAAATCGACCGTTTGGAGAGATTGACTGGATGGTTATAACAGCAACATCACTTGGTTTGGGCGCTGCTTTAAAAACACGCGGCAGACCCAGAAAATATCCCAAAGAAACAAAAAAAGGTTCCTGACACCTTTTAACAATCTTCACTATATCTTTGGCGACGGCACGTGGTTTTTATCCCGCAATCGTTTAACGTCTTTCGTGATAGGATGTTCAACGTTCAGCGTTCAACGCCTGCCATGAGTGAAGCCGAACGGGTTAAGCGTTTTAATTATTTCCCCTCTATCCCTACCCCCCTATACCCTATTTTTGGTTATTTTTGACGGTTTTGGGGTCGAGACCTTGTTCGATTGCTGCTATTTTATTTATTCTTCTTTGGTGTCTGCCGCCTGCGAATTCTGTTGTTAGCCACACTTCTACTATTTTTCGGAGTGCTTGGGAGCCTATTAGGTCTCCGCTTAGGCAGAGTACGTTTGCGTTATTATGTTGTCTGCTTACTCGTGCGTTGAGTTCATCGTAGCAAAGTGCCGCCCTTACTCCCTGCACCTTATTCGCCGCTATCGACATGCCCATACCGGTGCCGCAGACGAGGATGGCCATATCGGCTTCGTTCTTGGAGACGGCGGTAGCGGCAGCATACGCAAGGTCAGGATAATCAACCGGCCCCTCAACACTCGTGCCGAAATCTATACACTCATTACCCATCTCAGTAACAATGGCCTTTATCTGCTCCTTAGCCTCAATACCCCTGTGGTCGTTCGCTACAGCTACTTTCATCCCGACACCTTCTGTTTGTTCAAGTTAAAAATCATATAATTGCTCAACCCATCTCTAAATTCCACCCACACCTCCAAAGACATACCGGCAGGTGCGGGATTCATATCAATAACTCACCTATCCTTTTATTAACCGCCTTTTCTATCGTCCCGCCGCAGAGTTCATACGCATGGAAATCTCCGCCGAGCGGGTCAACTATATCGCCACTATCACCAAGCAGCATACACCTGTTTTCCACTGTCGGGCAAAGCCGTATTATACCATCTTTATGACCAGCCGACATTACAAAAATATAGTCAGCTTCATCAATCATTTCAGATGTAACAGCTCGGCTTTTATGTCCCGATATATCAATGCCCTTTGATTCGCAAAACCTTATAGATTCAAGACTTGCGCCGATGCCATTTAAGGCTGAAACGCCGGCAGAGGCTATTTTATAACCCATTTGAGCTAATTGGTCAACCCCGCACCTTTCAGATTTGTTCTGAACTGCAGAATGAGAATGTGCGGGACAAGCCCCGCAGCCAAGTTTTTCGGCGAGCGCCTTTCTGGCCAACCCCTCAGCCATAGGACTCCTGCAAGTATTGCCCGTACAAACAAAAAGTATATTCACCGTGTACATTTTCCGGATTTGCGCTTCGGAATACACCCCTGCCCGCAGGATTTGCAGGCCCGCCGGAGAAACTTTTACTACCGTACTGCTCTTTTTGTATTTGCAGCGGCCGCCATCAAGAACCATATCAACCAGACCGTCAAGCTGGGCTATGGCATCTTTCGCATCTGCCGCAGGTTCTTTGCCGGAGATATTTGCGCTCGGGGCAACGACAGGAAAATCACAAAGATTTAAGAGTCGCCTTGCCGTGTCATTTTCGGGACAGCGAATGCCTAAAGTGCCATCCCTGCAAAGTATTCCTATGGATTCGCTGATATTCTTTTTCTCGACCTCAAAGACAATTGTGAGGGGGCCGGGCCAAGCGCTTTTGACAAGTTTCTTGGCCGGTAAAGTCAAACACGGGATGTAATCCCGCACTTTGTTTTTATCGCCTATGTGCAAAGTGTATCTTTTGTTGGCATCGCGATTTTTTACTTCGTCAAGTTTAGCAAGGCTCTTTTTGTCGGCTTTGCAGGCGATGCCGTAAACGGTTTCGGTAGGAAAAACGACAAGCCCGCCGGCGGCGATACAGTTAGCGGCTTTTTTAAGTATTTCCGTATCCTTTGCAGGGTCTTGTATTTTATAAATCTCTGTTTTCATTGGGTATAAAAATACAGGATTTGGGGGATAAAAGAAAGATTTTTTTTAGCCACCAAGGCACTAAGGCACCAAGTTTTTCTTTTTTAATTAACCACGGATTATTTTAGGCGCAGATAGACGCAGATACCTATGGCAGGGTTTAGTGTTTGACTTTTTCTGCCGCTGTGCGGCTGTGTCTTAAAGCGATTACAATTTTAACGTTCAACGCTGAATGAGAAATTACGGGCGCACCCACTTGCGCGAGGATAAACTTGATGATTTGGGGGAAAAAAGGAAGAGTTTTTATTAGGCAAGAATACAGAACTCAGAATTCAGCAGACAGATTAAAAATCAAAAATAGGTAAACGTTCTCTATTTATTAATGCAAATTTCAGCCAAAGTCTTTTTCACCTCTGACAAAAAGCAATTTGGAAGTTTACCAAGTTTTCTGTCTATCTTGCTTTTTTCCATAGTAAATATTTTGCCACATTTTATAATAGATGATTGTTTTAAACGGGTTTGCGTAAAATCTATGCTTGAACTAAGTACTTCAACATCATATTGAGATTTATTTGAAACATTCGATGAAAAAGCCGCCAGAATAACATCTAATGATGAATTGTTAAAACTATTGTTAGATATGACGAGCGCTGGCCTGCATTTTTGATTTGAATAATCTGTGTATGGCCAGAGAACTAAAACTATGTCCCCCTGTAAAAAAACTCTATTACTCATATCGGCTGGCCATCTTCCAGATTATATATGTCTTCTTCGGGATTATTCCAGAAATCGAGTGAACCACTTAAACGAGTTAGATCGAAAGGAATAATCTCGGGCTCGGATTCTTCAAAAGCTTGGACGGATTCAGTATCTGATTTGATAATCTGAATAGAAGGGCCTGCTTCGGACGGGGAATAAGTATTATATTTACCGTAAAATATAGGTATGTCCGAAATATTTGGGGCCGTGTTCATCATATTATTAATCATACACTTTCTCCTGTCATATTTAGGAATTCATATAACTCTTTCTTATTGAATTCAGATGACGACTGAATGATTCCGCGAATGCGGTCATTATCAAGATCTTCACCCATATTTCGATTATTAAAATCAACAACAACTTTGAGCCCATAAGCGTTCACATGAGGTAGATTTAGATCTTCTTTACGTTGCATTTTTTGGACGGGCCACATTTCAATCGATCTATTGTAATCATCAACAGGTCTATTTACTCTTATTCTAAGTTCACCATCAGAAGGCACATTTGTTATTTTAGTGAATCGCTCAGCAAGAAACGATATGCTCCGAAGTTGCCCTAAAGTAAATATATATTCGTTGACTTGTCCGACTCGGCAGATTTTTTTATGTGAAAAGTTTCTGCGGAATATCTTTATAACTTCGATTACCATTTCTTCGGTATGATCTACAACTGTTTCCTCATCGAATACGGCAACTTTATGTGGGATAATCAAAACGAGGCCTCTTTGCGTAACAGCGAGAGTTGAAATCTCTAATTCGCCTTTGCCGGGGAATATAAATTTTTTCTTTACCTGAAAATCATTTGGTGCCTGAACAAGACTTTCAAATAAATTTGGATATTTTTCGGTTAACTGATTATAAAAGGTATATAAATGATCTTTTTCCATTTTGAGTTCAATAACCGGCCTTACGTCAATACCAATTTTCTCAATATGATCCTCCATGTTAGTTTGCGAGATTTTATAATTTTCCATGATTTATGGTTCCTCAATTATAGATTTCAAACACAATATTATACCGAAAATACATCTTTATTACAAACATTCTTCGTCAGTATTTTTGAGCAGATTTACTAGATCTTCAATGGCAATATACCGGATAATATGTATCCATTTTCGTAAATCAAACGCGCAAGCATATCCGTTTTCGCTAAAAACTGTGCTACGATGCTAATAAAGGGGTTGGAGACGAATCCAGCCGATAATCCCCCAGAATGGGTCTGGGGGCTAAACACGGAAAAACGCACCCCCGGCACGGGTCCGGGGGCTAATCGATATTACATAATTTTTTTATAAGGACATAGACCCTTCGCGTTGCTCAGGGCGACATTTTTTTTAAAAATGTCGTAAAATACCACCATAGTTAGACAAAAAAACAAAATTATATGCCTAACTATGGAAATCCTAAATCCTAATCCGCCGACGCCAAGGCTTTGGCGGACAAGTTACACGGATACCTATGGCATATATTTGCGCCATTAAGTATCCATTCTTTCGGCATTTGCTCTCCTCTCAAGACTAGTTAAATGACAGGCTGCTATTATCTGCTTCTACAAATCCTTGTTTAAGCAGATGGCGATTAATAAAGGTTTTATTCTGTAAGTACAAATAACACAATAAGTTATTTTTGCCATCGTGTTTAGCAGAGCCAAATTTCATAAAAACTTTCTGGCCTTTGGTTTTAGATTGTAGGAATTCAACTGCCTGAGCTTTTTTTTCGACTTTTTCCTTTATTCCTATAAGGCGGATTTTCAGGCCGTCATCAAGTTCAAGTTCGGTAGGAGAGATAACCTTTTTTACAGAATGATAATCCTGTCTCTTTTGGCTCTCACCGTTGATTTTAGAACCAAACTGTAATTTTCGCGGGTCAATTTTTTTGTCAAATTTTATGGGGTCTTTAAAAATATAAGGTAATTTACTTATTTCCTCTTTCCAGTTAATTTCATCTTCCCTGTTCTGTGCAAGTTCAATATTGAGCTTATCGAAGAACCCCTTTTCCTTTAAACCGAGTTTTTCTTTGATAACAGGTATAAAAGCTGCATTTATTTCATATCCCACTGAATTTCTTTCAAGATTTTTTGCGGCCAGAGATGTTGTGCCACTTCCTATGAAAGGATCTAATACGGTATCACCGATGAAACTAAACATTTTAATAAGCCGATGCGGGATTTCTTCTGGAAACATTGCTAAATGGCCATTCTGTTTTTCACCGGGGATATTCCAATGGCCGACAAAATACCGATTCCATTCTTCAGTGGTTAGTTTTGATTTCTCCTTGATATCTCCCGGCACTGCTTTGCAGATACCGGGCTTTTTAAAAATCAAAATAAATTCATAATCAATTTTTATGATTCCATTTCGCGGATATGGGAAAGAACCCATAATTGTGGCGCCGCCTGTAGTATTGCAGGTAGTAACTTTTTGCCAGATAATCGCCCCCATATAATCAAACCCTATTGTCTCACAAAATTTTATGATTTCAGTGCGGATAGGAATTATCTTATATCTGCCATAATAAACCGACCGTGCAAACTGGTCGCCGATATTTATACATAATCGGCAGCCATCCTCAAGAACTCGGCGGCATTCATTCCATACAAGGTTAAGATTATTTATGTAGTTTTCGTAAGCGTCATCGAAACCTATCTGACCGCCATTGCCATAATCTTTTAATTGCCAATAAGGGGGTGAAGTTATAATAAGCTGAACAGATTTATCATCCAATTCAGTCATTTGTCTTGAATCACCGATTATAATTTTGTGTTTTGTCATAAGATTAATTCACTCAAACTGACCGTTTTTAGGTCAAAATTTTATAAAAAACCACATTTATAGTTTTTTTAGCACTTTTGAAGAAACAATCGGTCAGTTTGAGTATTTTATTTATTTTCTACACTAAATATTATTGGTTTTGATATTAATTTTACTTTATTATTATTAACTTCAATATTACACCCATCTATTTCATTTATATACTTGCCATCTTTGATTTTTAATGCTTTTAGTTTTCCAATAGGTTCTGCTGTCAAGTCAAGCTTGCCCACTTTACTTTCAACATTAAAAACACCAATCATAATTTTATTTTCATATGTGTATGTTGCATAAATAACTCCGTTTACATTGGGTTTGTGAATTCTGTAATTTCCATATGCAAAAATTTTATCCTTCTTAATAATAGATAATTTCTGAATCAATTCAACATAGTTACCGGAAAGGTTTTCCCAATTCACTTTGTCCACATCAAATAAAGAAGGAGTATTTGAATCTTTTGCTTCCTCGCCAGCGTAGAGTAAAACAGAACCTTTTTCAAAGAATAAAAAGCCGGTCCATACACTAAGCAGCTCATCATTTGGAATTATTGATTTTGCTCGAGGGTTATCATGATTTTCCAAAAATCTCAATTTGACATAATTTTCAGGATAAATATATTCTTGAATTCTTTTTCTCTCTAAAAACTTATCCAAAGAACCTGCGCCGTTAAAATAATCCAACAATTCGGTATGAGTATCATAGTCATAAGTTATATCAAATACTTCATAAATCTCACAATCCGAAGCTGCATAAAAACCGCAATCCCTGAGATGCTTTACAAATTTAGGATGAACCGTTTCGGCAAGCAATATTATATCAGGATTGACTTCTTTGACTTGTTTTCTTGCCTCAATCCAAAACTCAACTGGCACCAATGGGGCAACATCACATCTGAACCCATCAATACCCATTTTGGCCCATTTTTTGAGTGTCTTAATTTGTTCTTTCCATAAATCAGTATTTGAATAATCCAAATCAATAACATCAGTCCATTCATCAACTTTACTGCCAAAGTTGCCTTCTAATGTTTTATAAAAAAAATCAGGATGATTATTATGATATACCGAGTCATAAGAAGTATGGTTATAAACCACATCAATCATAACTTTCATACCATGATTATGTATTTCTTCTACTAACTTTTTAAACTCATCTTCCGTCCCATATTCAGGATTGACCTTTGTATAATCTCTTATGGAATACGGACATCCTAAATTCCCTTTTCGGTTCACTTTACCAATTGGATGAATAGGCATAAACCATATGATATCTACACCTAATTCTTTAATCCTGTTCAAATCTCTTGAAACATCTTTAAACGTACCGGTTTCTCCATGATTTCTGACATAAACTTCATAAATAATTTTGTTTCGTAACTCTTTAATAGTATCTTTTGCCATTATACAACCCACTCTTTTTTCATTTTAATCTCATACATTTTACCGATGTCGCTGAATTGTATGATACCCATTGTCTATTACATATACATCAGATTATAGTACTCTTTTAGCATCGTTTCTGCAGAAAACTGAGAACTCGACATGTCTATACTCGAACGCATCATGCTGACCCATTTATCCCTTTTGTTATAATATGTCGGGATTACTTCCTCAAGCAGAACTTTATATAATGATTCTGAGTCGTTTCTTTTATGGTTCTTTCCTTCGTAACCGTTACCTATCTGCCAGCCATTTACGCCATGTTCACATCCTTCCGGCCACCAACCGTCAAGAACGCTTAGATTCAAAACCCCGTTCATTGCTGCTTTCATACCTGATGTTCCACATGCTTCCATGGGTCTTATGGGATTATTGAGCCACACATCACATCCTCTTGTAAGGATTTTACCAATCTTGATATCATAGTCCTGCAGAAATACTATATTATTAGGATAGCGCTTTGTCATACCATATAAGTTGGCAACTATCTTTTTCCCTGTTAAATCGTTTGGATATGCCTTTCCCGAAAATATTAACTGCAGTTTTCCGTCTTTTAATAAAAGTTCGATTATTTCTGGTCTTTTAAATATCAGGTCGCTTCTTTTATAAGGAGCCGCTCTTCTTCCAAATCCTATTGTTAACGTATCTTCTTTAAGCTTGATATTGTTTCTATTATATATTTCTTCAAGCATTTCCTTTTTTAGCAATAAATGAGGCGCCCACAAATCCAATTTATCAGAATGCGCTTTCAGTACCCTTTTATCCTGCCAGGTTCCGTTGTGTACACCGTTTGTTATTGATATAATTTCCGATGCATCTTGAACCTTGGCCCACATTTTTTTCGCCGTGATTCCATGGAGCTTACTAACAGCATTAGCTTTTCTTGAAATCCTCAATCCTGCAGCAGTCATGCTGAATGGGTCTCCTCCTATCCGGGACATCTGGCTATAAGTAAGACCATTATACATTCCCATGTACTTAAGAAGTTCATGGTTATGGACTTCATTTCCTTCTATAATGGGTGTATGTGTTGTAAATACTATTTGCTTTCTAGTTTCTTTCCATGCGTCCTTAAAGTTCATCCCCTTTTTATTCATCTTCTCTCTTACCAGTTCAATACCAGCAGGTATAGGATGGCTGTCATTAAAATGGTAGACGTCAATATCTATTTTTAAAGCTTTTAGAGCCCTAACACCACCTATACCAAGTATCATTTCCTGTGCGACTCTTTCTTCGGAGAACCATCCGTAAAGCTGATCTGTAAGAAAAGGTTCATTGTTTCCCGGAATATTGGTATCTAAAAGATATAGCGGAGCATTATTGAAATTTGTGCATTTCCAAACTTTGCATTTTACCTGTCTTCCGCGTATTGTGACACTTACGATAACACCGGTATCTTCTAAAAAGTCATAGGAATACTCAGGATAACAATCACAGGGTTTACCATTTTCATCTATTAACTGTTTAACATAACCCTGTCTCCATAAAATTCCCACACCCACCAAAGGAAATTTGCAATCCTTGGCCGTCTTCAATATGTCGCCGGCTAGGATTCCAAGTCCCCCTGCGTAAATTTTAAGGTCTTCATGCAGTCCGAATTCCATGCAAAAATAAGCTACTTTAGGCAATTTATCCATAAAACACATCTCCTTTAAATTATTACAATTCAACAAACAATTCCTATATTATATGATTAGACTTTATTTATGTAAATTTTAATTTCATATATTTACCCAACACACTGGTCACAACGTTACGTTTGGGCTTACGTTTCACTGAATGGCGGGGGGCTGGCGAGAAAGCCCCGCCATAGCTTAATTACCCTTTCCCAGCGATTATCCGTCATACATCTAATCTTCCTCAGTAGGATATGTTTATCCGCCTTCGGCAGTTTCCCTTCCCCTCCCACAAGGAGCTAAGAAAAGGAGCTAAGAAAGTACTTGACTGCGGTAAGAATAATAGTAGAACATAATGATTGTAACTAAAATGCTTGATAATTAGTGCCGTTTCTAAAAAGATAATATAACTTTTTATAATTGAAATTTTACATAAGTATTTTATTTACAATGGATTCCCGCTTGCTTGGGGATAAATTTCGCGGGAATGACATGTTGCGTTAAGGCATTTATTAGGCGTAAGTTATATAGAATCATAGGTCGATAATAAACTATGAATAGTTTTTTAAAAAGGATGCTTAAAATGTCTAAAAAGTATTATGTTTATTTCATTATTTTTATTTTACTGATAACTACTGCAGGCTGCACCTCTAAAAGCAGTGATTTGAGAGGCGAGGCAGAACCCAACACAGGCGTCGCTCTTACAGGCGAAGTGGAACCCGGCACCATAGAACAGTTGTCCAATCCCGCTATGGATTATATAGCACCGGCTCATGACGAGCTGGCACCGACGCTCGGTGAAGACGAAGTAGTTATATACTATTACAGACCGGATGGTGATTACGATTCATGGGGCTTTTGGATCTGGGCGTTCCCTAGCGGAGACGGGGTGCTTAACTGGGAAAACGGCATCATGGCAAATAATCTGGATGAGGCAAGTGGCGTGGGTTATAAGAGATTCTCAAGAACAGATACGACGCTCGTAGGGGAAGAGGGGACCGGTGTGATACCGAGAAATAGCGAATGGGTAAAAGACGGAGGGTTGGACCGTGTAATAGATACTGTAAACTACAGTGAATTTGTCATTATTGCTGGTGATACGAGGACTTATATTTATGGGCCATCCTATGGTGAGAATCCGCAAATAGAAGCCGCATTTGCGACAGATACAGATAAAGTAAGGGTCAGTACCAATGCAAAGCTGGGCCTTGACCGAGCCGCATCCAGTAATGGTTTTGTTGTCCAGAATGAAAGCGGCACTGTGGCCGTACCCGTTACGGATGTTGTTAATTATTCCGAACAGGATGACAGGACAAAAAATTATACAAATAATATGCTTGTTACTCTGGGAGTTGACCTTCCAACCGATGAAGTTTTTTATATATCGCGGGAGGGTTTTGAGGGTAAGAGGGCTGTTATAGCAAGCGACCTGCTGGATGCGACAACTCCGGATGATACTTATGAATTGGGGAATATTTATTCAGCAGCCAGTACGGAATTCCGCGTATGGGCACCTATTGCCACAGATGTTAAAGTCATTGTTTTTGATACCCAGGAAGATGTATTAAATGATGTCAATGAGACAATTACTTCTATGACAAAAAACGCTGCAACAGGTGTGTGGACTGTTAAAGTAAAGGGTGATTTACTCGACAAGTATTATAAATATCAAATTGCAAACCTCGGCAATACTTATGAGGTTTGTGATATTTATGCAAAATGTGCCGGTGTCGATTCCCGCGCAGGCCAGATAGTCGATTGGACCGATAGTGCTGTTGACCCGGCATCATGGGAAGTTAATTATACCAATCCGTTTACCGGTAATCCGGTTGATGCGGTAATTTATGAGTTGCATATACGGGATTTTTGCGTTTATAATCCCGATTTATCATTACCTCTGAATGAAGGGAAGTTCAGAGGTCTTGCAACATCGGATACCTTGAGCAATCACTTAAAAGATATGGGCGTTACCCATGTCCAGCTTCTGCCTGTTTTTGATTATGCCGAGACGGATTCAAATACCAATTATAACTGGGGTTATAATCCTTATCATTACAATGTTCCAGAGGGGCGTTATGTAGTAGGTAATGAAGCCGATGGAAAAGAGGCAGTGAAACAGTTTAAAGAATTAATCAAGAAATTGCATGACGAAGGTATCGCTGTTGTTATGGATGTCGTTTATAATCATACCGCAGGTACCGGTGCCGATTCTCTTTTTGACATGACCGTACCTTATTATTACTATCGGAGGAGTTCTTCAACAGGCGGCTACTCCAACGGATCGGGGTGTGGAAATGAAATGGCTTCCAACCGAAAAATGTTTAAAAGATTTATGCTGGACTCCTTAAAGTGGTGGGTAAATGAATATCATATCAATGGTTTCAGATTTGACCTGGCAGGTTTGCATGAAGTAGAAACTCTTACTGAAATTACAGATGCCTTAAAGACAATTGACCCTCATATACTCGTCCACGGCGAACCATGGACCGGTGGAGAAAGCGAAGTTGTAAATGGGTTGAATGAAAAGTCAAAGGTCAAAGGAACCGGCATGGCAGTATTTAACGATAATTTCCGAAATGCTATAAAAGGTGCGGAATTCGGCGGCTTTGAATCAGGCCACGTACAGGGGGTATTCAAAGATTCAGCAATTATAAAAGGATTGATGGGTTCCATTGACGATTTTACATCCTCATCAAATGAAACCATCAATTATGTTGAGTGCCACGACAACTATACCCTTTTCGATAAACTGAATATCTGCGCAAACGGCGGTACCAGCGGTGAATCCTGGGCAGCATGGGCGGGACTAACGCCGGCGCAACAAAATCTGATCAAGGCACAGGTAAAACTCTCCGGCGCATTCGTTATTCTCGCGCAGGGCATCCCGTTTATTAACGGCGGACAGGAATTTATGAGAACCAAGAGAGGAGATGAGAACAGTTATATCTCCGATGATACTACAAACGGCATAGACTATTCTTATATAACTACTACTTTTTCAGATGTAAAAAATATGTATAAAGGGTTGTTCGCATTAAGAAAGGAAAGGAAAGCGTTTCGTTTACAAACGGCAGAAGATATCAATTCAAAGGTAACCTGCACTTCTGATGACGGTATTACATTTTATCGTATTCAGGATAACACCGAAGATGCCGGATGGCGGGATATAACAGTAATTTTCAATGCAACAAAAGGTATCTATGATCAGATTTTTGGGGACACTTATAGAAAGATTGACGTCAGTTCAGGAAGTGTTGTAATGGGCGACGATATGACCAGTGATTCTATTCCCCCAAAATCCTTTGCGATTTATGCTAAATAATTTTATTAAAAAAGATAGACGATTAATAGGAAGATACGAAAATGAAGAAAACACTTTTGTGGATAATAGTTGTATCAATGATTGTAGTATTTTCTATGGTAGGATATCTGGTAAGACGTAAAACTCCGGCAGTTAAAAAAGTTCCTCGAGTTACAATCAGGATTTGGGAGCAAATGGACCCCGTTGCTCAGAAAGCTTTTGACGAAGTTCATGCAGATTTTAAGGCAGCATATCCACTAATTACAATCGAACGTGTACATTGCCAACCTGAGGATCTAAGGACCAATTTCTTAACTTCTGCAGTAGCAGGCGGCGGTCCCGACCTGGTATACGGACCAAGTGATAACATTGGTGTTTTCCTGATAGCAGATGTTATACAACCTGTAACTGGAATTGTTTCCGATGAATTTCTGGCTAAAATAGATGCAAAAGCTTTAGCAGATGGTGAAGTAAATGGTGAAAATTGGTCTATTCCAGATATCCAGGGTAATCAAATTGCATTGCTCTACAATAAAGCTTATGTTCAAGAAGCACCGACAACTTGGGAAGAATTAGTTAAAGTTGCATCAGAAATTCAGGAACCTGATAAAGGACTCTATGGCTTTTTATACAATGAGAAAGAACCATACTGGTTCGTAGGATTCTATAATGCATTTGGTGGAGACATACTGGACGATGATAATAACCCAACACTTGACAATGAAGCAATGGTAAAAGCTTTACAGTTTGCATTGAATATAAGGGAAGTATACGGCCTCGGCATTGAAGGCATGGATTATGATGTCCCAGACGCAACCTTTAAGAAAGGAAATGCAGTATTTATTTTAAATGGCGCATGGTCATGGACTGCTTACACAGATGCAGGAATTGATATTGGAATCGCACCAGGCCCAGTTCTGCCCGGTGGGGGCAACATGACATTCTATGCTTCAACAAAAGGCTATAGTATATCAAAAGATGTAGACCTTACAGATGTGGACAAAGTAAATGCATTAAAGCTATTCTTTGACTTCTTTGTAGGAACAGCAGAAAACAATGCCAAATTCGCTTTAGTTAATTCTCAAGCACCTACAAATCTTGAAGCAATGGAATTGGATGAGATTGTAAGCAATGAAATACTGCAGGCATCTGCTCTAACCATTCAATATACCATACCAATGCCAATCGTTGTTGAAACGAGAGGCGTATGGGATGCTATTAGACCGGAACTGGAAGCAGTTCTATATTCGGGGAAGGATGCAGCTAAAGCTGCAGCAGCAATGCAGACAAGAGCTGAAAGAGCTATTGCTACAATTAGAGCAGAACTTCCAGCAAAGAATTAATTGGTTAAACATTAGACCTTAAAAATTTCAGAGAGATGTTTATTTATTTCTCTAAAATTTTATATAAAAGGTGCAAACACTTAAAATTGAAGAGAAGAAAGGCGAATACCATTAATCAGGAAAATATTAGTATTGGTAAAATTAGAAAGAAGTCAACCCGTTTCAATAATCCTAATAACTTAGAGAGAGGAAGAAGGTTTGATTTCTTTTCATCCTTGAAATATCAGCCTTATTTGTACCTATTGCCAGCATTTATTGTGATTGCATTAATATCCTTTTTCCCATTAGGTTATGGATTTTGGTTGTCTTTTACAAACATGAGCTTAGGTACCTTTAAGAATCCCGCATTTATAGGCTTTAATAACTATATTCAATTATTCAAGGATATTTCGTTATATACAACTTTATGGAGAACAATTGTATGGACAACAGTGAACGTTTTCTTTCATGTAGTGCTCGGTGTAGCACTCGCGGTATTATTGAATCGTAAATTGCCGGGAAGAGCATTTTTCAGGTTCCTTTTAATTATTCCTTGGGCAATGCCTCAATACATTGCGGCGTTAACATGGCGGGGAATGTTCAATTTAGATTTTGGATTGGTTAATATCCTGTTAAACAAGATAGGCGCAGGTAAAGAATTGTTTTATTTAGGTGTTTTTGATAGATTCCCGATTCCCTGGCTAACAAATGCTTTCTGGCTTTTCAGAGGTGCTATTATTACCAATGTTTGGTTGGGGATTCCTTTTATGATGATGATAGCACTGGGTGGGCTTCAGTCTATCCCGAATACTTTTTATGAGGCCGCAGATATGGACGGCGCAACGAGATGGCAGAAATTCACAAAGATTACAGTACCCATGCTAAAACCCGTTATGGCTCCTGCTATTGTTCTTGGGGCCGTTTGGACTTTTAATATGTTAAATGTCATCTTGATATTAGCAGGAAGCCTGGGGGGCTTTGGATTTGAAGAATCTCAAATACTGGTAACAGAAGTTTACCGACAAGCTTTCAGTTTTTACAGATACGGCTACGCAGCCGCATACTCAACAGTTGTTTTTATAATATTATTGGTATTTAGTATCATATTTATAAGAGTTACCCGTGGAACTGAGGAAGTGCGATAAATGTTTAAAAGCAAGAAATATTGGATTTGGATTATATTATGCGGCATTATCATAGGGTTAATAGTCGGAATGGTTATGCGCCACCGTCTGGAATATATCAACAGGCCTGTACCGCTTGTTTTTTATCTTAAAGGTGGTATTAATTCTGCAAAAGCAATTGATTACGTATTAGAAATAAGATCTCAATTGGAACGGAAGAATAAAGAATTACAAAGTGTATTAGAAAAGTATGACAAACTCGGTATTGAAAACCTGGAAAATGAATTAGCTGAAAGAGAATTAAAAAAAACTAAGTTTGACAGAGGAGAAATCCAACTCAATAGAAGAGAGCTTATTGATCTTGAATCAGAAATCTCTAATCTTAAAGTTATCCAGAATTATTTAGATGACTATGGCGAAGCTGATGCGTATGCGAGAATAGAAGAAAGCTACAGTGCCGTAATCCAGCTTGAAAAATATTGTTTTGATGAAATTCATAAACGTGTAGATACTTATATTGATGTCAGCGTTCTAATTGCCCAATTAGAAAACAGGGAAAAAGAGCTTGAAGCGCTCCTTGCGGCTGAAGAAGCAGATGAAAATCAAATAAAGAAGCTTGTTCAGGAAATTAAGTCCATAAATGAAAAAATCATTAAAAAGGAAGCAAAAGAATCAGGTGTCGCAGGTTATACACTTTTAATGAGAAGAGAGCAAGCATTAGACGCTTTAATAAGCGAAAAAAATATTCAGTTCACTCCATCATACTCTTCAATCAATGATTTTACATTAAAATCAGGTAGAGTTATAAACAGTTATTTCATTATCTATATAGTCGGTACCATTATTGTTCTAATACTGCTGTCTTTTGCTTATAATTTGATTGTAAAAAAAATACGTGTTAGAAGATTTCGCAGGTTGGAATCCTGGAGGAGCCGGCATTTTGAAAAATATGATTCGTTTATCAGTATAATCGTCGTATATGTAATTTTGATAACATTTTGTATTGTGGCTTTTTGGCCCCTGCTAAACGTATTTACAATATCGCTTAGACCCGATAATAACCTATTTTCAACAACTCTGGAAATTATTCCAAAGGATTGGACATTTGATAATTACAGGCACGCGTTATTTGAAACTAATTTATTGATATGGTTAAAGAATAGTTTAATTGTATCCCTTTCGGTTGCACTAATTGGTGTAATATTTTCATCGTCTGCCGGATATGCATTCTCAAGATTTAGATTTTATGGGCGCAGACCAGGAATGATTGTCTTACTGGTAACGCAAATGTTTCCTGCGCCTATGCTGCTGCTACCAACCTACGCAATCCTCGCCAAGCTTGGTTTAAAAGACCAGCTAACAGGTTTATTAATTCCATATTCGGCGCTGGCGATACCCTTTAGCGTATGGCTGCTCAAGGGATATTTCGATACCATACCGAGGTCTCTTGAGGAAAGCGCTTATATAGATGGGTGTTCGCTCTTTAATACATTTATAAAAATAGTTCTACCTTTAGCCAAACCGGCTTTAGCTATAGCGGCGCTGTTTTCTTTTATGGCTGCATGGTCAGAGTACGTTATCGCAAGGGTTATTGTATCCCAGGCAGATAAGATGACACTTCCAGTAGGATTAGTATATTTACAGGGGGAATTTGCGACATTGTGGGGTGTATACTCAGCCGCAGCTCTTATAACCTGTATACCTGTTATCCTGCTTTTTATAGCCCTGTCAAGATTTCTCGTCGGCGGACTTACGTTAGGCGGGCTAAAGGAGTAGTAAATACTATAGTCATTGTTTTGTGAGTTAAAGAATGATAAAGCAAATACTTGTATTATGTTCATAGTTTGTGTTTAAACGAAATAAATTTTTTACCTATGAGTAACGGATTGTTCTAAAATCGGAGCGTTCAATAGCGTTTTACGTAAATTGAAAAAGGAGCAAAAATGGCGAAGGTTGTCATAAAGAATCTAACAAAAAAATTTGATGATGTAGTTGCTGTTAATAATATGAACAGCACCGTCGAAGACAGGGAATTCGCGATTCTGGTAGGACCATCAGGTTGTGGAAAAACTACCACGTTGCGTATGGTTGCGGGGCTGGAAGAGGTGACGGAAGGTGAAATTTACATCGGAGACAAGTTAGTCAATAATGTTGCTCCAAAAGACAGAGATATAGCAATGGTTTTCCAGAACTATGCTCTCTATCCTCATTTTAATGTCTACGACAATATGGCTTTTGGATTAAGACTGCGAAAAACGCCAAAACTGGAAATCGATAAAATGGTACATGAAGCAGCAAAAATTTTAAAAATTGAAAACCTATTGAAGAGAAAACCCAAACAGCTTTCCGGAGGCCAAAGACAGAGAGTTGCTTTAGGAAGAGCAATTGTAAGAAACCCTAAAGTATTTTTAATGGATGAGCCGCTATCCAATCTTGATGCAAAACTTAGAGTCCAGATGAGAACAGAAATTATAAAACTTCACAAGAGACTTAATACTACTATTATATATGTAACCCACGACCAGACCGAAGCTATGACTATGGCTGAAAAGATAATTATTATGAAAGATGGAATAGTGCAGCAGACTGGTAAGCCCCAGGAAGTATATGACCATCCAGAGAATATGTTTGTAGCTGGATTTATAGGAAGTCCCGCAATGAACTTCTTGGATGTTACTATAACTGACCGGATGACATTAAAGGGCGGCATATTTGAACTTAACGCAACTGATAAGGTTAGGAAAATAATTAAAGATAATAATTTCATAGGAAAAGAAGTAGCAATAGGAATCAGACCCGAAGATTTAGAAGATAGTAATTTTGTGCAGAATATCCCTGCGAACAACACGATTACTGCAAATGTTGAAGTTACAGAGTCTATGGGCTCGGAAATCTATGTATATGTTGATATTGAGGGAGTACTGGTAACAGCTAGAGTTAACCCCAGATCCAAATTCAGAAGTGGTGGGAAGGCAACCTTATATGTGGATATTGATAAAATACACGTGTTTGATAAAAATACAAAGAAAGCTTATGTATAATAAGTGATGTTTTTTATAAAGCAGTTTTAAAAAGAATAAGAAAGTAAGCGCTATTAACTATCGTGCTTACTTTCTTATTTATCAAACAAAGATATACTATCCCTTGCTTTTAACAAAGATTATAATTGTGAGAGATTATTAGGCCATAGACGTAAAGATAATCAGCTGTAAAATTTTAAGAAGGTCGTAAAGTAAAGAAATAGAAGTTCTGCAAAATTTGAATTTGGCGGTTATAAATGCTGTTTTAAAATGGTAAATATTATTTCTAAAAGAGTTGGATTATGGCGAGAGAATTAAAAGCGGTAATTTTCGATCTTGACGGCGTTATAACCGATACGGCCATGATCCATTATCAATCATGGAAAAAAATGGCTTCTGATATGGGAATAAATTTAACTTATGAATTCAATGAGCGTTTAAAAGGTGTAAGCAGGATGGAATCGCTGGACTTAATATTGACTCTGACCGAGAAGAATTATTCAAATGAGGAAAAAATCGAGTTGGCAAACAGGAAAAATGAATACTATCTTAAACTTGTTAATAAAATGACACCATCCGATTTGCTTCCGGGATCAGTAAAATGTTTTAAAACCTTAAAAAATAACAATATAAAAATAGTGCTGGCTTCAGCAAGTAAGAATTCTCTATATGTACTCAAACGCTTGAAAATTGAAGAGCATTTTGATTATGTAGTGGATAGTAGAAATATTGCAAGGAATAAACCGGATCCCGAGATATTTATCAAAGCCGCAAAAGGGGTAAAAGTTAAAACAGGTGATTGTGTGGGGGTTGAAGACTCAATAGTAGGAATATCAGCAATTAACGCCTGCAATATGTTTTCGGTAGGAATTGGTAATAGAAAAAATCTGTATGCTGCTAATATGTGTATAAAAGACCTTACGGAATTTGATATAAAGAAAATTTGTTTAGTCGGAGGATTTTATGAAAAAAATTATCAAGGGTGACGCATGGAATATAGTGCAGGAGGGATTTTGTCCTGAAAACATTCTGTTTACGGAAAGCATTTTCAGTTTATCTAACGGATATATGGGCGGACGCGGAAATTTTGAAGAAGGTTACGGCGGAGAAACATTAAGGTCATTCTTCCATGCAGGAGTATATTATCCTAATAAAGCTCAATATGGGTGGTATAAGATAGGGTATCCAAAAACAAATAATGAGATAATAAATTCTACAGATATTATCGGTATAAAGATATCCACAAACGGGAAAGTATTGGACCTGGCAAGTATTAAATTTAAAAATTTTAAAATAACGCTCAATATGAAAAATGGCTCATTGGAAAGATCCTTTTTAGTTATTGATGATTTTAAACGTGAAACCGCTATTACTGCAAAGAGATTTATATCAATTCATAACGAGAATTTATTGGCTATTTCTTATAGTATAACTCCTTTAAATTATAATGGGAAAATAGAATTCGAACCATATATGGCCAGCCTTGCTGGTAGCAAAAATGTGCAATGCGAAGAAAAAGTATTATGGGAAGAGGTAAATAAAGACAAAGATACTCTGATTGTTAGAACAAAAAAGACAGATTTTTATCTGGCCACCTCTATGAATGTAAAAGTATATGAGAATGAAACGTTAAAAAATATTTCATTTGTACCGGTAATTGAAGATGTTTATATAGGCCATCGTTTTAAAATGAACTTAAAAGAAGGAAAAACATTAAAGATTGAAAAATATGTTTCCTGCTATACTTCTCTTAATACTCCAAAATCGAAAGTGGCAACAAAGTCAAAAGAAAACTTGAGAAATGTCGCCGGCTATAGCTTTAATGACTTATTGTCTTTTTCGGAGAAGGCATGGAAGAAAAAATGGGACGAAATGGATATAAAGATAGAGGGTGATACATCTTTACAGCAGGCGACCCGGTATAATTTATTTATATTGCATTCTTCTTTTACGGGGGAAAATAAAAAGCTGAATATAAGTCCCAAGGGCTTCAGCGGTGAAAAATATGGCGGTTCAACCTACTGGGACACGGAGATTTTTTGTATTCCGCATCTTCTCCATACAAAGCCCGGAGTAGTAAGGAATCTGCTCCTATACAGGTATAATCATTTGAAGAAAGCGATTGAAAATGCGAAACTTTTGGGACTGAAGGGTGCTTTATATCCTATGATAACGCTGGATGGCACCGAAGGGCATGCAGAATGGGAAATTACCCTGATGGAAATTCACAGGAACTCCGCTATGGTTTATGCAATTTATAATTACATTCGTTCAACAGGCGATTATGACTATATGGCGGATTATGGATTCGAAGTAATCGGGAATGTTGCGAGGTTCTGGGCCGATAGGGTTACTTATAAGAAAGATAGAGATATTTATGTAATACTTGGAGTAACGGGTCCCGATGAGTTTCATAATAATGTCAATAATGATTGGTATACGAATTTTACGGCAAAATGGGTGCTGGATTACGCTTGTAAACAGGCAGGTTGGCTGAAAGATTATAATAATAAGAAGTATAAAGAAATCTGTAAAAAATATAGTTTTACAGAAGAAGAGTTTTGTAACTGGAAGGTTATCTCGAAAAAAATATACATAAATAAAAATAAAGAACTGAATATATTCGTTCAGAATGATAGCTATCTTGAGTTAGAAGATATTCTTGTAAATGAGATTCCTAAAAATATGCTGCCTGTTGTACAGAATTGGTCATGGGATAGAATTAGTCGCTCAAGCATAATCAAACAGGCAGACGTGATATTAGGTTTATATTTGTTTAATGATATTTTTACTCGTGAAGAGAAAAAAAATAATTTTGATTTTTACGAACTTCGGACAGTGCATGAATCTTCATTATCTACATGTATATATTCAATTATTGCGTCAGAAATAGGCTATGCTAATAAGGCCTATAATTTATATAAAAGAGCATCGAGGTTAGATTTGGATGATTATAATAACGATACTAATCACGGCTTACACGTTACTTCTATGGGCGGTTCTTTAATACCTGTTATTATGGGTTTCGGGGGTTTTAGGATATATGACGGAATAATCAGCTTTAATCCCCGTATGCCGAAAATGTGGGAAAAATTGTCGTTCAGAATCAATGCCAGAGAGCGCCGTTTTCTTGTAACAATTACCAGAGATAAATTACATATTAAGCTGGAATCCGGGGATAAGACATCAATAGAAGTTTATGGTAAAAAATATCAAATTTCAAAAAGCAAATTTCTGGAAATGGATGTAAGCTCCAATGATTAATTTACTTGTAATAGTCACTACGTATCGGGGAGATGATGGACGACGGAAGATAGAGGACGGATAACTGACAACAGAAGGCGGAGGTCGGATATTGCGGGGGCGGTAGGAGAGGCATAATTGATTTATTTTGATTGATTGGTTTTTAACCACAGATAAGCCATGAAACCGGAGCCTCCAAACTTCGGTTATAATACGGGATCGTTTAACGTCCCAAAAATTTACGTGCTGACGCGCGTGGCGCCGCACAATAACCCTTTTATTCGGATGACCTTACCCCGTTTATAGTACCACTATGAATTAAAGTAACCGGCGTTAAATAG
>CAYUYR010000017.1:0-37054 GCA_964449435.1 uncultured Planctomycetaceae bacterium | reverse complement strand
CTTTTGAATCAACAGTGGAATCTAAAATAATATTTGCATTTGCAGAAGTTAAATCACTGGTCATATAGGTATCATAAATCCAAATGCCTGATTTTTTATCCGCAGTTATCTTCTGTTTGTTATCGACAAGACAGCCTTTATATAGAAAGATGTCCCCGCCTCTGCCATAACGCCAGTTTTTCATATATGCATCCAATGCCTGTAAGTTATCTCTCATATCAACATTATACAGCACCGCAATTGAATCATCTTTAGACTGTAGGCCAATATTATTATTAACAAACTGGGTATTTATTGCCAACACCTTACTTTTCTCACCGACAGATATGCCCTTATCGCCGCTATTTTGAAGTAAGGTATTGATTACCACTACTTCTGATGTCATTGCATCTATAGCATCATTACCACTATCCACAAATAGACAATTTTCTATGACGCTTTTACCAACATCCGAATCAAATGCATCAAATGCCGCTCGTAGAAATTTACAATTTGAAAAATAAACTTCTGAATAGACTGAATGTACCATATCATCAAAGATTTTGTTGTCTCTAAACAAACAGTGTTTGACTTCAATTCCTGAAACACTACGCAAAGAAAACATCGCGCAATATCCCAACAAGTCTCCTTCCACCCCGCTCCCGCCTGCAAACTCACAATAGCTTAACTTTGAATCGTTTGCTCCGCTTCCAAACAGCACTACCGAACCCCATGGCTCCTGATTTTGCGCAAAAGGCATAAAGCGTATAGGTTTCTCCGGCGTCCCTTCTGCCAAAAGACGACCGTAAACAATAAGGGTTGCCCCTGTTTTAAGCCTTACTGTAGTTCCGGGCTCGATAATAATGTCATCATACACTTCCTCAAGACCATCAATTTCCACATCTTCTCGCCATATTTGAGCCTGCTTAACCGGTTTAGAAGAAATAATATTATAAACCCCATTAAATTCACAGAATTTTTTTGTCTGAGATTTTTGTAGTTTTTCACGCCGGACACTACCTCTATCAGCAAATACATCGAGAAGCCGGTTGTCATCGGATAGTCCTGTCAGCACAAATTCATAAGATGCCGGTTGTACATCCAGAGCAGTTGACATCAAAAAATGGCCCGGTCTAAATACTACCGAAAATCGAGGGAGCAGAACGGTTGAAATCTCTGCAAAATTACCATTAACAGAAACCGCACCAGATATATCTTTTTCTACACTCTGCCCATTTTGAAAATATCGCACCTTTACAGAAACAGGATTGCTCGGAGGCAATAAATAATGCAATGATAAACATTCCACAGGACATCGGCCCGATAACGAAACCGTCAAAGAGTTATTGTTATCGGAAAAATAGGTTATTGGGCTATTATCAGCAAGATGTCCTTCTTTTATATCGGAGAATACTTTTTCAATAGCCCCTCTTAGCTCTTTCATAGCGTTTAGGATGTCAGACTGACTGTAGCGTATACCGGGGTCATCATCAATCGCAGCAGTTACAACCGAAATTGCCGTATCAGTCTCCTTTAAAAAACCTTTATCTTTCCCTGAATCAAAGAAATCTTCAATCGCTTTATGACGAGCACGAAGAAAATCATAATTTCTAAACAGAACACTATGTAATCTGCTGGGCATAATATCTAATTGAGTCTCGCCTTTCTGTTCTGCTAACCATGCCCAGCTTACAGGGTCCCATACCACCGGAATAAACACACCTCTGGCCGGGTCATAATATAGTCGCCAGTTATGCGTATTATCATAATGAAACGTTTGCGAAAGCATCTCAAAGACGGCAAATCTGCCCCAAACGTCTAAATCAAGCATTTTAATCAGCTCATCTTGCACCTTGTCCGAAAATTTGGCATTTATTAATTCAGTTAACTTTGCCAAAGGTTTATAAAAATCCGGCGGATATTTATTATCGAAAGCTTGTTTATCCCAAACACCAGGATGGTCAAAAACTTCGGTAGAAATTCCCGTATAACCATCGTTTGCCAGAAGTTCTCCCGCATACAAGTCGCCTGGAAGAAGATTGTTGCGACGCAATGTAAGCTCTTCTAATTGCTCTACTAATATATAAACCCCTTGCAATCTGCCGTTTATCAGAACATTTACTAACTCTGTTTTCGGCACCACTAATCCCATACTCTGGGCCAATCTATATCCCAGATAACTATTAATTTGTGCTTTAAATTTTGGCGCTATTAAATTAAATTTACGCATTCCTTCAAAGAGCGACTTTCTCGTGGTTTTTACTCTCAGGGACTTTTTGTGATAGCCCCAATGGGCTACAAAGTCACCACGATACCTAACTTTCACTTTCAGCAATTTATCTCCGTTCCATAGTTTCCCCTTAACTTCTTTAAAACCAGACTGCGGAAGGCGAGAATTCAGTTTCGCCAAATCAGCTTCCGAAACAAAAAGATTTATGTTTCTCAAGTCCTTAGTAACAGCTTCGTCGAGCTTTCTCGATGTTGAAAACAAATTTTTTTGCTGCCGCATCATATGGCGAAACTCAGTCATACCGCTTTCCTGCAATCCAAGAGCGGATTTGTACCTTATTCTAAAAACATAATAACGTTTAGCTGTAGCAATAGTCCAATATAGAAAAACTACTGTTATAACGGCGGTTACAACCCAGCTCCACTTCCACAGAAATGTGAGATATTTTCTCATTGAGCTATTCCTTTAAGGCGTACTGATGTTATATAACCTTGGCCTTCGGGCAACTTAAAAGAAAAATAAGGGTCCTGACCGATTACAACAAACCGGTTTCCTTGTTTTTTCAAGTTATGATTTGATACCAATACCGCTTGGCTGGCATCTATTTCGTACAACTTGTTCTCTATTACATACTCTATTTTTTCTAAAGTATATTGAGTATCTACCACATCGGGAAAATCAATACGCAACTCCGATACTTTATCGTTCAATGGCAGATTAACATCAAATATCAACCTATTTAAATTTCTCCTGCCACTTAGAAGGACCGAGTTCTTTCGAACATCAGAAAAAACATTCTGTTGATAAGACCAGTAAATATCTACTGAAGAATTGGCTAAAATGTCCGGTCTTATATTGGAAAAAATATCTGCAATCTCGGCGTCGCCTCTGTCGGCTATTTCTCTCTTCAGCGACCTTATGGACTCCGAAGTGTACAACTGCAGCAAAACTTTATTGATTTTATGAAATACGCTGGTCTTAAAGATAAACGAACCTGACGCTTCAACTGTTCTTTCCGGCATCTCCCAATAAAAGTAAGAATCTTCGCCCTGTATTACCTCAAGAATATGATTATTTTGGAGCATATCGTGCATCTTCAATTCCAACTTCCAAAGCTCTAATTCTGTAAAACCTTCGTCGCTTTTAATCGCAAGAGTCGGATATGACATCAAAAATTCTGCAGAAGGCGGGATGTCGAGACGCATTTTTCTTGTGCCCTGCGGAACGTTGAAAACTAATGATAAACTATTATTATCCACCGAAAGAATAACCTTTCGGCTATCCTCCGACGTAAATACATTAGATAAAGTCCAGTAAATTTCCCATTTTTGCGACATCAATCTTTTTTGAAAGTTTAACAATCGCAGTTGTGCCCAGAGTGCTTCGCCGGAATTGCCGTCTGCTATTTGCATTTGCGAATACGCATTTACAACAACCTTTGCCTCAGGAACTTTTTGGTAAAGATTCGCCAAAAGCTGCTTCCCCGCATTTCTACTATCTGCAATTTGACACATTAACCTTGCTTTATGCACCTGACCATAAAGGTCTTTATCGTCGAAATCAACCCATTTGTCTGCCCATTTCATCGCCCCATCCAGATTGCTTCGCTTTTCAAAAATTCCTGACAGCATTTTCATTCCTTCTCGCTTTATATAGTCCAGACGGTCTAATTTCTGAATAGTTTCGAGGTCGCTCATCAGCTTTTCAAGCATTGCAATACCCTTATCTTCATTTACTTTCAGAGTATCAATGGCATTGCTAAATCTTCTGTCAAAATGCTTATAATATCTAATAAAAAAATAATCGCCAAATGTATTAATCCTTGGGCTTTTGGTAGACCAAACATATAATGTAAATAAAGCGATAAGAGACATCAGCAGAAGCAATATCCTGCAAACATTTGCTGAAATTTTAAAAAAGTGATTAAAATTCATAAAAGAAAACCAATCAAATATTATTTGTATCGCGAAACAACGGCCCGAATTATATGCGCAAATTTTACAAGAAAATACGGCATAGAAGCCTTAAATTTTGCCTTTATCACCGCCAATATCCTATTTCCCCTTTCAACTCGCTGCAAACAACTCATCGCCGTCTCGTAAAGCACAGGTTCTTTTATAACATCAAATAATCGCTTAAGCGAAAAAATATATTGTTGAAGTTCGTCTTTTTTGAGATACCCATCACGAACAATCATTTTTCCAAGTATGGTATTTACAGATAAGCTCACAGCACAGGAAAAATTATGTTCAAAATCACCTTGCAACGCAGGTTGCATTAAAATATTAATGGTCTCACGTAAAAAATCTTTCCCTGCCTGCTTATATAAATCCGCATCCTTAGTTTTATACGACCAGGACTCTTCATGATTGCGATACAGAACCAGAGGCCTGTTTATATATGCAATTTTATCTAATAATCCCATCCGAATAGCGATAAAATGCTCTGAATGAGCTCCCACGGGGCTATCACAAAGTTTATGCACTCCGCCTGTCTGCTTAAGGTACTGTGAGTCAAAAACACCACAGCACCCCAGGACTTTCAATCGGCCTGACAAATACTCTCGAAGAAATTGCCGTCCGGTAAGAATTTTGCCCGTCTCCAAAGCTCTTGTGCTAATCTTTGGAAAAGAATCTCCCCAAATATAACCATAGGAAGTATAAACACATTTGGGTTTGTCGAAATGAGTCAGAGATAAATAAACCGATTGAAGGAAATCTGGTGAATATATATCATCATCAAACTGCCATGTAAAATAACGACCGCGGCTAACCTGCAACAAAGAGTTCATATTCTCGATTTCGCCAAGATTGCGAGTATGATTGACAAATTGAATCCGAGCATCTTCGATGCCAAAATCTCTGCTGGAAAGCGTATGCTTCGTATAATCATTACCCACAATAATTTCAAAATCCGTAAATGTCTGCCCTAAAATCGACAAAAGACATTGTTTTAGCATATCTACCCGATTATAAGTAGGTATGCCGATAGAGAAAAATGGGATTTTTTCAGCTTCGAATTCCATACTTTTAGACAAAATCAAAGGAGGAAACTGAACCGGCCTTTTCCGCCGTAATGTTATTCTTCCTATACGGCATTAAACTTTGTACCTGCTGCCGGCACAGCCTTTGAGCAAATCGAGCGTTTCCCTGATTTTTTCGCTAATGCTTCCACGAGGTGTAAATCCCATATATCTGAAACGCCGGTCGGAAACATTATAAGACAACTGGTTCATAATCTCTGAATCTACATACTGTATGTCTATTTGCGAAATATATTTTTGAATGGTATCAATAATAGATTTTACAGTCAAATTATCCGTTAGGACATTATAAATACGCTTATCAAATAAATCGTGTTTAATCACAAAAGTTATCGCTTCCACCGCGTCATAAAGGTCAAGATAAGGTCTTTTCTGATTCAAAGCCGTGCGCCAAACGGTTATCGGCTGTCCCATCGCAGCCTGCCAGCAAAACTTATTTACCGCAGTATGAAATCGCATACCGGGAGAAACCCCGCAAATAGTTCCGAACCGGAAAGTCACAAAACGCAGATTAGCCGTCGAACCCAATTGCTGCAAAAACTGTTCCTCTTTCAGTTTAGTTTCCGCGTAAGGACTTTGCGGACAAAGCTCCTGGGACGAACAATCCTCATCAACTGTTTCTTTTTGCGTACCATACACACTTGTGGAAGACAGATGCACCATCCTGCAGCCGGCCTTACTGCACGCCTCGGCAACTTTTGCGGTTGTGTTGTAATTATTGTGCTCAACCTGTTTTTTATTTCCAAAACTTCCGGCTGCATCCGTAATTGCCGCCAACTGAATGACCACATCGGCGCTATTAAAAACAGGCTCCAGGTCTATATTCAGTAAATCCGCTTCGATAAATCGATACTTCACGCCCTCTGGAAGATTAAACAAAGAACAATACCGCTGGGTCATCATATTATCAATCATTACGATTTCAGTTACGTTCAATTTTGACGGGATTTGTCGAATTACCGCAGAACCAATATGCCCCAAGGCGCCGGCAACTACGAGTTTCATATTCCTACCTCAAATATTCTTTTAAACAAGTTCTATAATATTCTTTTGTTTCCAACAAACCGGTCTTTAAGTCATATTGCGGCGCCCAATCAAGAGCACTTTTAATCTTCTGGTTACTAATGACAGCATCTCCGAAATCAACAACTTCTCTTTCTTTCGGCCAGTCGATAAATTTGACCTTTCCGGAACCGATATACTCGACCGTAGCTTCAGCAATCTGGGCAACGCTCCAATGCTGGTCGCCAACCACAAAAAAAGTCTCCCCTGTCCCATCATCCTGGCTGCATAAAAGGATAAGCGCCGATAAAACGTCCTCAACATAAATAACATTTCTTTTCTGATTGCCTTTCCCAAAGACCGTTATATCTTTGCCTTGCAATGCCAGCCCGATAAAATAATTATTAAAGGTAAATTCCGGACTATCAATACACGCTCTTGGCCCGAAGACATTAGACAATCTTGCCACGGTAGCCCGAAGTTTATGCGCTTTGGCGTAAATCAGTACATATTTTTCAGATACGCTCTTATTCGCTGAATAGATATCAGTCGGAAATTCCGGATGCTTTTCGTCCGCAGGCTGATATTGCAGTTTGCCTAACTGGGTGCTTGTACCGAGATGGATAAGTCGAACATCACGATTGAACCGTTTTATCGCCTCCAGAAGATTAATCGTCGCCGTACTATTAACGTCAATATCAAGCCATGGCTCTCTCATAGAGAAAGGGTGTGATGTCGATGCCGCACAATTAATAATGACATCTTTACCGCAAACGTGCTGGCACAAACGGTCAAAATCCTCTATATCGTGATAACATAATTCGACCGAATCACGAATATCGCTGATATTATACAAATTCCCCCCTGAACGCGGATTTAGACAATCATATATGGAAACTTTCGCACCGAGTTCGAGACATTTATGAGCAAGGTTACTCCCGATAAATCCCAAACCTCCCGGAATCAAGACCTTTTTCCCTTTTAAACTCGGTAATTTTTGAGCAGAAATCGTTTCCATATTAGGCATTCCTTAATAACCTTCTATTGTACGGTCAATTCCTTCGATTAAAGAGACATTGGCTTTCCAGCCGGTTGCAGATGAAAACTGTCCGGAATCCGCAACGAAATTACGCATCTCTATAGGAGACTGCGGTGATTGTGGTTCAATGTGAATTACCTCAACGCGTCGGCCTGTTTTTACTGCTGTCCGGTCGGCGACAAGATTAACAGCTTCGGTAATAGTATGCCCTTGTCCGCTGCCGATTACAAAATATCTGCCGTTAGTATTTTTGTTCTTTATCGCAGCCATTATAAATGCACGGGCAACATCCTCAACGTAAACATAATCACGCAGATAATCACCCTGCCCATAGACGGTTAATGTTTCTGCGGCCAATGCCTTGCGAATCATTAAATTCAGTATGCCGCGGTCGGATTTGCTGCTTTTCGGACCGGGACCGTAAACATTCGAAAGCCTCAAAACAGCCCCGCTCACAGCACCTTGACTTATATAATAATTAAGATATTTTTCGGCAATCAGCTTATGAAGGTCGTAAACAGTAACAGGTTCGCCAGTACAATTTTCATCGACCGGTAATTTACTCGGAAGGCCTATTACCGTTACCGTACTTGAAAATAATACTATCGGTTTTGTCTTCTTTTTACGGCAGGTTTCGAGCAAATTAAGCATTGGAGAAACATTGATTTCCGCATCGGCGACAGGATTTTCATTGGCAGTATAGGTACTCGTCTGAGCGGCAAAATGGAAAACAAAATCCGTTTTGTCCAATACTTTCCCCCATACATCACTGACTCGAATATCGCCGGAGATATTGTCAATCCGAGCTTTTCCTTCCACATCAGAAAAGACTGCATCCGGCCTATCAAGACGAATTATACGGCAATCTACGTTCCTGAGTAATTGAACCAGTTTTGTCGCAATATAACCGGCACCGCCGGTAATCAGCACCTGTTTGCCGCTAAAAGTCTTTATAATATCGCTTTCGAATAGTTCTGTCATAACGATTAATTCTAAACTACTTAATTGGAGCGTCTTTGAGCCAGTCAAAATCAATCTTCGGGTCGTCGTACGCGATACGGATTTCGTCCTGCGGATTATATATATGCGAGGTAATATAAAACAAATTAACCGGTCCCTGTATCGCTTTTACTCCATGCGCTACACCGGACGGAATCTTCACTATGCGTGCAGGCTGATAATCTCCCATAAAAAAATCCATTACTTCATTATATGTTCGGGATTTTGGCCGTAAATCGCACAACCCGATACGAGCCACACCGCCGCACACATAGAAAAAATCCGTTTGAATATTATGAAAATGCCAGGCTTTTATAACGCCGTTAAACATCAACGAATGACTCCATTGACCGAATCCGCCGTCGAAAAAATCGTCCGTAGAACGAATGATTTCCCTGAAAAAGCCCCTCTGGTCGCCCCAGGTAGTCAAGTCCTTAAATATAACTCCGTCAATCATAATTTCTCCGTCATATAGGTTCGTATTGCACTAACGACAGTTTCCAGTTCTGATTGCTTGAGTTCCGGATACATCGGCAGAGACAAAATTTCCTTTGCTATGCTTTCCGTCACCGCAAGTTTTTGACCTTTGTTATATGCCGGCTGCCGGTGAATCGGCACCGGATAATGTACCAAAGTATGAATCTGATGTTCCTTTAAGCAATCCTGTAATTCATCTCTTTTTTTTAATCTTACTACATAGAGATGAAATATATGGGTTGCATTTTCACGTTTTATCGGCAAAGACAAACCATTCAATTTTGACAGTTCTTTATGATACAGCCCTGCCAGTTTTATACGTTTGGCGTTATCCGCATCCAGATAACGCAGCTTTACACGTAATACCGAAGCTTGCAATTCGTCCAGCCTGCTGTTCCAACCATCAATATGACTGACGTACCGCTCGGCCCAACCATATTCCCGAAGCAGTTTCACTTTTCCCGCCAGTTCCGGCTGATTTGTTACGACCATTCCGCCATCGCCTATAGCCCCCAGATTTTTAGTGGGATAAAAACTAAAGCAGGCCATATCGCCATAAGAGCCGACACGTTTGTTTTTATATATCGCTCCGTGAGCCTGTGCACAATCCTCAATAACAAACAGTTTATGCTTTTTCGCACATTCGATAATCGGGTCAATATCAACCGGCTGACCATAGATGTGAACAGGAATAATCGCTTTGGTTTTTTTCGTGATGGCCGCTTCTAATTTTGCAGGGTCAAGCGTGTAGTAATTCGGTTCGATATCTACAAATACGGGGATAGCTCCAGCCAATCTAATTGCCGCTGCGGTGGCAACTGCCGTATGCGAAACCGTAATAACTTCATCTCCTGCCGTTATGCCGCACGCCGCCAATGCGAGATGAAGAGCCTCTGTTCCGCTGCCGACGCCGATGCCGCAGGAGACGCCTATATAATCGGTAAATTCTTCTTCGAACGCCTTGACTTGCGAACCGAGAACGTATCTTCCGCCGGCCAAAACACGTGCAATCGCCTCGTCGATTTCCTTTTTATATGACTGATATTGCAATAAAGGATTCGCACATAAAATAGTCATTATACCACCTTGACTTCCGGCACAAAAATAATCCATTTACCGCCGGCCGCTTTAAACTGTTTTTCCTTATCCATAATTTCTTCCCCGTGATTCCACGCCAGGAGTACGGCATAATCAGGGTATTTTGCCATAAATTCTTCATAAGCACGAACTGGAATATGCATTCCGGGACTGAATTTGCCCTGCTTAATCGGAGTCGTATCGCTGATAAATTCTATTAAATCGGAACCAATCCCGCAATAATTTAAAATTGTCGTACTTTTAGATGTTGCCGCATATCCGACTACACGTTTACCGCGTTTGTTAATATCGACCAGCAATTGTTTTAAGCTGTCTCGGGATTTTTCACAATTCTTACGGAAAACATTATATGTTTCCGCTTTATTCAATTTCATCTCTTTTTCTTTTTCCAGTTGAGTATATACATTTTTCGATACCTGTCTGGCACCCTTGTGCGCTATGATATACCGCATAGAGCCGCCGTGGGTACCCTGCGGCTCGATATCAACCAGCTCCATTTCATACTGTTCGAATGCATATTTAATGGAAGACAGCGAAAACAGAAAAACATGTTCATCATAAAGCTGGTCATAAGAAGTTTTTTGAATTACATCGCCCAGATACGGGTCTTCGAACATTACGATTCCATTCGGCTTGACAAGCATTTTTATTCCCGCAATAACTGAATTGAAATCGGCAATGTGACACATTACGTTTGCCGCCAAAAACGCATCTGTTTGTCCGTACTTACCGAGAATGTCTTTAGCCGTACTTTCGTTAAAAAACTCGGAAATTGTCTGAACGCCTTTTTCATTTGCTACCCTGGCTACATTTACCGAAGGTTCGATGCCAAGATGCTTTATGCCTGAATTGGCGAAATGCTGAAGCATAATGCCGTCATTGCATCCGAGCTCGATAACAAAAGGATCCGATGATTTCAGATAATCTTTTTTGACGTGCTCGGCAAATTCCTCGAAATGAACTGCCATTCTTTTAGATGTACTGGAAAAGAAGGCGTAATTTTCGTGAAACATTTTTTGGGGTTCCGGCTGGTCAATCAGTTGAACCATTGTACAATTTGGACAAAAGGCAGCCTGAAGCTCGAAAAAGTATTCGTCCTTAAATTGCTCACGAGTTAAAAACCCGTTTGCAATCGGCATTTGACCAAAAGAGATAAACGGTTCAATCGGCGATTTGCATATTCGACATTTTTTCATATACACTCACTTTTCTTATTAGAGGAGCAATACTGTTTTTACCAAGAACGTCTAATACAACAACGGAAATCAGCAAGATAGGCATCCCTACAGGATTGTTTATATAGTTATTTGTTGCTGTCAGTATATACGCATATAAACAAGACAATACAAACGGCAATGCCGCTTTGCCATTTCCAGCCTTAAAAGCTCTCGAGTAGTTTTTTAGAATAACAATTAAAACAACTGCCCAAAACAATAAACCTATAATACCCTGTTTATGAAATATTTCAAGAAAAGAGACTTCCATATGTATAGGCCTCTGTTCCACACCAATTCCCAATCCGTGCCCGACAAATAGGCTTAAAGGGGTCACAGAGCCAAAAACCTGTCTAATAAGAATAATTCTGTTGATATCAGACGAGGATTTCTCCCCAACAGTAGCAATATACTTCTGCCATGATAACAAAACCGCACAACAAAACAGTATCAGGAAAGCTAAATATACTATTCTTCGTCTACTGGATTTAATAATGCAAAAAATGGTATAAAACAAAATAACCAATGTGATTGACAGTGCAAGCCCTCTTGAAAAGGTAAAGATTATTGCGGCAAAAAGTAAGGCGGCAAATATTTTGTTAATTTTTCCTTTCTCAAAAGCAAAAAAGAAAAAGCCTACACTTAAATAAAAGAAGCCATTATAGAAAACGCCTATATGCTGCTGAAAACGTACATCCCCGCCCTCGTGATTTTCAATCATAGCTATCGTTTGGGCGTCAAGATGAATAATCCCAAAATGAAAAAATATCAGAAATAACAGATACGGCACCGCTAATATCAATGCTGCGGCTTTTATGGTTTTTATCGTTAGATTAACAGTTCTGAGGTCCTTAATAAATACGCTGAAAAAAATAATCATTAGGAAAAACAATAAAGGTCTCACATCCAGTATGATTAATTTCATATCGGCATTATTAAAATATCCGACTAAACAAGCCAGTAAATGCACCGCAATGAACGTACACGCCAGCAGGAAAATCTGTTTATTGATATGATTTCTATAAACTGCCAGCGTTGTTGAATAAAAAACTGCTATCGCAAAAAACAGCATTCTTAAAGTTACAGGGCCGATTTCAAGAAATCTGCCGCTGCCCATAAGAAACAACTCCAACATCATTACCACAAGAACAATATCTGAACCGGACAATTTCTTTATTTTCATAAATCTCATTCAATAAACCTCTTATTGCTTTAGAACAGAGGGACTTTTTTTCAAAACTTCACAGCATTTATCCGGACTAAATATCCAGCTTAATAAATGTCGAAGTGTCATTAGAGAATATTTTTTATTTCTTATCGTAAAAAACTGGGTGATTGTCCTCTTGATAAGTCTTATTGGATAAAAAAGATTTTCCAGCTTCGTTTTGTAAGAGCGAATAAATAACGCTTCGTATTTAAGAGTATTGAGATACCTCTCTGCCGACATAAATTTGTCATAATCAAAAATTGAAAGTTCATGCTCTATCTTCACGGACGCAATGTAAACCTTCCTGCCTTTCAGATATATAAAATGAAAAATCCAGCTGTCCTGGCAATCCAGCCAAAAAGTCTCATTAAATCCGCCTATATTCTGCATAAACGATGTTCTCAGCATAGTCCCTGAACCGACCGCAGAAATCTCGTAATCACATATTCCTGTTGAATTTTCATCAACCGGCCTGTGAATATCTCCGAACAAGACCTTATAAGGAGAAAAATAACGCCCCTTATAATAAACTTTCGGTACTATTGCAGCAACGTTATCCGGCACTTTAGACGAGATGCTGTCGAATTTTTCTATAAAATCAACAGGAACAGAAGTGTCATCGTCAAAAAGTAACAGCCAGTCATAACCCTCCGCAACGGCTCGCTGCAGAGCGTAATTATAAGCAGCGGCCAGCCCCCCATTCTTCGGGTCGTGTTTATACTCGCACGGAAACGGTATGCCTAAAGGCAACACCTGACTATCCAAACTGTTGTCATAAATAACAAGCTCAAATGTTTTAAAAGCTGCCGGATTATTCCTGAAGGCCTTTACCAGAGAAATAACCGTTTGTGCTTTCTCAACTTTCCTATTGCATATCACTACTACTGATAATATTGACATTCCAGTTTTACTCGACAAAAAAAGATTCACATCTCAAAACTCGTACACGGTATCTTTCAAAAATATTACATCATCGACAAATACCACTCCAGCAGGTTTTCGAGCGATAATTATTATGTTATCTATAGGAAGAAGTTTGACATGAATTATTTGCAGACCGACATAATCAACCATTTTAACGGCACTAACAGCATCAAAAAGAGGCCGCTTCTGAATTTTCTGATGACTCGCATAATAAAATTTCTGGCAGATAACAGCAAATGCAGGATTTTTTTACACCGAAAGGTTAACATAATATAAAGAAAAGTTTTATGGTAATTTTTGCCATAAATAATACTTGCCGCTTGTGCTTCTAATCTATAGAATTGTTTGAAATCATCCCTTGTTAATTCTCCGCCAAAGCCTTTGCATCCTTCTTCTCTAAACACGAATTTAGTTTTTCGTAATAACGATTGAGGATTATATCCCACGTCGGCGCCACATCACGTGAATTTTCAAACATTCGCATACTTTTATGATAAGCCGATATTAAACGTTTGCAAAGTTCGATATCTTCTGCGATTCTTATGGTAGGTGGAAATGTAAGCTCGATTTTTGGTATTTTTATTTTAGCGCCGAAGGGACGAAACCAATATTTTCGTCTTGTTGCATTCCATAGGTAAAAATCATAGACGCTCAAACCAAGAACCTCTAAAATTATTTTTGACACTTTTTTGATCATCTCATTACCTCATAGCCAGAAGATATAATAGGTTCTTAATACTTATCTATAATTGCCTTAAAGACTCTTTCGCAACTTTTCTCATCCTGATATTTATTGAATATAATACTTTTTTGAGCTCTTAATTTCTCGTGCTCTTTAGGATTTTGTAAGGCTCGTCTTGTACAGTCGATAACCTGCGACCAGTTTTTAGCAACAGGACCTGACAAATAAAATTCATAATCATCATCAAGACCCCTCTCTTTGATATACTCTTCGAGGTCGAAAGCGGCAAAAACAACAGGCCTGTTAAGAAGGAGATAATCAAAATACACACCGGAATAATCTGTTATCAACACATCAATAGCGCCGAGAATATCATTAATATCTGAAATCTCTTTTTCATCGACACAAATAACCCGTTTCCCAAAATCAAACAACTTATTTTCTTTCTTAACTTGATCGGCATAATGAAGCTTAAGCAGTAAAATAGAATTAGTCTCTTCCAGAAAATCCTCCATTGCCTGCCTATCGTATCCATAATCAGTAAATAAGTTCTGCGGGCCAAAACTATCCCTATAAGTGGGTAAATAAGCAATCATTTTGGCAAAGTCATATCTCTTCAGCGATTCGATATATGGGGGACGGTGGTTTTTATCAAACAAAATATCATTTCTTGGATAGCCAAGTACTTGTATATTAGCTAATGAAACATCAAACGCATTGGCCATTATCGGTTTAAAATATTCGGATGTTGCTAAAATCAATTGATAGGTTTTCATTTCAGCGGCATACGGGGTTATCGCCTGAATAACCTTTCTCCAACAAAATTTTACAGATTTTTCCGGCTTAACACCGTTATTATCATAATTAAGCCGTTTCATCGGAGCACCATGCCATAGGTTTATCTTAAACGCTCTGTATATTAATGCCCTGTTAAAGTCTCCAAGACCTGAACCAATAACTGCAACCGAAGCCCGAAGCATATAATATATCCCCCATAAACTGTATCGCAGAAATGCGGGAAATCCCAACGCTCGCACCTGCGAAACTACTTTTCTGTCTCCGGCTATCCAAATCGCTTTGATATTCTTTTGCTTTTGAACATACTCGAAGAAATATCTTGGATTGTCCCCATATCTCAACCCGAACCACGCTCCAAAAACCCAGATATTCCTGCTGCGAGGAACAAGAAAGCTGAACCAATACAACGGTAAAGCAAAAATACAAGACAATATTAGTTTAACATCCGCAGGAATAAAACTTTTATCGGCCGTTCTTTTCAAAACAGCATCTCCATATCTATATACAACACTGCCGTATTATAATAGTTCCCGCTAATCACGAGTGATTCTTTCTAAACGCTGATAGGCGATAAAAGATTGGATGTTTCCAGTACTTTTCGCCAATAAATTGAGGTAAAAGCTCGAAAAATGAGCTGTTCAATACTCCAGGAAAGAATAAAAAAACTGCTATCCCCGACAAAAGACAACTGCAAGCCCCGGTCACAACCAAAGTCAACAGCGCTGAACCTGTACACAACCTCATAACACTAACACAACAAAAACTAATTAAAAACAAAACTCCGCCGATGACATACCCGTCTTTTAATCTCCCAAGATAACTATTTAAACTGCAGCTTATAAGTTTGATACTCAGTTGTGTCATCAGGCTATAATTAATTATCACAGCCAAATTTACGGCAATTGCAACCCCGGCTATCCCCCAATGCTGTCCAACCCAACTGCCAAAGATTACGAGAAACGCAAAAACCGCTTTTCTTGCCGCACTCGAATAGACGGCTCCTGTAGCACGAACCAGCGTATCTGACAGGTTTATACAAATCCTAAGATTTAACGTAACCAGTAAAATGCGCAAAGGAATAACCGCATCGGTCCATCTGGGGCCCAATAAAACTGCAATCAGTTCGGGGGCAACGACAAACATCAAAACGCCAAGTGGGAACAGCGTTATATTCAGTATATTTATAGCTTTTAAATAAGCGCCTTCCAGCCTCTTGGGTTGATCCTGAATCTGAGACATTGACGGAAACAAAATCTTATCTAATAAGTATCCCAGATATTGACCCGGCATTGCCATAATAGATGAAGCTCTTTCATAAATTCCCAACAATCTTACACTGCAAAATCGACCAATTATAAAAATATCTCCCTGCGAGGCTGTATTGTCGAAAAGGCGTGCTAACGTAAGCCCGCCGCCATATATGCCTATTTCCTTATACGCTCTGGTTGAAAACACAGGTTTTACAGAATGAGGCTGCCACACAAATAGTACAACACTTTGCAGACAGCATTGAGTCAACTTAGCCGCAACTATAGACCATACGCCGTAGCCCATTATTGCCATTGTAATACCCACTACCGCATATCCGAAAACATATGACCCTGCATCCGTCCACATTAGTTTGTCAAATCTCATCTCTCGTTCTATGAGAGAACGCGATATCATTCCAAATTTAATGATAAGTACCGAAAGACCCAGCCATCTTATTATGTCCTCCAGAGTCTCTGACTTAAAAATCACGGCAAGCAAAGGCGCAGCTATCCATAGAATGACAACAAAAAATATCCCTAATATTACAGCCAGCGTGAACCCGGCCCTGATATGTTCTTGTTTTAAATCTTTTTTCTGTATGATGGCCGGCCCTATACCTGCTTCGGCGAACATCTCCGTAAATACCAGCGCCATATTGGCCAAAGCGATGAGTCCAAATTCACCGGGCAGAATACGGCGTGCCAATATTGCTATAACAACCAACTGAACAATAAATCTAATCGCCATAGAGGTGAGCTGCCACATCCCAGCCTTAATTGTCTTTTGTGTCAAATTCATCTATCATATTTATAAGACTTGTTGCTAAAATCTCTCAAAAACCAACAAAAAGGCTTGTTATAAACACACTCCGTGCTTGTGGGTTACACCATCAATAACCCATTCCCCCTGAGGTGAAAAGAGATACAGTATTTTTGGCTATCGACTCTCTTTTGGCCATTGTATTTTTTTAATTTTCTTATAAGATGCTATGAAGCATTTTTCGCAATGCCCCCTCAGTTAACAGACGGGGATTATTGCAAACTCTCTCACGGTTAAAACCGTTGCGGATAATCAGTTCGATATCATCATCTGATTTTATGCCTAATGCGTTTAGCCTTGTCTCAAGTCCTGTTTCTTTAATTAGCCGTTCTAATTTGTTTTTTGCTTCCTGTATGGTTGTCGCTGAAAAAAACGCCGCTATCTCTGACATCGTTTTCTGTACATATGGAACGCCTCGCACATCTAAAACATCGTCTTGTGTCACCTGTGCGTTGTACTCCAGCAAAGACGGCAATGTCAAAGCCACTGCATGTCCATGTGGAATGCTAAAATAAGAAGTCAGAGGGTATGAGACGGCATGTGCCGCGGTGGTCATTGTAATATTGATGGCTTTACCCGCGAGATGCGCACCATGAGCCATTGCTTCGCGGGCTGCTGCCGTTTGTTTTCGTGTTGCATCAACAATATTCGGCATAATTAATCCTATGGCAAGCCGGGCAAATTCTTTTGATTCCTCACAGGAGTTAACACTCCAAAAGGACTCGATTGCCTGACACAAAGCATCCAGACCCGAAACCGCCGTTGTGTGTTTCGGCAGAGCCAGGGTTAGTTCCGAATCCACAATGGCTGCCGCAGGCAGAATATCTTTATCGACAAGGGAATGTTTCTTATGTCCTATGTATATCACAGCGAAATGTGTCGCTTCACTGCCGCTGCCGGAAGTGGTCGGCATGGCAATTAACGGCTTGATGGAAGACTCGTGGCCTGCATTCTCGATTTCATATTTATCCAGAGCAAGGGGATGTGCCGCCAGAAAATTAACCGCCTTGGCCATATCGATTACACTGCCCCCGCCGACAGCGATAACAGTATCAGCATTGAGCTCTTTAAATATCCTTATGCCGCGCTCAATATCCTCTATGTTTGGATTCAGCGCAAAATCACAAAACCGGTGAACTTCGTAACCTTTCAGAATACTGTCTAATCTGGCCTCGGCGCCGCATGTGGAAAACGATTTTTTACCGGTGACAAGAAAAATCTTCTTTGAACCAAATTCTGATAACACCTCTCCAAGACAGAAAATGCTTCTCGTCCCTATATATTCCTTCTGAGTCACTTTGCCAAAAACTCCATAAAGCTTGCTTTGTTTCTTCCAGGTGAAGATTCGGGTCGTCCCAGGTCTTCTCTGGCTCCCTTTTTGACTCTTATCTCAAGCATCGCCGGCCCGCATTCTGACTTTACGGCCTTCATCATATTAATTACTTCCTGTTCTGTCTGCGCCTGCAAAGCCAGTGTGTACCCACACGCTTTTGCAATCTCTATGAACGAAACTGCGAATCCACATGTCGGTTGGCCGCCGACGGAATCATGACATCCGTTATTAAAAACGATATGTTTAAAGTTCTTAGGCTTGCTTGAGCCTATTATCGCCATTGCTCCCATATGCATTATCGCAGCACCATCACCATCCAGAACAAAGATTTGTCTTTCAGGTTTTGCCGTGGCGATACCCAATGCTATTTGCGAAGCATGTCCCATGGAACCTACCGTCAGAAAATCTCTGCCGTGATCACCGCCGATATGCTTCCTATATGCGTAAAGTTCTCTGGAAATTTTCCCTGTAGTGGAAATAATAATGTCGGACTCATCCAGAGTATTGACAACGGCTTTTATTGCTTCTTCCCGCACAAGCTCACATCGTGCATTGTCTCGTCTCTGCACTTTGTAGGAATCAAAAGTTCCTTTTCGTACGACTAACGCCACCGGCCTGTTGCGTTTTAAGACATCCATAATTTCCCGCTGGCATATTTCGACATCCTTAAAATTATCCGGCAGGATTTTATAAGGTATTTCCAATACATCCAGAAGGCTTAGTGTAATCCTGCCCTGTTTGACATGCTGAGGTTCGTCGTGTTTACCGGGTTCACCTCGCCAGCCAATCAGCAACAGCAAAGGGATAGAATACACTTCTGAATCCGCCAGTGAGACCAGCGGATTAACCGCATTTCCCAGTCCCGAATTTTGCATATAAACCAGCCCAATTTTATGCGTCGCCAGATAATACCCGCACGCAATTGCTATTGCGGAACCTTCGTTGGCGGCAATAATATGTTTTTCTGAATCAGTATGGTCTGTGATATAAGCACAGAAACTTTTCAGCAAAGAATCGGGGACGCCGGAAAAAAAATCAATCCCCGACCGAATCAGCATATTGTAAAAAGACCCACAGTCTAACATTTTAAAATCCTTGAGGAATGAGCGTCACAATCTCACTAATCGATATACACTCTTTTTCCGCCTCATATGCTCTTCCGTTTTCCAGTATCGATTTCGCCATTCTGAGCATTGCAGGGTAGGCAATCCTGAGCAGTTGGTTTGCGTAAATTACGATGTTGACTCCTGCCTGCGCAAGTGCCTGTTCGGTTACTGAAGAATAAGTTGACGGAACGGCTGCCAAAGGAACACAATTGCTGAGCTTTGAGTATATTTTGCAAAACTCAAAAATTTCTTGCGGCGTTTGTTTCTTACTGTGTATCATTATCCCGTCCGCACCGGCTCCAATATATGCTTTCGCACGTTCTATCGCATCTTGTATGCCCTTATTTAAAATCAGGCTCTCTATTCTCGCGATAATCATAAAATCCTGCGTTACCTGAGCTTGCTTACCGGTAGTTATTTTATTACAGATGTTTTCAATGTCGTCTTGTTCCTGACCGGCGCCTTCTTTCAATAATGAATTCTGCTTCAGTCCTTTTTTATCTTCTATGATAACCGCCGAAACACCCAGACGTTCCAATGTTCGGACCATAAACACAAAATGCTCGGGCATCCCTCCGCTGTCTCCGTCATAAATAACCGGTTTCGTGGTAACTTCCAAGACATTGTTCAGCGTGTTCATCCTTGAAGTCAGGTCCACACACTCAATATCAGGCTTGCCTTTCACAACAGAGTCTGTCAAACTGCTCAGCCACATCCCATCAAATTCTTTTATGGTCTGTTCCGTCACAACCCTGGTATTCTCCGCAATCAGACCACTGAGTCCGCTGTGCGTTTCGATGATACGAACCAAAGGTTTTGCGTCCAGCAGTCTTCTGAGTATCTTCATCCTCACTTCCGGCGTCGTCCCAACTTCACGAACAGCAGCGTTTAATATCGTTGATGAAATACATGGAGTGTATTTGGGTTCCACCAACTTGCCGCCCCACTGTTTTAGTATCTTGATGACCCTTGCTCTGGCACTCCTCTGTACCCCAGTTTTCCAATCATCACCGTGCACCACATAGTTCGGCTTAAGTTTAAGTAGATTAGGTACATAATCTAAGGTTTTCTGGGGTACTACTTGTACTACTCCAACCATGTTCTCAATCACCACTTTACGCTGCTGGTAAGTCAAATATGGAAGCCGTTTATAACTTGCGATTGCACTATCCGTCAACAACCCAACTATAACATCTCCTAACTCCCGAGCTTCCTTAATGATATTCAAATGACCCGGATGTATCAAATCGGCGCTCATTCCTACATAAACTGTTTTCTTTCTGGATTTCATCTTTGCCAAAATTCGTATCCTTTTCTATGCCATTCGATGTCTAAACATCATGCACCCTATCAACTAACTTGGTTTCCACCACAAAGGATGTGAGACTCACAAAATTAAAGGAACGCTTAATTCCGCTCACACTCCGTCCCCGTCGGCTGCGCCGAGAGAAGTTAGAAGTATGAAGTTGGAAGTTAGAAAAGAAACAGAATATTTCTAACTTCTCTTTTCTTCCTTCTCATTTCTCAATTCATTTACTGTTTCTAACTTTTTTCACTATAGTGGTTAAAATTGCAACAAGTTCATCACACTCATTCAATAAATCGCTGAGTTTGTTTTTCGGAAAAACTTCAACCGCCACAAGCAATTTCAACCAATAAAAAGTTTCACGTGCTTCTTTTAAAGCTATATTATACTTGGAAAGAAAGTCCGGTCTGCTTTGGCCTGCCTGACCTTCTTCAACATTTGCGCCTATTGATGTTCCACTTTTAAGCAATTGCCTACAAATTATTGTCTCATTTATACTTCTTGTGTCTAATTCTTTACAAAGTTTATATATCCGAACAGAGAAGCCAAAAGTGCGTTCACACAAATCATTTTTCTTTTCCAACTTCTTACTTCTCATTTCTTACTTTATTCTGCATCAGGCCTTCTAACCCGAAGGCGGTAAATACTGATAACATAAGCGCCACAACAAATACAATAATGCTTTTCTTCACAGTTCCCTTGGCAAGAGGATAAACTTTTGGCTTCTCTACCAGCGGTATAGCATTCGCTATCTTATTTTCTGTTCTTTTGATATAGGCCTTCAAATAGTCCTGCAACTGGTTGTTCTCACTGTATTCAGTCAACGTATTGGTTAAAAACGAGTGGAACTGTTCGAGTGTACAGTAAGAAGGTATTATTTTTTTCACATGGCTGAAGAGCTTTTCATTCAGGTTGAGCAAAGCAGTGTAATAGTCGTAATTTTCTTTGTTGGCCATGATTTGCTCTTCGAGATTAATTATCTGTGTCTCCGCGGCCTGTATTTGGTATGGCAAAGGCAAATAGGCACTGTTGCTCCCGACATTATTAAACTGCAGAACAATATCGCTCGGCAACTTGTCTAAACCTTCGGATCCCGAATTTTTCAGTTTCTCCAAAGTGGATTTTTCCCTCTCCAACTGCAGGTTTAGCGTGTATCTTGTTTCTTCGATAGAAGCCATCGTTTCCTTGAGGTTCATAATCTTGTTATTCAGCTCCTCTTTTTCTGAATATAGAGGTATGATTTGCTCGAAGTTTTCTCTGCAAATCGAGGCTATTTCCCGGATATTTTCTCCGAATTTTGCCCTCACGCGCATAGATAAAAGAGTTCCTCTCGCCTGCTGGAGCTTCTGCAGTTCCTCAAAGTCTTTGGCTCCCGAAGGTTTTATAACCTCAAAATATGATGGTGAAATCTCGAAAGAAATAAATTCTTTTAAGTCTTCAATAGTTCTGGATTCTGCTATTTTTTTTGCGTATTTATCGAATACACCTTCTCGCAACTTTTCAATAAGTCTATCCAAATTCTCCGTGCTATAAAATTTATCCTCAAGAATTTTGAAGGACTTTTCATCCAGCCCCATATTGTAGGTGTAGGCGATTTTATAATCTCTTGGCCAAAGAAATATGACCAATCCCACCACTAAAGCCGGCAATACAGACGCAGAGAAGATGAACCATTTTTGCCTCCACAGAACTAAAAAATAGTCTATTAAATCAATCTCGTCCTCGTGAATATCCCCATTTGCGGATAAACTTCCCAAATCGTGTTTTTCTGAACTTGTCATAATATTGGCCTCCTGCCATAACAGTAAAAAAGAGAGCTTCTACCCTTTCAACATCATCCTAAAAAACACTTGAATTGAGTGTACTCTTATACGTGTTTATCTCCTTTAAATCAATCATTATTTTTTTAAGGATATTAAATATCCTCTTTTGCGTATTATGCAATCCCCGCTATTAGCCGCCTGTTTTACACTTATGTTTGTACCATTCAACGGTTTCTTTTAATCCTGTGTCAAAATCGGTCTTGGCTTTAAAGCCGAACAGTTTTTGTGCCTTGCTTACATCCAAACAACGTCTCGGCTGTCCGTCAGGATTGGCATCATCCCAGCAAATTTGCCCGCGAAAATCTGTGATACCGGCAATTTTTTCAGCTAAATCTTTAATTGTTATTTCAAAACCGGTCCCGATATTAACCGGTTCAGAACTATTATAATGTTCCGTCGCAAGTAAAATCCCTTCGGCGGCATCCTGTGCGTAAATGAATTCCCGCGAGGCACCGCCCGTACCCCAGCATTCTATACGGTCGTCCCCATTTTGAACGGCATCGACACATTTTTTTATCAATGCCGGTATGACATGACTGCTTTGCGGGTCGAAGTTATCCCGCGGGCCGTAAAGATTTACCGGCACAAGGAAAATGGAATTAAAACCGTACTCATCCCGATACGCCTGCGACTGAACGAGAAGCATTTTTTTCGCTAAACCGTAAGGCGCATTGGTTTCTTCCGGATAACCGTTCCATATGTCTTCTTCTTTGAACGGCACAGGCGTAAATTTCGGATAAGCACATACCGTTCCGATAGCAACGAATTTCTCTATATTCCTTATCCTTGCCTGCTCGATAAGCTGAACGCCCATCATAAGATTTTCATAGAAAAACCGGCCCGGATGGGCTCTATTTGCGCCAATTCCGCCGACAACAGCCGCCAGATGAATCACAACATCCGGCTTCATATCTTCGTACATACGGATTATATCGTCGAGCTTAACAAGATTATAATCCTGAATCTGCGGCACAAGAATATTTTTGCATCCTCTTTTACACAATCCCTCTATAACATAGCTTCCAAGAAAGCCTGCCCCGCCGGTTATAACTATACGCCTGTTTTTAAAGTAATCCGACACTTATTTTTGTCCGTGGTCTTTCAGTATTTTTTCCTGTTCCGCCAATTCCATATCGGCATCTGTCATCATTCTTGCCAATTGTTTAAAAGTTATCTTAGGCTGCCATTTTAAATGCTTTTTGGCCTTGCTCGCATCGCCCTGCAGGATATCAACTTCTGTTGGACGATAATACCTTTCATCTTTTTCAACATATTTTCTCCAATCCAGTTCAAGGCAACCAAAAACTTCGTCCAAAAATTCCCGAATGGAATGTGTTTGGCCGGTAGCAATAACATAATCGTCGGGCTTGTCCTGCTGGAGCATAAGCCACATTGCCTCTACATAATCGCCTGCAAAGCCCCAGTCCCGCTTGGCATCCAGATTTCCGAGAAATAATTTATCCTGCAGACCTAATTTTATCCTTGTCGCCGCTCTGGTTATTTTTCTTGTTACAAAAGTCTCTCCGCGTCTGGGCGACTCATGATTAAACAGTATACCGTTGCAGGCAAATATATTATATGCTTCACGATAATTTATTGTCTGCCAAAAGCTATATACCTTAGCGCATCCGTAAGGACTTCTCGGATAAAAAGGCGTTTTTTCGTTCTGAGGCACTTCGACCGCTTTGCCGTACATTTCGCTGCTCGATGCCTGATAAAATTTTGCCGGTCTTTGCATTTTCCGTACAGCCTCAAGCAATCGAAGCGTTCCGATTCCATCGACATTTGCCGTGTATATGGGCTGGTCGAAACTCACCCGTACATGGCTCTGGGCGGCAAGATTATAAATCTCATCGGGTTTGATGTCGTTTAATATGCTCGAAAGATTAACGCCGTCGGTCATATCCCCATAAATGAGTCTGAGCCTGCTTTTTTCGTGAGGGTCTTTATACAAAAAATCGATTCTGCCGGTATTAAACGAAGAACTTCTTCTGGTTATGCCCCAAACCTCGTAGCCTTTGTTGAGCAGAAACTCCGTCAAATATGAGCCGTCTTGTCCGGTTATGCCTGTAATCAGCGCCGTTTTCATATTATAACCGCCATAAATAACTCCTGCGAAAAATACAAGCTAATCTGCTGATAATTAACCCCTTTCCCTATTGTTTTCAAGTTTATTTTTGCCCATATAAAGAGAATACACTGCGAGTGCCGCCGATAAAATCGGGATTCTCACTTTAAAAACAAGACTGCCCGCATAAACATTCGTATTCTCTGACCTAACCGACTAACTGCCAAAGTGTTATAAATTTGCGATTGACGAGCAGATGATAAAGGGTGTATATTACGGGTTTCGTTTAAAAAATTTTTCAGGGAGTAATTGTGAAGGCAAGTGAATTAAGACCCGGTATGGGTGTTATGATGGACGGCAAACTCTGTGTATGCGTGCAATCAACGCACGTTACGCCGGGAAATCTGCGGGCGTTTGTACAGGCCAAACTCCGCGGCGTTAAAGACGGCGTTATGTTCGAAAAAAGACTCCGTTCAACCGAAGACGTCGAGCAGGCATTTCTCGACAGACGCGACAAACAATATCTCTATTCGGACGCCCACGGTTTAGTCCTGATGGACAACGAAACATTCGACCAGGTTACTATCCCGAAAGAAATGGTCGCAGAGCAGCTCGGCTATCTCAAGCCCGACACCGTTGTTGCAACCCTCGTACACGACGGGCAGATAGTATCCATTGAACTGCCTAAAATCGTCGAACTTGCCGTTACGGAAACGACGCCTCAGCCGAAAGGGGCAACAGCGACAAATCAAATGAAAGACGCTACGCTCGAAACAGGCCTTAAAACCCGTGTTCCGCCTTTTATAGAGGTCGGCGAGGTTATAAAGGTCAGCACGGAAAACGGCTCGTATTTATCGAGAGCTAAATAGTCTTAATAAGCTCTAAAATTATCGGCGCCGTCTTCGGCGGTCTTTCGAGCACGTTTGTAATATACTCAATCAGAATTTTTTCTAAATCCGCAAGCACAGAAGCTTCGGCGTTTAAAATTTTCTCCGGCTGATTCAGACAGGCCGCACCTTCAGGAGTAATTATTTTCTTATCGACGAAGGCCGATTCGCAGTCACGGCAGACAAGACCTGCGGCAGAGGGACTGAAAAAATATTGTTTCCAGTCGGCGCCGAATTTCCTTTTACAGTTCGCACAGCCGTCGCAGAGCGGCTGCGAGCCGGTTTGTTCCAATAAAGCAAATTCGAATCGTATAAGGAACGGCAGGATTTTTGCAGGCGGGTTTTCCTGAAGTTTTTGCAAAAACAATTCCGCTTCGTCGAAAAGAACGGGGTGCGGGTCAAGCTCTTTTGTAAACAGGTTCAGCATCTCGGCCGCAAAATACGCACAGTTAAGGGCGAGCAGCTTTTTGCGGATTTCAAGACCGAGAAAAGTCGGATTAAATTCTGTCAGCGTACCGAGCTTTTCGTTGTCTCTGATAGAAAAGACCATATCGCCGATGGTGCAGATTTCTATAGCGCCCGAAAAAGACGATTTCGGCCGTCTTGAGCCTTTTGCGATAACGCCTATTTTGCCGTTTTGGCGGGTAAAAAAATTCAGTATCTGCGAACTTTCGGAATAGTCCGTTGTACGAATGCAAATTCCTTTATCTTTTTTCAGCGTCATAAACAGCACCGAACCCGAATTTTTTTAGAATTTCATCCTCTATCTTGTGCATTTTGGCGGCCTTTCGGCTCGTCGTATCGTTAAAGCCAAGATTATGCAGCAGGCCGTGAAGAATATAAAGTGCAAGCTCGGTCTGCGGACTGTGGCCGCGGATTTTGGCCTGCTTTTTCGCAAGCTGAGCGTTTACAGCAATATCGAAAATTTTCTCTTTGCTGCCGTCGTCGGAAACGTCGAAGCTGATAACATCCGTAGTATTTCTTCTGCCGAGAAATCTGCGGTTCATATTTATGATTTGCCTGTCGGTCAAAACTGCGATATTTATCTTCGCTTTTTTAATACCGAAACGCCCCGCCGTTCGGCGAACAAGGCCGGTAATTTTTTTTCTGTCGAAAGCGACTGCTTTATACTCTGTACAGATATTTACCTCGATACCTGATGATGACAGGGTGATTTTCTTTTTAGGCATTTTTTGTCTCTTGTTCAGAGGCAAGATGCTGAAGCTTATCGGTGGACGGATACGCTACTCGGCCGTGATAATGGCCGGCAAGGCTCTTTGAAATCGCATCTTCTATCTTGCTCAATTCCTTAAGTGTAAGCTCGCACTCGTCGAACTGGCCGTCCTGAAGCCGTTTCATCGCCATATTATGCACAACCGTTTCGATTTTCGTCGGCGTGATTTCCGTCAGCGACCTTACCGCGCCTTCGACCCCGTCGGCCAGCATTACTATCGCCGATTCTTTGGTCTGCGGACGCGGGCCGGGATACCTGAACTCCGATTCGGCGGGCGGATTGCCTGTTCCGTTGGCCTTCTTTTTGGCTTCCTCGTAAAAATACTCAATCAGCGTCGTGCCGTGATGAGTTTCGATAAATTGTCTTATTACCGCAGGCAGTTTATATTCCTCGGCAAGCTCTTTGCCGTCCTTGACATGACCGACAATTACGAGCTGGCTCATTGCCGGAGAAAGCTGTTCGTGCCTGCTGGCGGTACCCATCTGGTTTTCGACGAAATAGCGGGGTTTGCCGATTTTGCCGATGTCGTGATAATATGCGCCGACCCGACACAGAAGCCCGTTTGCATCGATTGACTCGGCCGCGGCTTCGGCGATGGAACCTATCAGAAGACTATGGCTGTAAGTGCCGGGCGCCTCCATCGCGAGCTTCTTCAGCAAAGGCTGGTTGGCATCGCTGTAATCCAGCAGCGTCATACTCGTCGCGATTCGGAATGCCTTTTCGATTATCGGCAGCAGCGCCTGAATGACAATGCTTATGGCTATTACCGCAGCGGCCGCAAAACCGGCTTCGACAAAAATATGACGGTTAAAACCTAACTCGAAAAGATCCGACGCGAAACTTATTATGAATACCGCAACGCCTGCAAAAACTCCGACTTCGAGAATCTTCATTCTCGTCCTTATTTCCCGCAGCAGAAAGCAGCTCGAAACCGTACCGGCGGCCATAGTAAGAAACAGTCCGAAATCCGTCTCAAAACCGGCCGCAATGCACGCCAGCATCGAATATATAATACCCATAGCCAGTGCAAATCTCTGGTCATAAGCTATCGTAAGGATTATCGAGCAGGCAACAGCGGCAGCAATCGCGATATAAACGCTGCCGGCGAAAAACGTCCCGAGTTTCGTAAGCGCAAGCAGGATTAAAAACAGGCCCCCCAGCGCCACTGCCCGGAGAGGAGTTTTGATAAGCCTGTAATTATAATGATAAATTTTAACGGCAGAGGCAAAAGACAGCGACGCGACAAAAATAATAACGGCCAATATCTGATGCCACGGCCGCCAGGAAAGAACATCTTTGCCGGTCTGAAGACTCAAAAGCAGCGAACAGGCCGCGGCAAAAACGACAAGTATCGAAACCGCCGTCAGCATACCGCTGTTGACCGTTCCTACGAGTTTGCCAAACCGCTCGGCAGCCATCGCCTCGCGGATTTGCTTACGCCTCGGATTTATATTTTTTTTATTAAGTATCGCCATTTATTGCCGCGCATTCTTTTTCTTTTTCGCTTCGTACGCCTGCACTATATTCTGCACAAGATTGTGACGGACAATATCCGTGTCGTCAAGACCTATTAACGATATACCTTCCGCTCCGGCAAGGGTTTCCATCGCATCGAGCATTCCGCTCTTTGTGCCTTTTTCGAGGTCAATCTGGGTAATATCGCCGGTGATTATCATCTTCGAGCCTCTGCCCATACGTGTAAGGAACATCAGCATTTGGGTCGGCGAAGTATTCTGCGCCTCATCGCAGATTATACAGGCCTCGTTGAGAGTTCTGCCGCGCATAAACGCAAGCGGAATAACCTCGATAATGTCCATTTCCATCAGTTTTCGCATCTGGGAAAATTCCATCATATCTTCAAGGCTGTCGAAAAGAGGCCGAAGGTACGGATTGACTTTCGCCTGCATATCACCCGGCAGAAAACCAAGCTTTTCTCCCGCTTCAACCGCAGGACGGGCAAGAACAATTTTCCTGATTTGTTTTCTCTTCAGCATCGAGACCGCCGCGGCCACTGCAAGATATGTTTTTCCTGTTCCGGCAGGCCCCGTGCAGAAAGTCAAATCGTGATTCAGCATCGCCTCGACATACCGCCTCTGGCCGCGGGTAAAAGGCTTGATAAACTTCTTGGGTGAATACACCGAAATTCCGAAACCTTCGTCGGGCTCGACATCGACCTCGACTTTGCTCATCAGACCGATTACATCGTTGGCATCGAGTTTGCCGAACCTGCCAAGATGTTTTTGCATCAGCTCGACAACACGTTCAGCTTTTTGAACGGCCTGTTCCTGACCACAGATAACGACCGAATCGTCTCTTGCCGTGATATTTACGCCGCAGCGAGCGCGAACCATCCGCAAATGCTCGTCGGAGGGACCGAAAAGCTCAAGCCTCTTGCTCGAAAGTAATCGAATGCTGATTTCCAATCGAACGCCTTAAAAAATTATCAGAAAAAACAAATAAGCGAAAACCGCACCGGCCAGCGGCGAATCAATCACGTCAAGGATTCCGCCAAAGCCTGGTATGGCGACAGAAGCGTCTTTTTGCTCAGCCGCCCGTTTTAGTACCGACTCGGCCAAATCGCCGAGCTGGCCGATAAAGGCAAATACAACACCGAAAATCGCCGCCTGCCAGAGCGGCATTATATCAAAAATCTTCGCAAAGAGCGAGGCGGCAACAACGGCAAAAATCACCCCGCCCGCCATACCTTCCCACGTCTTTTTTGGGCTCAAAACCGGCGAAAATTTGTGCTTGCCGGAAAGCCTGCCGAGCGTATAAGCCCCTATATCACAACATTTTACGACAAAAATAAACGTCAAAAAAACAATAGGGCCAAAATCGATTCTCATTTTAACGATAAAACTCGTCAATGCCCCCAGATAAGTAATCACAAGCAGATTTGCCCCGATATTTGCGAACGCCCCGACGGCCGCATAGCGAAAACCCTGCCACGAAAAAATAGCAAGAACGCAAAGACAGATAACAAGGATAAAAAACAGGGCCGCGAATTGATTGCTGTCGGCAAAAAACTGCGACCAGTACCAGCCGGTTGAAAGCAGAACGCTGCCCGCTATCGTAATCGGCAGGAAAATTTTCGCCCCGCCCGAGCTTATAAGTTTTGATAATTCGATATTCGCAGGAACAGCTACGATAATCAGAAAAACTGTAAGCAGCGTCGCCTGCACAGATGCATTGGGTATTTGCGAACTTAGACTTCCATCCAGCCGGCCGTCGAAAAGCACCAGCCCGACAAATACGATTGTCATTAATGTACCGAATATCAGTCTGAATTTAAGCATAGTATATTCCCGGTTTCGTTTTTCGGCCGCGGTCGCGAGGCTCGTTTCGTCAATCGTCTATCGGTTTCGTCATAAGTTTACGGTCATCAAATTTATTCCATGCAATTGCTAAATTATAACATTGCCTGCTAATTTTGTCATAAGTATCTATTAGTTTATTGCATATTTTAACATCAAGCGAAGAGGAATACAAATCTCTTGCTTGCGTTATTGAAACTCCGGTTTCATTAGACTCGCCCATTGCATCGTCTAAATATTTCTGAAATCCTTTTTTCTGATGCCTTTTAGCATATCCCTCTGCGATTAACCGCGGGACAGACTTAGATGAACGGCTAAGCTGGTCTCTCAAATCATACTTTTCCTCCGCAGGCAATTTAGGTAAAATACATTTAAACACGTCAAGCATAGCCTGATAGGAAAGATTATAAACTTCCAAATCTTTAAAACTTCTAATAGGTTTTTTATTTCCCATAAGTTTCACACGATTAACGCGCCAAACGCAACCGAATCGAGCATCGCAACCTCAGCCGTTTAACGCAACCTTATTATACTAAAGAGGGTTTTATATCGCCAAGACGCCTTGCGCGTTTGGAATATTCAATAATCGCTTTATCAACATCTTCAGGGGTAAAATCGGGCCAAAGGGTGTCCGTTACATAAAATTCGGAATATGAAAGCTGCCACAAGAGAAAATTACTGATTCGTTTTTCGTCCGAAGTCCTTATCAGCAAATCCGGGTCGGGCAAGCCTGCCGTATAAAGGCTGTCGCTCACAATATCTTCGTCGATTTCTTTAATATCCAGCTTCCCATCGGCGCATTTACGGCAGATTTTCTTTACGCCGTCGATGATTTCTTCTCTGCTGCCGTAATTCAGCGCGAGAGCGAGAACCATACCCGTATATTTCGAGGAGATTTCAACCGTTTTGTTCAGTTCTCTTACAAGTTTAGGCGGAAGCTTCGCCGTCCTGCCCAGATGAACGAGCCTTACGTTATGTTCCTTGAGGGTTTTTCTGATGCCGACAAGATAGCGGGTATAAAGCTGCATCAGAAATGCAACTTCCAGTTTCGGGCGTTTCCAATTTTGCAGACTGAACGAATAAAGCGTCAGGCACTCGATTCCCACATCGACGCAGTAATCGACGATTTTCTCTACCGTTCTGGCGCCCTGCCGATGTCCCTGAAACCGCGGCAGCCCCCGCTGAGTCGCCCATCTGCCGTTGCCGTCCATTATAATCGCGATATGATGAGGAATCTTTTCGAGCTCGATGCCGAGCCTTTTTGCCGTAGCGATGCGGTTCGCTTTGATATCCGGTATTTGTTTCGGCGTCAAAATCCTATTTCCTGAAAATTGTCTGCTTCCTTGCCGGGCCTATGCCTATTATCGTAACAGGTATTCCAACGGCCTTCTCAACGGCTTTGAGATAATTTTTCGCCTGTTCAGGAAGCTTATCGAAATTATCAACATCGGTTATTTCCTGACCGAATCCTTCGAGCGTCTCGAATCGGCACTGAACTTTCGCGAGCCTGCCGATATTGGCCGGAAACATACTAACTTCTTTTCCGTCGATTGTATAACCTGTACATATTTTAAGCTCGTCGAGTCCCGCCAGTGTATCGAGGTGCATCATCGCCATTTCGGTTATTCCGCCGATTTTAACGGTATATCTGACGGCCATCGCATCAAACCAGCCACAACGTCGGGGTCTGCCTGTCGTTGTGCCGTATTCGTGTCCTTTGTCCCTTATATACTGGCCGATTTCGTTATCAAGCTCTGTCGGAAACGGCCCCGCCCCGACACGGGTCGTATAAGCCTTTACAACGCCCAAAAATCTGCCAATCATTCCCGCCGGCACGCCGCAGCCCGGCCCGACTCCCAAAGAGCTCGAGTTTGAGCTTGTTACGAACGGAAACGTTCCGTGGTCGATATCGAGCAGCGAACCCTGTGCTCCCTCGAAAAGGATATTTTTGCCCGCGTCAATTTGCTCGTGCAGATATGCCGTCGTGTCACAGACGTATTTCGACATCTTTTGAGAATACATTTTGCATTTCTCGAAAACCTCCGCCGCACTTATCTGCTCGGCGTTATACAGCGCCGCGAAAACTTTATTTTTATAAGCAACTATTTTTTCGAGTTTTTCTTTTAGCTTTTCAGGCTCGAGCAAATCAGCCATTCTTATTGCAAAGCTTCTGCCGACCTTATCGGCATAACAAGGCCCGATTCCGCGAACAGTCGTGCCGATTTTGTCTTTGCCGAGGGCTTCTTCTCTTAGCCTGTCTTCGAATTTGTGATAATCGAGGACGACGTGTGCGCTTTCGCTGATAAACAGTCTGCCGTCAAGATTGATACCCTTTTGAGCGAGCGAATCGATTTCGCCCAGCAGTACTTCAGGGTCAACTACGACGCCGTTTCCGATAACGCAGGCGACCTTAGGTCTGACAGAGCCGCTGGGCAGAAGATGCAGCGCAAATCGCGTATCGCCGATAACTACCGTATGGCCTGCGTTTGCCCCGCCGCCGTAACGGACTACTATTTCATTCTCTCCGGCAAGAATATCGACAATCTTGCCTTTGCCTTCATCGCCCCACTGCAAACCAACAACACAGGTATTCACATCGTTTCCTTATAAAAAATTATGAACTAATACGAATGAACATCGACTACTTTTCAGCCGGTGATTTTTGACACAAGTACTTCAAGAACCGCGCCAAGATTATCGAAAGTTCGGCTGCTTATCTTCTTTTGCGATTCCTGTCCGGCGTCATCTTTATAGGTAATAATAAAATAACCCTTCGAATCGTAATTTGTTTTGTCAATGCTCTCAATGGAACTGTATGGTATTTTTTCATTTGCGCTCAGGACAAGCTCTTGTTCGTCGGCAACGATTTTCCTGTCCCTGGCTTTCCACGAATATATGGCAATCGCGACAGCGCCCGCCAGAAAATAAGGCGGGCCTTTGCGGTGAAAAATAAGCGTATGGTCGGCTATGCCGTTTTGGGTATGTTTAATTTTGAATTTCTCGTTGAAATATCCGTCGTAGGCGAACCACCCGGCCGCAACGAGCAGCATAAGGATATAAATTTTATGATTGGTTTTTTTGTACTTACTGAACGGCGCAATAACAGCCATCTTTTAATCTCCGTAAATTCCTTTTTACCTTTCATATTTCGTTATTCGTTTGCACTGCTCGTTCTATAAAAAAGAAGTAAGGAAATAAGGATATAAAGATGTAAGGAATGCCAAACGCTGCTTTTTCCTTACTTCCTTGCTTCTTTACAACCTTACTTCTATTAAACTACGAGCTGGGCAACCACAACTGTTTGACACAACTTATTTATCTCCTGTGCGCTATCGCGTTGGTAAGCGGCATAACAATGTTCGGCACCACCTTTTCGTCCATCATCTCGACCGCCAGCCCGCAGAGCTTATTGAAAACAGGTATCATCTCGAAATCCTGTCCGGCCCGCGGATACTGCCTGACCGTCAGATACATACTTATAGGTTTGTCGGAGTCGAATTTTCCGCTCCGCATCTCGGCCTCGTCGGTTCGAGCCTCAACGGCAAGTCTTGCTCGCGTCGAGCAGTCATTATCGAGCGAAAGTATCACCGAAGGCGAAAGATTCAGCGGCCCGGAACCGGGCATATCGAAAACCTTGGCAAAAGACGAACCGCCGAAAAGAGCCTCGGCGATTATTTCGTTATGATTGCCCGCGTAATCGAAATCCATTCCGAAGGTCAAATCCAGAGACTCGATATCCAGACCGCGGACGCCGAGCATATAAGGAAGAAGCTCTATAACAAACTTCGGCAGCTCGAATGCCTGCTGAAAAGATTCGGGATTGACACAGCCGGCGCCAAGACGGTCGATATCGACACTCACCCAGCGGTTCCGACCCGACAGAGGAGTCTCATCGAGACAAAACTCCGTGCTTTCCCTGCCAAGTGTGGTCATCGTCGGGAACTGCTTTTTAATCCTCTCGAAAAAGGAAAGCAGGATATCCCTGTCCGAAGGCAGGTCGAACCTTGTATTTATATACATATCTACATAAAAATCGTCACAAAATGAATTGTAACTTATCGACATAATGCCTCATCCCGTTAGAAAAACAATAATAAACAACTATGAGTAAATCCTGTTAGAAAAAACCTCACTGCAGGGTTTTCTGTCAACCTGCAATTTTCTAACGGGACTCACTCCGTAAAACCCATTATGGCCTTATTCTCCCATAAAAGGCCGATAAAAACAAATAAATTCCTAACTCTTTTAATTTCAACGGTTTTCGACGTCCGGCAGAAACATTTCCGTTAAAACCGCTCCAATAGCCGACACTATTGTGAACCCGAAACATCGCCAAATCGCGGAAACTATTATATCAGAAGTGGGGACGCTGTTTGCCATAACGCCCAAAAGTGTATAGAAAATCGCCGTTAAAAAGCCGGTCATCGCCGCAGCGGCAATTCTTTTCAAAAGTCCCGCCCTGCCGCAGTAAATCGTTACCATTGCTCCGACGCCGATACAAACCAAAACAGCAACGGTCTTAAAGTGCCATTGCACGAAAAATTCCAATATCATCGCAGCGGCAAAAGCGATTGGAAGTATATGCCAATATCTTGCGGACAATTTTCCGCGCAAAGCCGCCCTTGCTCTCATACGTCTGCGAATCGTCAGCGGCCAGTTATAGAAAACGCAGAATATCGCGTGTTCGAACAGTGCTCCCCTTTCGCCGAAAACAGGAACAATATGAACCGCATCGGTCGCCCAGTGAGCCGCCATAAATCTCGCAAGAGCAGGATAGCGGTACGTCATCTGTATCGGAAACGCAAGATAGCCGACATATTTGAAAAATCCCAAAAACACTGCGATATTATAATCCTTAAAACTCTTATCCTTTATAACCATATAAACGACATATAAACCCCGCACAAGCGAGCCGGGCGAAATCGGAACCACCTGAAAAATCGCAATTATTCCAAGCCCAACCGCCCATGCGTTAGGGTCGCCTCGATGTGTAAGCCAGTAAATAGCCGCGACCATAACCGAAACAATCTGTGTTACAGGCAGCGTGCAGACGTGAACCGCAAGGCTTTTTAAATACTTGTCGATGAAAGGCTCGTTAATTTGAGACATTATCGTCTCGGCGTCCTCATCGGCGAGAATATGTTTTTTCTGCCCTTGTTTGACCATATCGCCGAGCCATTGCTTGCGAAGGTCCGCGTTGAAATACAACTTAACCGGCCTGACCGTTAAATAATAAAGTTTTTCTTTCGCGAACTGCCAATCCGTCAAAAGCCTGTGCAAAGACGGAAAAATCAAAAGCAGAAACGGCAGATGCTCCAAAATCCGCCACGGCTGTTTTAAAAGCAATTCCCCTTTGCTCTGCGAAATTCTGCCCTTCCTGTGCCAGCTTGAAATCAATTCGATTGCCTTGCCGTTAAAGGCTTTTTTGAAATATCCGAAATCGGTCAGAACCCCGATATAATGTTTTCGCCAGTCTTGATGGCACCAGAATTTCCGTAAAACCGGCCCCAAAATCGGCAAAATACCGAGCAAAAAGAAAACAAAAGTTTTGAATTTGCTCATCCGCAGTTTTTCAAAACCTTTTTCGTCGATAATATTTCTTACCTTCCAGCCGACGACTGCGCTGCTGAAAATAGTTGACCATAACTTGCCGCTCGAAAGCAATCGAATATGATTATGCGTTACATCGGGAATCGAATTCCTGTAAATATCGTCCGCCTCTGCGAGTTTATCGTACAGCCCCCCCATATCGCTGAAGTGTTCTTTATGCTCGTCGATATAGTTTTTCAGTTTATTTAAATCGCCCCTGTCAAACTGCACGAGCGAGCCGCGATTCAGACCCTGCCATATAAGTTTAAAATCGCCCGGACTCATCGGCAGAAACGGCAGCAGCGCAAGACCTGCCCTGAAATCGACCGCCGCAAGCCCTTTATCCGGCTCGTTTCCCGTTTCAAGGCGCTTGAGACAATTAGGCTGGCTCTTCAGTGTCGTCCATTCGTATTGCCTTGCGAATTCGTGTGCGCCGACTTCGTGCAGCAGATTTACAAATTCGTGCATAAAAATATATTTTGTGCGGTATTCAGCCGAGCCGAGTTTTTCGGTATCAACACCTTGTCCTCTTCGCCATTTTTTCAGCAAATCAATATGGTCGTCCACTTCCAGCCGCCATGTTCGTCCGTCAATCCATTCGCTTATTTCCCCGCAGCTGCCCATCTGATTATCGACAAACGTACCGTAAATATCGACAACGCTTCTTTCATCGCCGAATTTTATTTTTGCCGCCCTGCGGATAAATTTCTGCCACAGTCCTCCGGATTTTGCTGCCGCCGGATTAACCTGAAGCTGAAACGGCCCCCAGAAACCAACCCAGTAAAGAAAATTACGAAACAGTTTGCTGAACCCTGAAGGCGGAATGAGAATTTTGACCGCGCAAATCTGACCAACCGACAATTCCGGACAAATTTCGGGCCTATCGATTTCGAGTATTTTTACCTTATAAACCTGCCCTGCGAATCCCCCGCCGACAAAATGCTCGACTGCCAATTTTACTTTGACTTTTTCACTTGTGCCGACAGGCTCGAAATCATAGACAAGCTCTGTCCCAGGCTCGTATCTGCTGGGGCTCTTCGGCCTTGCAAGGCCGAGCTGCTCATAGCGAAAATTTAAATTTTTGCAGAATTCTATATTATAATCAAAGGCCATAAAGTCTCTTGTATAGTCTTAAAGTTTTTGAAATGATACTCTGTAAGAGGTGATTTATCAATCACTTAATTGTACCAGCGAAACGAGAAACGTAATTATACATAGAACCGTTCCGGCCATAATACCCGCGACCAAATCGTCGATAAGAATGCCTAATCCGCCGCCGAGCCGCTCAATTTCACGTATCGGCGGAGGCTTAAGAATATCAAAAATCCTGAACAGCACGAACGCCCCAACCGCCGATACGAGCACTTTTTGGCTCGTTATTGCCGCCGGCAGAAGCGCCATCGCCTGGCCGGCAACTTCGTCTATTACTATCCAGCCGGGGTCTTTTACATCGTATTGTTTCTCAGCCTCGCCCGTAAAAAGCAGACACAATACGGATGATAATATAATCATAAATATAACGACAATTCCGCATATAATCGGCACAGGATAATAATAATGAACTGCCAGAAAAATAATCAGCGTAAATAAACTGGCCACAGTACCCGGCGCGAACGGCGAAAACCCTATACC
>CAYUYR010000016.1:0-41259 GCA_964449435.1 uncultured Planctomycetaceae bacterium | reverse complement strand
CAGGCCGATTACGAGCCAGTCGTCTTTGGGCTGAGCGGAAAACTGCTGCTGAAAACCTGAAATGGGTTTGCCCGTTAATTCATAAACTTCCAATGCCCTGATAATTCTTTTTTCATCATTAGGATGGATTCTCTCTGCGGCGGCAGGGTCAACATCGGTTAGTTTTTTATGAAGCCCTGCAAGGCCAAGCTCGGCGATTTGCTGTTTCAACTGCAAGCGGATATTTTCGTCTGTGCTCGGGCCGTCGAAGATGCCGTACAGAATGGCCTTGATATACATCGCGGTTCCGCCGACAGCGACGATGGGCTTGTCTTTTGCTTCGATGTCTTTTACGGCTTTTTCGGTCAGGGACAAAAAGGCATCAACGCTGAAGGGTTCGCTCGGCTCAACGACATCAATAAGATGATGATTTATTTGTTTGCGGATTTCCTTTGACGGTTTTGCGGTGCCGATGTCCATCCTGCGATAGACCTTCATCGAGTCGATACTGATGATTTCGGCACCGATTTTCTTTGCCAGCTCGAAGGCCAGTTTACCCTTTCCGCCGGCGGTTACGCCCAGAATTAGTATCCTGTTTCTGTTCATAGGGATTTTGACTGTATCCAATCTTAAGAGTCTGTATAATAACATATTTACAGAAAAATGCTATAATAGAAAGCGTAGGGGCAATGAGTGAATTAAATATAGAGCACAATTCCTGCGATTCTGCTGTTGCATGCCGAGTGTGTCTTTCCGGCCAGGCAGTTCCTTTCAGTACGGTTGACCGGCGGGAGTATTGGCGATGTCCGCAGTGTTCCGCGATATTTCTCGAGAGCACGCAGCTTCCTGATATCCAAACCGAGCGTTCACGGTATCTGCTGCATGAAAATGATCCGAAAGATACGCGCTATCGAAAATTCTTAAGCAAGCTTGCCGAGCCGTTAATTAAGAAACTTCGGCCCGGCGCGGAGGGTTTGGACTTCGGATGCGGACAGGGTCCGGCACTGGGGCTAATGCTCACCGAGACGGGCTGCGTTGTTCACTTTTACGACCCGTTCTTTTACCCGGAGGTTTCAGTTTTGAACCGGACATACGATTTTATTATCTGTTCCGAGGTGGTTGAGCATTTCCATCGGCCTGCCTGCGAATTTGCACGGCTCGACGCAATGCTGAATCCGGCCGGTTGGCTGGGTATTATGACCTGTTTTCAGACAGATGATATGAAATTCGAAAACTGGCATTACCGGCGAGACCCAACACACGTGGTATTTTACCGCGAGGAAACGTTCAAATATATCGCGTCGCAGTTCGGATGGAATTGTGAGATTCCCGCCAAAGACGTCGTATTGATGCAAAAGAGCGGCCCCGTTTCTCCTTTGGCCGGACAGCAGAAAATTTGAGAGAGATTATTATATTATGTCACAATTTTTTGAAGAACTGGATTATCAGAAGACCCCTTTGGGGGGGGGGGACTGGTGCTTCGTCGGCGCCGGTCGCCTTCTGTTCCTGATGAGCTTGTTTATGAGGTTGCGTTTGACCACGAGATGCTGATGTCGAGTTCAGTCAATACAAGCGAACGGGCATTGGCAACGCTGGTCTTAGACGGGCGAAAAGATAAGCTTCTTGATGTGCTTATAGGAGGCCTGGGTCTTGGCTATACTGTTGCCGCTGCGTAATAAAAAAGGTCTGCCGAAACAGACCTTTTTTATTACGCTTGGCGGCCTCCGCCTGTGCCGGTGAAAGGCTATTTAAAGAACCCGGTATTTTAAAGTGGTAAGTCAGCTTCAAGCGTCCGAAAGTCCCCTCGAGGGGGCGTTTTCGAACCGGCAGGTTCCGACTCCCTAAAATATGGGCATCGGTTCTTCAAATATCAACCTTTCTGTCGTACACCGCAGGGGCAACCTCACTACATCATTATATCGGCTTTTTACATCTTTTACAATGAAATTTTATCAGCCGACTGGAAAGGGAAAAGAAAATCTTACCCACTTGACAAAACTTCGTATTATATATAGAATACTACTAAAACCATAGGAATTTAGGAGAAAGTTATGAAGCTTTCAACGAGAACAAGATATGGTATGCGGGCTTTACTCGAGCTTGCCCTTGCTTACAAGATGAGGCCTTTGCAGATTAAGGTAATGGCCGAGCGTCAGAATATATCTAATAAGTATCTTGAGCAGCTTGTAGCGATGCTGAAAACAGCAGGGCTGGTCAGGAGTATTCGCGGGCCGCACGGCGGATATGTGCTTGCCGCTGCGCCTGGCGAGATAAAGTTAAGTGATATCTTCAGGACGCTCGAAGGGCCGATGCTCACCGTCGAATGCGTCAAATATGAAAATATCTGTCCCAGCCACGCCGACTGCGCGACAAGGAAACTATGGGTACAAATTGACAACGCTATATTGAGCGTACTCGAAAACAAGACACTGCAGGACCTCGTCGAAATGACGGCAAAGGAAAAACAAAATATGAGTTATCAAATTTAAATTCGATTGGACATATTATGACGAAGATATATAACAATCTGGCTGAAACTATCGGCAATACGCCGCTGGTAAGGATTAACACTCTTGGTCCGACCGATGTGCAGATTCTCGGCAAGATGGAGTTTTTCAATCCCTGCGGCTCTGTCAAGGACAGAATCGGCCTTGCGATGATTGAGGCCGCTGAAAAGCAGGACAGAATTAACCGGCATACGACGCTTGTCGAGCCGACAAGCGGCAACACAGGCATCGGCCTTGCTTTTGTTTGTGCCGTAAAGGGCTATAAGCTCACATTGGTTATGCCGGAATCGATGAGTATCGAAAGAAGAAAACTCCTCGAAATACTCGGCGCCGAGATTATTTTGACTCCCGCCGCCGAGGGTATGAAAGGGGCGGTTGCCTATGCCCAGCGTTTGGTCAGCAACAGCGGAAATATGGTTGTGCTCCAGCAGTTCGACAATCCCGCAAATCCCGAAATACACCGCAAAACCACGGCTGAGGAAATCTGGCGCGATACGGATGGTCAGGTCGATATATTTGTTGCCGGTGTCGGAACTGGCGGTACAATTACAGGCTGCGGACAGGTGCTTAAAAAATATAAACCGTCTGTCAAAGTAGTGGCCGTAGAGCCGGTCGATTCGTCTGTTCTTTCAGGTGGTAAGCCCGGCCCGCACAAAATTCAGGGCATCGGCGCAGGCTTTGTTCCGAGTGTGCTCGACAGAAATATATTGGACGAGATTATCTGCGTCAGAAATGAAGATGCGATTGAGACCACAAAGCAGCTTGCCGCCAAAGAGGGCATACTTGCGGGCATAAGCTCCGGTGCTAATGTTTTTGCCGCGCTGCAGATCGCGAAAAGAGCGGAAAATAAAGGAAAGGTTATCGTAACGATTATCTGCGACACTGGCGAAAGATATATTTCGACCGAACTGTTTCAATAAGAGGCAAAAATATGGAAAACGATGACATTAAAAAGTTTGTCAAGGCGATTGTCGATACTTATGAAGATGATTCGGGCATTAATTTTATCGACACTAAAAATCTTCCTTTGCGGGACAGGATACGCGAAATTCTCGATTTGCTTATGGAAGTGATTTTTCCCGGCTATACGGGCGCCACGGAAGTTACGAATGCGAACATTACTTTTGTCATCGGCGATATTCTTTGCAGGATTCAGGAACAGCTTTCCGAGCAGATTGAAAGCTCGCTGCTGCATCAGTGCAGATTGAAAAAAGCCGATTGCGACAGTTGCCGTGTTATGGCTCAGGAAGTTACGCGGCATCTTTTGACGCAATTGCCGAAGATACGCAGGCTTCTCAAGACCGATATACGGGCCGCCTTTGACGGCGACCCTGCCGCTTCGAGTTTTGAGGAAATAGTTTTGAGCTATCCCGGCCTGCGGGCGATTACGACCCATAGAATTGCGCACGAACTTTATATGAGAAATGTGCCGCTGATTCCGAGAATTATGAGCGAACGTGCCCATCACGAAACGGGAATTGACATTCATCCCGGCGCGAAAATAGGCGAAAGTTTTTTCATCGACCACGGAACAGGCATCGTCATCGGCGAAACCTCGATTATAGGAAATAACGTAAAAATTTATCAGGGAGTAACGCTCGGCGCTCTTGCACCGGTAAAAGGTCAGAGTCTGCGGGGCGTAAAAAGACATCCGACCATCGAAGACGACGTTACGATTTACGCCGAGGCGACTATTCTCGGCGATGTAACAATCGGGAAAGGCGCCGTAATAGGCGGAAACGTCTGGATTAAGGATTCTGTCCCCGCCGGTGTTATTGTTTCAATGCCCAGCCCGGAACTTGTTTATATCCAGAAAAAGGCGAAAAAGTAATGTTCGACAACATCGTTGAAAAAATTAATAATTTGAAAAAGAAGAAAAACGCGGTAATCCTTGCGCACAATTACCAGCCGGGCGAAATTCAGGGTATTGCCGATTTTACCGGCGACTCGCTCGAATTGAGCCGAAAGGCCGCAGATACATCCGCTGATATAATTGTTTTCTGCGGTGTTTTATTTATGGCTGAGACAGCCTCGATTCTTTCGCCGCAAAAAACCGTTCTGCTGCCCGACAAAAACGCAGGCTGCCCGATGGCCGATATGATTACCGCCGCCCAGCTTGAAGAATTGAAGCGAAAATATCTGGATGCACTCGTCGTCTGTTATGTTAATAGTCCTGCCGAGGTAAAAGCAATCAGCGATTACTGCTGCACAAGCTCGAACGCGGTCGATGTCGCAAATTCGCTCGATGCCTCAAAGAAAATTATCTTTGTGCCGGACAAAAATCTCGGTCAGGTCGTAAAACAAAGAACCGGCAGGGATATGGTTCTTTGGCCTGGCTATTGTCCGACGCATATTTTCGCGACCGCCGACGATGTGAAGAAAATTCAGGCCGCCCATCCGGTTGCGATTCTGCTTGCGCATCCCGAATGTCCCGAACCGGTAAGAAATTGTGCCGATGAGCTTTTGAGCACAGGACAAATGCTCAAATATATACGAACCAGCGATAAAAAAGAATTTATAATTGCCACCGAAATCGGCATTATTCATACTTTGAAAAAACAGAATCCGGACAAAACTTTTTATCCTGCTTCGGAGAAGTTTATTTGTCCGAATATGAAGAAAATTACGCTCGAAAAAGCCCTGTTTTCACTGGAAGATAATAAATATATTGTAAAAGTGCCCGATGACATCGCCCAAAAAGCGAGAAAAGCACTCGACAGAATGATAGCAGTTTTGCCGAAAGGATAAATAGAGATGGAAGAAAAAAAGTATCATATTGAGACGCTGGCTCTGCACGCAGGCCAGGAGGTTGATTCGGCTACATTAAGCAAGGCGGTGCCGATTTATCAGACGACAAGTTATGTGTTTAAGGATACAGACCACGCGGCGAATTTATTTGCGCTGAAAGAATTCGGCAACATCTATACTCGCCTGATGAATCCGACGACGGATGTCCTCGAAAAACGTCTTGCTGCGCTCGAAGGCGGTATCGGCGGTCTCGGTTTCAGTTCCGGACAATCGGCAATATATGTAAGTATTTTCAATATTTGCGGTGCAGGCGGTCACATTGTTGCCTCCAGTTCGCTTTACGGCGGGACGGTTACGCTCTTCAGTCATACGTTTAAGAAATTGGGCATTGATGTAACTTTTGTTGACCCTAAGAGGCCTGAGAATTTCGCCGAGGCGATAAAGGAAAACACGAGACTGATTTACATCGAGACTATCGGCAACCCGAAAAATGACATTCTTGATTACGAAAAAATCGCACAGATTGCTCACGATAACGGGATGCCTGTGATATGCGACAATACCGTTGCGACGCCGATTCTATTTCGTCCCATCGAGCACGGCATCGATATTGTCGTCCATAGCTGTACTAAATTTATCGGCGGACACGGCACGAGTATCGGCGGCGCCATTATCGACTCCGGTAAATTCGACTGGACGAACGGCAGATATCCCGAATTGACCGAGCCCGACCCGAGCTATCACGGCGTAAAATATGTCGAAGCTGTCGGTCCGCTTGCTTATATTATAAAAGCCCGAACACAGTTCCTCCGCGATATGGGTTCCTGTATGTCGCCGTTTAATGCATTTCTGTTCCTGCAGGGCATCGAAACGCTTCATTTGAGAATGCAGCGTCATAGCCAAAACGCTCTTGCACTTGCTAATTGGCTCGAAAAACACAGCGCGGTTGGTTGGGTCAATTATCCGGGATTGAAATCTCATCCGGATTACAAATTGGCGAAAGAATATCTGCCGAACGGCGCCGGCGCGGTCCTCGGCTTCGGCATGAAAGGCGGCAGAGCGGCAGGGGTAAAATTTATCAACAGTGTAAAGCTTGCCAGCCATCTTGCTAATATCGGCGACAGCAAAACTCTGGTCATTCATCCGGCAAGCACGACCCATCAGCAGTTGAGCGAAGCTGAGCAGCTCGCCGCCGGCGTAAGTCCGGATTTCGTCCGTGTCTCGGTCGGCACTGAGCACATCGACGATATTATCGCCGATTTTGACAACGCCTTGAAAAAAGTCCAAAGTTAAGGACTAAAAATATGTGGGATTATAATAAAAAAGTTATGGAATATTTCCTTCATCCGGTAAATGCCGGCGAAGTCGAAAATCCTGACGGTATCGGTGAAGAAGGCTCTCTTGCCTGCGGCGATATGCTCAAGCTGACTTTCAAACTCGACAAGGACGGAAGAATTGCCGATGTAAAGTTTAAAACCTTCGGCTGCGCAAGCGCAATCGCCTCGGCCTCGATAATGACCGAAATGGTAAAAGGCCTTACCATCGAAGAGGCTGAAAAGATTACTAATAAGGATATAGTCGATAAGCTTGGCGGCCTGCCGGAGCAAAAAATGCACTGCTCGGTTATGGGTATGGAGGCTCTTCAGGCCGCGATTGCCAATTACCGCACCGGAAAGGGAAAACCGCCCCAAAAAGCCGAAGGCAAAATTGTCTGTACCTGTTTCGGCGTTACGGATAAGGAAATTGAAAAGGTCATTATCGAAAATGATATCGAAACCGTCGAGCAGGTTACAAATTACTGCAAAGCAGGCGGCGGATGCGGCTCTTGTCGCGGCGAAATTCAGCAAATCATCGACAAAATACGAGGCAAAAAAGAAACTGGCGCTGCGGCTCCGGCCAAACCTAAAAAATTAACGAATCTGCAGAAGATTCAGCTCATCCAAAAGACAATCAGCGAGCAGGTTCGCCCGCTTTTGAAAGCCCACGGCGGCGATATAGATTTGATTGATGTTGAGGGCAGTAAAGTCTTCATTGCTTTTCGCGGTATGTGTTCGCAATGTCCCACAGCCGAGTTTACTATGAAAGACGTCGTTGAGGGCAGACTGCGGGAATTTGTCAGCAAGGATATTATTGTTGAAGAGCAGGCCGATTAAAAAGATGTAGGGAAGTAAAGATGCAAGGAAATAAGGAAATACAGGAAAGTAATTCCAGGATAAAATCAGCAATTAAAACATATAAGGATTTAGCGGCATATCAATTATCGTATAAATTGGCTATGGAAATATTCGAGATAACTAAAACATTTCCAAAAGAAGAAGCTTATTCACTTGTCAGTCAGATTCGGAAATCTTCGAGGTCTGTGCCGGGCAATATCGCTGAAGGCTGGGCAAAAAGAAGATATGAAAATGTTTTTATGAGACATCTTAATGATTCTAATGGCTCTTGTGAGGAAACAAAAGTTTGGCTCGATTTTTCAAAAGATTGCAAATATATTTCATCGGATATTCATGGCAGGCTTTATAATGATTACAACAGAGTTGGCGCGATGCTTAATTCTTTAATGAAAAATTTGGAAACGTTTCAGAAAGAATAATTCTATGAATTTTAATAAATCGGCAAATAATCCGTGGTCTTTCCTTACTTCCTTACTTCATTACTTCCTTACTTCCTTTTAGCGGAGCGAACAAATGTCAAAAGTGATATATTTTGATAATAACGCTACGACACAAATAGCGTCGGAAGTTTTCGAAGCGATGAAACCGTTTTTGACCGACCTCTACGGCAACCCGTCGAGTATGCACACTTTCGGCGGTCAGGTCGAAAAACATATCAGACAAAGCAGAGAATCGCTCGCCGCTCTTCTCGGCTGCGACAGTTCCGAAATCGTTTTTACAGGCTGCGGCACTGAAAGCGACAACGCCGCCATAAAAGGCGTTTTGGCCGCTTATCCTGAAAAGAAAAAAATCATCACTACCCGTGTCGAGCATCCCGCCGTTCTGGCAACCTGTCGTGAAATACAGGCGCAGGGTTACAAGGTTATCGAGCTCGGCGTTGATAAATATGGCCAAATTAACCTCGACGAGCTTGAATCGCAAGTCGATGACGATACCGCGATTGTAACTATAATGTACGCCAATAATGAAACAGGCGTTATTTTCCCGATGGATAAAATCGCCGAAATCGTCAAGGCAAAGGACGTTGTTTTTCATACCGATGCCGTCCAGGCCGTCGGCAAAATCCCATTGAATCTCAACAAGAGCAATATTGATTTACTCAGTCTTTCAGGCCACAAGCTCCACGCCCCAAAAGGCATCGGCGTTCTGTATATCAGAAAGGGCACAAGGATTTCTCCGTTTATTGTCGGCGGCCATCAGGAAAAAAGCAGAAGGGCGGGAACTGAAAACGTTTCCGGCATTGTTGGTCTTGGCAAAGCAGCCGAACTTGCCGCCAAATCAATACGAGAGGAAAATACAAAGGTTAAAAAACTTCGCGACAAGCTCGAAAACGCGATTTTGAAATCCTGCCCCGGCGCAATGCTCAACGGCGACAAAATCAATCGTTTGCCGAACACTACGAATATCAGTTTTGAATTTATCGAAGGCGAAGCGATTCTGCTTTTGCTCGACCAGTTCGGAATCTGTGCCAGCAGCGGTTCTGCCTGTACTTCCGGCGCCCTTGAGCCAAGCCACGTTATGCGGGCGATGGGCGTTCCTTTCACCGCCGCTCACGGCTCGATTAGATTCAGCTTAAGTATGTACAATACCGAAGATGAAGTGGACTTTGTGATTGAAAAAATGCCTATTATCGTCAATCGCCTAAGAGAGCTCAGCCCATTTGTGGAGTCCTAATATGACAAAAAATAATATAAAAATGTTTCAGAAAACTGTAAAATGTTGTTATAGGGTTATGATGAGCATTGCTTTTTTAGGTACTGCGTGGTATTTTTATGATAGTGCTGGAGTAATGACATAATTCCATCAAGACACGTAGAGCACTGCAGGCCATATTGAAAGAGCGCGATTGAAGGGATTTGATGAATGATGAAAAGAGTGTCAGACAGGCCGATAACCGGCTGGCGCCTCTGGTTGTTTCGCATTATTGCGATTACTGTTGTTCCTGCTTTACTGTTTTTGCTGCTGGAGATTACCTTTCGTATAGTCGGCTACGGCTTCCCTGCCACCTCTACTATCAAGTCTGAAGTGAACGGCATGGTATCTTATTGTGACAATGTCAAATTTGGCTGGCGGTTCTTTCCGCGAAACATCGCCAGGTCAGCCGACCCGTTCATTTTCCCTGCGGATAAGCCGGACGATACCTGTCGAATTTTTGTACTGGGCGCTTCTGCTGCTCAGGGTGTTCCGGACCCTGCATTTAGTTTTGGACGAATTCTCCGGGTAATGTTACGGCAGGAGTATCCGGGGGTGAATTTTGAGCTTGTTACCGGCGCTATGGTGGCTATAAATTCCCATGTGGTTCTGGAGATAGCCAAGGACTGCGCCAGGCACGAGCCGGACCTGTTTATCGTATATCTCGGCAACAACGAGGTTGTCGGGCCATACGGGGCAGGAACTGTCTTTACACCATTTTCCTCGAGTTTGCCCCTCATTCGTTTTGGAATTGCCCTTAAAGCCGCCAGAGTGGGACAACTGATAACGAATTTGTTCGCATTAGCGGCTGATCAGGAGGATATCCCGCAAGTTTGGCATGGAATGAAGATATTTCTGGGAAAGCAGGTGCGAGCCGATGACCCTCATCTGAAAACAGTTTACCAGCATTTTGAAAGAAACCTTAAAGATATTAGCCAGATAGCTCGCAAAAGTAGAACAAAGATAATTTTCTGTACAGTAGGCAGTAACTTGAAAGACAGTCCGCCGTTTGCTTCTCTTCATCGTCCGGATATAACTGAGACGGAGGAGAAAAAGTGGGATGATATTTACCAACAAGGGATAGACAGAGAAGAAGCCGGCGATTATACCAAGGCGGTGGAACATTATCTGGCCGCTGCCGAAATTGATGGTTGTTACGCCGACCTTCAGTTTCGTCTGGGCCGATGTTATTGGGCTATGGCAGAACATGACAAGGCCAAGGACAGGTATATTAAAGCGCAACAGCTGGATACACTTCGGTTCCGTGCTGATAGTCACATCAACGAAATTATTCGCACTGTAGCTGATGGCAGGGTTGCGGAAGATGTTTATCTGGTCGATGCGGTCAAGGTTTTTGAAGAAAACAGCCCCTACGAAACCACCGGCAATGAACTGTTTTATGAGCACGTGCACCTGAATTTCAAGGGCAACTATCTTTTGGCCAAGACAGTTTTCGAGCAGGTCGAAAAGATACTTCCGGAGCGGATAAAACGTCATAAAGTAGATGAACGACCATTGTCCACCGAGGCAGAATGTGCGCGACATTTAGCATACACAGATTGGGACCGATACAACATTACCTATAATATTCTTAATGCCTATATAAAGAGAGTGCCGTTCACCAACCAGCTTTACCATAAGCAGCAGGTTAGTCGAATAGAGCAAGAGCTCAAGGCCATTGAGACTTACCTTTCTCATGGGTCCCTTAAAAACTCCGCTGCCGAGTATCAAAGTGCAATTAAGACTGACGGTTCAGACTGGTGGTTGCGTCGGAAATACGGCAAATTACTATCTGAAGATTTGAAAAATGCTTGGGCGGCAGTTGAGCAGTATCGCTTTTTGGCTGCTCATTTCCCACATTCTCATTGGGCATACGCCGAATTGGGTCTTTTATTAGGCCAGATGGGCCGTCTTGATGCATCTATCGCCTATAGTCTGAAGGTGCTGCGAATTCTGCCTACCTATGCCGATGCACATTATCATTTAGGATTGGCATATCAAATGCAGGGCAGGTTCGATAAGTCCATAGAACATTACCTTAAAGCGATACAATTGCAGCCGGAACACAAACAAGCGTACAGCAATCTGGGAGCATTGTTGTACAAGCAGGGTAAGCTTGACCAAGCAGCGAAGACGTATCGCAAGGGATTACTTTTCTTGCCGGATGATTCGGTTCTACACCTCAACCTGGGTATTCTTTTGAATACACAGGGGCACAGGGATGAGGCGCTCAAAGAGCTTCGTGCCGCTTTAGAGATAGACCCTAATTCCATCAAGATACGTAAAGTACTGGAAGCTATACAGCGTTAGAAAAGCGGATAAATAAACGGTGCTATTGCTGTACCGCCGAGCAGTACAAACAACCCTAAAAGCAGCAGTATAATCAGTATCGGCAACAGCCACCATTTCTTGTTGTGTTTGATAAAAAACCAGAATTCAGCCACCAGTGAGGAACGCTGCTGCTGTGCAAGTTTATTAAATTCGTTGTTTCTGTTTTGTTGAGTGTCATTGGACATTTATTTTCTCCAATCCTGTCAAAATTGATGGAAATAGCGGTCGAGGCGGTCGGGCTGGCGACGCTTAATCCAGTAAGTATCCGTATCCTGTTCGAACCGGCGATTAAGCGGGTCGCGGCCCGCCAGTCGGAACGCAAGTGCTATCGGTGTGATAAGCAGAAAATAAAACAAAGCCAGTACAATAAAGCTGACCACATAACCGATAGGCGCAGCAGCCAGCGTCATGCCCAGATAAATAAGACGGGTTACTTTTGGCGAAATTAGACTTATAATAAAAATAACCGCACCGGCAGCAAAAATAATCAAAGCCCATTTAACAGCAATCCCTTTAATTATATAAAGCAGCAAAGATACGATGGTCAGTGCCGCCAGAGCGATTTTTCCAAAATTGCCGAGCTCTTTTCGATTTGGGTCCCAGTTTATTTTCACAAGTGACATTAGCTTTTCCTTTTGAATTAATCCAGCTGGAATTTTGCCTTGTACTGGTCTATCTCGCTTTGTGCCGTCTGTGGTTGTTCTTCCTTGTAGATCACCTGGTTTTCCATAACAAGAACATCCATATTTGTTGCCATAAAGCATCGGTATGCATGTTCGGGTGTGCAGACAATAGGCTCGCCGCGTATGTTGAAACTTGTATTGATGATGACCGGGCAGCCGGTCTTTTCCTTGAATTTTGTTAGCAATTGATGCATCTTCGGATGTCGCTGTTTGTCTATAGTCTGAATCCTCGCGGAATAATCCACATGTGTTATGGCAGGTACGACACTTCGCCTGGCCTTTAATTTATCCAGGCCTTTTAATGCCGTAGGCGGCGTATTTACAGCCAGACGCTTATCATCACAAACAGCAGCGACCAGCAGCATATACGGGCTGTCCTCTTCGGGACGCATCTGGAAATATTTATCAACATCCTCTCGAAGCACACAGGGTGCAAATGGGCGGAACGACTCGCGGAACTTGATTTTGAGGTTCATTACCGTCTGCATTTTTTCGCTGCGGGCATCGCCGATGATGCTGCGATTGCCCAGCGCCCTCGGGCCGAATTCTGTGCGCCCCTGGAACCAGCCGATAACCTTTTCCTGGCTGATTAAGTCCGCCACATTGTCAAACAGCCGGCTGTCTTCAAGCGTGTGATATTTAGCGCCGATGGAATCAAGGTAAGTGCATATCTGCGGGTTATCGTAGGAAGGACCCAGCAGCGATGCGTGCTGTTTGTCGATGCCGTCTGTCTTGCGTTCATTGCCGAGCAGTTGATACCACACAAACAATGCTGCCCCCAGTGCACCGCCTGCATCGCCTGCCGCCGGCTGAATCCAGATATTATCGAAAGGTCCTTCACGCAATATTTTGCCGTTGCCGACGCAGTTAAGTGCAACACCGCCTGCCAGTACAAGATTTTTCATTCCGGTCTGACGATGCACATACTTTGCGGCGTTGAGCATCGCCTCTTCGGCAACCATCTGAATGGATGCGGCAATATCCATTTCTCGCTGCGTAAGGGGCGCTTCCGGCTTGCGGGCAGGGCCGCCAAAAAGCTGTTCAAACTTTTTATTGACCATCAGCGTCTTATGACAATATGGAAAGTAGGACATATCCAGGCGAAACGAGCCGTCGTCCTTGAGGTCGATTAGTTTTTCCTTTATTAGGTCATAATATCTTGGCTCACCGTACGGCGCAAGACCCATCAGCTTGTACTCGCCGGAATTTACCTTGAATCCGGCAAAATAAGTAAAGGCCGAGTAAAGCAGACCAAGCGAATGGGGGAAATGTATCACGTGGGTAAGTTCAATTTTATTGCCTTTGCCGGTACCGAAGCCGGCAGTATCCCATTCGCCTACGCCGTCAAGAGTTAATATCACTGCCTGTTCGAACGGCGAGGGGAAAAATGCGCTTGCAGCGTGCGATTCGTGGTGTTCGGTAAAAACATATCGGCCTTTATATTTATGCTCGAGTGCCTTATCCATTTCACGCGGCAAGTGCAGTTTCTGCCTTAGCCACAGGGGGATGCTAATCAGAAATTGGCCAAAACCAAGCGGCGCAAAACCCAGGTAAGTTTCGAGAAGCCGTTCGAATTTAAGCAGCGGCTTCTCATAAAAGACCACATAATCAAGCTGTTCGGCGGTGATGCCGCTTTCCTGTAGACAATAAGTTACTGCGTTTTGGGGAAAATCATAGTCGTGCTTCTTGCGAGTAAAACGTTCCTCCTGGGCGGCGGCGATAATTTCACCGTCACAAACCAGAGCGGCGGCACTGTCATGATAGAAAGCTGAAATTCCTAAAATATTCATAGTATTTTCCCGAGAAACTACAGATGGGGCAAACAAATATAACCCTTTCTGCTTCAAACATTTGCAACGGAATCCACACTATATTCATATATAGTCGTCAGTAAATATATATATTATCGGGTTAATGTTAATAATAATAATAACAATAATAATTAGAAAAGGGCCGATAAATTTTTCCTGATATGGTAATTTTAGTCATTTTTCTTCATTAAAGCACTATTTAAGTTAATAAGCAGCCTATTTATACCGATTTTAAGCCTACGGATAAGTAACCAAAATGGAAAGACCGTGTTTATATAAAAGCAGGTTGACTAACTGCGGATGAAAATTAAAATCTATATTTTTGTGTTTTTGTTTTTGGCTTTGTTTACGGCACCAAAGGCCCAGGCGGATTCCGCATCTTCCCGTGAGTACCAGGTCAAAGCTGCATTTCTATATAACTTCATTATGTTCGTTGACTGGACTGATGAGAAAATGCCTGCTGTCAATGAACCCATAATTATAGGAATCATCGGTAAAGACCCATTCGGGAAAGCCTTCGACCCTGTCAAAGACAAACAGGCCAAAGACAGAAAAGTCGCTGTGAAGCGATTCAAAGGACTTGAAGAATTAAAGAAATCCGGTGAGGCCGAGTTTAATCAGGAGCTCGAGGCTATCAGGAAATGCCATTTATTGTTTATTTGTCCTTCAGAAGAAAAAGTTGTCAGGGAAATAATAGATTTAATTAAAGACAGTAATATTTTAACAGTTGGAGATATGCCGAAGTTCCTTGAGGCCGGCGGAGGAATTGTCAATTTTGTATTAGAAGAACAAAAGGTAAGGTTTGAAATTGATGCTAATGCCGCTAATCAGGCAGGGCTTAAAATCAGGTCCCAGCTTTTAAGATTGGCAACAAGAGTAATTGGAATGTCGCAGGAGGCGAAAGACTAAAGTTATGACTATGCTGCGAAACATGGCGATAAAGTATAAGCTGATGACGATTATCATGGTGGCCTGTACTATCGGTTTAGTTTTGGCAGGGGCAATATTCATTGGCTGGGAACAACGAATGCTTCGCAACAATATGATGCGGAATTTACTGACCCAGGCCGCTATGGTAGCGGATAACAGTAAGGCGGCCATTGCGTTTCAAGACCCTGACGATGCCGAGAAAATATTGCAGGCTCTTCATGTGGATTCGTCTATTGTTTTTGGCGGTATTTATACCAAAGACAACAAGTTATTTGCGGCTTATTATCGCGGTGGAGCCAAGGTTGAAGTTGATCCGTCTGATTATCTGAAAACCGATTTTGCCTTCAAAGGTGGTTTTCTAACCGTAACAAGCCCGATTATTCTCGATAGAGTAATGACCGGTACCGTTTGCATCCGAATGGATTTGAAGCCGATGAACGCAATGCTTATGCGGAATATCCAGACAATAACTCTTGTTATTGTATTATCTCTATTGGCGGCATTTTTGGTTTCATCGCGGCTTCAGACGGTTATTTCCAACCCGATTTTAAGTCTGGCCCAGTTGGCAAAAGCTGTTTCGGAAGAGAAGGATTATTCTTCACGGGCTATGAAGCAGAGCAATGACGAAGTAGGTCTGCTCATCGACGCGTTCAATGGAATGTTGGAGCAAATTCAGAAACGCGATTCCGAATTGCTCGACGCCAAAGAGGGATTGGAAATAAAGGTCGAAGAGCGTACACAGGAAATTACCAAAGCCAACGAACAGATGGTTCGTGAGATTGATGAGCGCAAGAAAGCTCAGGACGAGTTATCGAGCCTGCTGTCGCTGCATTCTGCGACACTCGAATCAACCGCGGACGGTATTTTTGTCGTTGACTTGAACGGCAAAGTTGTCAGTTATAACCAGAAGTTCCTGCAGTTGTGGCAGATTCCGACGGATATAGCCGAAACCAGAGACGACACTAAATTATTGGATTTTGTACTTGACCAGTTATCCGAGCCTGAAAAGTTCATATCTGAGGTCAAGAGATTATATGCCAATCCTTTGGCGCAGTCGCAGGATATTCTCGAATTTAAAGACAACAGAGTATATGAGCGATGTTCCCAGCCGCAAAGAATAGATAATAGAGTCGTGGGCAGGGTATGGTCATTCCGCGATATCACGGAGCGTAAAGTGGCCGAACAGGCATTGAAACAGTCCCGGCAAATGCTGCAGCTTGTTATGGATAACGTGCCTCAGTCAATATTCTGGAAAGACAGGGATTTGAAATATCTCGGCTGCAACGTCAATTTCGCCAAGGACGCGGGACTTGAAAAGCCCGCCGATATTATAGGCAAAACCGATTATGACCTTACGTGGAAAAAGGAAGAAGCGGACGCCTATCGTGAAGATGACAAGAAGGTTATGGATTCCAATACGCCTAAGTATCTTATTATCGAACCGCAGCAGCAGGCTGACGGAAAAATGGCGTGGATTGAAACTAACAAAGTGCCTTTGCATGACGCAGAAGATAATGTAGTTGGTATGCTCGGCTCATACTCAGATATTACCGAGCGCAAGAGAGCGGAGGAAGAAAAAGACAAACTTACTCACGACCTCGAAGACGCTAATCAGCAGATGAAGAACTTCGTTTATATAGCGTCTCACGACTTGCGTGAGCCTCTGCGGAAAATATCCGCTTTCGGAGATATGCTGCAGCAGTCTCTGCAGAATAAACTTGAAAAAGATGACGCTGAAAACCTGCAATTTATGATAGACGGTGCGCGGCGAATGAACAAAATGATAGAAGGGTTATTGGTTTATTCAAGGGTCAGCACGAAATCGCAGCCGCCGGAGATTGTTGACCTGAATGAAATAGTTCAGCAGATCCAGCAGCTCGAACTTTCGATAGTGCTGGAGGAAAAACAGGTTGCAGTCGAGGTGCCGCAGCCGCTGCCGTCTGTGGAAGTTGACCCGGCCCAAATACGGCAGCTTATGCAGAATCTTATCGCCAACGGCATAAAGTATCAGGAAAAGGGCATAGTTCCTCATATAACGATAACCAGCAAACCCGCCTCCGATGGTATGATAAGAGTAGAAGTAAAAGACAACGGCATAGGTATTAAGCCTGAATATCAGCAATCGGTATTTGCGATGTTCAAACGGCTGCATACGAGAGACGAATATGAAGGTACCGGTATTGGTCTTGCAGTATGCAAGAAGATAGTAGAACGTCACGGCGGACAAATTGGTGTTGAATCCGAATTCGGTAAAGGCTGTACATTCTGGTTTACGATACCGACTGCGAAAAAACCCGCAGCCGTTAATATGGCGACTAACGCATAAGGTGTAAAGTTCAATGCGGGAGAAGCTAATTGCGGACTGATAACAAACAAAGGACTGAATTCACAGCTTTATAAACAAGCTGAATCGAAAGGTTTAAAATGGAGAACGAACAGAAAAGAGCAAATGTTCTTCTGGTAGAGGATGAGCCGGGAGACCAGAAGCTGATTGAGACGGCCATTTTAAGCAACAATAGCAGAGTAAATCTCAAGATTGTCTCCAGTGGCGAAAAAGCTCTTGATTATTTGCGAACGAGTATGGAAAATCCTGAGCAGTGTCCGAAACCCAATTTGATATTGCTTGACCTGAATATGCCTGGAATGGGCGGCAGAGAATTTTTGAAAGTAGTCAAAGCTGATAACGAATGGTGTTCGATACCGGTTGTTATTGTTACAACTTCTGATGACGAAGGCGATATCGAAGGGTGCTATGCCGGACATGCAGCCGGATATATTCAAAAATCGGCTTCGCCGCAGGAGTTCAACGACACTTTCAAGAAACTGACTCGTTACTGGTTTTCAACTTTTAGTTATGCTGGATAGCTGATTTTAAAATTACAGAATTGTCACCAAAAGTTTTCAGGAGAATAAGATGAATTTGTATAAAGCGGCAACGATAATGTTGGTGGATGATGACCCCGGCGACCAGAAGCTTATAAAAATGTCGCTCGAAAGTCAGCATATAACAAATACGCCGATTGTTGTAAGCAGTGCGGAAGAAGCGCACGAGTATCTTGAAAAAAGTAAAACGGACAAAAGTGTCGTACGGCCTGATTTAATTCTGCTGGACTTAAATATGCCGGGGCTCGGCGGCAGAGAGTTTCTGAGACTTGTGAAGTCGGACCCCTGCCTTGAAATTATACCGATTGTCGTTCTTACAACTAGTGACGCCGACAAGGATATACTAATGAGTTTTAAATTGCAGGCCGCAGGTTATGTCGAGAAACCGATCGCTCTCGCCGATTTCCAGGAAGTTATACAAACATTAAGTGACTATTGGTTTACTATATGCAAACGGGTACCCCATGACTCAAACAGACAACAAGACAATAAATGTTTTAGTTGTTGATGATGATGCGCTCGACCGCAGACTTGTCGGGCTTGTCCTCGTCAAAGCAGCCGGTCTGATACGCTTCAATATCGATTATGCGCAAACGCTTGCCGAAGCGCTTGAGAAACTGACCAAACCGGGCTACGACATTGTTCTGCTCGACCTTAATTTGCCCGACGGCAGAGGCAACGAAAATATTCGGAAAGTCTCTGCTGTTGTGCCGAACGTTCCTATTGTTGTCCTTACCGGCCTTGACGATGAGGATGTTGGCTTGGAAGCGATAAACAGCGGTGCCGAGGACTATCTCGTCAAGGGCAGCGGCCTCGAATACACGCTTATAAAAACGATACGGTATGCTATCGCCAGAAAGAAATCCGAAGCCAACCTTCGTGAGACAAGACAGGGGCTTGAACAGATAAACGCAAAGCTGATAAAAGCAACCGATACGGCCAATAAAATGGCCGCTGAAGCCGACAAGGCAAATGTTGCCAAAAGCCAGTTCCTTGCGAATATGAGCCACGAAATAAGAACGCCGATGAATGCCATTATCGGTTTCGGAGAAGTGCTTTATGAAGAACAGATGTCGGATATACAGCAGGGCTATGTCAAACTCATACTTGACAGCGCAAGGCATCTGCTGCAGTTGATAAATGACATTCTCGATTTTTCAAAAATTGAAACGGGCCGGATAAAAGCCGAAATTGTCGAGTGCAGTATTCCTGAATTGCTCGTAAATGTGGAGTCTTTGATGCTTCCATCTGCGAAACAGAAAAACCTTGAATTTATGATAATATCTATGCCGGATGTCCCTCAGGTTATAATAACAGACCCTGTTAGACTTCGTCAGTGTCTTGTTAATCTGGTCAATAATGCGATTAAGTTCACTGAAAAAGGATCTGTGAGACTTACTGTCCGAACCGTTACAAAGGAACAGAAACCTTTTATAGAATTCCATGTTGCTGATACGGGAATCGGAATACATCCTGATAAACTGGAAACGATTTTCAACGCGTTTATACAAGGAGACGGAAGTACAACCCGGAAATATGGCGGTACCGGACTTGGCTTAACGATAACCAAGCAGGTGGTCAACTTAATGGACGGCGACATACGTGTCGAAAGTCAGGAGGGCAAGGGCTCGACCTTTACGCTTTCTATACCTGCTGATACGCCTGCAGATAAAGGACAGAAGAAAAACAATCTGCAAGCTGACGAAGAAACTGAAGAATTAAACAGCCATTTTTCGGGCAAAGCGCTTATTGTAGAGGATAGTCTGACAAATCAAATGCTCATAAAGCTTCTGCTCGAAAAACTCGGTTTTGTGGCAACTATTGCCGAAGACGGATTCCAGGCCGTTGACGCTGTGAATGGGCAGACTTTCGATATGATTTTTATGGATATGCAGATGCCGAATATGAACGGCTTTGATGCAACCAAAAAACTGCGCAATCTCGGGATTAAAACGCCGATAATCGCTATGACCGGAAGTATTACACGCGAGGACGAAGAAAAGTGTCTGGGAATTGGCTGTGATGATTATATCTCCAAGCCAATCGACCGCGGCAGTTTGCTGAAAGTAATCAGCAAGCGTCTGACTCCTGTGGCGGGGGAAGTGAACGCGTAATCCGGCTGTTTATCGTCCGCCGTGGATGAACCTCATTTTGCCTGCGTTTGGGATAATACCGAGTTGGGAATTGCCGAGCCGAAAGCCGCTCGGCCAATAGACAAAAAACGCCTTTCCTACCAGATAATCCCTCGGTACAATACCTATCCTATAGCTTTTGCCATTGTTGCCGATTCCTTCTATATCCCATATACGTGAGTCTGCGCTGTCCGGGCTATTGTCTCCCATAGCGAAATATTCGTCTTGGCCGAGCATAAAAGCATTTCCTTCGCCTGCCCGCAGTGTATTTTCAAACCTTGTGCCTATATAGTGAATATCTCTATATAGCGATACATTGCTGATAGTCAGACAGCCCGAACCGAATATCAGAGCTTTTGGTTCTATATCGTCGAGCCGAGCTCCTGCATCATCTTTGCCGGTGCCGAGGTCGTAAGCAAGTTGCTGTTTTCCAATTTTTAATACGAGCAGATGGTCCGCATTTGAAAATTGCACAAAGAAGTCTTTATTCTGCTGAACAGGTTCGATTTGCTTTCTGGCAAGTTCGATAGTTTGTCCGGTTGGGTCAATTTTTTCTATAACCATCAGACCGGCTGAGTCAAACCAGCCTTTGTACAGAGTTTGATATTTTGTCAGTCCGATACCGATAATGCCGGAGCTTTCCGTCCTCTTGGCGTTGAAGTTCATCATCAGGTCGCTGCAGAGGGGCAGATACTTATAAAATTGCGGATTACCGTAAGCGTAGCCTGCCCTGAAATCGTTTCCTTTCTGTGTATCGTAGAACATTATATTAATCTCGTCCGGCTCGCTTGTCAGGGTGAATTTCACAGGTCTTGAACGGTCAAACTGCCAGGCGGAAGCGCTGTCATTGGTAAGAGGCTGATGCCAGGAATGTCCGTTAAATCTGCCTTCGAGCGGCTGTATGGGCTGAAAATTATTATTGTAAATCGGCATCCACATTTCGTTCTGCACCTTTGCCGGTTTTCTGACGAGTTCGTCGTTGATATAGATATCGCCGTCGATGATCTCGACGGTTTCACCCGGTTTGCCGATTAGCCGTTTGATATAATTTTCTTTCGGCCCTGTCGGATTTTTAAAGACGATTACATCCCATCTTTTTGGTTCTGCGAACTGATAAATACATTTGAATACGAGTATTCTGTCGCCGTTTGACTTCGGAACAGTCATATCCGGCTTTTCGTAATAACCGCAGCTCGGACATCTCGACGGCGGCACAAGTTTATAATATCCGCCGCCGACGGCTGTTTTATAAGTTTGATGCTCATAGGGATTGAAATTGTATTCGTAGCTGTAGCCGCACTGGGTACATCGGATATTGAAATGGTCGCCCATAAGCGTATCAGCCATACTGCCTGTCGGAATACGGAAAGCCTCAAGTACAAATGCCCTGAATACGAAAGCCAGAATAAAGGCTGTGATAATCCACTCGAACGTATTGGCTATTGATTCTGCTGTTGTGTGCCTTGCGGTTTTTGAGTCATCTGCCATTTATATCCTTAGAAAATAAAAACATAAATATAACCCTAAACCCTCTTGGTCGCAAGGGGTGTTTATCTGGGACCTATCTTGATGCCACTATTATTGGCGTTTTCAATGACATAAATAGTGTTTTTTGAGGTGTTGGAGGGTTTGTAGTGTGATAATTTCCTGCGGCAAAACGATTTTTCTGCTCAGAAACGCCGGAAGGATACCGATGCTCGCCGGACAAAAATAGCCGGCCAGTCCCGCAACTAACGGACTGACCGGCCTGTATATTTTCTCCGGTTTTATCCGCCGGAGCTTCGCCGCTTTTTACAGAGCAGCGTGAGCAGCACTATCATTTGCATTAAATGTTCCGGTTGTCTTGTTGAAATACCAGCCGCTGCTGTCGTCGCCGGGCGGGCTTGCCACGCCTATCGACACTTCGTTGCTGTTGTTAAACAGATTTTTCGGTATCTTCTGCAGATAAGGCTCGTACACTCCGTCCCCCGGTGTCTGTGTTGTCGCCAAAGCGCCGTCTGCGGTCGTGTACTTTGTCATCGCATCGCCGAATGTCGCCGCTCCCGCTCCGGGCAATACACCTTTGTGCTGAAGCTTATAAAGCTGTATCTGTGACCGGACAGCCTGCAGGTCGCTCACAAGGGTTGACAGTTTCGCCTCTTCGCTGGCGTCACTAAACTGCGGTATTACTATCGCGGCAAGTATGCCGAGGATGACCACGACTATCAAAATTTCAACCAACGTAAAACCGTTTCGCTTTCTCATTTTACGCTCCTTTATCTGATAAAGGCATTTATCTTGTAATTTAATTGCTATATTTGCTATCGGTTAGTCTCCGTAAGGACTTAATCTGCCTTTTTTATTCATTTTTTTCGATTAAAGACCGCTCAAAATCGCCGTCAAAATAGTCCGAAAACATTCTTTACAGATTATTTATGTTCTATATAAAACTATATGAAATAAGACGTGAAATACAAAATTACAGGTAAAAATATCAGCTTTTCAGCGTTTGTGCGTTTTTCAGTCCGCTAATCCCCATTTTTCGGCTTGCCTGTCCGTTATGCTGCATATCTATATATATGCAGTCGAGTCCTTCGAGAGCCCCCGCTACTTTATCAGCCCATTCGATAAGCACAATCGACTCCGGCCCGATAAACTCTTCGAACCCCAATGCCTCGAATTCGGAAACTCTATTTATCCGGTAAGCGTCTATATGAAAAATATTAACTCTTCCCTGATACTCATTGACGATTACGAATGTCGGACTGTTCACCTGCGAAGGCTTGTCCGCTCCCAAACCAGATGCTATACCTTTTATAAGCGTCGTTTTCCCGCTGCCCAAAGGCCCCGTCAGACAGACAACTTTTCCGCCGGCCAGCATCTCGCCGATTCTCTTGCCAATCTCAAAAGTCCTCTCGACCGAATCCGAAATTATTTCTATCGTTTTATTCATTTCGCTAAATGGTCATACCCTTTAGGTATTAAATCAGCGGCTTTGCCGTTTTTCATTTCTATCTTCACTGATTTTTCGCCGACGATATTTCCTATTTCGGTAAGTTTTGTCTTAAATCGCCATTGCTTTTTTAACCGCTCGAATTTCTTTCTCGGCATAGTGAACAGCAGCTCGAAATCCTCGCCGTCATTAAGAGCCGAATTTAAACCTTTGGCGTTTCTCGAAATCGGAATCTTATCCGCTTCGACAACCGCACCTTTTTTGCTTAATCTGCAAATATGATTTAAGTCCGTACTAATCCCGTCGCTTATATCAATCATCGCATTGGCGCCGGCCTTTGCAATCGCAAGCGATTCTTTAAGCCGAGGCTCGAACTCAAGATGTCTTTGGGCAATCGACCCGCCGAGCGTCCCCGTTACACAAATCAAATCTCCTGCCTTTGCTGTGCTTCTTCGGACAGGTTTCGTTTCGGCAGGTACACTCATCATCGCTACGCTAACCACCAGCGGTTTGTCCCAGCTTGTCATATCCCCGCCGACAAGCCGACAGTTATATTTCTTCGCCGCAATGAGCAGCCCTTTGTGCAGTCTTTTAAGTTTCGCCGCCCCGTAATTCCTCGGCAGCGCAACCGAAGCAACCGCCGCCAGCGGCACAGTCGCCATTGCCGCACAGTCGCTTAAACTTACCGCCATCGATTTATAACCGATTTGTTCCGGACTTGCCTTTTTCGTATCGAAATGTGTACCGTCGAGCAGCATATCCGTCGTAATCAGCACCGAAGATTTTGCGGACAGTTTGACTTGTGCCATATCGTCCCCGATACCGATTGGAAATTTAACAGCGTTCAGTTTCCCTTTCGCCGCAAAATATTTAACAAGCTCTGTCTCACCGCCGCTCATATCGCACCTGTCATTCCGAGCGAAGCCCTTAAGGGCGAAGTCGAGGAATCTCGTCGTTTTCATCTTGAAAGATGTTTTTTCCAGTAGTTTATTTGCTCAGCCATTTGCGCAGGCCCGCCCGCTGCCGCCGTCGAGTACGAAGATGCGACATTTTTACTGCCCAAACACTGATAAACGTCCTCGCCGATTACATCGCAGCTTTTCTTAAACTGTTCAATCGTCATATCCGCAAGAGCCTTGCCTTCTTTTTCGCACTCAGCCACAAGCGTCCCCACAATCCCGTGCGCCGTCCGGAACGCAACGCCTTTCTTAACCAGATATTCCGCCAGTGCCGTCGCATCCAAAAATCCCTTGTCCAGACCTGCTGAAATCTTATCGGTTTTGAACACCGTATTTTCGACGATTGCCCGCGCCATATCGACGCAGGCCTCTATCGTATCTGCCGCTTTAAAGCAATGAATCTTATCTTCCTGCAAATCGCGGTTATACCCGCTCGGCTGCGCCTTCAATATCGTAAGGAGCGCCATCAGCGAACCGTAAACGCTTCCCGTCTTGCCGCGTATCAGTTCGAGCATATCCGGATTGCGCTTCTGCGGCATCATACTCGACGATGTGCAGAATGCGTCATCGCTCCGGATAAAATCGAATTCCGTCGTCGAAAATATAATCCAGTCCTCCGCCAGTTTCGACAGATGCGCCGAAATCAGACAGCAGTCGAATACGAAGTCCGCGCAGAAGTCCCTGTTCGACACCGCATCGACCGTATTATATGTAATATCCGAAAATCCGAGCAGTCCGCACGTTTTCTTTCTGTCCAAAGGCAGCGACGAGCCTGCTATCGCTCCGCTTCCGAGCGGCGAAATATTCAGAAACAGTCGGCTGTTCTTCAGCCGCAGCCAGTCCCGGTTAAGCTGTTCCACAAAACTCAAAAGATACGCCGCGATGGATATCGGCTGCGCACGCTGCAAATGCGTATATGCGGGCATAATGTCGTTCACATATTTTTCCGCAAGTTTCACGAACGCCTTTTGCAGCGAAACGATTTTCGCCTGTATTATTTCTATCTCGTCCCGCATCCACAGCCGCATATCGGTCGCCACCTGGTCGTTTCGGCTTCTGCCTGTATGCAGTTTCTTGCCCGCCTCGCCGATTTTCGCAATCAGCGCAGCCTCGAGCGCCATATGAATATCTTCGTATTTCTTATCGAATTGGAATTTGCCCTCGGCAATCTCGCGGGATATTTCAATCAGAGCCTCTTTAATCTGCTTGAATTCTTCCTTCGTCAGCAGTTTCTGTTCGCTCAGCATCTCAGCGTGCGCAATCGAGCCGACGATATCGTATTTATACAGCCGCTTATCGTACGACAGCGACTCTACGAAATCCACCGCCAGCGAATCCGTCGCCTTGCCCAGCCGATGTTCCCAGCTTTTTTGTGTTTCCGCCATAATTATTCTCCGATTAACAATTTATGATAAATTATAACGGCAAATATTAAATTTTAAATCTTAAATTTTAAATTATCTTTGCATCTTCGCGTCTTGGCAGCTAAATTAATCTGCCTTGTAGCTGCAAAAAGTTCTGTCATTTTCCCATACTGTTATGCAATCAAGTTTAAAGGGCTTGAATTTATTTGACAAGCTCTTGAACGCGAACTCGGCTATATTTTCGACTGTCGGATTGGCTTTTTTGAAATGTTTTACGTCGGCGTTAAGATTTTTATGGTCAACGAGCCGGATAAAATGTTTATCGACGATTCGCTCGAAATCACCTGCTCTGACCGCTCCCTTACAGTCGCGGCTCTGTTGATTTTTTTCGATTGTAACTTCGACGATATAATTATGGCCGTGTCCGCACTTATTGGCGCATTTGCCGAAGATTTTGAAGTTTTCTTTTTCGGAAAATTTCTTGTTCCATAGTGTATGGCTCGCTGAAAATTCAAATTTCTCGCTAAAATAGAGCATCTTGCCGCTCCTTTCTTTTATTGTTATTTTTCTTGCAGGTGCGAGTTCTACTGTCAGGCTGTTTATTTCGGCACGTGAAAAATCAGTTTCGGTTTTCCGCCAAACTTCGCCGAGCAGTTTCCCAATTGCCTCGAAGCTGCCGTTTGAGCGTTTTTTTACAAAATCGTTAAAGAGTTTTACTGTTTTATCTCTTATGATTCTATCTATATCTGATACGTTTATGACAAAACCTGTATCGAGATTGGCATAGCTTTTCAGTTCGACCCATAGTGCGAAATAGAATACCAGTCCTGTTGCGGTTGGTTTTGCGCAGTAGGAGTTTGCGCCCATTTCTGAAGGCTTTGCCGACGGGCTGATTGCGAACCGTATTTGTCTTGAAAGCTGATGCACTATTTATCCTATATTCTATCCCCTATCTTCTATACCCTATACCCTAACTGTTATGCATAAGGCTTAGGACTTCTGCTCTGCTTCTTGGGTCTTTTTTGAATATTCCGCGAAGTGCGCTTGTTACCATAGTTGAGCCTGGTTTTTTGATGCCTCGTATTGTCATACAGGAATGCGATGCCTCTAATACTACTGCGACTCCCTGCGGTTTAAGGTTTTCCGTAAGAAAATCTGCGATTTGTGCGGTGAGTCGTTCCTGCACCTGGAGTCTTTTCGCGAAGCAATCTACAATCCTCGCCAATTTACTTACTCCGAGCACATATTCATTCGGCAGATACGCCACATACGCCTTTCCGATGAAAGGGGCGAGATGGTGTTCGCAAATGCTGTAGAAAGGAATGTCGCGGAGGAGAATGATTTCATCGCACTTTTCGCGGAAGACAGATTTGATGTGGTCGGCAGGGTTCTCGTCTTTTCCGGCTAACAGCTCGGCATACATAGAAGCGACACGCTGAGGAGTCCGCCGAATGCCCTCCCTGTTTATATCCTCACCTAAAGCCTCCAAAATATCCTTAACCGCTTTTTCAATTTTTTCAGAGTTTATCGACATTAAAACACCTCATTCATCAGAAAACTCGTCAATAACCTAACACCAAAACCAATAGAACCGGCATCAGCATACTTCTTCATCGGCTCGGAAGCATCCATCTTGCCCGCGATATCCAAATGAGCCCAGGAAAGACCCTTTGCAAACTCGCCCAGAAAAGCCGCAGCCGTACAAGCACCGCCCCATTTGCCGCCGGTATTCTTCAAATCCGCAATCCTGCCCTTTATCTCGTCAATATACTCCTGCTCATAAGGCAATCGCCAAACAGGCTCGCCACTGTCCGCAGAGGCGGCTTCGAGCTTTTCAGCCAATTTTTCATTACTGCTGAAAAGACCGGCCTTGTGCTTGCCGAGAGCAACAACACAAGCACCCGTCAAAGTCGCAATGTCAATTACAGTTTTGCATTTTAACTGCCTTGCCTGCTCAAGACCATCGGCTAAAACCAATCTGCCTTCAGCATCGGTATTCAAGACCTCAATAGTTCTTCCGCCTGCGGTTTTGATTATATCGCCGGGGAGGAAACTGGCGCCGTCAGGCTTATTCTCGGCGGCACAAATTATACCAAAAACCTCAACGGGAAGCTTTAATTTTGCGACGACCTGCATCGCCATCAAAACGGCTGCGCCGCCTGTCATATCATATTTCATCTCGTGCATATCAGCGGAAGGTTTTAAACTGATACCGCCTGTGTCAAATGTTATGGCCTTGCCGACAAGAGCAAGCGAGGAGACTTTCTTTCTGCCGCGAGGTGAATATTTTAAGATTATCATTCGCGGCTTGTTCGCTGCGCCTCTGCCGACGGCTAAAATTCCGTCCATCTTTTTTTGAGCGAGTTTCTTTTCATCAAAAATCGTACAGCGCAATCCTTTTACCGAAGCGGCGACCTTTTTGGCCTCGGCGGCAAAGACAGCAGGATATAAAATACTGCCGGGCCGATTGCAAAGGGTTCTTGCAAAATTCTGTGCGCGGCCGACGGTCTGGCCGATTTTTATACCCTGATTCATTTTCCGGACATCAGTCATATTGGCGGCAACAATATAAGCGGAAAGAGAATTCGCCCTGCCGTTTTCTTTTTGCGTGACGAACTCATCATATCTGTATCCGCCGAAGTGGAAACTTTCAGCGATAACCCGACCGAGCCGTCTTGAGTCTATTTTCGTCTCGTTGTGCCGAACAATGGCGAGAGTTTTCGCATTCACCTTCACCGCTTCAAAGGCGGCTTTTGAGGCGGCCTGCCTAACGGTGTCAGGAGTCTTTTTCTTCGTTTCGCCGAGGCCCAGAAGCAAAACTCTTTCGGCGGCGATTTTGCCGTGAGTGTAGAGAAAGACGGCAGAGCCGAGAGAGGCTTTGAAATCGCCGATTTTTCTCAGTCTTGTTATCGCACCGTCGAGCAGAGTATCAAGCTTTTTCAAAAATGGGGTCGGTTTGGCGTCGCTGTGAATACCAAGAGCGAGACAATCGACCTTCAGTTTGACAGGGTCGGCCTTAACGGCTTTTACATCTATTTTTATGATTTGTTTTGGCATTTTTAACTCCTATGTTAAAAATCTACTTTATTTTCAGCCACTAGAGAACACAGAGTTCACAAAATTGTATTTTAACCACGGATTGCGAGGAATTCACGGATATTTTTTGCTGAAAATTGATAACTTTTAAGGGTATTTTCAAAAATGTTCTTGCGAGGATAGACTTTTTAGTAATTGCCTCAAGTTTTAGAAGTGTACAAAAACTGGCCCCGACCTAAGACCGAACAGTGATCTGTGGCCGGGGCCTAACATTGGGTGATGCTTCTCTCAATTAGTGTCTGTCTCGACATTAAGTTAAGTTATACAAAGATAACTCAGCTATGTCATAGCATCAGGGTTGATGCCGAACTTCACTGTTGCGGTCAACAACCCCAATTCCGTGGAGGAGAGAATGAAATTTTTAAGCCTTACTATCCACTTACTCGGATATATTCATCACAGCCTAAAAGGCCATGTTTGCATTCGAGAGGGTTACAACCTATTTATCACTGTTCAGTCACAACCCTGCTCGTTGGGAGGAGGAGAAAACTCTTTGCGAGCTTTATCTATCCGCTTTATGCGGAATATATAATTATCACGGCACAAGCCGTGCTTGCTCTCGAGAGGGCTGTAACCGACTATTTTTCTCACTGTCCGATCACAAGCCCTACTCATTTGGGAGGAGGAGAAAACTTCCTGAGCCCTATACGCTCACGGTGCAACCCGTGCTTGCTCTCAGCGGGCTGAGACCATTTATCACTGTCCGGCCACAACCCACTATTGGAGGAGGAGAAGAAGTTATTGTTTCTTTTCTCACAGCTCCCTCCCTATAACCAGTGCCTTGTTTGTCTGCAAATCGGGTCCCTAAACTGTTCGGTCTTTGGCCCGTGAGACACGGCGAAACCGGAAATTAGCATCACCCATTTTCCGAATCGTCAACAACGGCACAGAGTTTCTGAAACTCGTCAGTATCATCAATACCAAGAACCTCGACAACAGTCCGTCTGAATATATCATCACCAACATCACTGCTTAAGACGGCTGCTGCACCGATACTTCTGGCGGCAATTTCCTGAACTTCGTTGTTCGAATCAACTACGGCAATAACCGGAATATAAGGTTTTGCCAGCCGCAGGTTTTTCAGGAAGAGGCCATCCGGAGAGTCCGGCAAGTCCCACTTACTAATGACACTGTCAACACATTCTGTTTTCAAAGAACGGGCGGCATTCAAACCGCTCTGCATAAAAGAGACTCGGACAGACAACGCCTTTAAGGCATTGCTTCTTCCTCCGAGTCCTACCACAAAAATATTCGCTCTAACCAGGACGAGCATTGGGTTTTCCTTTTCAAAGAAGAATCAACTTCTGCTCGACCTTCACGAATCACCGCTTATATATATCGCAAGTGCTGTGCCAGAAGATTTTTTTAGGAAACAGTTTTTTTAAGTCTTTTTTAAATAATGACTTATGAAACACAGAAAATTTGATGCTGATTTTTTGATTTTTGGGAAACGGCCATAATGGTCGGTCGGACACGACCCAAATTGTGCATAAGTTTCCTGCCGGAATCGGTTTAAAAAATACCGGCCATTTCGGTAAGCACTGGCCAAAATGGACGCATATCTATTTCTTAGCTGCCAAGACACCAAGATATAAAAAATCCTTGAAATTAAACACAGCCGCTCTATGGTACAAAAACTAAATAAATTAAAAAAACATTGAAGAGAAAATAAATAATGACAAGCCATATTCTGGTAATTTTATGGGGGGATTTGTGATTAATGCTGCTCTCCTGCCTGTTATGAACTCGTCGAAGAATCCAAACTGTTTTGCTGTCCTCCGGTTTTGCCGTGTCTGCTGTTGAATTTCACCATTTGCACTGTATTGCCTGTTTTGCTGTATTCTACCTCATCCATATATGACTTAATCAGCAGTACGCCTCTACCTCCCATTTTGTAGATATTTTCGCTCAGTCTCGGGTCGGCCAAATGGTTCGAGTCGAATCCTTTTCCCTCGTCGGTAACGGCCACATCGATTTTTTCAGGCGATACATCGTATTCGATTGAGACGGTTTTGTTGGTGTCTTGTTTATTGCCGTGTTTGACGGCGTTGACGATTGCCTCTTCCATAGCCAGGTGCACTGCGAACAGGTCGTCTTCGGAGTATCCCATATTTTTGCCTGCTCCGAGGGCCTTAGCGCAGACGGCTCGGAGTTCCGATATTATTCCTTTGAGAACGACTTTTTCATGGACAGTGGTTTTCAAGGTCATTGACTATTTATCGTCAAAAACAAAGGCCGGCATAATTAAGCCGGTCTGTGGTAATGGATTTATTTTAGGCTCAGCATTGCCTTTTTTGCGTCTTCGTGAATATCGAATATTTCGTCGAGTCTGGTAATTTTGAAGATTTCATAGATTCGGCTACTGATGCCGCACAGTTTTAGTTTGCCTTTATGTTCGTTTATTTTTTTGCTGATTCTGATTAGCAGGCCCAGTACAGCGCTGGAGAGGAATTGCACACTTGAAAAATCGATTACGAGGTTTACAGGGCCTTCTATCAGTGGGATTATGGATTCTTCGAGGGCATTGATGTCTTCGTCTTCGAGAATTTTTTCATCGGTGAGGGTTACGACTGTTGCGTTTTGGGCGTAATAGACACCTATCCTTGGTTTGACGTCTTCCATTGTTTTACTCCTAAAAAAGGGTAGTATTACGAAAATGGTAGGTAAAATATCTTTAAATGTCAAGAAAAGAGCGCAAAACCGTCGATTTTTGATTTATTTTAAAAAATCTCTTGAAAGCTTATATAGCTTTTGGTAAAAGTGGCAATTTGTATAATTTCAAGAGTTTTTGGATAGTTTCTGTTCTGTTTTATTGTTAAAATAGGCGATTATTTCAGGGTTTTTTTGATATAAAATTATTAGTATTTCTTGAACACTTTGGTATAATTGGCAGTACAATAGTAAAGATACCTAAAATATACTTTTTATTTCGGAGGTCGAAAAAAAATGAAAATTAGCAGGTCAACAGGTTACGCTTTAGTCGCAGTCGGCTACATATCGCAATTTTACGCGGAAGGTGCGGTGCTGGCTTCGCGGATATCTAAACAATACAACATCCCACTCGAATACCTACTCAAGATACTCCAGCAGCTCGTAAGAGCCAACGTGTTGCGAAGCAAACGCGGACCACGCGGCGGATTCTTCCTCGCAAAACCGGCAGAAAATATCACACTGCTCGAAATCATCGAAGCAGTGGACGGCCCAATGTTCAGCCACCTACAACTGGCAGAACAAACCAATAACGAGCCGTTCAGTATCAAAATGGAACAAATCTGCCGGCAAGCTACCGAAAAAGTACGCGAAATCTTCGGAGCAGCTAAACTGGGCGACGCGTTTAAAGACTAAACGCATCCGAAATTATGCGAATAAAGGATTTCCAACAGCTTATAGCCGACAGGTACAAGCAAAGAGACTGCCTGCGCGGAACACCTAAAACCTTTATGTGGTTCGTCGAAGAAGTCGGCGAACTTGCTACCGCTCTGGCGGATGAAAAAACCACACAAAAAGAAAAAGAAGAAGAATTCGCAGATATCTTAGCCTGGCTCTGCACACTCGCAAATATAAACGATATAGATATCGAAAAAGCATGCCTCGATAAATACCATAAAAACTGCCCAGAAGGATTCAAGTAAATTAAATCCGAAATCCTAAACCCTAAATCCTAAACAAATTCAAATTACCAAAATTCAAATGTTCCAAACGGCGGAGAGTATATCAGGAAACCAGATATACCAGAAGGCAGAAAATCAGAAATCAGGATATCAGGAAAAAGAACCTTCGACTCCGCTCAGGACGGCTTACGCCGAATTTCTCGACTGTGCCCCTAATGGGCAAGCTCGAAATGACGGCGTCATCGTGCCGACCACGGGTAAAGACACGCAATGACACGAACCCCGCCAAAGCGTTGGCGGGGCTAACCACGATTAAATAACAAAAAACAAACCCGCTGAATAAATCGGCGGGCTTTCAGAAACAATGAACCATACACCAAGAAACACCCTATTATAGGGTCTTAACCCCGCACCTGTTTATTTTATCGCAGCGATGCAGGAACGAACTCCGCCGCAACGTGCCGCGGGGCAGGTAATTGAATACTTAATAGGTGCATGGTAAAGCATTGAGGCAGTAATGCCGATTATATGGTATAAACTATACGGAGCGAATCTGTGCTTAAAAAGATAATAGCGTTCATCATAGCGGCATATCTGCCGATAATAGCAATCGCATTCCTCGGCTGCGAATCAGAAGACGCCTACCGGCCTGCGATATCAGGAGTAGTACCGTCCCTGCACGGAGAAGCAAACTATCGCACTTCAAAACCACAGCAGGAAACATATAAAATCGAAGACAGCAGAAAATATAAAACAACTTCTTCGGGCTATTCGGCGTGGGCGCCGCCGAGCAGTTATGAAAAGAACTGGAAAGCAATAATAATCCATCACTCGGCAACCGATACAGGCAGCGTCGCAAGTATCGATAACTACCACCGCAAGAATAACGGCTGGGACGGCATCGGATACAACTTCGTAATCGGCAACGGCAAAGGAGCAGGCAACGGCGCAGTCGAAAGCACCTACCGCTGGAAAGGCCAGAAGACCGGCGCACACTGCAAAACGGATTCGTCAAACTGGGCGAACGAAAACGCAATCGGCATCTGCCTTGTAGGAAATTTCGATTATTCGAGACCTTCAGGCAGTCAAACGGAATCACTCGTAAAACTTTTGCGATTCCTCTCAGAACGCTACGATATACCGCAGAGCCGAATCTACGGCCATAACACTACGCCGGGACACAGCACCAACACGAATTGTCCGGGCAAAAACTTTCCGATGTGGTATGTAAAGTCAAAAATATAGCGCAATGACCCCGCGCTAACGCTTGGGGGCTCTGTTATTTCTTCTGTCGCAATATCCTGCTAAGGGCAAACGTAAAGACGCTGATGATAGCGAGCCAGCTAATAATCATAAAAATCCAGCCGTCAGGACGCATTCGATTAACCTTTCTGTTGTTTTCTTTTCTGCCAGGCCCTTTGAACCATAAGGGCAAGGACGCCGAAGAATAAAACAAGTCCGATGCGGGTCGCTAAAACATAAGGCCTGTTTTCGGCAGAGACGTTTTTCATTACAATCGTGCTTCGCCAATCCTGCCAGAACCACACGCCCAAAACGATAATTAAAAAGACGGGCGTAATATATTTGATAATAAATCTGTAAATTCGGGGGATAGTGATGTCGGAGCCTGTATGAAGTTCGGTCCAGGCTTTGTCCATACCGAAAATCCACGCGAATAAAATCGCTTCGACAGTAGCGAACAGCACAAGACAAAAAGTTCCGCCCCAAAAGTCAAGCTCATCGAGGACGCCCCTGCTGAGGAGGAAAATCGCAGGCTGACATAATATAAAGGCAACGGCGGCAAAAACGCCGGCGGCTTTTCTTCTTGAGAAGTTAAATTCATCTTCCAAAAAAGCGACGGCGGGCTGGGCAAGTGAAATCGAAGAAGTAACGCCCGCGATAAACAGGAGCATAAACCACATAAAGCCGAAGATATTTCCGAAAGCGATTTTCTGCATAACAAGAGGCATAGTAACGAAGCCGAGATTGAAGGCTCCGCCTGAAGCGATTTTGGCTGCGCCTGCTGCGCCGAAAAAGGCAAAGGCGGCGGGGATAATGATACTGCCGCCGAGGATTACTTCTGCAAATTCGTTCGTTGCCGCTGCGCCGAGGCCGGACAGCGCGACGTCGTCCTGTTTGGTAAGATAGCTTGCGTAAGTGAGGATAACGCCTATGCCGCAGCTTAAGGTGAAAAATACCTGGCCTGTGGCGGCGAGCCAGACTTTTGCGCTTTTGAGCGCAGACCAGTCGGGATTCCATAAAAAGCCAAGGCCGTTAACGATGTTATGGTCGGGTTTGGCGGGGTCTGGTGCGCCGAGGGTTAAAACCCTGACGATAAGAATTACGGCAAAAATAAAAAGAACGGGCAAGGCATATTCGCAGACTTTTTCGATGCCTTTGCTGATGCCCATATAGATTATTCCGATGTTTAAAATGAAAGTTATGAGAAAGAAAAAGTACGCAGGGGCAAGGCCGGAGAAAAATTCGTTTTTGACAAGGCCCTGATAGCCATGCAGGAAAGCGGCCATTGACTGCTCATCGATACAGGCGGCATATTTGCCGGTAATTGCGAAGACGCTGTAGCCGAGGAGCCAGGACTCGATGTAAATATAATAGATGAAAATGACCATAGGGCCGAAGATGCCGATGACGCCGAAGTATTTGATGAATCTGCTTTTTTCCCAAAGCGAATGAAACATACCCGGCGCGGTGCTGTGTCCGAAGCCGCCTCCGAACCGGCCGATAGTCCATTCAATCCACATCAGGGGCAGGCCGACGAGAAGAATCGCGACGAAATAGGGAACCATAAACGCGCCGCCGCCATTGCTTGCAGCCTGAACGGGAAATCTGAGGAAATTGCCGAGTCCGATAGCGCTTCCGGCGACCGCCAGAATCACCCCCAGCCTGCTTGACCAACGCTGTTTGGCCACCGGACAATCCTTTTTTATTTTTCGATTATTCCAAGAATGCCGAGCGTGTCACGTTCGATAACGCCGCGAATGCTTTCACGCGGGACGGTCGGAAGATTCGTGTCGGCAAGGAGCTTGTTAAAGCCCAAAAGGGTCTCGACGCAGGTTTGGGGCTTGTTGAAAGGCAGGCCTGAGCCGAAAAAGAGCTTGTGCATAACCTTCGCCTCGTGGGCGGCGAGAATAGTATTGTAAGTCTCCCAGACTTTTTGGGTATTGACAGTCAAATCGCCATAAACATTTTCGTGTTTGGCGAGCATACAAAGAGTTTCATTGACGAACGGCAGCCCCATCGAGCCGATGATGATTTTAAGCTCGCTGAACTGGCGAGCGATTTCATCGAGAAGCGACGGCCTTGCGTATTCGAGGACGGCATCGGCGGTGAAAGGCGGAGCGTTGTGAAAGAAGACCGGAATCTTCAGGGCTTGTGCGATTTCGTAAAACTGCAAAGCCTTGCTGTGGGCCGGATGAAAGGCCTGGCCGGAGCAATAAAGCACGGCGCCTTTGAGAGCCATATCCTCTTTTGCGCTGAGCCAATATCTTTTGGAAATGTCATCGATGACGGGATTGACGACAGCAAAGCCGAACATTTTTTTAGAATGTTTTGAAACGTATTTGCTGACAAGCTCGTTGGACTGCTGATTCGACTGGTCGGGACTTGCCAAAACTATGCAGGCATCGACAGGCTCGGCGGCGGCAAAATGGTCCTCATGCTTTATTTCACAGCCGGGACAACTTATATGTGTATGACAATCTACAATCATATTGGTCACTGGTATTTAGTCGTTAGTATTTAGTTTTTTTATTAAACCCATTATCATTTTACTGATTTGCTCAATACTTTGAACAAGAGTATCTTCTTCCACCTGTTTAATATACCCTAATTTTGATGAAATAACAATCTGCGTCGTCATTTCTGCACAACTTCCTAATGCTATATACAAAAGCTGCTTATACTCTTTATTATGAAATCTTGCAAAACCTTCTGCAATATTAGACGGCACTGAAACTGCCGCTCGTCTTAACTGGCTGCTAAGACCATAAGTTTCTTCTTTGGGAAACTTTCGAGTTATCTCATAAATGCTTTCAACAAGCAATATGCCTTTTTTCCATATTTCTAAATCTCTGAAACTTTTGATTTTAGAGGCATTATCCATACCAAAGACCAAATACTATATACTAAATACTAAATACTAAAAGAGATATAATATCGGCAATATAAAAGGCTTGTCAAGAACAATACTCATGTAATTGTCCTAAAGTATAGTGGCGGCTTGACTATATTATGGGTGGAGATTTTTCAGGGGTTCTCTATAGACGCCGTTTTTTAAACCAATTTTCGCAAATCATATATATCGCCAAACCTCTCCAAGATAATCCGACAAATAATTAAGGCAACCTCTAAAAATTGCCTTTTGGGCAATAAAAATTTTTATTAACTTCTTATCTTACATCTGGCTCGCATCAATCCCATCGTCCGCAAAAACATCCCAGCTGCTGTTTTGCTGTTTAGGTGCAGCTATAATACTTGCATCGACAATCAGCCTTTTCTGATCAGAAAAGCCGTTTTGCCGCAGGAAATTATCGAATTGGCTGAAACTCAATTCGCCGGTTATAGGCGTAATGTTTACCGATACTATAATGACCAGAAGCACACGAATTCTTGCGACGATGCTCGATGCGGGTGTTGCATTGTTCGAGGCGCTGCAGATAGTAAAAAATTCCTGCGGCAACTTCTATTTTAACCGGTTCTGGCAGGAAACGAGCGACAGGGTCGAGTCGGGCTTTCAGTTCTCCGAGGCGATGAAATTTGCCGCTAACAGCGATATGGTCTCGCCGGTAGTTATGCAAATGATAAAAGCAGGTGAAAAAAGCGGCGATATCAGCGAAGTTTGCGGCAAAATAAGCGACTTTTATGACAAAAAACTCAAAAGCACCATCAAAAACGTAACCAGCCTAATCGAGCCTTTGATGATTATCATAATGGGATGTATTATCGGCACTATCGCCATCGCTCTTTTGCTTCCGATATTCAGAATGTCCACAATTATGTTGCACTAAAGTCGCTAACTTAAGCATATATAACGACATACGCGCAAATAAGATTCCACTCTAAAATAGCGGATATAATCTTTCGCAAAACTATTGCATTAAAGAATTTAGCTGTTATAATCTTCAATTCGCCAGATTTAGAATTCTGGGTAAATAAAGATTGTTTTGAAAGGCAGAATTAAAAGATGTTGACGAAGGAAAAAAAAGGACAGGTTATTAAAGAATTCAGAGCTTCAGAAAAGGACACCGGTTCGTCGGAAGTCCAGATAGCTATTCTCACTACGAGGATTAACGAACTTACTGATCATTTCAAGACCCATCCTAAAGACCATTCATCAAGAAGAGGCTTGCTGCGAATGGTCGGCAATAGGACTGCACTGCTTAAGTATATAAGCAAAAAAGACATAAAGAAATACAAAGAGATTATCAGTCGTCTCGGACTCCGCAAATAAATACCCTATCCGCAAGTCTTTTACGGTTATGGGTATTTTTAACTTATTTAGTATTTAATTGAAGCATTTTTGTTTTCTGAGGTAATTATGGCAGATGTTGTTAGGGTAGAAAAGCAGATTGGTGAAAAGAAACTCATTTTAGAAACAGGTAAAATCGCAAAACAGGCAGATGGCGCTGTTATAGCAACTTACGGCGAATCAATGGTTCTGGTGGCGGCAGTGTCAGCGCCGCCTGCGAGAGAACTCGATTATTTTCCGCTAAGCGTCGAATATCGTGAGAAACTCAGCGCAGCGGGCAAATTTCCCGGCGGGTTTATGAAGAGAGAGGGCAGACCCAGCACGAAAGAAATCCTGACCTCAAGATTAATCGACAGACCGCTGAGGCCGCTTTTCCCGGACGGGTATTTTGATGAAGTACAGATAAGTGCTGCGGTAATCAGCGCCGACCCGGAAAACGACCCGGATATGCTCGCGGTAGTCGGAGCCAGCGCAGCTCTTTCGATAAGCACAATACCGTTTCAGGGGCCTATCGGAGCGGTAAGATTAGGCAGAATAGACGGCAAATTCGTTATCAATCCGACGTATGAAAACAGAGAGAAAAGCGATTTCAATCTCGTACTGACAGGCAAACTCGACGCTATAAATATGATTGAAGTCGATGCGAAACAGGTTTCGGAAGACGTCGCAGCCGAAGGGATTAAACTCGCTCAGCAGTCGATAAAGGATATTTGCGAACTGATTGACGAATTAGTCGCCAAATGCGGCAAGGAAAAACAGGTTCCCGAACTCGAATGGGACAAGGAGCTTGCCGACGAGATAAGTGAAAAATATTCCGCGAAATTTAAAGACGCTTTAGAAATTAAAATAAAGAGTGAAAGAAGCATCGCCCTTAAGGGAATCGTTGCTGAAATAAAAGAGCAGTATTGTCCTGAGCCGCAGCCGGGTCAGGAGCCTCGCTGCTCGAAAAGACTTTTCGGACGGATAATCGACAGCATACAGCAGCGAATCGTAAGGGATATGATACTTAACGGCAAAAGGCCTGACGGCAGGTCTGCCGCTGAAATAAGACCGGTAAGCTGCGAAGTAGGATTGTTGCCGCGTGCTCACGGTTCGGCTCTTTTTACAAGGGGCGAAACTCAGGCTCTTGTTTCAGTTACGCTCGGTACGAGTATGGACGAGCAGATTGTTGACGGTCTTATCGAAGAATACGGCCAGAAATTTATGCTTCATTATAATTTCCCGCCTTATTCTGTCGGCGAAGTCAAGCCGATGCGCGGGCCGGGCAGGCGTGAAATAGGTCACGGCGCACTGGCGGAAAAATCGTTGGAGCAAGTAAGGCCGAACATAGATGATTTTGCTTATACGATGAAGATTGTCTCCGACATTACCGAGTCGAATGGTTCAAGTTCTATGGCGACCGTATGCGGCGGGACACTCGCTCTTATGGACGCAGGCGTTCCGATTCTCGAACCCGTTGCGGGAATATCGATAGGTCTTGTAAAGGAAAAAGACAAATACGCATTGCTGACGGATATCATCGGCGATGAAGACCATTTCGGCGATATGGATTTTAAGGTTGCCGGCACGAAAAACGGTATTACAGCTATTCAGCTTGATATAAAAGCAGATACTTTGTCTTATGATATTATGGTCGAATCGCTTGAGATGGCAAGACAGGCCCGTCTTAAACTGCTTGAAATTATGACACAGACCATAAGCAAACCAAGAGAAAAATTGAGCGTATATGCTCCGAAACTAACGAGCATAGAAATCGACCCTGAATTTATCGGCAAGTTAATCGGTCCGGGCGGGAAAAATATAAAAGCCCTCCAGGAAAAGACCGGCACAAAGATAGAAATCGAAGAGGACGGCACGGTTTATATAAGCTGCGTAGGCGGCGAGGGACATATGGAAGCCAAATCGCTGATTCAGGCGATGACCGAACCGCCGACTGTCGGACGGATTTATCCGAAATCAAGGGTCGTTTCGATAAAGGACTTCGGAGCGTTCGTCGAGATTATACCGGGCGTCGAAGGTCTTTGCCATATAAGCGAACTGGCCGACGGCTTCGTCAAAAATGCCGACAGTGTCTGTAAAATCGGAGATGAGATACCGGTTAAGCTTCTTTCTATGGACGACCAGGGCAGGTTCAAACTTTCGAGAAAGGCCGCTCTTGCTCAAATGAAAGCTGAAGCTGAAGGACAGGCGAAGGCGTAAATTTTTCGAACGATAACCGGCGGGCCGTTCCAAACTGTGTATGCTCTATAATCGCAGAAAAAACACGCAGGCACAAACTCCGAAAGTGTCGGAACTCGAGGAATTGAGCCGGGTTACAGGCGGACTTGCTCACGAGATAAAAAATCCTCTTTCGATTATCAAGGTCAATCTCAAATTAATCAGCGAAGAACTTGCATCCAAAGACGCCAATCCGGCAAGGGCCGCCAGAAAAATTGACGTTGTCCGCAAAGAGACAGACCGGCTGGAGCAGATTCTCGAAGATTTTCTGCGGTATATCCGAAAGACCGAACTGCATTTGACTTCTGCGGATATTAATCAGCTCGTAACGGATATGGCGGATTTCTATTCGCCTCAGGCCGCGAGCCGGTCGATTACGCTCAGGGTCGCTTTGGACAGCGGACAGTTGATTTGCAAAGCGGACGCCGATATGTTAAAACAGGTACTGCTCAATCTCTTCATCAATGCCCAGCAGGCGATGCCTGACGGCGGAGATTTGATGATCAGAACACAGAAAAACGGACCCAATGCGGTAATTATTGTCAGCGATACGGGCAAAGGAATAGAGCCGGAAAATTTGGACAAGATTTTCGATGCTTATTATTCCACAAAATCAGGCGGCAGCGGACTTGGACTTCCGACGTCGCGAAAAATCATAGAGGCCCATAACGGCTCGATAAGAGTTGACAGCGTACCGCGAAAAGGCAGCTCGTTTACTATTCAGCTGCCTCTGGAAAAGAAATAATATGGCGGAAAAACCTATAATACTGATTATTGACGATGAAGCCGGACACGCCGATGTTCTGGCCGAGGCGCTTGCGCAAAGCGGCGGCGAGACGCTCGCCGTTTACGACGCCAAAAACGCAATCGAGCTGCTCAGCACAAAGCATATCGATATTGTGATAACCGACCTGAACCTGCACAATGACAAAATCAACGGCATTGATATTTTGAAGACCGCCAAAGAACAAAACCCCAACAGCGATGTTATTCTTATTACCGCTTACGCTACGATAGATAACTGTAAAGAGGCGCTCCGCGAAGGGGCGTTCGATTATCTTGTCAAGCCCATCGATATCGACCAGCTTCGGGCGATGACGGAAAGGGCGCTTAAAAAGTTTTTAACCGCTTGCGGCGCTGCGAAATACAGCGACGGTTTCAAATTTGACGGCGTAATCGGTAAAAGCGGCGCTATGCGTTCCGTATTGGCCGTTCTCGAAAGGGTTGCGCCGACGAATATAACCGTTTTAATCGAGGGCGAATCAGGCACGGGTAAAGAGCTGCTCGCACAGGCGATTCACGAAAATTCTCTGCGGAGAAACAATGCGTTTAAACCTATAAATTGCGCCGGCCTTACCGAATCGCTGCTCGAAAGCGAATTGTTCGGCCATTCGAGGGGCGCTTTTACAGGAGCGACAGAAGCTCGAAAAGGATTATTCGAGATTGCCGACAAAGGCACGCTTTTTCTCGATGAGATTGGCGATATGCCGCTCGCTATGCAGGCGAAACTTTTGCGGGTACTCGAAGACGGCATTGTTGTACCGGTCGGCTCGAATAAATCCACCGTTGTCGATGTCCGAGTTATCAGCGCTACCAATCACGACCTTGCGAAACTTGTCGAGCAGGGCAAATTCAGACAGGACCTTTATTTCAGAATCAAAGGCGTCAGCGTTACGGTTCCGCCTCTGCGGGACAGGACAGAAGATATCGGGCGGCTTGCCG
>CAYUYR010000015.1:0-43677 GCA_964449435.1 uncultured Planctomycetaceae bacterium | reverse complement strand
CCTACGGCCTCCTGGTCCCAAACCAGGCGCTCTAGCCAAGCTGAGCTACACCCCGTCCAATTAATCCATTCTCATAGTCATCAGGAATTCTGCGTTTGTTCTGCATTTCGCCAGTCTGTTCTTTAGCAGCTCAACAGCCTCGACAGGATTCAATTCGCTAAGTACCCTTCTGAGCCTGTAAACAAGCTCCAGCTCTTTTGCGTCAAGGAGCAATTCTTCGCGTCTTGTGCCGGACTTGCTGATGTCGATTGCCGGATAAATTCTGCGTTCGACAAGTCTTCGGTCGAGATGCAGTTCCATATTTCCGGTGGCCTTGAATTCCTCGAAAATAACTTCGTCCATTTTCGAGCCTGTGTCAATAAGGGCCGTTGCGAAAATCGAAAGCGAACCGCCCTCTTCGATATTTCTTGCGGCACCGAAGAATTTCTTGGGCATCTGCATAGCATTCGCATCGACGCCGCCGGTGAGAATCTTTCCTGAATGGGGAACTTCGGTGTTATACGCCCTTGCGAGTCTCGTAATCGAGTCGAGCAGAATAACGACATCAACGCCGTATTCGACAAGCCTTTTCGCTTTTTCAATAACCATTTCGGCGACCTGGCAGTGCCTTGAGGCCGGTTCGTCGAATGTCGAGCTTATGACCTCGACGTCTTTTGCAACCTTGCGTTCCATTTCGGTAACTTCCTCAGGACGCTCGTCAATCAAAAGGACAATCAATTTGACTTCGGGACAGTTTGTGCTTATGGAGTTGGCAATTTTCTGCAGGAGTATGGTTTTTCCGGTACGGGGCGGAGCGACGATAAGGCCTCTTTGTCCCTTGCCGACCGGCGTAACAAGGTCGATGATACGCATATTAAGCTCTTCTGTCCTTGTTTCGAGGATGAGCCTTTTTTCCGGATGCAGCGGAGTAAGGTCGCTGAAGTTCACCTTTTCGGAGAGCCTGTCTGGTTCTTCGAAGTTAATCGCCTCGACGCGCAGAAGCGCGAAATATTTTTCGGATTCCTTCGGGGGACGAATCTGGCCGCTTACGACGGTGCCGGTGCGAAGGCCGAACCTTTTTATCTGGGAAGGCGAAACATATATATCGTCGGGGCTGGAAAGGTAATTGTAATCGGGATTGCGCAAAAAGCCGTAGCCGTCGGGCAAAACTTCGAGTACGCCTTCGCCGTACATCAGGCCGTTCGACTGGATTCTTTCCTTGAGAATTTTGAAAATCAGCTCCTGCTTTTTCATACCAGTATATTCCTGCACGTTCTCCTTTTTGCAAACGTCGTGAAGCTCGGCGACGGTCATTCTCTGCAGGTCGGTTATATGCAGATTTCCGCGTTTGATTCTCTCATATTTGGCGTGGGTTGATTCGTGTTCGGCCTTTTTGTCGTTATCGCCATTGGCGGCGGCGCCGTTAGTCTGACCGTTTGACGCGGGCTTTTCGTCCCCATTGGTCTGCGGGACTTCCTGAACGGACTGGGCATGCTGGACAGTTTCCGCCTGCTGCTCTTCGTCTCCGTTTTTTTGGACATTTTTGCGTTTTCTCGGCATTTTATCGTCGGCTTTTGTCGTCGCCTTAGCCATTTTAACTCCTTTGTAAAATTATTGTTTTTTTGCGCTATTTTGTATGTAAAAACATGCTTTTCTCTCTGCGTCCGAACTACAGACAAACCTTTCGAGGCAAAAATCAGCTATTGGAACAATCTGTTTGATTTGCCGTCATTTATGTAAAACTAAATATGATTTTATAGTCCCGCTGATGCAATTACGAACAACTTTAAACGCCTACTCTATGATATTAAAGCGGGAAAAATCTCGCCGATCTGTTTAGTCAGCTCTGAAAGGTCTTTATTATTATCGACTATATAATGAGCTATCTTTTGTTTTTTGTCCAGAGAAATTTGGAAATTTTCTCTTTTTTTTAGCTGATTTTCGTCAAAAAGGCCCTTTTTTGAGGCCCTTTCGAGCCGTGCCGAGCGGTCGCAATCGACAAAAATCAGCTTATCACACCTCTTTTCCCAGCCGGTTTCGAGCAGTAATGGGATGTCCAAAACTACCGCTTTTACTGCTGCGTCATTTTGATATTGCGCGATTAACTCTTCTGTTCTTTTTAGGACCCTCGGGTGCACTATGGCGTTTATAGCCTCGACTGAAGCCCTGCCGGTAAAGACCATCTTGGCAAGTTTTGCCTTGTCCACCTGCCCAGCCGTGTCGAAAACCTCGCTGCCAAACTGGTCGCGAATCTGCTTTTTGACGTCATCGGTTTGGCGAAGCTGCTTTGCGATGGCATCGGCATCAATAACGGCACAGCCGCGATTTTCAAGCTCCTTTGCGAGCGTACTCTTGCCGGACGCTATTCCGCCGAGTATTCCGATTATTGGTTTTTTGTTCATAAAAAAGGATGTAAGAAAGCAAAGAAATAAGGAAGTAAGGAAAGAAAAACTGCATTCAATTAGATTCCTTACATCTTTACTTCTTTATTTCCTTGCTTCGGATAAAAAGAAATGCCCAGGAGAGGATTCGAACCTCCACTCCCCGAAGAGAACCAGCCCCTCAAGCTGGCGCGTCTGCCAGTTCCGCCACCTGGGCAAGGCTTGCCCGCTATATTACCGAAAAAAAGGACATAATCAAGGGGATTTTTAAATGCCTCTTGTCTCGCCGAAGATAAGCTGCAAACGGGGACTGAAGGTAAAACCGTTGGCCTTGCACAGCTCGGCGACAAGCGGGCTTTTTTTAATATACTCCGAAACATTCGCCGCCTGCGGCATAAGCAGAACTTTCGAGCGAGCGGCATTTTTCAGCTCTTCAAGCACTTTTTCGACTTCTTTGATATCTTCAGATTTCTCAATCACAAATTTTAACTGATAATTATAATTTTTTATCAATTTCTTCAGCCGGTCTGTTTTTAAATACAATTTTTTATCGCTCTTTTTTAAATATGCGTTGGAAAGTTTCGGACTGATGCTCATAAGCCCGCATTTAAGACCGTCGATGAATTTTATACCTGCCGTTTCGATTGTGATGTGGTATTTTTTAAACGCATTGCAAAGCAACGACAAATTCGGACAAATCATCGGCTCTCCGCCGGTGATTACAATATAATCTGTTTTATATTTTTTAACCTGCTTTACTATTTCATCGATTGAAATTTTTATGCCTGTTTTCGCATCGAGCGCGTATTTTGTATCGCAGTAATTGCACCGCAGCGGACAGCCCGCAAGGCGGATAAACACGCTCGGCCTGCCGGCGAGAAGACCTTCGCCCTGAATTGAATAGAAAATTTCGGAGATTTGAATTTCAACGTTCCGCATATTTTAGCAACAGTTTAATAGCATCTTCCGACAACTGCAGATGTTCTGTCAGCATTAAGAAGCAGTTCAGCGTCCTTTATGCAATCCTGTGCTTTATTAAAGTATAATCGAATTTCTTCGTTCAAGCGGGAACGCCTTCTTTTTTAATAATTCTATGGACTGCGAATCGTCCATTTTGATAATCAGACTCGCTCACAAGCAAAAAACTGACAAGCGTATCATACCTCAAACTCATATCAGAGCCGATTTGACTTATTCGTTCATATTCCTCGAATCTGTCCGCAATCCTGTCGAGTATCACGGCTATATCAATGTCGCTGTCCTGATGTAATTGGCCTCTGGCCGCCGAGCCATATAAACAAACCATCCGCAGACGCTTGCCATAGATTTTCTCAAGCGATTCTTTTGTTTTGCCGGCAATTTCGATTGCCTGTTCTCTTGTGGCCACCATACACAACTGCCTTGTTTTAAAGAAAACTTATATTTTAGTATAAAAAAATCTGGTTTCCTGTCAACTCTTATATTCTAAAGGGTCGTTGAGATTTGCATCCTTAAAACCTTTTAGGCGCAGGCGGCAGGAATCGCATCTGCCGCAGGGTTTGCCGTTTTTGGCGGGATTATAGCAGCTATGCGTCAGGGCGTAATTTACGCCGAGACGGATGCCGGCCCTGATAATTTGCGATTTCGACATTTTGATAATCGGAGTATGGATTTTAAACCTGCCTTTTTTCCGCATCGCCGCCGCTGTGGCAAGATTGGCCATTTTTTCAAATGCTGAAATATACTCGGCTCTGCAATCGGGATAGCCGCTGTAATCGGTTGCGTTTACGCCGATGAAAATGTCGAATGCGCCGATGGATTCGGCAAAGGCAAGGGCAAAACTCAAAAATATCGTGTTCCTCGCGGGAACATAAGTAACGGGTATCTTCGAGGGGTCGATATTTCGAGCGAGCGGGACTTTGATTGATTTGTCGGTCAGGGCCGATTTAGCAAAAACCGAAGGGTTAATGTCGATAATGTTATGCTGAACCGTACCGATATGTTTGGCGATTTTTTTTGCGGCTTTGAGTTCGACACTGTGCCTTTGGCCGTAACGAAACGTCAGGGCGAAACATTTAAAACCTTTGCTCTTTGCGATTGCCAAAGTCGTCGCCGAGTCCAGCCCGCCGCTGAGCAAGATAACCGCTTTTTTGACCCTTTTTTTCATAAATTACCCTACTTGCCAATATTGAGAAATTATATTATAGTGATATTTTCAGGTATATAAAAAGGGAAAATTGATGGGCGAACCGAAAATAGAGCTTTTTGACAATCCGCGGCCGGGCCGGGAATATACGATTACCATCCGCTGTCCGGAATTTACGAGCCTTTGTCCGAAAACAGGCCAGCCGGACTTCGGCGAAATTGTCATCGATTACTGCCCTGATAAAAGCTGTGTCGAGCTGAAAAGTCTCAAATTCTATATCCAGAGTTTCAGAAATAAAGGCATTTTTTACGAGGCCCTGACAAACGAGATACTCGACGAGCTTGTCTCGGCCTGCAAACCGGTAAGAATGAAAGTAACGTCGAAATTCACGCCTCGCGGCGGCATTACCACCGAAGTTTCGGCTCAATATCCGAGTTAGCAAAGGAGGCACCGAATATGTCAATCACCTTACACTGTGAGTCTTGCAAAAAGAAGATAGTCGCGCCCGATACTGCGGGCGGCAAATGGGGCAAATGTCCTTTCTGCAATCATCGCTGCTATGTACCTTCTTTGGAAAGCAAAGGCGAAGAAGAATTGAAGCTGGCGCCGATAGACGAAAACGAAGAAAAACAATACGAACAAATGATGAAGGAAACCCAAAATATTACCCAATCGCTTCTGCACGAAAAAGAAGACCCGCAGGACAGCGATGCGCCCCAAAATCCGAATGGAAAAGACGCCTCCGCAATGGTAATAAAATATCTGCGGTTTATGGCCGACGGTTCGCTCGACGAGGCCGGCAAGGCGGCCGAGCAAATTATGACTAATAAAGCCGCGTCAAAGGCATTTCTCAAAAGCCTTTTGAAAGAGAAAAAAACCGTTGCTCAACTGCAGGATATACCGCAGAAGGTACTCGAAGGTTTTATAAAAACTATGCTCGCAAAACTTTAAGATAAAAGGGGCAAAATGTCGGATACCAAGCCATTTCATAACCTAACATCTTATCTATTTTAAACTTACGCTACGCAAAGACTTATGAAAACTTGGTCGTCGAAAGGATTTTTCATGGCCAAGGTAAGATAGAAATTAACAGACGAACAATGGAAAAAATTGAAAAGCGTCGCTATAAAGTTGAGCGGACTTTTTTGTGGCTGGAAAGCTTCAATTATATTGTATTTATCAAATTATTTCAACCTATAATAAATTAACCGGGTCCACATCGAACTGCATCTGCACAGCGGAAGATACAGGCTTGAGCCGGCGGAATCGACTGAAAAATTCCGCCAGTTGCGCCGGATTTTTGGCCTGCAGAATAATCTGCATTCTGTAAAACCTTTGAATTCGAGCGATTACGGCGGGAATGGGGCCGGTGAGCTTTATATCGAGTCCGCAGGCGGAAATAGTGCTCCGAATTTGGTCTGCAATGGTCTGCGAGGCGTTGGAAAGCCTGTCAAATTTTGTATCCCGCAGCCTGACAATAGCGACCCTGCCGAACGGCGGCAGCGAACAGCTTTGCCTGTGCTTTAATTCCTCTTTTACGAACCCCTCGAAATCGTCATTAACCGCGAATTTAATGGCCGGCTGGTCCGGCAAAAATGTCTGGATGTAAACCGTCCCGCCCTTACTGCTCCTGCCAGCCCTGCCGGCAACCTGACAGATAAGCTGATACGTCCGCTCGTTGGAACGGAAATCCGGTAATTGCAGACATGTATCGGCACTGATGATTCCGACGAGTGTAACATTCGGAAAATGTAATCCTTTGGCCAGAATCTGCGTGCCTGCAAGGATGTCGATTCTGCCCGCATCGAAATCGCCGAGCAGACGGTAATAGTCGTGTTTCTGCATCGAATCGCTGTCAACCCTAACAACCCGCGCGGACGGGATTTTCTGTATCAGCTCGTCTTCGAGCCGCTGAGTGCCAAGTCCGAACATCGTAACATTTTTGCCGCACATAGGACAGTTTTTCGGAACAAGTGTCTGCGAAAGACAATAATGGCAAACCGCAAAACCGCCTTCGAGCCGGTTTTTTAGACGGGGCTGCGGCTGATGTTTTTCGGATTTGTGAAACGTCAGGGCCACATCGCAATTGCGGCATTTGAGGGTATAACGGCAACTCGGACAAAATATAAAATTACTGTATCCCCGCCGGTTCAAAAGCAGAATTATCTGCTCTTTTCTCTGCAATGTCTGTTTAATCGCCTCTTCGAGCTGCGGACTTATCAGGTTTACGCCGTGCTTTTCGAATCTGCACTGAGCCATATCGACAATTTTCATCTGCGGTTTGGGCAGGTCCATAACCCGTTTGGGCAAAGACAGCTTTACAAAATGGCTTTTAGTCCTGCAGTTGCCCAGCGTCTCGAGCGAAGGCGTTGCGCTGCCTAAAATACAAACGGCATCTGTCATTTGCGCAAGTTTCATCGCGACGTCCCTGCCGTTGTATCTCGGCGATGTATCCTGTTTATAGCTCGGTTCGTGCTCCTCATCGACAACGATAATGCCTAAATTGGATACAGGAGCGAAAACGGCGCTTCTGGCTCCGATGACGACGATTGGCGAGGTGCTTTTGATTTTCTGCCATTGGGCGTTTCGCTGCGAAGCGGTAAGCTGCGAGTGCATAACGGCGATATTGCTGAACCTGCTGCTGAAACGCTGAATTGTCTGGGCGGTAAGCGCAATTTCCGGCAGCAGAACAATAGCGTTTTTGCCTTTGGCGATTGAGTTTTCTATCGCCCTGATGTAAACCTCCGTTTTGCCGCTGTCGGTAATGCCGTGCAGCAGAACCACGGAAAATTTGTGAGAATCTATCCGCTTTTCTATCTCGGCAAGGACATTGTTCTGGTCGTCATTTAATACAACTTCGCCGGTTTTTAAGATAAATCCCTTCGGGATTACGGGAAGCTCGGAATAAACCGTTCGGCTGGTAAGTTTTACTATGCCCGCTTCGAGAAGTTTTCTTAAAGGCGACATTCCCGAATTTGCCTGTTCGAGAACAGCCTCGGCCTCAACTGCTGAATCCCGATTATCGGCTTTTAATTGGATTAAAGCCTGTACGATTTGTTTTTGCTTTTTACCTCGAACCTTATCCATCTCCGCCTTCGGGGCGAGAAATACGAATTTGATATTCTTGATTCCTGCGCCTTTTTTTACTCCTGCCGGCAGCATCGCACTTAAAACCTCGCCTAACGGACATACGTAATAATCGCTAATCCATTTTCCGAGCTTTAAAAGTCTCTCGTCAAGAAGAGATGTTTCATCGACAACTTTCTTTACAATCTTAAGTTTCCCGGCAGGTACAGCGGAAGATTTGGCGTCTTTAATTTCTATACAAAAAGCGTTGAGCAGTTTGTTTGCCCTGCCGAACGGCACTTCGAGTCTTTGCCCCGGCAGAATGGGCAGAAACTTGTCCGGCACAAGATAATCGAACACATCATCGACGCCGGTTTCAACCGCAACGGTCGCGACATTGCTGCATTGAATTTTCTTGTCTTCCGGTATGTTAAACAGACTTAAATTAGGGACAGCCACCTATTTTCCCCCTTTAATTCTGGAACTGCCGCCTATTTCTATTTCTTTTTTTATCTGCTTTTTCGGTCTTCCTACCGGTAACGGCCGTAATCTGCGACCAATCGTGTTTTCCAGCTTGCTAATGAAGCTGTCGCTGCCTAAAGGTCTGCCTTTAAGCGTACTTGTCCGAAGCGTCTTAATTTCTTTTACTTCAATTTTCTGCATCAGTAAATTTTCCCATTGTTCAGCCCCCATAATCTCGAACCATTTTTGCAGGTTAAGCACATCTGATTTACTATTGGTATCGATATGACAGAAAGCGCTCGACCACGGATAGCTCCACGCGTTACGGCATATCCCCGCTCTAACAGGATTGTGCTCTATGTAGCGCATTGCCATAAAAAAATGTTTTTCATCAAGACCGCAGGAATAAAATCTGCCCTGCCAGAGATGGCCGCTGCGTTTGTGGAAGCGATTAATATATTGAGTATAAATGAAATGCGTTCTGCCGACAGCTTCGGCAAGAGATTTCTCACGCGCCGGAATCGCTATTAAATGTATATGGTTGGCCATCAAACAATATCCCATTATTGTCAAACCGTATTTGTCTGATTGCCGTTTCATTATTTCAAGATATACTCTTCTGTCATCATCTACGAAAAATATATCCTGCTTATTATTGCCTCGCTGGGTGATATGATGGGGCAGACCTTCCATAACTATTCGTGCTGTCCTTGGCATATAATAGATAATAGGCGACTAAACTGGCGTGTCAACAGAAAATAGGTGGCTGTCCCTAATTTAATCGGCTCTGACTATCGGCAAATCGAGCCAGAAAATCGAGCCTTGACCGGCTGTACTTTCAAGGTCAATCTTGCCCGACAGCAATTTGGCAATTTCAGTACTTATAGCCAGACCCAATCCTGTGCCGGCCTGTGTTCTTGTAAGCGAGCCGTCGGCCTGACGGAACTTCTCGAAAATCTTTTCCTTGTCGGCATCGGCAATTCCCGGCCCGGTATCGCTCACCGATATTCTTACTGTCTGGTTATCAGGCATGAAGGCCCTGATTTCGATTTTGCCTTTTTCAGGCGTAAATTTCACAGCGTTGCTCAGCAGGTTATACAATATCTGCTGAACCTTGCCGGCATCGGTTTTTATCAAAGGTATCTCCTCATCAACCGTCAGACGTACTTTAAGTTTTTGTTTTTCGGTAAGCGGCGAAAAGAACGCCACAAGGCCGCGGCACAATTCAGGTATATTGGTCTTTTCGATATGCAGTTCAATTTTGCCCGCTTCCGCCTTTGCCAGTTCGAGCAGGTCGTTAATCATATTAAGAAGGTTTTTACCGCTGTTTATAATATTCTCGGCGTAGCGTTTGCTCTTGATAGCGTCTTCGGCGGGTTTTTCACGCAGAATTTCCGCAAAACCTAATATGGCGTTCAGGGGCGTTCTAAATTCGTGAGACATATTCGCCAGAAACTCGCCTTTGAGCTTATTTGCCCTGAAGAGCTCGATATTTCTTTCGGAAAGCTCCGTAAGTTTCTCGTCGAGCTGCTTATTGGCAGTTCGCAGTTTTTCCTGTCCTTCGACAAGACCGTCAAGCATCGCGTTAAGTGCATCGCCGAGCCGTTCGAATTCATCGTTGGTTTTGATTGCGCAGCGAACGTCGAGATTGCTCTGCGAAACGTTATTAACCATCGCCCTTAACTGCCTTATCGGGCTCAAAATAATTCGCTGGGCGATAATATAAAATGCCACAATCGCGCCGGCAATAGCAAGCAGGCCGGCGATGATTATACAAATACGATTCATAAGAACCGTTCTGCTGATTTCTCTGCCCGGCATCCGAACCATCACGGCGCCGACAGGTTCTGAAAGCGCAAAGGTCGGCCCTGAGCCTTCCGCACTATGGCAGCTCATGCAGCGTTTGTTGGCACGGACGATATTTACATAAGTCGTCTCGATATTGCCGTTGTCTTTGTCTATCCAGATTTGCTCTGTCCTCTGCGGCTGGTTGAGCAGTCCTTCTATTCTTTGTGCCTGTTCGGCACCGAGCTGATTTTTCCAGTTCGGCTGAGAGGGCAAATTAAACCTAATCCAGTTAACCCTGCTCGATTGAGTCTGTTTTACCGCGCCGCTTTCGTCGAGCATTACGGGGCTTTTGTCCGAGGTTCTATCCAGTTTGAAATGTCTCTCGTAAACCGTATTAACGATTGCCCTGCCGGCGTCGATAAGGGTTTTATCGGTAAGCCTGCCCATCCAGAAATACGGCACAAAAAGGGCGAGAGTAAGAACAAAAAGGATTGCCAGGCCGAAAAGCAGTCTGCATTTGCCCGCCAGTGATACGGGCCTGGGATGCAAATAATCGATAATTATTTTTAATATTTTTCCGGCGCTATTCATCGGCAATTATTATACACAAATACCGGCGTCAGGAAAGCCAAAAGCCTGAAAGGCTTAATGATGCGTTTGTGTCCTAAGGTTTAATTCGTCGAGTTGGGCCTGTTCGACGCCGCTCGGCGCATCTGTAAGCAGGCACTGGCCTTTCTGGGTCTTCGGAAATGCGATAACATCTCTTATATTGTCCGTTCCGGTCAGAAACATTACGAGCCTGTCCAGCCCGAATGCGATTCCGCCGTGAGGCGGGGCGCCGAATTTGAGCGCCTGAAGGAAAAAACCGAATCTGTCCTGAGCCTGCTGCCTTGTGATTTTCAGCAGGTCGAAAACCTTGGCCTGTATTTCGGGCTGATGAATACGAACGCTGCCGCCGCCGATTTCCGAGCCGTTTACGATAATATCATAAGCCTGCGACCGAATATTGGCAGGGTCGGTATCGAGCTTTGCGATATCTTCCGGCACCGGAGCCGTAAACGGATGATGCAGGGAATCGTATCTTTTTTCATTTTCGTTCCACTCGAAAAGCGGAAAATCGATTACCCAAAGCAGCTCATAAGCCTTATCGTCAATCAATCCCAAATCTCTGCCGACTTTCAATCTCAGCGGCGCAAGAGCCTTATTTGCCCCTGCCTCCTTATCGGCAACAAACAACAATAAATCGTCGCACTTGGCGTCGAATTTCTCGATTATCGCTTTTCTCTGCTCATGCGTAAAAAATTTGACTAAATTGCTCGAAAGGTCTATATCGCCCTGCTCATTTTTTACCACCTTGAACCAGGCCAGACCTTTGGCGCCGAAAGCCGTAACTACGTTCGTAAAGGTTTTTTCGATATCGCTTCTCGAAAATTTTGCGCCTCCGCCCGGAGCGCATAAACCCTTGACAATACCGCCCTTCTGTATCGTATCGGCAAAGACTTTAAACTCAGACGCCCCGGCGAGAGCGGAAATATCCTTCAGTTTCATATCGAAGCGTAAATCAGGCCGGTCGATGCCGTAATCGTCCACCGCTTGTTTGTATGTCATTCTCCTGAGCGGCAGTTTTACATCGACGCCTAAAATCTCTTTCCAGATTTTCGCGACAAGCTGCTCATGAACGCTTATCACATCGTCGCTTTCGACAAAGCTCATCTCGACGTCAATCTGAGTAAATTCAGCCTGCCTGTCGGCGCGGGGGTCTTCGTCTCTGAAACATCGTACAATCTGAAAATATTTATCTACGCCGCTTACCATCAGAACCTGTTTGAAAAGCTGCGGCGATTGCGGCAGCGCATAAAAGTTTCCGCTGCAAAGTCTGCTCGGAACGAGGAAATCTCTTGCGCCTTCGGGTGTGCTTTTGCCCAAAAACGGCGTCTCAATTTCCCAGAATCCCTTGCTGTCGAAAAAGTCCCGTGTAACTTTCGCCACCTTATGACGAACCCGTAGTATATCCTGCATCCTTGGCCGTCTCATGTCGATATAACGGTATTTAAGCCTTGTTTCCTCCGCAACATCTTCGGCGTTATCAAGCTCGAATGGCGGAGTCTCGGCACTGTTGAGAATTTCTAATTTATCTATTAAGACTTCTATCTGGCCTGTGGGAAGTTTCGGATTTACGAGTCCTTCACCGCGGGGTCTGACTTTTCCGCTTGCGGCGATAACCCATTCGCATCGCAGTTGGCGCGAAAGTTTGTGCATCTGCGGCTGTGCTTCGGGGTTAAAAACAAGCTGCGTTTTTCCCTCTCGGTCTCGAAGGTCTATAAAAACAAGATTTCCGTGGTCGCGGTAGGAATCGACCCAGCCGGAAAGAATAATGTCTTTGCCGGCGTCTTCTATTCGCAGTTGTCCGCAGTTATGAGTTCTTTTAAGCATACAATTTTCCCGGTTTATTTTTATAAATAAAGCGTTTGCGGCAAAATTTAATTAAGCAACTCGTCGATGGCCTCTGTAATATCGGTTTTCTTGACAAGCCCCACCCACTTCTTTACCATTTCGCCTTTATTAAAAAGGATTACAGTCGGAATGGCATTAATGCCGAATTCCACTGCCGCTTCATGATGGTCGTCGGTATTAAGTTTACATATTTTCACCTTGCCGGCGTATTCGGCGGCCACTTCCTCGATAACCGGCGAGAGCATCTTGCACGGTCCGCACCACGGAGCCCAAAAATCAACAAGTACCGGCTCGGCGCTATCGTGAACTGTGCTGTCGAATACCGCATCGGTTAGTTCAATTATATTTCCCGCCATCTTATATCCTTTCTATCGTACTGCATAATTTAAGTTAAAAATTGTATTTGCATAAGCCCGAAATGTCAAATTATTTAGCCGGCTGTTTTTACAGTGATTTGGGGCTTAAAAATCGCCGTTTTCCCGCTCGGATTGCTCAAATTGTTCTTGTATCGATTCTGCCGGCGGATTGGCATCGATTTCAACTATCGGGATATTTTGCCCCTCATCTGATTCCTGCAGGTCTTGTTCATCTGCGGAATGGGCAAGTATAGCGTTGTGAACCGCCTGCTCGGCTGGTTCTTCGGTCAACGCCCTTAAATAAATAGGCATCGTTTGAGATTTTGTCTGACTTTCGGGCGCCTGCTCGGCGGTTATGAGTTTTTCCCTGACAAGTTCGAGAACCGCAAGGAAAAGTCCAATCATAACCAGCCTGTTTTTTTTACCCTCAAAAATTCTCGTAAAACTCATCGCCCCTTCGCTCTGCAAACGATGAAGAATTTCTATCTGATAAAGGTCTATCGGCGTGTCATCGGCAATATGGCTTATGTCCATTAAATTGCCCGTCGCCCTCATCATCGTATCGAATGCGCTGAGCAAGTCCCACACGCTAATCTGGTCGAGGTCAAGTTCCGGCTCGGTCTTGGGCTGGAGACTGGAGATAATATTATCGCTGCGGGAAAATTTCTGCTGCTGACTCTCCGCCGAGGCCTTGAGCATATTGGCCGCATCCTTAAATTTCTTGTATTCGAGAAGCTGCCTGATAAGCTCGCCGCGGGGGTCGTTAATATCCTGCTCTATCGCGTCAAGCTGGTCTTTCGGAAGCAGCATAGCCGACTTGATCTCCATCAGCGTTGCCGCCATAACGAGAAATTCACCCGCCAGCTCGATATCGAACAGCTTAAGCATTTCGACATGCCGAATATATTCTTCGGTAATCTTTGCCAGCGGAATATCATAGATATCCACCTCTTCCTTGCGGACAAGGTACAAAAGCAAATCCAGCGGCCCGGAAAATACATCAAGATTTATCTTATATTCAGACACATTTGCACCTTATTTAATCCAGTCCCACAGCCTTGCGAGCCTTTTTCAGCGTCTTGTCGGCGACTGCGGCCGCCCTTTCGGCGCCGTTTTTGAGAACCTTTTTTACATAATCGCTCTCTTTTTCAAGCTCATCCCGTTTCTGCCGGTAAGGCTTGAAATATTCGATTAACAGCTCGGCAAGTCTCTTTTTCACATCTCCGTAACCTGTTCCGCCCTGCCTATATTTCTTTTCCCAGTCCGCCAGTTCGTCTGCCGAAGCAACTAATCTCAACATCGCCAGAACATTGCATTTTTCGGGGTCTTTAGGCTCTTCGACAGGTGTCGAATCCGTAACGATTTTCATCACTTTTTTCTTAACGGAACTTTCAGGCTCGAAAATCTCGATGGTATTATCGTAGCTTTTGCTCATCTTTCTGCCGTCGATGCCCGGCACAACCGCCACCGATTTGAGAATATGGTCTTTTGGCAAAACAAATGTCTCGCCGTAGGTATTATTAAAATAGCCCGCGATATCTCTCGTAACTTCGATGTGCTGTTTCTGGTCTGCGCCGACCGGCACAAGCTCGCTGTCGAAAATAAGAATATCCGCCGCCTGAAGAACAGGATATGCAAATAATCCGTGATTCGGCAAAAGTCCCTGTGCAACTTTGTCTTTATAACTTACACATCGCTGCAATAATCCCATCGGTGTAACGCAGGACAATATCCAGTAAAGCTCCGTTACCTGCGGCAAGTCCGACTGGCACCAGAAAACCGTCTTTTTCGTATCGAGTCCGAGGGCCAGATAGTCCATCGCGACTGCGAGACGGTTTTGGCGAAGCTCGTCCGGCTTTGGCCCGCTTGTCATCGCGTGATAATCGGCTATGAAATAAAACCCCTCGTTTTGCTCCTGAAGCTGAAGGTGCTGTCTCATCGCGCCGAAGTAATTACCTATATGCAGCCTGCCGGAAGGCTGAATCCCTGACAAAACTCTCAATGCTATCTCCTTATGGAATAACTAATTATAACCTATTATCTTATAAAGACATAAGATTACCATCACGACCCGATATTGTCAAGAAATTCTTGTCTCGGCGCAGTCCCAAGGACGAAGACGGATACCTTATCGGAATAATATATCACGCTGTTCTTGCAAAGGCTTATGCAAAGACAAATAACTAATGCAATGAGTATCCAAATACTGACACAGTTTAATTTTCCCTATTTTTCTCAAAATATCCTGTTTAAACTTTCCGGAAAATCTGGTATTTATAGCTTAAATCAAAGAAATATTGAGCTAAAGACCGATAATAAAGTATAGTATTCGGTTTTTGGCAGTCGCGTTTGGTATCTTATATCTATTTATTTTTACTGTACTTATATTGTATGGAGACATCTTTTGAGACTTGAGAAGATTGTTCTGGACGGTTTTAAAAGTTTCGCAGACAAAACGGAATTCGATTTTAATCGGCAGATAACCGCAATTGTCGGCCCTAACGGCTGCGGAAAAAGCAATATCGTCGATGCGATGAAATGGGTACTGGGCGAGCAGAGCACAAAAAGCCTGCGTTCCGGCCAAATGGCCGATGTGATATTCAGCGGCTCGGCCGCGCGAAAAGCTATGGGAATGTCGCAGGTAAGCCTGCACTTCTCCAACGCATCATCGATTGGAATCGAGCAGGATGAGCTGGTTATAACGCGCCGATTATACCGCAGCGGCGACAGTGAATATCTCATCAATAACAAAATCTGCCGGCTCAAAGACATTCGTGAAATGTTTATGGACACCGGCGTGGGCGTTCGGGCATATTCAATTATCGAACAGGGGCAAATCTCGCAAATCCTGACAAGCTCCAAAACCGACAGAAGATTTATCTTCGAAGAGGCCTCCGGGATAAGCAAATATAAAGCGCAGAAAAAAGAGGCTTTGAGAAGACTCGAACACGCCGAACAAAATCTGCTCAGACTGGCCGACATCGTCGGTGAAGTCCAAAAACAACTCAGAAGCATAAAATTACAGGCCGGCAAGGCAAGAAGCTATCTGCAATACAACCAAAGGCTCAAAGAACTGCGTGTGAGTTTCTCGCTGGCACAATACCACCAGATTCAAACCGAAACCGGACAGAAAAATACACAAGTCGATGAACTGCAAAATCAATTGGCTTCTGTCGCGGCGAAAGTATCGCAAAATGACGCGAAATTAAGCTCACTGGCCGCGGAAATTATCGAAAAAGAAAACGAAATCAACCGCTGCGATAACAATCTCGTGAGCGTAACAGGCAGAATCGAACAGCAGCAGCAGAAAATCGAGTTCCTGCACAAAAGAATACAGGAAACACAGGAGCGAAAAGGGCTCGAAGAGCAGAATATCGCCCAGATTCGGCAGCGTTTGGAAGATTTCGAGCGGCAGATTAAAGAAAGCGCATCCGAACTCGAAAATATCAGTGTAATTGTCGAACAGAAAGCGGTGGAACTCGAAAAACTTCAGGAACAGATAAGGGCAATCAACCTCGCCTGCGCCGAAACAGAGACAGAATTGCAGGACGAAAAGACCGGCATAATAGATATAGTCAGACGCACCGCACAACTTCATAATGAAATCCAGAGCATAAGCGTATATCGCAACAATCTCAGCGGTCAGAAAGACCGCCTGACCGACAGGGTCAGCCAGACAAAAGAACAATTCGAATCTCTGCTCGGCGGAAAGGCACAGCATCAGGCCCGGCTCGACGACATAAACAAGGTCATCAGCGAACTGCAGGAGCAGCTCGAAAACAAACGTCAGCAAATTAATCAGATTGACCAAAATGTTGCACAGACAAACGAACAGCTTGCGCAGGCAAGAGAACAGCGAAGCGCGATACAAAGCGAAATAACAGTTATATCCGATATGGAAGACAGGCGCGAAGGTATCGACAACGCCGTCAAGAAAATCCTCGCGGTAAATAAGCCGTTTATCAGGGGCATCATCGCTGATATTATCCGTGCAAAGCCAAAATACGCCGCCGCAATCGAAGCGGCGCTCGAAGGCAAAGCCGACGCTATCGTAGCAGACAGTACACAGCAGCTTTTGAACGACAAAACCCTTGCCCAGCAGGCAGGCGGCAGGGTCAGATTTATCTGCATCGACAGGCTCGAGCCTTTTGTCGAAAGCATCGAACTGCCTCAAACAAACGGTATTATCGGCAGGGCCGTCGAATTCGTAAGTTTCGAGCCGCAATACGCCCAACTCGTATGGCAGATGCTCGGAAAGACCGTCATCGTGGAAAACACCCAAAAAGCACTCGAATTGGCCTCTTTGCGCCGAGCAGGCTACAGTTTTGTAACCGTCGAGGGCGATATCCTCAGCAGCGATGCCGGTTTCTGCACAGGCCCTATCGGCAAAGCGAGCGGTCTTATCTCGAGAAAAAGCAGGCTCGTCCAGCTCACCGGCGAACTGCAGCAGGTCTCGGCGAATATATCCTCGCTCGAAGAAAACCTCGCCACCGGCGTCAGGGAAAACGAACATCTCGAAAAACTCTGCAAGGATTTTAGAACTTCCGTTTACGAGGCCAATACTGAAAAAACGAATATTACTTCCGACCTGAACGTTATCGAGCAGAACATAAAACGCCTTTCTCAGGAACAGCCTGTTTTGACAAGTGAAATCCAGTCGCTCGAAAAACAGATTTCTGAAACCGTCCAAAAGGAATATCACTCCAAACAGCAGCTTCAGGAGCTTGAAACCGTAAACGCTCAACGGACGGCGAGAATAGAACAGCTTGAGGCGCAGCTTGCCGAGAAGAAAAAATTGCTCGAACAAAGCAGCGGCGAGCTTACGGAACTTAAAGTCTTTATCGGTCAGGCTCAGGAACAGAAAAAGGCCGTTGAGCAGAAAATCGCCGGCCTTAATATGCAGCTCGAACACGGCAAAAATGAACTGGATTCGGCACAAAATAATATAAAGTCCTGTGCCGAACAGATTGAACAGAATCAAAAAGATGTCCGAAATACTGAAATGGAAATTGCCGAACTGCTCGACCAAAAACAGACTGCTCAAAATCAAAGCGTCGAGCTTCATCAGCAGGTCGAAACTATGTTATCGCAGCGTCAGCAGGCCGAGGAGACCCTCAAGCAGGACAGACAGCGTCAAAACGAGCTCGACCAGCAGATAAATCAGCTCAAACTCGAACTGGGTCAGCTCGAAGTCAGAGCAACCGACCTAACGCAGCGCGTAACGGAAGAGCTCGGCATGGATTTGGCCGCCGAATATCAGAACTATACCGCGGGCGAAATGAACTGGGATGCCGTCAGAGACGAAATCACAGAGCTTCGCGGAAAAATCGAAAGGCTCGGCAACGTCAACGTCGATGCAATCGAGCAGCAGGAAGAACTCGAAAAGCGAAATGAATTCCTGACCAGCCAGATTGAAGACCTTAACAACAGCAAAAATCAGCTCCAGCAGTTAATCAATCGTCTCAACAAGGAGTCGATGGATAAGTTCGCAGTCACTTTCGAGCAAATCAGAACCAATTTCCAGGAAGTATTCCGCAAGCTGTTCGGCGGCGGAAAAGCCGATGTTATGCTCGAACAGCCCGAAGATGTACTCGAAAGCGGCATCGAAATTATAGCACGCCCGCCGGGCAAAGAGACGAGAAGCATAAGCCTGCTCAGCGGCGGCGAAAAAACAATGACCGCCATCGCTCTGTTGTTCGCGATTTTCAAGACAAAGCCTTCGCCGTTCTGCTTCCTCGACGAAGTCGATGCGGCCCTGGACGAGGCGAATAACGAACGATTCAATCTGATTGTGCAGGAGTTCCAGAAAAATTCGCAGTTCGTGATTATCACGCACGCCAAACGCACAATGAGCATCGCCGATATGCTTTTCGGAATAACAATGCAGCAGAAGGGCATCAGCAAGAAAATAAGCGTTACATTTGACGGTTATCAGCCGCAGCAGGAAGAAGAAGCGGTCGCTGTCGCGTAATTTCGACGGAATATAGTCAGAATCGGGTTGCAAAAAAGAGGGAAGTCTTGTATCCTTTGAAAATTCCTGTTTGAGGTTTTCTTTGTCTATGCCGGAAAAAACAGATATATATAAACTCGCCAACGGAATGACGCTTATCGGCGTTCCTGTGGCCGGTGTGCAGTCGGCGGCGTTTGAGTTTCTAATCCCCGCCGGCGCAGCAATGGCACCCGATGGCTGCTGCGGAGCGCCGGCGGTCATTGAAGACTGGATTTTCAGAGGCGCGGGCGGCAAAACAAGCAGACAGCTTTCAGATATGCTCGATGGGCTCGGCCTTCATCGCTCAAGCGGCATCGAATCAAAACATATAAACTTATCGGCAGCCTTACAAGCCGATAATCTGACTAAAGCAATCGAGCTTTACGCCGATATTATCCTCAAGCCTGCTCTCGACCCTAATCAGTTCGAATATTCGAGACAGCATGCCTTGCAGGGCCTGCTCGGCCTTGAAGACGACCCGCGGCACGAAACTATACTTCTATTAAGGGAACATTTTTATCCCGACCCGCTCGGCAGAAATACCGCGGGCAAAAAACAGGATTTGCAAAACCTTACAGCGGAAAAAACCGACAGGATAGTCGCGGAAAATTTCGACCTTTCGCAAACCATACTCGCCGTTGCGGGCAAATTCGATTTTCAGAAACTCTGCTCGCTAACCGAAAAGCTCTTCGCTGACGGCAAAACCCAAAACACGAAAGATGTTAATCCAAAACAGCGGCCGCTCGATTATTATCATCATCCGCACGACGGTTCGCAGGTGCATATCGGCATTATGACCGGCTCTGTAACGCCGCAAAATAACGATTATTACAACGCAAGGGTCGCGGTCGCTGTTCTGTCGGGCGGAATGAGTGCAAGGCTCTTTACAGAAGTACGCGAAAAAAGAGGTCTTTGCTACGCCGTCGGCGCAAGCTATCACAGCCTCAAAGAAATGGCGGGTATCGGCTGCTACGCCGGAACAATACCGCAAAAAGCGCAGGAAACTTATGACGTGATAATCGCCGAATTTAAAAAACTTGCCGACGGCATAAGCGAATCCGAACTGCAGAGAGCCAAAACCGGACTTCAGAGCTCACTTGTTATGCAAAGCGAATCGACTATGGCAAGAGCCGGAGCCGCCGCCTCGGATTATTACTCCCTCGGAAAAGTCCGAAGTCTCGAAGAAATAAAACAGAATATCGAAAAAACTACTGTCAAAAGCGTTATAGATTTCCTGAAAAATAATCCTTTTGAAAAATTCTGCACGGTAACGACAGGACCGGTCGAAATAAAACCGTGGAAATAAATAAAATAAATAATGCTTTGTGTCTTTGTGCCTTGGTGGCTGCGTAAAAAATGGAATTCAAACATAAAAAACTCGAAAATGGTCTGAATATCATCGGCGAGGTCAATAAAGCCGCCCAGTCCGCCGCGGTCGGATTCTTCGTCAGAACCGGCGCAAGAGATGAAACCGACGAAATCAACGGCGTTAGCCATTTCCTCGAACATATGTTATTTAAAGGCACAGACAAACTGGCGGCACACGAAGTCAACAGCAGTTTCGACGACCTCGGCGCCCAATACAACGCCCACACGACCGAGGAAAATACCGTTTATTATTCCGCGACTCTACCGGAGAAGCTCAGTGAGGCTGTAACGCTTTGGTGTCAGCTTATGCGGCCAGCTTTGAGAGACAGCGATTTCAATATGGAAAAAAATGTCATCCTTGAAGAAATCGCGATGTACAAAGATATGCCGGAATTCGATGCTCAGGAAAGCTGCAGGGCTTTGCATTTCGGTAATCATCCCTGCGGAAAAAGCGTTCTCGGCACTGTCGAAAGCATAACGGCACTTACGAGCAAACAAATGAGAGATTATTTCGAAAGCAGATACGCTCCGAACAATATAACCGCCGCCATTGCCGGAGATTTCGACTTTGAAAAAATCTGCGGCCAGATAGAAAGCCTCTGCCGAAGCTGGAAACCGAAACAGGCCGAGCGCAAAACAGAATTTTTCGCAGGAACAGCCAAAAGAGAACATCAAAAGAGAAAAAATCTTAACTGTCAGCACATTTGGCTGGCAAGCCCGACCGTTGCGTATCAGGACGAAGGGGTTTATGCCGCAACGCTGCTTGCAAAAATCATCGGCGATTATACAGGCTCGCGATTCTTCTGGGAACTGGTCGATAGCGCAATCGCAGAAACAGCGTCTATGCACTGCGAAGCTATGGACGGCGTAGGAGTTTTCTACAGCTATATCCGTGCCGACCGCCAAAACGGCCCGAAAGCTATGGAAGTTGCCGAAAAGATTTTCAAGTCGCTGCAAAATGAAAAAATCTCCGCAGACGAACTGCAAAAAGCCAAAAATAAGGTCCTCTCTGCCATTACAATCAAAAATGAAATCCCAATGGGAAGGCTGCTTGAGCTGGGCATAAACTGGGTATATCTCGGACAGTACAGGCCGATTGAAGACGAGATTCAGAGGATTAAAAATGTAACTTTGGATGACATACAAAACCTTATCGGGCGGTTTCCGCCCGCCGATTTCACGCAATTTGCCATCGGGCCTCAATAGCTTTCATTTGATTTTTTATGAATTTGTGCTATAATACCGGCTATGCAGAACGACAAGGCAAATGACGATAGAACACCGAAAACCGCACCGCACGGTATGCCTGCATTCGGGGATATAATGAAAAATACGGATACCCCTAAACAGGAGTTCGTCAGCGAGATGGTCGAAAAAATAAGCCGGCAGGATAATGAGGATTTTTCAACGGAAGTGCCGACTTTCAATCTCGGCCAAAATATACTCGCCCAGCAGCGGAAAATCGCCGCTTTCAAGAGAAAATCCCCCCTGTCGCCGAATGTTCCCCAGGAAACACGACAGCCGGAATCGAAAATCCCTGTGCCGATTCAGTCAATACCCCAGCCCCCTGCCTCGCCGCAGCAGAAAATCATCGCTGAAATAGTCGCACGCGAAATCGAGGCCCTGACCGCCGTCAAACGCTAAAAACAAGCCTTATCGACCTAACTGCTTTAATAACAAAAAGATACAAATAAACCGCATTTAAAGTCTTTGTTGACAATACCTTGTTTTTAACTTAACATACCACGTTTTTAAGACCTAATTCTGGAGACTATTTTACTATGACGACTATAACTTTGATAACCGGCGACGGCATCGGGCCGGAAATCGCCGAGGCAACGAGAAGATGTATTGACGCGACCAATCCCGGCATCGAATGGGAGCCGGCAGAGGCCGGCGTCGATGTTATGGCAAAAACCGGCAACCCACTGCCGCAGGAAACTATCGATTCGGTAAAGAAAAACGGCATCGGCTTAAAAGCCCCAATCACTACCCCTGTCGGCACAGGCTTTAGAAGCATAAATGTATTTCTGCGTCAGGAACTCGAACTGTACGCCTGTCTTCGGCCGTGCAAAAGCTATAAGGGAGTCCGAAGCAGATATTCCGATATCGACCTTGTGATTGTACGCGAAAATACCGAAGACCTTTACGCAGGCATAGAATTCGAAAAAGACAAAGACGATACAATAGAACTTATTAACTGGCTCAACAAACACAGCAAACGAAAAATCGGAAACGATGCGGGAATAAGCATTAAGCCTATCTCGGTAAAAGAGACCGAAAAAATAGTCAAATTCGCCTTCGAATACGCAAGAAAATGCGGCAGGAAAAAAGTTACATCCGTCCATAAAGCCAACATTATGAAATACACCGATGGTCTTTGGCTTGAGGTCAGCAGACAAATCGCTAAAAACTACAGCGATATCGAATTCGAGGACCGTATCGTTGACAATATGTGTATGCAGCTTATCCAAAAACCGGAACTTTACGATGTGCTGGTTCTGCCGAACCTCTACGGCGATATCCTCAGCGACCTTTGTGCCGGCCTTGTCGGCGGTCTGGGCGTTGCGCCGGGCGGAAATATCGGCGATAAAGGCGCCATCTTCGAGGCAACGCACGGCAGCGCACCGAAATACACGGGGCAGAACAAAGTCAATCCGTGTGCTTTGATTCTCTCCGGCGTTTTACTGCTGCAGCATATGGGCAAAATGGCCGAAGCCAAAAAACTCGAAGACGCTGTCGCCGCCGTAATAGCCGAAGGCAAAGACGTAACTTACGATATGAAACCCGACAGAAACGACCCTTCCGCTGTCGGAACCAGCCAAATGGCAGACGCGATAATCAAAAAAATCAAGAGTTAAGATTAAAGATTCAAAATTGAAGACCGTTTTCTGGAGAGAATTGGTTGCGTCGAAAAACCAGCCTTTAGGCTATAGGTTGTTGGGTTATATTTTATTCGCGGTCTCTTTCTGTTATCGTTTCATAGTCGCTCTGCGAAATATTCTCTATAACAAATCTATTATCAAAGCCGTAAAGGTCCCTGCCGCCGTGGTAAGCATCGGAAATATCACCACCGGCGGAACTGGCAAAACGCCTCTGGTCGCATGGCTTTGCAATTACTTTACAGCTAAAAATATCGAAACAGCCGTGCTTACGAGAGGATACAAAGCCAAAGGTTCTGTTTTTGCCGATGAGCCTGCGATGCTTGCCAAAGCCTCCCCCAAGGCGAAAGTCATAGTCAATCCCGACAGAACCGCAGGCGCACAAAAAGCGATAAGTCAGCACAACGCAAAACTTTTGATTATGGACGACGGCTTTCAGCACAGAAAACTTGCGCGGGACGTCGATATAGTCGCTGTCGATGCGACCGAACCGTTCGGTTATGAAAAACTCCTGCCCGCAGGCCTGCTCAGAGAGCCCCTCGGCTCGCTGAAAAGGGCCGATGCGGTTGTGATAACACGCTCTAATCAAAACAGCCTCGAAAAAATCGGCGAAATTAAGGAAAGATTATCGAAAATCAACCCTGACATCGTTTTTGCTTCAGCGGTTCATAAGCCGATGGGAATAAAACTGCTCAAAGACAAGCAAATGCCGTTAAATGAGCTTGCCGGCAGAAAAATTTACGCCTTTTGCGGCATTGGAAACCCCGATTCATTTTTTCAGACCCTCTCGCAGATGGCTCTTAACATTGTCGGCACAAAAGTATATAATGACCATCATAAATATACTGAATCTGATATCGCGGCCATTTATGAGGACGCCAAATATAAACAGGCTCAGCTTGTCCTGACAACGCATAAGGACTGGATAAAAACGGCTCTTTTGAGTATCGATAAGTTTGAAATACCTTTTGCAGCCTTGATGATTGAGCTTGAGTTTATTGACGGACAGGAAAAAATTATTTCTCTTATAGACAAGGCCATTAGAAAATATGTATGATGAAATAATAAATATCGTTCAAAATCTTGGCTCGCCGAAGGTGCTGCTGGCCGGCGATTTTCTGCTCGATGTTTATGTTTACGGCGACGCCCTGAGAATCAGCCCTGAAGCGCCGGTACCTGTTCTTAAAGTTGTCAGCAGGGAATACCGTCCCGGCGGAGCGGCATCAGTCGCCGCAGACCTCGCCGCACTCGGAGCAAAAACGATTTGCCTCGGAACAGTCGGAAAAGATATAAACGCTGAAACCCTTAAAATGCTGCTTAAAGGCACCACAGCGGATATATCCGGTCTTGTTGAGATTTCCGACAGACCCACAATCACAAAACAAAGATTTGTCGGCCTTGCCCAGCATATTCATCCTCAGCAGTTATTGAGAGTCGATGAGGAAAAGGACGATTCTTTGAATGAGAAGCATTATCAGAAACTTCTCGAATTATACAAAAAGAAACTTCCGCAGGCGGATATCGTCTGCCTTCAGGATTACAACAAGGGTCTGTTCGAAGAGGGTTTTTGCAAGAACCTGATTAAGCTCGCCAAATCGGCAGGGAAAAAGGTTTTGATTGACCCCGCTCCGAAAGCGGACTTCGCGAAATATACCGGCGCATCGGCAATTACGCCCAACCGTCTCGAAGCATCATCAGCTTCAGGAATTAATATTAAAACAGTCGATGATGCCGCTAAAGCCGCGACCGTCCTCATCAAAAAACTTAATCTTGACGCTGTGATAATAACTCTCGATAAGGAAGGCGCATACCTGAAAACAAAATCCGCCGAGCAGCACATCCCGACAGTAATCAGGAAAGTCTATGACGTCAGCGGCGCAGGCGATGTGGTTCTCGCCTCGCTTGCCGCATCGTTAGCGGCCGGAGTCGAATATAAAACCGCGGTTGAAATCTGCAATATCGCGGGCGGTATCGAAGTTGAAAAATTCGGCACTGCAACTGTTTCCGTTGAGGAAATCGTAAACGAATTGATGAGCCGAAAGCAAAAAAGCGGCTCGAAAATCAAAAGTATCGACCAGCTTATCGGCCAGCTCAAATGGCACAGGGGCCATAAGCAAAAGATTGTTTTCACCAACGGCTGTTTCGATGTCCTGCACAGGGGCCATATTGAGTACCTTGGCTTCTGCAAGAAACAGGGAGATATTGTCGTGCTCGGCCTCAACAGCGATAAAAGCGTCAAAAAAATAAAAGGCCCTGACAGGCCTATTAACAATCAGCTCGACAGGGCTGCGGTTCTTTCCGCCCTTGAGACGGTCGATTACATCGTAATTTTCGATGAGCCCGACCCGCTTGAGACAATCAAAAAAGTAAAGCCTGATATACTTGTCAAAGGGCAGGACTGGGCGCAAAAAGGCGTCGTCGGCAGAGAATTCGTAGAATCGGCGGACGGCAAAGTCGTACTCGCTCCGCTGGTAGAGGGAAAAAGCTCCACAAATACTATTGAAAAAATGAACTCTTTGAAAAAGAAGAAAAAATAAAAATGAAAAAACAAATAGCCAAAACAATCGCGATGCACAGAAAGATGCTCGACAGTCTCGAAGCCGGCGGAATCGGGGCAATTGAAAAAATCGCAAAAATAATCATCAAAACTATCGAAAAAGGCGGAACGCTGTACATTTGCGGCAACGGAGGCTCGGCTGCCGACGCCCAGCATATCGCCGGAGAATTTATCGGCAGATTCCTGAAAAACAGAAAAGCCCTGCCCGCTGTCGCGCTTTCGACAGATACATCTGTTATAACTTCCATCGCCAACGATTATGGCTTCGACAGCATTTTCGAAAAACAGGTCGAAGGGCTCGTTAAAAAACAGGATTGCCTTTGGGCGTTATCTACAAGCGGCAGCAGTCCGAACATAATCAAGGCAGCTATGCTCGCCAAAAAACGCGGCGTAAAGGTTATCGCGTTTGCCGGCAGAAAAAACAGCGAACTCGAAAAAATCGCCGATGCCTGTTTTCTCGCCGAAGCGGACAAAAGCTTCGCTGTGCAGGAAATTCATCAAATAGCCTATCATATAATATGCGGTCTGGTCGAAGGACATTTTGCATAGGAAATAAATTATGCCTGACAAAGCGATATTTCTCGACAGAGACGACACAATTATCGAAGATACCGGCTACATAAACAGCGTCGAGCAGGTTAAACTTATTCCCGCCGCCGCTCAGGCCCTTGTGGAGCTGCGGAAACTGGGCTACAAGCTCATCATCGTCTCCAATCAGTCCGGCATCGCTCGCGGCCTTTTTACAGAGCAGACTCTTTCGCAAATACACGAAAAACTTAAACTGCTTCTTGCCGAACATAACGCCTATTTGGACAGGATATATTATTGTCCTTATCTTCCCGACGGCGCGGTCGCGAAATACCGCAAGGACAGCGATTGGCGAAAGCCAAAACCCGGAATGCTTCTTGCCGCCGCCAAGGAAATGAAAATAAATCTCGCCGAGTCCTGGATGATTGGCAACTCTTATATCGACGTCGCCACAGGAAAAGCCGCGGGATGCAGAACTATTCTTATAAAATCGAATATTAAACCGCCTGTAAAAAATCAGGACGACCCCGACCCGGATTTCGAGGCAATAAATATGAGGGAAGCCGTCAACGTCATCAAAAGAGAAATTGCCCGCAAGCCCGCTCCCCTGCCGCAGCTCCATACGATACAGGCCAAAACTCCCCCGCAGCAGGCTGAACCTCAAACCGAGCCCGAGCAGATACAGCAGGAGGAAAAACCGCAAATGCCGAACGAAGAAATACCGGCCGAACAGCCGCAGGAACCGAAGGCTGTCAATCAGCCTGTTTCCGAGCAAAGCAAAACCGAGCAACTGCTCGAGGAAATTAAATTTATTCTCAAAAGCCAGCGCAGAACCGAGCAGTTCACAGAATTTTCCGCTATGAAACTTTTCGCGGGTGTTTTGCAGGTACTCGTGATGTTCTGCCTTGTCGTGGCAATCTGGTACAGATTATCCCCAACAGGAAAAGACAACGCCGTCTTCACGGCAATCGGCTTTGCGATAACTTTTCAGCTCATAGCGCTGACGCTTTATGTTATGCATAGAGACAGATAACGGAACCGGTAAATTATGAGCTGTCAAAACATATTAGTCTGGCTGCCGTCTCCGATGGGCGACGCTGTAATGGCGACCCCCGCCCTGCGGTGTATCAGGAATTTGTTCAAGAGCGATAAAATCTTTTTCTGCTCTAACGACACCGTCGCTAAAGTTCTGGCCGATAGTCCCTTTGCCGATGAATGGATAAACGTAAAATCGCACTGCCCTTTCGCAATCGCTTCCGAGCTTAAAAAACATAATTTCGACTCTGCGATTTTATTCAAAAATTCATTCGCTTCGGCCCTTGCAGTATTTCTGGCAGGCGTCAAAACACGCATAGGATACGCAAGAGATGGACGAGGTATTTTCCTGACGGAAAAACTTATTCCCCCTAAAATCGGTCTTTTCCGTTATAAACCGCTCTCAGCTCTCGACTATTATCTTGCCGTCGCATCATGGCTCGGCGCAGATGTATCGGACAGAAAACTCGAACTTTCTGTTAATGAAGAAGACAAAAAAGCGGTCGTTGAAAAATTCGGTGAAAAACTAACCGGCCGAAATCCTCTTGTCATACTCGTGCCCGGCGGAGCCTTCGGCCCCAGCAAAATCTGGCCTGAGGAAAGATTCGCCCAAACAGCCGATTTTCTTATCGAAAAATTCTCAGCCAATGTCTTTGTTTCTGTAAGTCCCGCAAAAGAGGAAATTCAAATCGCCGAAAAAATCTGCTCTAAGGCAAAACATCCGGTTGTCAATCTGGGCGAAAATCCCGTTACGCTCGGACAACTAAAGGCCCTTTTTACCTTTGCAGAACTTGTAATTACCAACGACACCGGCCCGCGGCACATCGCCATCGCTCTTGGCCGAAAGGTCATAACGCTTTTCGGTCCTAACAATCCGGTCTGGACTGAAAACAACTATCCGAACGAAATAAAAATCGTCGCCGACGTGCCCTGCGTTCCCTGCGACAAACCCGTATGCAAAAAAGACAAACATTACTGTATGGAATCGATAACCGCTGACATTATTTGTCAAACCGCTGAAAAATTCCTCGCCGGCAGTAAAAAAACAGATGAATTTATCGAAATTTCTCCCAATTTTACCGTCCGCAGCGATTTCATCGATTGTTTCAAACAGCTCGGACTGGAAAATATGGACGATGTTTTCAATTTCGCTCAGGGCAAAAGCCTGACAAAACCGAATCTGGCTTCTTTTCGTGAAAGAATCGTATTCGAGACGCAAAATCCGACAGCGACACTCTTTTTAAAACGATATCAGAACATCCCGAAATTAGTCCAATTAAAAAACTGGTTCGCTCGGCGAAAAAAAATATCGATGATGGCCTGCGACCATCAGCCCGCCGAAGAACTGCGAAAGCTCGGCATAAATACGCCGCAGACAATCGCTTTCGGCCAGCAATGGCAGGGACTGTTTGAAAAGCGAAGCTTCATAATAACCGAAAAAATCCCGGATGCGTTCAGCCTTGAAGAAAATTTGCCGCTCGAAAGAGAAAACTTTATTGAAAACCTCGCCGCCTTTGTGAGAAAATTCCACAATACAGATTCCCGACATCGCGATTTATACCTGTGTCATATATTCTGCGATTCGAAAACAAATTTTACGCTGATTGATTTGAACAGGGTATTCAAACCGTTATTATTTTCTAAAAAATATCTCATAAAAGACCTTGCGCAGCTTTATTATTCGGCGCCGGGTGATATTGTTACAGAAGCAGACTGGCTGAGGTTCTTCCTTGTATATCTACAGAAAGACAAACTGGCCAAACAGGACGAATTATTGATAAAAAAGATTAAATCAAAAGCGCGGCGAATGGCTAAACACGACAAAAAACACAACAGAATCCCGCCTTTCGAGAAACAACCGCTATGAAAGTTGCGATAATAACAGAACGGGCAAATATCACTTTAGGCGGAGCAGAGAAAAGCGTTTTCGAGCTTGCCGCGGCAATGGTGCTTACCGGCGTCGATGCGAAAATCCTCGCCGCCGCCGGCACCGCCCATTCTCAGAGAGTAAAAGTCCTTTGCGACGGCACAAACAAACGCGTCGGCCTGAAAACTTTCGGAACAGCACTCAAGAAACACTTAAGTAAAAACCATTACGATATTATTCACAGTACACTGCCCTACAGCTTTGCGGATATTTATCAGCCCAGAGGCGGCAGCTATCCCGAAGCGGCTATCCGCAACGCGGCAAGCTATAAACGCACAACCGTAAGGTTTTTTAAACTTTTTACCAGTTTCGCGAATATCAAAAGAACCGTCCTCGCCCGCGCAGAAAAGAAATTATGCAGAGGGCAAGATGGTCCCATCGTCGCCGCTTTGAGCGAATATGTAAAAACACAATTTAAAAAACATTACAACCTGCCTGACGAAAGAATATGTGTCATTCCAAACGGAATCAAACCCGCCCATAACATTAATAAAGCCCGCAGCGACAAGCTCCGCTCGCAGATACTCGCTCAGCTAAAAATCAAAGAGGCGCAGATGCCCGTATTTTTCGTCTTTGCCGCGCATAATTTCAGACTTAAAGGCCTCGTCCCTCTTATCTATGCGATGAAAATCCTGACTGAAAAGCTCACAAAACGCCCGCCGTATCTGGTCGCGGTCGGGAAAGGCTCCGTCGCAAAATATCGCAGGCTTTGCAGGAAACTCAAAATCGCTGACAAGGTAATCTTCATCGGCCCTACATCGCATATGCAGAATGTCCTCGACGTAACCGATGTTGCGGTATTGCCGACCTACTATGACCCGTCGAGCAGGTTCATACTCGAAGCCCTCGCCGCGGGCAAACCCGTGATAACAACAAAATATAACGGCGCTGCCGATTTATACACCGCCGAGCGACACGGAAAAATCTTCGACTCTCCCGACGACGTTGACTCGTTGGCAGAAGCTATGAAATACTTTTGCAATACCGAAAATATCGCCGCCGCGAGCAAAGCAATCGAAGACGACGATATCGAAACAAAAGTGTCAATCAAAACGCACTGCCGGAAATTGCTTGATTTATACGGCACTATAATCGAAAACAGGACGCGAAAATGAAAGTGGTTATTTTAATTATTGTCTCTTATCTGGCAGGCTCGATTTCCTTTGCCTGGTTAGTCGCAAAGGCAAAGGGCATAGACCTCCGCACAATCGGCTCCGGTAATCTCGGCGCAACGAATCTTGCCCGTGCCTGCGGCAAAAAATGGGCGTACCCTTGTTTTTTGTTCGACGTCTTAAAAGGTTTTGTACCCAGCTTCGCCGCAAAATTCATCATCTTCACTGACTCTGCCGCCCCTGCCGCTCTTTTCCTTTGGCTGATGGTCGGCGTCGCCGCGATACTCGGCCACATCTTCCCGTTCTATCTCAAATTCAAAGGCGGCAAAGGCGTCGCCACAAGTTTCGGCGTCGCTTTAGGCATTTGGCCTTATTACACAATCCCCTGCATCGCACTTTTTGTCCTCTGGGCAGTTATTGTGCTTACCTGGAAATACATCTCGCTCGCTTCAGTAATCGCCGCCGCGATTTTCCCGATATTGATGGTAATTCTTACAGCAGTTTTAGACAATTGGCGATTCGATATCCTCTGGCCGCTGATTTTAATGGCGTTCGTTTTATGTTCGCTCGTAATATTTCTTCATCGCGCCAATATAAAACGTCTCCTCGCCGGCACCGAACACAAAGTCCTGCAAAAACAGCCTAAGCCTTCAGTTTAGCCCCCAGAATCTTCGCCACAACCTGCGGATTTGCCGTCCCTTTTGTTTTTTGCATTACCTGCCCCATCAAAAACCCGTGCGCCTTTTTGCTCTTTTTGTCGCCGCTTTTGGCGTCCTCAACCGCTTGCGGATTTGATGCTATAATCTCATCGACAATTTTTTCAAGTTCGCCCGCATCGCTTTTCTGCAAAAGCTCGAGCTTCTCCGCAATCTCGCCAGGCGGTTTTTTGCCTTCCGTCATTTTCCCGAAAATCGTAACAGCCGCCGTCGCACTGATTTGCCCTGCGTCCGCCATTTTCGCAAGCTCCGCAAGTCTGGCCGGCTCGATCCCGAGTTGGGCAACGCCGCAGTTTTTCTCATTAGCGATTTTCAAGCCGGTCTGTGTAATCAGATTGCAAACCCTTTTCGCATCGCCCCCCGCTTTTACCGTACTGTCAAAATATTCGGCTGTCGCTCTGTCCGCCGTCAGCACAGAAGCATCGTAATCGCTTAATCCATAAACACTTACGAACCGTTCCTGCGTTTTCAAAGGCAATTCACAAAGCCTTGTCTTTATTTGGCTTAGCCATTTTTCATCTACCACCACCGGCACAAGGTCGGGGTCTGGAAAATAGCGGTAATCGTGCGCCTCTTCTTTTTCTCTCTGCAGAACGGTTGTTTCTTTTATATCATCCCAGCCGAATGTTTTTTTGTTGCCGCTCTGCATAACTTCGCTTCGCTCGGCAAAATCGTCGAATTGTCTTTGCGCCTCGAACGCCACGCTTTTTTCGAGCGCCTTGAAACTGTTAAGATTTTTGACTTCTGTAATCGGCGTTTTGTATTCTTTGCCGTCTTTTTTAATATGAAGATTAACATTCGGCTCGAACCGCATATGTCCTTTTTGCATATCCGCTTCTGATACGTCGAGGAACCGCACAATCCGCTGCAATTCAATCGCAAGCAATCTCACTTCTTCGGCACTGTTGATATCCGGCTCGGTTACGATTTCCATCAGCGGCGTTCCTGCCCTGTTCAAATCGACCTGCGAAAAACTTCCCGCGTGGATATTTTTCCCGGCATCTTCTTCGAGATGAACCCTGCGAATACGGATTTTCTTTGTCGCCCCGCCGCCGACAGGAATTTCTATAAATCCGTTTGACCCTATTGGCAAATCGTACTGGCTGATTTGATAATTCTTCGGCAAATCCGGATAGTAATAACTTTTTCTGTCCCATTTTGTAAATTCCGCGATTTTGCAGTTAAGCGCGGTCGCCGTAAGTATCGCGAATTCTACCGCCTGTTTGTTCATTACCGGCAGCGCGCCCGGCAGCCCCAGACAAACTGGACAAACCCTGCTGTTAGGCTCGCCGGCAAAAACCAGCTCGCATCCGCAGAACATCTTCGTCCACGTCGCAAGCTGCACGTGTATCTCAAGTCCGACAATAATCTTGTAATCCGCCACTTTTGAACCACAAATTTAATTATATTTTTTAATTAACCACGAATTAACACAAATAAACACTAATTTATAACTATTTTTTATACTTTTACATTTGTATCCACCGCTCTGTTTCGCTTCTATATTTCTCCCAAAGTTTCCTTAAATTTTCTATGGTTTTTGCCGATGCAACTGGTTCGTCAAGATATTCAAACAAGTCAAATTGGTCATACTGGCCATATCGGGAAATAGATAAAACACTGCCAAAACCACAGAATAACACTTTATTCCCTATAAAACTTGCTGTTTCGCATATAATTTTATGAGCATCTAAAACTTTGCCCAAGGCCCCCTCGATTTCATCAGGAACCACCTTCCTGCTCATAGGTGTAGCCGAATGTGCAATATACTTATTCACATAAACACGCAATCCTTTAACACTTTCCCATTTATCGTCAAATTGCAGCGTATCCTCCGGAATTAAATCGTCAGGACTTCTTCTGTCGGCGGTTATCCCTATCATAGAATCTATTCGTCCATGAATATCTTTAGAAAGTTCTATTTCATTTGGTACAGTCTGTGGTTGCGCATTTCCTTTTTTTATTTTTGGCGTGTTCTGACGAAGAACTTCCCTCGCTCTTTCGTAATCATACGGTAAATTATGAGCGGCAAGAATGTTTTTTCTGGTCAATATTGTTCTATTTTTCTTTATATCTTCAATTAAACTATATAACGAACAGACATCTGAACATTTATCCGTTAATCTTCGTATCCACAATAATTGAGTTGTAAAAAAAGAATCATTAATAAAAGAATGTACCATCTTATTTAGTTTTGGTTCGCCTTTATCGTCTTTGGCGGCATATTTTCTTGATTCATTGATGCACTGAAAAACTGCTGAATCCCAAATCATATTATAGGTTTGATTGCGAATCGAGTGTTTATCCTCTCCTAAAAGGATGTTTTTCCACTCTTCAAATTTGTCTTTTACATCACATTTCATAAATTTATTTCGTGTTTATTTGTGTTAATTCGTGGTTTCCGTTTATGAAATTCCGTTTGACTTTCAAACATTCCTGCTATTCTAAGCAGTTTTTCCTCGCTGAAAGCAGAACTGATGAGCTGCAATCCAATTGGTAAATTATTTTTATCGAACCCGCACGGAATACTGATTGCCGGCACGCCCGCAAGATTAACCGCGATTGTATAAACATCCGAAAGATACATCTGCAGCGGGTCTGCCGTTTTTTCACCGATTTTAAACGCCGTCGTCGGACTTGTCGGCATCATAATACAATCCGCCCTGCCGAACGCCGCCGTAAAATCGCCTCGAATCAGATTCCGCACCTTCAGCGCCTTCAAATAATAAGCATCGTAATATCCGCTCGAAAGCACGTATGTTCCGAGCATAATACGTCTCTTTACTTCCGTTCCAAATGCCTCGGCGCGCGATTTGGTATAAACTTCGATATAATCGCCTGCGTTTTTGGTTCTGTAGCCGTAATGTACGCCGTCATAACGGGCAAGATTGCTCGACGCCTCCGCCGTGGCGATTAAATAATACGCCGCGATTGCGTATTCGAAGTACGGCATCTTTATCTCGACAATCTCGGCGCCGAGTTTTCTGTAAATCTCAATCGCACTCTTAACGCCGGCGACGACCTCGCTGTCGGCGCCTTCGAACAACTGCGGCACAACAGCAATCTTCAGATTTTTTACTTCTTTTTCAATACCGCTGAGAAAATCGCACAAAGGCGCCGTTTTTTCATCGACGCTCGTACTGTCTTTTTCATCGTGGCCCGCGATAACATTCAGCATCAGCGCACAATCAGCAGCATCTTTCGTCAAAGGCCCTATTTGGTCGAGACTTGAGCCGTAAGCTACGAGTCCGTATCGTGAAACCCTGCCGTAAGTCGGCTTAAGTCCCGCAACGCCGCAGAAACTCGCCGGCTGCCTGATTGACCCACCCGTATCACTGCCCAGAGCGGCAAAACACATATCAGCCGCCACCGCCGCCGCAGAGCCTCCACTGCTTCCGCCGGGCACTCTGCTTTTATCCCATGGATTGCTCGTCTTTTTCAGGCCGGAGTTTTCCGTACTCGAACCCATCGCGAACTCATCGAGATTTGTCTTGCCGATTATAACCGCATCGGCGGCCAGAAGTTTTTCTATTACGGTTGCGTTATAAGGCGAATGGAAATTTTCGAGTATTTTCGACCCGCAACTCGTCGCTCCGAACATCGTGCACATATTATCCTTAACAGCTATCGGCACGCCCGCAAGAGCGCCGACAGATTGGCCTTTAGCAATTTTGCCATCGATTTCTTTCGCCTTTGCCATGGCATCCTGTTTGAAAGTATTCAGAAAAGCTCCTATTGAGGAGTCGTATTTCTCTATGCTCCCGAAAACCGCAGAAACAGCATCGCCGCTTTTAATCTCGCCTTTGGCGATTTTGGCCCGCAAATCCCTGCAAGTAAGTTTTAAAATTTCTTCGCTCATACTTTTAAAACCCGCCAGTTTCTTCCAAAACCTTCGGCACTATGAAAAACTGCTCGTCCTTGTCCGGAGCATTGGCAAGCGTCTTTTCCGTCCCCAGTGATTCTTTTATTTGGTCTTCTCTGATGCAGTTGCTAATCGGCAGACAGTGCGCCAAAGGCTCGACCTTGCTCGTATCGAGCTGGTTGAGTTTCTCCACATATTCGAGTATCGTGCTGAGTTGGCCGGTGAATTGCAGAATTTCGGCTTCGCTTAAATCCAGCCTGCTCAATTTGGCCGTCTGCCTTACCTGTTCGATATCGATTTTTTGCTGTGCCATAAAGCTAACCCTGATAACAAAAAAAGCAGGATAAAAATCCTGCTTTTAAATTACTCGAATTTTATAAAATCTTCAACGTCTTATTCCGCCTTTTTATAGTTCCTTTTTACGGGTTTTTGTACCAGTCCCATTTTAATCGCCTTTGCCGAGACCTTTACTTTACAGACCTTGCCGTCGATAACCGCACGGACTTTCTGGATATTCGGCTTGAATTTACGTTTTGTTATACCGGTAGTCTTTACGCCGACTCCGCCCAGATATTTTGCTTTGCCGCGGCGGGCTATCGTATTGCCGCTGCTCGTCTTTTTACCTAAAAAATGACATACTCGTGACATAACTCTTTGCTCCATTAAAATTTAGCTCTGCTAAAACCTGTAAAGTCCTGCAATTATAAGGATATGAAAGATTTTTGCAAGGCTAAAATCAAATATCCGTAACTCTTTCTTTCAAAAGAAGTTATACTCAAACAGCCTTCTTTTACTTTTTCGGATACCCGACCGTTTGCGCAAGTACTATCTTCTGCTCGCTCCGCAGTTTCATAATCTCTGCCAACGGCTCTCTATCCACCATCCCGCGAACAACGGTCGCCAATCTTTCCGATGCGCAGAAAAGATAAACGTTCTGGCTAACATAACCCGTATCGACAGCCGCATAAAAATCCTTTTGCGCCATAGGCATATCTGCCATTTTCGCGTAATCAGCCGCAAAAATAAGATTTACAGGCGCATCTTTAACAAAAGGCTGCATCCCTGTCTTTTCACGTATATCCTCCGCCAAAAGCTGCACCGGATTAACAAAGAAAACTGCTAATAACAAAACAACAAATATCTTCGTATCCATATCTTTCTCCTATGAATATTCAGTTTAATAAATGCTGGTTGTTATTTAACCGTATGACGTTTTTACGATAGGCGAAACGAGCATCGCAACCGCAACCGTTTGCCGTTATTTGCTGTTTATCACTCGTTGTTCCTTTAAAATCTTGCCTGTCAGGTAATCCGTGAATTGCACTTTCAGCGTAAGGTCTTTTTCTTTGCCTGTCAGGATATCGCCGACATCGAACTGCAGTTTATAATAGCTTGTCAGCAGCGAGCCCGACCATGTTTTCTTAAGCTCCTCCGGCTCAATTTCCCAGCTTTTCAAAAGAGCTCCATCGGGATCTGCGCTCAGGTTCCAAAGCTGCACTTCTACCGCCCCCGCCGCCTTGATGCAGTCCCCCATATCATCGATTGGCCGAAGATATACAACCAGCGTTTCTTTTTTCTTGTTGTCGTTCTTATCGTAGAGATTACTTCGGCGGGTAATATCGATTGAGGTTATTGTCGATATCGCATCGATTCTCGCCTGCTTGTCGATTCCCATCAGGCCTTCGAGCTGTCTTTTCAATTGTTTGATTTCAGCCGCAAGTTTACGCGGCGAATTCGCATCCTTGACTTCTTTCTGGCTCAGGGCTTGTGATTGGTCTGTCTTTTTCTGCTCCCCACAGCCGGCGATAAGAAAAACGCCGCAAAAACACAAAGCCGCAACAAAATTCTGAGATCTGAGTTCTGAGTTCTGAGTTCTCATTTTTTGTGTCCCTTTATCCGTACTTAAATCCGCGTTTATCGGTGTTTGTATTATCGTCCAATATCCCGCCCTGTCAACTATTTATCCCCTGCGTCATTTAGCCCCCGCCGCTTGAGGCGGGGTTTGGTTTAGCCCCTGGACCTGTGCCGGGGGTCGTTCTAAATCGCCGCTTATGGCGGCGCTCGTGGTTAGCCCCATCATCACGATGATGGGGTTCGTCATTGCGAGCTTGCCCTTTAGGGCCGCGGCAATCTCGTTTTGTCATTCCCGCGAAATTTATCCCCAAGCAAGCGGGAATCCATTGTAAATAAAATACTTATGTAAAATTTCAATTATAAAAAGTTATATTATCTTTTTAGAAACGGCACTAATTATCAAGCATTTTAGTTACAATCATTATGTTCTACTATTATTCTTACCGCAGTCAAGTACTTTATTAGCTCCTTGTGGCATAGCCAATAAAAACTGTAATAGTATTTACAATATAGGATTGGGACGATATTATATATTGGTTTTACAAGGGTATAAAAATGACGCAGAAAAGTATCATAAATAAAGTTTCTTCCCTAAAACAGCAGGCGAAGGAAAAATACAATGCCGAGATTAAAGCTGTTTTCGGCTCTGTTGTTACCGACGCGTTTAAAAGCACCAGTGATATAGATATATTGGTTGAATTTTCCAAAGGGGCCGACCTGTTTAATTTTGTAGGACTTTCGCAATTTCTTGAAGAACATTTGAAACATAAAGTCGATGTAGTGCCGATAGATTCACTTCGTCAGGAACTGAAGGCTCAAATCCTTAAGCAGGCCGTTTATCTATGAGAAATTACGAAATTTACCTTTATGATATTTTGCAGGCGATAGAAGCTATAGAGGATTTTGTCAAAGAGATGCCTTTCGAAGATTTTAAAAAAGACGATAGAACTTCAAGTGCAGTTCTGCGTAAATTCGAAATAATCGGCGAGGCAACCAAGAATATTCCCGAAGAAATTCGCAGAGAGCACCCGGACGTTCCGTGGCGTGAAATGGCAGGTATGAGAGACAAGTTGATTCATTTCTACTTTGGCGTAAATTACGAGCTTGTCTGGCAAACAATACAAAACAGGCTTCCCAAATTAAAAGCTGCTATTAAAAAGATTATTCGAGTTGAATAACTCTGCGACCATTGGGGAAGATACGGGTATTATCGGCGTAGCCGCTTTGGTAAGAGAATTATCTTGAGAACCAATTCCTTTAAGAAACGAAACAAACAATAAATTAAACAGCATTAAGGGGAAGATTTTGAAGAATTCAGAATTAACGGGAATATAAAGCGGTCCAAAAAAGCCCTCCTAATATTGCTATTCCGGGTTTTCATAATTACGTCATCTATACATGATTTGAAAACGAACCTGCCGTAAAACGGCGGGCTAAATATACTGAACCACAGCCGATGATGGGATTCGAACCCAAAACCTCGGCTTTACGAAAGCCGCGCTCTACCGTTGAGCTACATCGGCGAAAAATCGTCTTGCGTTTATCGGTTGCGAGGCTCGTTTCGTCTATCGTTTAACGTTTTACGTAACCGATACGAGCATCGTAACCACAACCGAATGACGTAATAGAATATAATCCACTTTTCAATCATTGTAAAGCAAAAGTCTTTTATCATCATCTGCTACAAATGTTTATAATGTTCTTGATAGTTCTTCAAAATGTGTTATAAAAACTTGGCACAACAAATGAACCGGTTTTACAATCATTTATTAAAAAAGGACTTATAATAAATTATACTGCTTTACGATAGCGAAAATCCGCAAATAATTAAAAACAGATTCAGCCAATAAATAAGGAGTAAAAGCAAATGTCTAAAGCGGATATTGGTCTTATTGGTCTTGCTGTAATGGGTGAAAATCTCATCCTCAATATGGAAAGCAAGGGTTTTGCCGTTGCCTGTTTTAATCGTACCGTCTCGAAGGTCGATAATTTTATCAACGGCAGGGCAAAAGGCAAAAACATAATCGGCTGTCATTCAATCGAAGAGCTTTGCGCCGACCTTAAAACGCCCCGCAAGGTTATGCTGATGGTCAAGGCCGGTCAGGCTGTTGACGATTTTATCGAGATGGTTCTGCCGCATCTTGAAAACGGCGACATCATTATCGATGGCGGAAACAGCCATTTTCCGGACACCACACGCAGAACGAAATACGTCGAAAGCAAGGGCAAACTTTATATCGGCACGGGCGTTTCCGGCGGCGAAGAGGGCGCTTTGACAGGCCCGTCCATTATGCCGGGCGGTTCGCCGGCAGCGTGGATTTCCGTAAAACCGATTTTCCAGAAAATTGCCGCTCATACCAAAGAGGGCGAACCCTGCTGCGACTGGGTCGGCGAAAACGGAGCAGGCCACTTCGTAAAAATGGTTCATAACGGCATCGAATACGGCGATATGCAGATGATTTGCGAAACTTATCAAATGATGAAGCAGGGCCTCGGAATGACAAACGACGAGATGCACAAGGTTTTGGCCGAATGGAACAAAGGCGAACTCGATTCGTACTTAATCGAAATCACACGCGATATTCTCGGCTATAAAGACGAGCAGGGCAACGAGGTTGTCGATTTAATTCTCGATACGGCAGGGCAAAAAGGCACAGGCAAATGGACGGCTATTGCCGCTCTCGATGCAGGCCAGCCTTTGACGCTCATTGGCGAAGCAGTATTTGCAAGATGTCTGTCGGCCCTGAAGGAAGAACGAGTCGAAGCATCGAAGATACTGGCCGGCCCATCAAAGCCATTCAAAGGCGACAAGGCAAAAATGCTCGACGATTTGAGCAAGGCGCTTTACGCATCGAAAATCATAAGCTATGCACAGGGCTATCAGCTTATGAGAGCAGTCGCGAAAGAGTCCGGCTGGAACCTCAACTACGGCGGAATCGCACTTATGTGGCGGGGCGGCTGTATTATCCGCTCGGCATTTTTGGGCAAGATAAAGGACGCGTTCAGGAAAAATCCGGAGCTTGTAAATCTGCTGCTCGACAAATTCTTCAAGAGCGCAATCAAAAAAGCACAGGGTTCGTGGAGACGAGTCGTCAGGGCATCTGTCGATATGGGTATCCCGATGCCTGCAATCAGCTCGGCTCTTGCGTATTATGACGGCTACCGTGCCGAGAGACTGCCGGCAAATCTGCTGCAGGCTCAAAGAGATTACTTCGGCGCTCATACTTACGAAAGAGTCGATAAGCCTCGCGGCGAGTTTTCCCATACCAACTGGACAGGCCGCGGCGGTTCGACAAGCGCTTCGACTTATACCGTTTAAGACTATAAATATTTTCAGATGACAAGGAGGTAAATATGGTTAAGGAGGTTACAGCAAAGAAGCTCAACTCTGCGCGTTTTATCAGCCAGAAAGTCAAAGAAATACGGCAGGCTGTCGGCGACGGGACGGCGATTAACGCTTTATCGGGCGGCGTTGATTCTTCCGTAGTTACAATGCTCGGCCATAAGGCCCTCGGCAAAAAACTGAAAACAGTTTTTATCCAAAACGGTCTTATGCGGGCCGGCGAACCGCAGCGGGTGGCAGCCCTTTTCAAAAAACTGGGCGTAAAGGTCGAGATTATCGATGCCCGAAAGGAGTTTTTCGCAGCTCTTAAAGGCATAACAGACCCCGAAGAAAAACGCGAAGCCATTACCCAGACTTTCTATAAAAAAGTCTTCGGCCGTATTGTTAAGAAAAGCAAAGCGAAATTTTTGCTTCAGGGTACGATTCTTACCGATGTCGATGAAACCAAAGCGGGCATTAAACGTCAGCATAACGTTTTCGAGCAGCTCGGCATCGACCCGCAAAAGACCTTCGGCTATCGTATTCTCGAACCTTTGATTCAGCTTCGCAAGGACGGCGTCAGAAAAGTCGGCAAGGCACTCGGACTGCCGGCTGAGCTTTTCGAGCGAATTCCGTTCCCCGGCCCTGCATTGTCGGCCCGAGTAATAGGCGAAGCAACACCGCAGCAGATTGAAACTGTTCGCAAAGCAACGGTGATTGTCGAAAAAATACTTAAACGCACAAAGGCGTTTCAATATATGGCAATTCTTCACGAGGACCGTGTAACAGGTATGCGGAACGGCAAACGCGATTTCGGCCGGCAAATTGAAATACGCTGCTGGGACAGCGTCGATGCGAGAACCGCGACGCCGACAAATCTTCCGTTCAAAACCCTGCAGAAGCTTTCCGGTGAAATTCTCAAAAACGTGCCCGGCGTAGTGAGTGTTACGTATAATATCGCAACCAAGCCGCCTTCAACTATCGAAGCGGTTTAATTATCCTATTCGAAAGAAAAAGCCTGTATTCGGCAGTTCCGGATACGGGCTTTTATTTTTTTATATATGTTTTTACCGCTGGATACGGCCGCGTGAGCCGCCGATAAAGTTTTCAACCTGCTTCAAAATTTTTAATTTTCCAAACGTTTGAGGGCAATTTCAAAAGGCTTGCCCCTTCGCAACCGGCGGACAGTAAATTCCATCTGACCTTCCTTATAAATATCGCCCTGCTGCGGAATATGGCCGAGCTTTTTTGAGAGCCAAACCGAAAGGGTTTCCTGCGAGCCGGATAACGGAGCCTGAATCTGGTTAGATAATTCTGTCATACGCATCCCCCCGCCGACCATCCAGACCCCGCCGCTAAGCGCGTGGAACATACGCGGCAGACGGTCAAATTCGTCTTCCAATTCGCCGAGAAGCTCTTCGACCAAATCTTCGAGAGCGACCATACCGAGCGTTTTGCCGCTTTCGTCCTGAACGATAGCGATGTGAATATGCTGGTCAACGAACATTTTCATCAAATCGGCGGCGGAATAATCGGGCGAGACAAAACATACCGGCCTGATTATCCCCCTGAAACTCAAATCGTGGGGGTTTGTACTCATAAAGTAAATCATTTCCTTGAAGTTCACATAACCGACGACGCGGTCAGGGTCTTCTTCTTCCCGAACGGGATAGCGTGTGTGACAGTCGAGATGGGCGGCGATGACGGCCTGCGATATAGTTTTGGAAGCGGAGATAAAAGATATTTGCTCGACGGGAATCATAACCTGCCGAACAGTCAAAGCCGCTAAACGGCAGGCGCCCTTGATAATGCGCTCCTGATGAAAATCAATCTGATTGGAGAGTCTGCTCAAAGCCGCCAGTGAGATAATTTCGTCGGCAGATGCTATTGACTTGTTGGAACGTTTTCCACCCTCAAACGGGCGGTTAATCCAATGAATAAGCCGTATCAGGGGAGTTAAGGCCTGAACACTCATATTCAAAGGCAGCGCGATAAAGCCTGCGAGTTTGCGATTGTATTTGACGCCGATTGTTTTAGGAAGTATCTCGGTGAACTGGAGCATCAGGAAAGTAAAGATAAGCGAAAACACCATAATCCATTTGTTTCCGAATAATTTATCGAACTGTGCGCCCGCGACAGAGGCGCCGATAGTATGCGCAGCGGTATTGATAACGAGAATTACCGTCAGCGGACGTTCGATATTGGTTTTGAAGCTGTGCCAGATGTTTCCGAGCATCGGACGTTTGGCAGAGATGTCGGCTACCTGCGTGGGCGTTAAACTTAAGACGGTCGCTTCGAGCAGAGAACAAAGAAAAGAAATACACAGCGCAACGAGCATACTGACAATAAGAAGAGTCATAATTATTTCCCCTATTTAAGATAACGTGCTGTAATTATAAAATTATACGGCAGAGTCTTTTTCGATAACTTTCTGCCTTTGGGTTTTTCTGAAATCTTCGAGTTTTTGAGCGATTTTTTCGTCAGCGAGCGCAAGAATTTGGACGGCGAAGACGGCGGCGTTAATTGCGCCTGCTTTTCCGATAGCCATACTCGCTACGGGCACACCCGGCGGCATCTGAACGGTGCTCAAAAGCGCATCTATACCGGCTGGCGAATGGTCGGCGGCAAGCGGAACTCCTATAATCGGCAAAGTGGTTCTTGCGGCCAATGCACCGGCAAGATGAGCGGCCATACCGGCGGCGGCAATGATTACCTTTATGCCGTTTTTGGCTGCGCTTTCAGCAAACTCGACAGCAATGTCCGGCGTCCTGTGAGCCGAGATAATACGAACTACAGGCTCAATGCCGAAATCATTCAATTTGTCGATACAGGCCTTCATAACGGGCATATCGCTGTCAGAACCCATTACAACCGCTACAATTTTGTTATTTACTGCCATTGTATTTTCCTGAAATTAAGGTTTAAATTTTCTGTCGGACAATGCTATAATATCTGATTGAAAAGGATTTTGCAAGCCCGTTGCGACACAATCGCACCGAGGTAAATAAGGAGAAATTTTTATGGCAGCGCGAAAACCAGTTGTGGCCGGTCAGTTTTATCCCGGCAGCGAGAGCCAATGCCGAAGCGAAATTGCCGATTGCATTACCGAGGGACCAATAACAGCCAAACTGCCTGAAAAAATCGTCGCAGGAATCGTGCCGCACGCGGGCTGGACGTTCAGCGGGAATTTGGCGGCAATGGTATTCGGAGCAATAGAAAAGGCGAACAAAAACGTAGATACCTTCGTCATATTCGGAGCGACGCACAGCCATTTCGGCTCGGCGGCGGCGGTGTATGATAAAGGAAGCTGGTTTACGCCTCTGGGCGAGATAAAAATCGACGATGAACTTGCGGCGTCGATTATCAAAAAAAGCAAGGGCGCAGAGGCGAATTACGAAGCGCATCAATACGAACACAGCATCGAGGTGCAAATTCCTTTCATACAATATATTTTCAAGAACGCGAAAATCGTTCCGATAATGACGTCCCCTGCCGAGTATGCCGTTCGGCTCGGAAGCGATGCGGCAGAGTGCATAAAATCGTCGCCGGATAAAAAAATCGTCTGCATCGGCTCGACCGACCTGACGCATTACGGGCCGCGGTATGGTTTCAATCCGCAGGGAAACGGCGAGGCCGGTATCGACTGGGCAAAAAATATCAACGACCGCGCGTTTATCGACCTTGCGATAGAGATGAGGACAGAGCGGATACTAATCGAATCGATGGAAAACCAGAACGCCTGCGGGCCGGGCGCGGCGGCGGCGACAATCGCGGCGGCAAAGACGCTCGGCAAAACAAAAGGCGTTCTGCTGGCCCATACGCACAGCAACGAGGTTATGGAGAAAAAATTCGGGCAGACGAGCGAAGAAAGCGTCGGCTACGCGGCGATAGTGTATTGAAAGTTTAAAATTTAA
>CAYUYR010000014.1:0-46023 GCA_964449435.1 uncultured Planctomycetaceae bacterium | reverse complement strand
CATTCCTTTACTTTTCCGGCCTTATTTGTGTTGCTGTTTGCTCAGGTATGTTTTGTTCCAAAAAATTTATTTTTTCGACAATTTTCAGCTAAGTCGCTGCTCCCCTCTGATATTATCAACCTGAAATTTGGTTAAGAAACACGGTTTCTAATCTAATATCGAGGTTTTTTAACTTTGACATCGTTAGCTTTTGCTCAAAATAGCTGATTTTTGACTAAAACCGAAGGTTTTTCGTTGCCGGCTATACCAGATATTCATTGGTGAGCAAAAAAACAAGGTCTTATCCAGAATCCAGGTTTCAGGAAAAGTTTTGCTTCAGCAAGTGAGCTATGATTGACCATTAAAAAAATATTTTAAAAATGTTTTTTTACCCTTGACGTTCCACCTGTTTTTATTACAATACCTGAACAGTTGTTTCAAGAAGGTTGTTTATGGGCCGTAAAACCGATAATAAAAACGGGAAATGTGAAGTGGAATGTTTGCATGCAGACAAAGTCTCGGATGCACTTAAAGCGATACCCAAGGATAATATGGTTAACGCTTTAGCGGAAACCTTCAGGGCTATGAGCGATCCTACACGGGTAAGGATTATTGCGGCATTGGCGGTACAGGAACTTTGTGTCTGTGATCTGGCTAACATCTTAGGTCTGACAGGTTCTGCCGTTTCACATCAATTGAGGTTATTGAGAGGCCAGAAGCTGGTTAAATACCGTAAAGAAAGAAAAGTCGCGTTTTATTCGCTGGATGACAAACATATCGAGCACCTTTTCGCTGAAGGTGTTAGACATGTCAAAACAGAATAAATTTTTTTGAACAATATACAAATATATGCTCAGTTGTTTTTATGTGTTGTAGATTAGCAAGCAATATTAAATCTACTCAAAAATGACGATTTAAGTGTTTAAGGAGTTATTTAATGCCGGCAAGCAATCTGGCTCAAAAAATTACAAAGCAGGAAGATAATAGTCATCTGCAGAAATCTGAGAAAGCTGCAGAGAAGATAATTATTGTTGGCAGCCCCAATGTCGGCAAGAGTATGCTCTTCAATAAACTGACAGGACGGTACGTCACTGTGTCCAATTATCCAGGCACTACAGTTGAAATAGCAAAGGGAAAATCGGCAAGTTTAGGCAGGCAGTATGAAGTTATTGACACGCCTGGGATGTACTCACTTTCACCGATTACCGAGGAAGAGCAGGTGGCCTGCTCTATTCTGCTTGAAGAAAACACAAAGGCTGTGATTCATGTCATAGACGCCAAGAATATTCAGCGTATGTTGTCTCTAACATTGCAGCTGATTGAAGCACAACTGCCGGTTATTTTGGCGTTGAACATGGCCGATGAAGCCGAACAGCTTGGTATTGAAATAGACAAGGAAAAGCTTGAGGAATTATTAGGGATCCCTGTAGTAGAAACGGTTGCTACGACAGGCTCCGGAGTCAATAAACTGCTTAAAAGAACTCCTGAAATTGGTAAGTCAAACAAAAGGGGCATCAATTATGGCCCTGAAGTCGAAAGTGCCATACAATCTGTCGCCAGTCATTTAAATAGCCAAAACCATATCTCTGTCAGAACCCAGGCACTTCTTATTTTACAAGCCGGCGATAATATACAAAAGAAAGAAGGAACAGGAAACAACCCCCAGGTTCGGGAAATTGTTGATCAGTTTACATCAAAGATGGAACACCCGGTTGGTTATTACTGCAGCCTGACCCTGAAACGCGAAGTTGACCGTATTGTAGAAGAATCTGTCACTTTTCCGTCAAAATCAGCTAATACATTCAGGGAGACTTTAAGCCGATTATGTATGCATCCGGTTACGGGCCTGCCTATTTTGCTGGCGGTACTATATTTTGGATTGTATAAATTCGTCGGTGTCTTCGGCGCGGGAACTTTAGTGGATTTTCTGGAAGGGTCTGTATTCGAAGAGCACATCAACCCCTGGGTTAACAGTGTCCTTGGCCAGATTATTCCGTGGGTTACATTCCGAGAATTGTTCGGGGGTGAATACGGTATAATCACTCTCGGAGTCAGATATGCAGTAGCTATTATTTTACCGGTAGTAGGCACATTTTTTATTGCATTTTCAATCCTTGAAGACAGTGGATATCTGCCGCGTCTGGCAATGCTGATTGACAGATTGTTTAAGAAGATAGGCCTAAACGGCAGAGCTGTAATACCAATAGTATTGGGTTTTGGCTGCGATACGATGGCAACTATGGTTACTCGTACCCTTGAAAGCCGCAGGGAAAAGGTTATCGCTTCTTTTCTTTTAGCACTGGCAATACCTTGTTCGGCCCAGCTTGGTGTCATTCTCGGACTGCTTTCAGGTCATCCAGACGCCTTGCTGTTATGGGCAGGCTTTATATTGTTAATTTTTCTGACAGCAGGTTTTTTAGCTGCGAAGTTACTTCCCGGACGAGGGCCAAGTTTTTATATGGAGCTTCCGCCTTTGAGGCTGCCAAGGTTCACAAATGTTGTTGTTAAGACCTATACCCGAATTGTCTGGTATTTCAAAGAGATATTCCCTCTGTTCATTCTGGCAAGTGTGGTTATCTGGATAGGCCAGATAACCGGCATTTTTCAGTTAGCGGTTAGCACTATGAAACCAGCGGTTAAACTGCTCGGCCTGCCTACTGAAGCAGCACCGGCATTTTTATTTGGTTTTTTCCGCCGTGATTATGGTGTTGCCGGATTATTCGATCTGCAAAGTCAGGGCGCTTTAAATGGTAATCAACTTGCTGTGGCAGCAATTACCTTGACTCTGTTCCTGCCATGTGTTGCCCAGTTCCTTATCTTAAAAAAGGAACGAGGGCTTAAGCTTACCTTGATAACTTCATTTGGTATTTTGGCTCTGGCGTTTGGAGCTGGCTTTCTGGTAAACAGTGTTCTTAATTTGCTTGGGGTATCATTATGATATGTAGTTTTTGCGGCAGAGAATTCAAGGAGGAAACCAGCCAAAAGCAATGTCAATGTTGTTCTGCATTTGGCGGATGCAGAATGATTAAGTGTCCTTACTGCGGCTATGAGATGCCTGGCGAAACCAATCTGGTTAAAAAGATAAAAAACTGGAGACAAAGAAAAAATGATTGAGCAAAATTTAGAACAGTTTCTGCAGGAGTTATATATTTATCAGTTAGAACAAGGTCAATATCCAAAAGAGCAGCATGTAATAACTGAGGCTCTTGACTGCAAGCTTGTGGAGAGGAAAAATGAGAATTATGAATTGACAAAAACCGGCATAGAGGCAGCGACTGATATTATTCGGCGACATCGGCTTGCCGAAAGGCTGTTTGACGATGTTTTACAGGTTTCTAAAGATGCAGTTCATCACCAGGCGTGTTCATTTGAACATGTCCTGGAACCGCAAATTACTGAAAAAGTCTGCGAGCTTCTCGGACACCCAGCAACCTGCCCTCACGGCAAAGCAATTCCAAAAGGTAATTGTTGCAAGAGACACGAGACCGACAAAATCACAGAAGTATCGCCTCTAAGCCAGGGCAAAACCGGCGCCGCTGGACGTGTGGCATATTTATCAACACGCGACAACCGCGAAGCTCAAAAATTAATGGCAATGAGCGTTTTGCCTGGAACAGATATTTCGTTAATACGCCGATTTCCTTCTTACGTATTTCAAATAGGTTACAGCCAGTTTACGGTGGATAAGGAATTAGCAGGCCTAATTTATGTGCATTGGAATCGAAGCAAGGGAACAGATAAAAAGTAATTCTTAACTGAAAGAAGTATGGAAAAGAATGTACATAAAAAGTGTTGTCAGCAAAAAACAGAGAATGCTCGTCTTTCCGGCATGCCTGTCATTGATGCTCAGGAATTGTTTCAGGACTTCCAGGAAGTACGGATACAGTACTATAAAGAAGAATACCGTCTAAGGATAACGAAAAATCAAAAACTAATTCTTACAAAGTAGCTTGGAGCATTAGCCAGCCAAACTGACCGCAAGGTCTCCTGCCAGCCACCCTCCTTCCAATATCATTAACTTTTTTGTATGGCCATTGCATGGCCGAAAGGAGACAGAAAGTATGGCTGGTAGAAGTAAAAAATGTTCAGTATTTGGTGTGTTAGGAATGCTTGTGGTAGTTGTTTTATTTGACACTATAGCATCAGCTGAGACCGTAAATGAAGGGGATAAGGTTACACGGGAGGAAGTTAAACAATTACGGCAAATGGTTCAACAGTTGGCTACTGAAGTTGACAGACTCAAAAAAGAAAAGACACAAGGGGATGCTGGTCAAGTCGATTATCAACAGCAACTGCAGGAAATCCGTGATGATATAACAAGGCTTAATGAGTCACCGATAAGCCAATGGTCAGACACCCTTGGTAAAATAAACATCGGCGGCTATGGTGAGATTCATTCTAATTTTACCGAAGGCACCGAGAAAGATCAGTTCGATATTCACAGACTTGTTCTGTATCTGGGATATGATTTCGCAGACTGGATAAAATTTCATTCCGAAGTAGAGATCGAACATGCCTTTGTTAATGATGGTGATGGCGAGGTTGCTATTGAACAGGCGTATTTTGATTTCCTGCTTTCTGATAAGTTTAATATCAGAGCCGGTCGCGTGCTAACACCATTAGGAATTATTAACCAGCACCACGAGCCCACATTATTCAATGGTGTCGAAAGACCCAGTTTTGCAACAAATATCATTCCGACTACATGGTCTTCTGATGGTGTGGGGATTTTCGGCAATATAAATCCATCTTTATCCTATGAAGCCTATGTAGTTGCTGGTCTCGACGGCTCCGGCTTTAATGCAACAAGCGGTATCAGAGGCGGGCGGATAAAAGAAAGACCTAGCCTTAGTGAGCCTGCATTCACGGGAAGGGTGGATTATTATCCTTTTATGGAAGCGTTGAAAGATTCTGATCAATCTTTACGCTTAGGACTATCAGGCTACTTTGGCGGTTTGGACAACGGTGACCAAGGCAGCAATCCAGGAATTGACGGAGAAATAGCTATTACTTCAGCCGATTTCGAATATTCCATTTCAAAGTTTGATTTTCGCGGAGCCATAGCAAATATTGATATCGATGGAGCCCCCCAAATCGGAAACGGTACTGCCGAGCAGATATTTGGCTGGTATCTTGAAGGTGGGTATCACTTCTGGCCGGAACAATGGAAAACAGGTAAACTCGCCAAATCCGATGCAGTTGCCTTTATACGTTATGACAACTTTGATACTCAATATAACATGCCTTCAGGTATTGCCAGAAATCCTGCCGGCGACCGCCAGGAATGGACTTTCGGTGTCAATTTTTACCCGGTTCCCAACCTTGTCATAAAGGCAGACTATCAGATTCGTGATAATGCTTCGGCAGGTGGTTTGGATGATTTATTTAACGTAGGTATCGGCTGGACATTCTAAAGTGTTTTAAAATAAGGAAGATCGAATGATATCTAAAACTTCTGCTTCGTTAATATTTTTTGTAAATGTTGTTTTTATCCTATCGTTGTTAAGCATTGTCTCAAGTTGCAGCAGTGGTATCACCACCACTGAGAGAAAAGCAGAGTTATTCGGCAAACTTTTCCCATCAGCAACAGATACAAATGAAATATTATTGAACGAAGAGGTATTAACACAGGTAAATCTAAGAAAACCTACGGTCAATGCTATAAAGGGGCCTGCAGGTATACTTGGTTACAGCGTTGAATCTGAAGTTGTAAGCAGGTCCGGGCCCTTTAAGATTCAGGTATTACTCGATTCTCAGCTTTATGTAAAACGAGCATCCGTACTTTCATATCCGTGGGAACGCGGAAGAGATGTTCAGAAGTCAGCTTTTACCAGACAATTCGAAGGAAAGAGCATAGCCGACCCTATTCAGATAGGCCAGGATATCGATGCCATTACCGGCGCTACAATTTCCTCTCGTGTAATGACTGAGGGCATTCGCGAATCAATATCTCTTGTTAAGGTTCTTAAGGAAGAAGATTAGCATGTTACTAAAAGGCAATAGTAGCTGCAGTTCTAGTTCAATTATAATCTGTGTACAAACAGGAGAATAGACAGATGGCTAAAGCATCTTTTTTTGTAAATAATTTAAGTGATAATTAAAGTCTTTTATGCAAGCAGATAGATGGAAAAATTGACAGAGTCCAATACAAATAGAGTTAAGTTTGAAAACAAGGCCGAAGATGCGACCAGGGTGCCCTTGATAAATTCTTCCGAGCTTTTTGGCGAAAGCAAAGAAATTATGATTCGTCATCACAGGGACATTTACAGGTTGAGAATAACCAGAAACGGCAAATTGGTTATGAACAAATAATAGCAAAATAACAAATAAAATACTTGCGACCCAGCAAGCTAAAAGCCAGCCAGGGAGCAGATGAATTTTACTGATTACAGAAATTCATCTGCTCTTTTTATTTGCAGGTAAAACTGGAAAGGAGGTGTGCGATATTATGGTTTAAATTGATTAGAAACAGAGTTTTGGAAAGCTTCGAAAATAGTTTCGAAGCTAAGGTCAAAAAATAATTTTTAACGAAGTAAAAAACGAAAAGGAGTAACAATAATGAACAGACTGAAAAAATCACTGCCAACTTTACTGGTCATAGTGTTCTCAATTGCTGCAATAGCAGTTGTTGGCTCACATGTGGCTGCAGCCGGTACATCTGACGGCGAAGTGCACATCCTTTTAGTCGGTCATGGCATACCTGCCAATGACTTTCCAAAGGATCGCCTTCGTGAATTCTTTCAAATGAGTGCAAGCCACCACACAGGGCAAGAACATAGTCAAGAGCATGTTCACAAATGTGATAAACACGAGCATAGCCATGATAACGATGATTTGAAGTACGAGCAATTGGAGCGGGAAATTCGTGCATGGCCGCGTACACCTGAAAACGATCCCTATAAATACGGCACTGAGGCCATCGCAAAATATTTAAGGAAACAAACAAACCGCAAAGTCTGGGTTGCATATAATGAGTTCTGCGATCCAACCGTCGAGTTTATGATCGATAAAGCAGTTGCTGCGGGTGCCAAACGGATTATAGCTGTCAGCACAATGTTGGTATCAGGTGGAGGTCATTCAGAGATTGATATTCCCAAAAGTCTGGATGCGGCGGGAAAACAGCATCCTGAAGTAGAAATCATATATGCCTGGCCGTATGATACTGAGCGGGTGGCGGCATTATTGACAGATCAGATAAGCGGAATGGGAAAAAAGTGAGTTCAATAACAAAAGCTGGAATTTTATAAATAGGGGTAAATGGCCCGAAGGCCAATCCGCCCAACACTAATTAAACAAAGAAAGGATAGAAGAAAATGAAAAAATGTCAATTAACTTTAGTCTCAATATTATCATTTGCTATTGCCGTGGCGATGTGTCAGCCGGTATTAGCAACAACAGTACCATTTACTGAGGATTTTGATTCAAGTGCATCCGATTGGCGCGATGCAGCGGGTTCGTCAGTTCTTAGCTATTCAGCAAGCGGAGGCCCGGACGGCGGAGCCTATGCATCGGGAACCTTTAATTTTGCAGCTTCGGCTGAGGGTGCTTCGGCTGTCATATTGCGAGCTCAGGATGAATTCGGCTCAAGCGGCGGTGCATTCGAAGGTGACTGGATAAGTGACGGCGTAACAAATTTCAGTGCTTTTGTAAGGCATGATGCGTTGATTGATTTGACTTTTTTCGTTCGCTTTTCAGGTCCGGGAAACTGGCCTGGAGCAGTTGGAATTAATTTTGCACCGGTAGCATCGAATACATGGACAGAACTTTCTTTCGACATTACAGCGTCAAATCCGCAATTTGTTACCTTTGAAGGAAGCGACTTTGGCACCGTTTTCAGCAATATCGGCCATATACAAATCGGCGTGAAGGTTCCTTCTGAACTGGCAGGGATAGATACAAATTACAGCTTTGATGTGGATAAAGCTGCAGTTGTTCCGGAACCAGCAACTATGGCTATTTTAGGGTTGGGTGCTCTCCTAATGAGACGCCGTAAATAGTTTTGAATAAGCTTATCAATGAAGTGTTCCGCTTACTCGGTGGGACACTTCATTCAAACTGAACTTAAGGAGGTATAAGATGAATATTAAAAGGAATATAAACATAATCTTGATTGCGGTGCTTTCCGCCCTCTGCACATCCAGTGTCAGAGGGCAGGGAGCCTATTATTTTTTAGACCCGAATGGCTGGTTTGTTGGTGATTTTAACTCCACTTATCAGGAATGGGATGTCTTAATGGAAAGTACGGATAACAAACCTGATTTCGGATATCTGACAAATCCAAATGGTTTGCCTGAGCCTAATCTAAGTGTAATTGCTCCGGGTTTTGTAAGCAGTTCTGCTAATTTCTATTCCTACGAAGGCGATTATGCAATCGAGGCCCTGATATTTAATCATGGCGGAAGTTATGGTACAGGTGCTCCGGTGGGTTACGGATCTCATGTAATTGTCCAGACAGCAGCAACGATCAATTCTGATTATGATGTAAGTGTGTACCACAATTCATTGCAGATCGTCGGCCCAAATGATGAAACAATAAGCGGCGGCAGCAACAGCGAAGTCTTACAGGCAAAAGAGACATGGCGAGGCATTGTTTCGAGTTCCTGGGGACAAGTTACGCAACAAGAACTTATATGGGAATTTTTCCTCCCAAACTACACGAGGGATTTTCGCATAAAAGCAGATGTGGCCATACATTCGATGTTCACGCAAATGCGGGTCGATAGCATAATAACACAAGAATCTTATCCACTTACGCCAGTCTTGGGGCCGTATGATTTAAACGGAGATGGTATCGTAAACTTTCAGGATTATGCTGTATTTTCCACTGACTGGCAAGATAACTGCGACCAGTGCGCAGCAGATTTCAACAATGATGGGTGGGTAGATGTTTTGGATCTTCAGGATTTTCTCAAACATTGGCTGGAAGGTAGTTTCGCTCCTTAAACCAAATCAGGAAAGAATACAATGTCTTCTAATAAAGAAAACACATTTATAGCCAGATGTGCCGAAGGCTTCACCCTGGTTGAGTTGATAGTAGTAATGTCAATCATCGCTTTGCTGATGTCTATTTTGTTGCCTGCACTGGGTAAGGCCAGAAAGATGGCCAAACAAGTTGTAGAGTCAAGCAACCTGCGGCAGATTCTATTAGCCTATACTTATTACTACACAGATAATGATGGCCATTTGTTATATGGCTATATGCCTCAGTCCGTAGACGGCAGGACCTACAATATCCATGATAAGAACTCTGGATATACTTATGGCGCTCCTATAGTAAACAGATATCCGTGGCGCTTGGTACCCTATCTGGAGGAACAGTGGGAGGTATTGTTTAGTAACTCTAAAAAAACAGAGATACCTTCGTCCGGCGATTCACAGGATAAGGCTTTCAGAAAAGCCTATAAACTAAGTATTCAACCATCCTTTGGACTTAACTCTATCTATGTTGGCGGGCATTACAGCCCCTTTTACAAGGGATTTATCGATAACGGAAGTACTGCCCGACCTAATTACGGCCAACATGTTGTTTTCAAGGCTCAGGATGTACGTACTCCGTCTAATCTCATAGTTTTTACCGAAAGTAAAATGTTTAACTACAGTGCTGGAGATAACAGCCGGGAAGGTTTCTTTTATGCCACACCGCCATTTGCTAACGGACATATGTGGCGAAGTACTAATGGCAAATTCGAGGTTTTAGAAAAATCTCGACTATTAGGATTGCCTCAAGGCAGGTACACAAATAAAACTATTACCGGATTTTTCGATGGCCACGTTTCCATTTTAAGCCCAAAAGAACTCGAAGATATGCAAAAGTGGTCTAACAGGGCTAAAGGTCAAAATGGAGATTTTATAGATTGAAGAAAGGATATAAGGTTGTATGAATAAAACAGACAATTTAAAACAGACAATTTAATCATTGACAAGCTAAAGGGCAAAGACTAATATCGTATTTCGATATTGTTATTCGATATTAAGGAAGTTGGCATGCTAAAGGATTTCTTTTTAGGTTTTGTGAAAATCCACATCCTCTATCACGCTTCAAAGGAGCCTGTGTATGGAGCCGAGCTTATAGAAGAGCTTGGCCGACACGGATATAAAATAAGTTGCGGTACGCTCTATCCTATACTGCACCGACTCAACAATGATAGATATCTTGCTTTGAAACAGAAAAACGTTGGCGGCAAGATAAGAAAGTATTACCGGATAACCACTAAAGGCAGAAAGGCCCTGTGGGAGTGCAGGTGCAAAATACAGGAATTAATAAATGAAGTTATCGAAGGAAACTAATTATAGTCAAACTTCGTACATAAAGGACGCTGGAAATGAAGGTGCGTGAAAGCGGTATGCCCGATGAACATATCTGGAGCAAGTTTTTTGATGTTTTTGCCGGGGCAGACAGACCGCAGCTCGACAAGATTATCGACAGATACACCGACACCGCTGACAAGACGGCGCATCGAGTCGGACGTTCTAATCCTTCGCATTCTGACAGGCAAATTCATTTTGTTTTCCTTATATCTGGTCATCGGTTAAATAACAGTCTGGCTCGAGACGCAAATCGCACATATTAGTGCCGCAAATTTTAAGCCAATTACAATTTTTACATCTGTCTGGAGCAGATTTTGTTTTGTCCGCGAATATATTCAAAGATTTTTTATAAATTTCTTCAAGCTTTATTTCTGTTACATTTCCCAATGAGAAATTCTGCCAGAACTGGTCCGGGTGGACTGTGCCGGCAGAGTCAATTGCGAGAATTTTTGTGCCGATTTTGTTGCCTCCGAATTTTGCAAGTAAATCCAGAGCTTTTTCATATTGCGGGGAATTTTCCTGTTTCAACCGGCTTAAAATGAACGGCCCATCGGCGTGATTGCCGACAGTTAGGACTTCTGTAACTCCTTGTTTAGCATAATCTTGCGCACAATCAACAATGTCGTTTAAGGCTTGTATGGTTTGGGAAGCGGTGCATTTGAGATTGTTTTTTGCGGCGCGGCCGGCGGAAATTAAATGATAAAAACAGATTCTCTGAACATTCAACTGCGCGGCGAGAGAAAAGATATATTTTATCTGATTAAAATTGCGATTTGTGATTGTAAAACGCAGGCCTGTTTTAAGATTTGCATTTTTGCAAAATTTTACGGCGGCGACGGCTTTTTCGAAACCGCCGATTGTGCCGCGGAATTCCTCGTGAGTTTTTTGTTCGCCGTCGATTGAAATGCCGACGTAATTTACGCCTGCGTCGAAAAGTTTTTCGGCGATTTGGGAGTCGATTAAATTTCCGTTCGTCGAAAGTACGGTACGAAGGCCGAGGCTGTGAGAAAAATCGAGAAGCTCGAAGATATCAGCTCTTTCGAGAGGTTCGCCGCCGCTGAAAAGGACAACAGGACATTTGACTTCAGCGAGCTGAGTCAAGAGATGTTTTGCACCTGCGGTATTTAATTCGCTGCCGGATGAGGATGCGCTGTAGCAGTGCAGACAATTCTGGCTGCATTTGCTTGTGCAATTATAGACTATGACGGGGCCGGAATTGCTGTCGCTGTGATAGCGGAATTTATCCGATGGGTTTTCGATACCGAGATATAATCGCGAAATACTAATCATAATTTTTAAAAAGATTACCGCTTCCTAACGGTCGCGGCTCTGTTACTCCCATCATTGCTTTAATCAAACCATCAATCGTATATTCCTTTGCTTCGATGGCTGGTTTTACGCAGAATTTTTTCAAAGTTTGCGTAGTTGTCGGGCCGATTGAGGCGATTTTTATGTTTTTTACAGCTTTTTTGTCGATACTTTCAAAAAAACATTTAACGGCGAAGCTGCTGGCAAAGATGAGCCAGTCGAAATTGCCATTAAGAGACCCTTCGCTTCGCTCAGGGTGACAGTTTTTGAATAGCTTTTCGGCGGTATAAATCGAAACATTTTTAACTTTTGCACGCGGCAATCGGAGTTTGTCAGCCAAAGCTGAACGCAAAAGCAGTATTTTTTTGCCGTTCGGTTTGTATTTTTTTATAAATTCTTTCGCTAAACCGCTGGATGTGAATTTTTTCGGTACGAAATCGGCTTTGATTCCAAAATCTTCAAGTGCGTTTGCGGTTTCATCGCCGATGCAGGCAATTTTGGCAGAAGCGAAAAATCGCGAATCTTTATTTAATCTTTTCAGTGCAGCGAAAAATAATTTTACGCCTGTCGGGCTTGTGAAAAAGACCCAGTCGAAATTTTTTATTCTTCCAATAATTTGCCTGACTTCTTTTGTACCGGTTAAGTCTTTTATTTTGAAAGTCGGGCAGCTAACAGCGCAGGCGCCGCGGGCGGCAAGTTTGGAGGCGAATTCGGCATTGCCAGCAGAGTCGCGGGTCATTAAAACTTTTTTGCCGAACAATGGATTGTGGCGAAGGCGGCTGATACAATTTTTACCGATGAGCAGCAAGGCGGGTGGAGTGATATTTTCCTTTGCGCATTTTTCGGCGATGTTGGAAACCGTACCGCTGACGATTTTCTGGTTCGCAAGCGAAGCGTTCGAAACGACAGTCGCTTTATAAGCGTCTGAAAGGCCCGATTTGAGCAGTTTTCGGCATATCTGTCCCATATTTTCGACGGCCATATAAAAGACGATTGTGCCTTTTAATTTCGCAAGGCTTTTAAAGTCGATGTCGGGATTTTTGCCCGATGCTGTATGGCCTGTGATGAACGTTACGGCTGAGGCGGTGTTTCTGTCGGTAAGGACTATGCCCGCATAAGCGGCGGCGGCTGATGCGGCGGTTATACCGGGGATGATTTCAAAATCGATATTATTGCTGATAAGGCACTTCAACTCTTCGGTCGCCCTGCCGAAAATCATCGCATCGCCGCCCTTGAGCCTGACGATGGTTTTGCGGCTACGGGATTTTTTGATAAGCAATTTATTTATATCGTTTTGTTTCGGGGAGTGTTTTATGTGCTCTTTGCCGACATAAATAAGCTCGGCGGCTCGGGGGGCAAGGTTCAGTAATTCGGGGCCGATGAGTCTGTCGTAAAGGATACAATCTGCGCGGCGGAGGATTTGCAGTGCGCGGAGGCTGATAAGGCCGCCGCTGCCGGGGCCTGCACCGACAATATATACTTTCGATTTTCTATTCATTTTTCAGCAGCTTTCCTGCGCCGGCCTTTAAAAGTTCATCGGCTAATTGTTCAGCAACTTTTTTAGCGGATTTTAGAACGCCCCACTTTTTTCGATTAATAAATTTTCGGCCGTTTTCATCGGAGACAAAGGCGTAAACTATAATATTGTCGCCGGTAATCTGAGCAAATACGCCTGCTGGGGCGTGACAGCCCGCTTTGAGCCTGTGAAAAACGAGCCTTTCCGTATCGGAAGTGATTCGGGATTGCTTGTCGTCAATTTCGGCAAGCAATTTTAAAGTTTTATCATCATTCGCTCTTGCCTGAACGGCAATGGCGCCCTGAGCGGGAGCGGGAATAAAGTCTGTCGGGTCAAAACTTAAAGAAATCCTGTCAGTCAGTTCGAGTCTTTCAATGCCGGCGTAAGCAAGAACGGCGGCGTCGAATTGGCTGCTTTCGACCTGTTTTATCCTCGTCGGGACGTTGCCCCTTATAGGTTCGCATTTCAAATCGCTTCTTGCGTGCAAAAGTTGAGCTTTTCTGCGAAGGCTGGATGTGCCGATTTTCGCGCCTTTGGGCAAATCCTTCAGCGATTTGATTTTGCCTTTGCAGACGAGACAATCCTGACAGAATTTTCTGTCGAGGACGGCGGCGGTAACGATTTTGTCATTCGCCTCTATCGGCAAATCCTTATAACTATGCACAGCGATGTCGGCTTTGTTTTGACACAAGGCGTCCTCGACGGCGGCAGTAAAAAAACCAGTTTCGGACAGTTTCCATAACGGCTTTTTTTTATCGATGTCGCCATCGGTTTTTATTTCGACGATTTCAAATTCGAGAGCGGAATTATGCTTTGTGATTTGGTCAACGACAATCTGCGTCTGAATAATCGCTAAACTGCTCGAACGGGTTGCGATTCGGAGCTTGTTCATATCACCGAGGCCTTTGAATTTTCAAGCCAACAGGCAAAGGTTCGCAAATGCTCGGCAATCAGCATTTTAGCTTTGGGAATCTGGCCTCGACGTTTGCGGTTATTAATATTTATGATTGCGTTAAGACTGTCGATATTAAACAGCTTTATGCCTTCTATATTTTCGGCTTCTTTCTCGATGTTGGCTGGGACGGATAAATCTATTAAAATCAAGGGTTTATGGCAATTTTCGAGATTGACTACCGTTATAATGGGCTTTTGCGAAGAGGAAGCGGTAAAAACAACATCAGCGCCTGAAATGTGATTTCCCAGTTCATTTAAGGGTAAGAATCGGCCTGCCTGATTTTTATCAATTAATTTTTCGGAGGCGTCTTCGTTTCTGGCGACTATGGTAATATCTTCAGCGTTTTTCCTGATTAGATGTCTTAAGATAAGTTCAGCATTGGCGCCGGAACCTATTATAAGGATTTTTGCCTCGGCGATATTGAAATTGACAGCGGCAAGCCCGACGGCGGCCTGGGCGATTGAAAGAGCGCCGGTGTTTATATCGGTGTGAGTTCTGACGGCTTTGGCGAGGCGAAAGGCGCTGTGCAGGAGACGATGAAACATAAAACCTACGGTATCGCAGCGAATCGCAAAACTGTAAGCGGATTTCAACTGAGCAAAGATTTCATTTTCGCCGATGATTTGCGATTCGACACCGGCGGCTACTTTGAAAAGATGTCCGGCAGAATCAAGACCCCGAAAAGTCTGTTTGTATTCGCTCCAGTCATTATAAGAAATAAATTCATCGACAAACGCCGAGATATCGAAATCATCGACGAGGCAGAAATAAAATTCAAGTCTGTTGCAGGTATTCAGGAGCAGCGCATCGCTGATTTGAGGATTTTCAAGACAAGTGCGAAGGAAAAGTTCCTGCCGAGTCGGGTCGAGAACGAGTTTTTCCCTTAAGTCGGCAGGACAAGTCCTGAAATCAACGCTTTGGCAGAATAAATTCATAAAATTTCACTTTTAAGAGGAATGGCTATGCAAACCTGCAAAAATTTTTGCGAAATTCACGAGCAAAACACTCATAATAATCAATATAAAGCCGAAAATAATCCAAATACTATTTAAACGCAAAAATTTTTGTTTGTAAAGGTATTTGAAATGGAAAAAAGCGGCGAAAACAAGCCAAACGGCAAGGGAAAAAGTTTCTTTCGGGTCCCAGCTCCACCAGTCGCCCCATGCAGAGGCCGCCCAGATACTGCCGATGGCAATTCCGGCTGTAAAAAAGGCAAAGCCGGTGCAGGAAAATTTATAGGCGGCATCTTCGGCCAGCGGATTTCTGCCGAATAAATATTTTGCCGCAAGGAAAGCAGCCCTGGCAAAGAAGACATAAGAAAGAAAGCAGGCGAAGACGTGAGGAATAAAAAAGACGCTTTTCAACTGCGGCGGCAGCGATACAAAACCAAAGATGAGAACTGTCGCGATGAGCAGTATAATTATCGCGGCGATATCGAACCTGTGAGGCTTGAAACGAAACAGGCCGAAGATGCCGATGCATCCTATTATATATCCGGCATAAAGAGTGCAGGGACAATTTGTAAACCCTGCCGCAAGGACGAGCAGAGCGCCAGCGTAAACGGCGAGCGGCCATTGAGCGGAATAGATTTGACGAAATTGAGTCATCGCCGCGATAATCAGCAGAGCGATACAAACCCAAAGCCATTTGCCTGCAGAGGCGGCAAAAAACCACTGCGACCATTCGGCGCCCATAACCGCGCCAACGATACACAATCCTGCCAGAGCCATCAGCAGAACTGTGCCGGTTAGAAGACAAAGCTTTTTTAACCTGTCCATATCTGACCCCTGTTAAGGACGTAAATATATAAAGAAGCATGCATGAAGTAAAGAAATGACCGCTCCCTTACGGTCGCGGCTCTATTAAGTTGCCTCTTTACTTCCTTACTTCTTTATTTTCACAACAGGATAGCAAATCAGGAGCGGTTTTGCATTAAATTTTGCCGGCATCGGCGAAAAAACAGGGGCTTGAAATGCTATTGCAAATAGTTCTATTTGCGCTATAATATGCTTTTTACGTATCCGTTTAGAGTCTTTAACTATATTTACGACAGGAGTTTAAAGCAATGACAGCTATAAATCAGCCGCAAACCGATTTATTCGGTGCCGAAACAATTACACTCAACGACATACTGGTGACAGCCGAGTATGTAAATTCGAGCGAGCGAAACAAAATTTCATTCGCAGAAAAGACGGAGCAGGAAACATCCAAGCCGGGCAGGAAGAACTATCTTGCGCTCGGAGCGGCTCTGGCAATTTTAGACAAATGCGCTCAGGCAATCGAAGTGCTCGAAAAGGCTGACGACAGCAAGGAAAAATTTATCGAGCTTGCTTTCTGTTTCCGCAAGACAGGGCAGTACGACAAGGCCATCGCGGCACTGGACAAGGCGGCAAAGGCCGGCGCCGATGCGCTGCTGGTCAGCTGCTCAAAGTCCGCAGTGTACCGCGTCAAGGGCGATGCCGCAGCAGCACAGGAATCCCTGAAAGCCTGCGCCAATTACGCCAACGCAAGCGCACTGTATCATTACACAGCCGGACGATTTCTGCAGGCACAGGGCGATTATGAAAAGGCGATTGAAAATTATCGAACGGCGGTTGAAATCGACCCTATTTTCAAAAAGGCGCTTTTCCATCTGGCGTTTCTGCTGGACCTCAGAGGCGACGAAGAAGCCGCAGTCGATTACTATAAACAGCTTATCAATAACTGCACGCCTTATGTCAGCGCGCTGCTGAATCTTGCGGTTCTCTACGAGGATATGGGTGAATACGACAAAGCGGGCAATTGTGTCGCTCAGGTATTGAAATATCATCCGAATAACCAGCGGGCGATACTCTTCAAAAAAGATATCGACAGCTCCAAGACGATGCTTTACGACGAAGAGATAGAAAAGAGCAAAGACCGCCAGAGCAAGGTTCTCGAAACGCCTATTTCCGATTTCGAGCTTTCTGTGCGAAGCAGAAACTGTCTCAAGAAGATGAATATAAACACGCTGGGCGACCTGCTGCGGACGACCGAGGCGGAACTTTTGGCATATAAGAATTTCGGCGAAACAAGCCTTACCGAAATCAAAATTATGCTCGAATCGAAGGGGCTGCGGCTCGGAATGACAGCCGAGGGCAAATTCCTTATAGATGTTGAACTGTCAGAGACTATGGAAGAGGAAACGGATATAGACGAGGAAATTCTAAATAAATCCATAGACGATTTCGAGCTGTCCATCAGGGCCAAGAATTGTCTGGTACACCTGAATATCAAAACTATCGGCGACCTGATTTCCAGAACCGAGGCCGAACTGCTCGGCGTCAAGAATTTCGGCGCTACGAGCATGGTGGAAATAAAGCAGGTTCTTGACAACCAGGGTTTGAGCCTGCGGAAGCTTGATTGATTTTCCGTTATGTCTATACGGACAAAAATATCCGGTATTAGTTTTATTACCTGTGCCGTTACATTATTTTTTCTGACCGGCTGCACCATTGAGCCGCAGAAAATCGAGCCTACTCCGCCAGGATACCAGATAAGAGTACTGCTGGACGATAGGGCTGAAAAAATCTTCTTCGAAGTCGATGACGAATACGAGATTATAAACTGGGATACGTCAGAGATAAGCAAGGCGGAACAAACCGTCAAAGAAATCGAAATCACAGCCGACGGCAACGCCGTAAAAATGGGACAGCATCAATTCGAAACCCGCCGGCTCGGACTTCAGCCGCATAACGCCCAGCCGTTCGTGATTAATCACAATCAGAAATACAGGGGCGAGCTTGAAATCATCGTTAACGCCGATAATAAAACCCTGACGGTTATTAATATCGTTCCGATGGAAGCCTATCTTGCAGGCGTTGTGGCGGCAGAAATGCCGAGTTATTGGGATGAAGAGGCACTAAAGGCACAGGCAATCGCCGCAAGAACGTACGGGCTTCATATAAAATCCAGATTCGGCAAAAACCGCTCGTGGGACGTCAGGGCAACTCAGGCAAATCAGGTATATAAGGGCGTACTCGCGGAAACGGTACGTACAACCAACGCGGTCAACAGCACGGCCGGTTTAGTTTTATGCTGTGAGCAGGGAGCGGGGTGCGAGTCGTTCGGAGCATATTACAGTTCGGTCTGCGGCGGACATACCGAAAACAGCGAAAATGTTTTCGGCGATAAAATCGAGCCGCTAAAAGGAGTCGAATGTCCGTACTGCAGAGAAAGTACGAAGTCAAGCCTGTTTTACTGGCCCACAGCAAAATTCGATAAAAAAGGCGTAACTAAAAATATTATCGATAGATACCCTTCATTCAAAGAACTCGGCACAATAGATAAGATAGAAGCCGTCAGAGAAAGCAAGTATAACGGCAATTTAACAAGAATTACGAGCGTCAAGCTGACCGGCTCGACGGGCAAAACAGGTTTTCTGCGGGGCGAAGATTTGCGGCTGGCTATCGATTCGAGCGGAGCAAAAATTCAAAGCACCTGCTGCAGTATTGTGAGCCTTGAAAAGGAATTTCTCTTCGTGGCAGGTAAAGGATTCGGGCACGGCGTAGGACTTTGCCAATACGGAGCGAGAGAAATGGCCAGACAGGGCAAGACCGCAGAGCAAATTTTGAGCTTCTATTATCCCGGCAGCAGGATAAAAAACCTGTACTAATTTTAGTTTTAGTCCGCAGTCCACGGCAAAAATAATCTCACTTGCAATATAAGCCGCTGGCGCTAAAATGGGGGACGATGGACGAACTTTTGAATAAAATTATAACCGGCGATTGTGTGGAGATACTGGGGAAAGCCGGGAAGCCTTTTGCGGATTTGATTTTCGCCGACCCCCCCTTCAATATCGGCTACAAATACGATAAATATCACGACAGGCACAAAAAACAGCACTATATCGATTGGACAAGACAATGGATGACGGCCTGCTGCAATGTCCTCAAGCCGACAGGCTCATTCTATATCGCTATCGGCGACGATTACGCAGCACAGGTGAAAATAATCGCTGAAGATGAATTGAAACTGCATTGCCGCAACTGGATTATCTGGCACTATACTTTCGGGCAGCAGACGAAAAATAAATTCGCCCGCTCACATACGCACATACTTTATTTCGTAAAAGATAAGAAAAATTTTACGTTCAACGACTATGCTGTTCGATGTCCTTCCGACAGGCAATTGATTTATAACGATAAACGCGCCAACGCGAGCGGCAAAAATCCGGACGATGTATGGGACTGCTTCTCCCGAGTTTGCGGCACGTTTAAGGAACGTCAGGGCTGGCATCCGTGCCAGATGCCGGAACTGCTGCTCGCAAGAATCATAGCCGCAAGCTCAAACAAAGGCGATTGTGTGCTCGATGCGTTTATCGGCTCGGGAACTACGGCGGTCGTGGCGGCAAAGTACGGCAGAGAATACTGCGGAATCGATATCTCCGAAAGCTATGTGAAAAAAACAATAGAAAGAATCGCCCAGACTGAAAAACAGGCCAAAGCAGCTAAAAATCTGTATTTCAGCCCGATGGAAATAGATGAAATAAAAAGATTATTTGTCGAAAGCGGGATTGATAAAATAAAACTTATGGAAAACGATAAAATTCTTAAAATTTTTACTAAGCAATTCGCTCTGCGAATGGATAATAACAAAAAATATGATACAGGGCTGGTGATGTCGGTTATAAGAGACTTCGTCGGCTGGGAAAAAAGGAAATAAAATTAAAGCCGGAGGCTTTGGTGTCCAAAAAAAACATCCCGTTCATAGTATATTTCGCGATATCGGCTGTTTTGCAGACGGTAATCGGGGCGCCGTTTAATCTTTCGTTTCTGGCGTGGGTGGCGTTTGTGCCGTTTGTAATCGCATCGCTGGTGAATGAAAAAAACCTGATTGTAATTGTCGTTTCGTATATCGTCGGGCTTTTGTACTGGCTGGGCAACCTCTATTGGCTCATTCCGATAACGATTCCCGGCTGGTTCGTGGTTTGTCTATATCTGGCTGTTTACTGGCCTCTCGTGGCGATGTGTCTGCGGTACTGTATGCAAAAAGGCGTTCCGCTGTCGCTTTCGCTGCCGATATTAATTGTCGGCGCAGAGGCGGCGTGGGGCTGGCTGTTCAGCTGGCGATTTTTGGCGCACAGCCAATATCAAAATATTCCGCTGCTCCAGATTTCCGATATTTTCGGTGCAGCAGGGGTCAGCTTCATCGTCGCGATGGCAAACGGAGCCATCAGTGAAACTATCCTGAGTATCAGGAACCCCATTTATAAAAACTCCGCCCGTCTCGGCAATGTTCTTTTGATTTTGATTTTGGCGGCGGCTCTTTACTACGGCCAAAAAAGAATCGACCAGACGCCGCAATTTGTCGAAACGGGGCCGAAAATCGGAGTCGTACAGTCGAACGTGCCGATTGAATCAGCGAAAGAAATCGAACCGGCTGAAAAAACATTTCTCGATATGCTGGCCGAGAGCAGAAAATGTCTGCTCAAAGCCGAGCCGGCACTGATTATCTGGCCGGAGACTATGGTCGAGGCGATTTTGGACGAGAGCTACCTAATACTGCTGGGCGAAGACAGTATTACGAAGCTGTTTCACAGGACGCTGATTCGGCACGCTGATGAGGGGGTTTATCTTCTTGTCGGGGCGTTTGGCGGCAAGGCGGAAATCGCCGGCGAACAAATCGAAATGAAAACAAATTACAACTCAGCGTTTTTATACGAGCCGAACGGTGTTGGAACAAAGCAGCATTATAATAAAATTCATCTCGTTCCGTTCGGCGAATATATGCCGCTCAAAGACCGGCTGCCGTTCCTTTATAAGTTTCTGATGGCGATTACGCCTTATACCGAAGACTACATACTGGACGCGGGGACTGAATATACGATTTTCAAAATGCCTCTGCAGGACAGAATTTACACCTTCGGCACGATGATTTGCTTCGAGGATACGATTCCGAAAGTCGGCAGGAAACTGGCGGTCAGCGCAGCTTCCCTTTCGGGAGATAAAAATCAAAACAAACGGGCTGATTGGCTCGTAAATATAACCAACGACGGCTGGTTCGTTAAAAAGAGCGGCGAAAAGATAAAAGCGACCAGCGAATTGAGTCAGCATACGGCTATTTGCGTATTTCGGGCGGTGGAGAACCGGCTTTCGGTGATTCGGTGCGCAAATACGGGAATAAGCTGCTTTATAGATTCGCTCGGAAACATAAAAGACGGTTTTTCGGCAGGAACACTGGACAAAATAGCTCTTAAAAGAACCGGCCAGCAGGGCTGGTTTGCGGACAATATTTCGATAGATAAAAGAATTACGGCATTCAGTAAACACGGACAGATACTCGATATCGTCTGTGCAATATGTTTGATTTTAACCGCTGTTATGTCGATATATAAATTAACGAGAAAACAGAAGGTAAATTATGAATAAAATTCGCATTATTTTGGTTATAACTATTTTAATTACAAGCAGTTATTGTTCGGGAGCGGAGGATATAAGAAGCCTTGTTCCTGACGCTGAAAAAATCGTGTTAGACGGTCTGAAAAGTCCTGACGGCAGGATTCGGGCTAATGCCGCCGAGGTTGTCGTTTCGGGCCAAAAAATTGAGATGATGCCGAAAGTCGCTGAACTTTTGAACGATGCAGATATGCCTGTTCGGTTTGCCGCCGCTGTCGCGATAGGCGATACGAAGTACAAACCGAGCGAAAAAAAGCTTGTGCAATCATTAAAAGATTCCGACTTAAATGTAGTAATAGCGGCAGCTTATGCGCTTTGCAAGATGGGCCATCCCGATTATCTGAAAATGATAGAAAGCGCCGCCGAGACCGATGACCCGACCGTAAAAGCAAATGCCGCGATGCTGCTTGGAAAATTGAAAAGCAAACGCTCGCTGAAGCTGCTTTATAGCCTCAAGGACAATCCGGATGCGAGCGATATTGTCGCTTTTAACGCGGTTGAGGCAATTGCGAGAATAGGCGATGAAAAGATTTATTCCAAGATATGGACAATGCTTATAAGTGTTTATGCCGACGATAGATATATGGGATCCCAGGCGATGGGAGCTTTGGGCGGAATGAAAGGCGCTAACGCGATAATTACCCTTTTGGACGACGATGTGGCGGAGGTAAGACTTGCCGCGGCCAAGGAGCTCGGTATGCTCGGCGACAATAGCGGTCAAATCGTGGTTCTTGAGCATTTAAGCAGTCCGGAATCGGCTGACAAAGATACCACCGACCGCCGTAACACACTGGCAGCACTTGCTATAGGGCAAATCGGGACCGAGGCTTTGACAGTCCATCTGCCGAAATTGCTCAAAAATGACTCACAATTTGTCAAGCTGGCGGCGGCAAAGAGCGTTTTTATCCTCGCAAAAGGCAAATAACAAATCGCCATAAGAGTAAAAATAACTTGACCTTAAGGGTCTCAATCCGTAAAATCAGCACAAGTCTTATGGTGTACCCCAAGGGACAATTCATTCGGTCTCAGACGGGGAAGTCTTTAAATTTGCGGACAGTTTATATATTTTTCGTATATTTGCAGAAATCAGCCTGGCATCCAGCAGCGAAAGGAGTAAAAGTTGAGTACCCTTACAAAGATTTTGATAGTTTTACTGGCGTTATTTTCTCTATTCCTTTGCGGAACAGTTATAACGTACGTCGGTACGGCCAAGAACTATAAAGAAGCGTATGAGAAATCCCAGAAAGATTTGGCCTCCCTGCGACAGACCAGCACAAGCTATAAAGAGCAGCTCGAAGAAAAGAACCGCCAGATGCAGTCGCTTGCCGACAGGCTCGACGCCGAGATAGCATCGCTGAAAGCTGAAAAGACAAAAGCCGAACAGGCTTTGAAAGAGGTCGAGCGCAACAAGGCCTCGCTTGACGAAAAAGTACAGACGCTTACGGCGGCGGCGCTTAAGTTCGAAGGAACGGTCGGAAGTATGCAGGAGTCGCTGACAAACACACGCGAAGAACTCGATAAGGCGCGGTCGGAAAGCATTAAACTGAGCAAAAATCTTAACGAAGTAACAGCGAGCCTCGAAGAAAAAATGGCTCAGCTCGAGTCGCTGAACGCCGAGAAGAGAAGACTGCTCGAAGAAAAAGCAAACATAGAAAGCAAAGCCGGCGGTTATGAACCGATAACAACTATGCCGAGTTCGGCAAGCGAAGCTATCGGAACATACGGCAATGCCCCTCTGCAGGGAAAACTGACCACAGTGGAAGGCAGCCTGGCGACGCTTTCGATAGGAACGGCGGACGGCGTGGAAAAAGGAATGATATTCCATATTACGCGAAATGACGCGTTTATATGTGATATAAAGATAACAGAAGTGGATTCGGAAGTTTCGGCAGGGACGCTGCAACTCGTACAACAGCAGCCTCAAGCCGGAGACATCGCATCCACAACATGGTAGAAGAACCGACAAATTTCGAACTGACAGGAACAGTAATGAGCGATTTGCAGACAACCGGCAAGGTCAAGGCTGTGAGTAATCTTTATACGGCTCTATTAGCGCTGGCTTGCGGGGCCGTTGCGGCGACCGCGGGCTTTGTTGCTTTTAAATGTTATTTTGTTTACGGAACACTTTTAAAAATTGTGGAGAACATCCGTTAATCAGCACTAAACAGGAAAGAGGCCGCTGTATTTTTTGAAAGGATTTGAACGTGTTTCTGAACACGATATTGGGCTGGTTTAGTATGGATATGGGGATTGACCTCGGTACCTGTAATACCCTCGTATGCGTCCGCAACGAAGGTATCGTACTGAACGAGCCAAGTGTGGTCGCTGTCCGAAAGGGAACCAATATAGTTTTGAATAACGGCGAAGCTGTCGGTTTGGTGGCCCGCGAGATGTTAGGCAAAACGCCGGGCAGCATTTCAGCAATCCGTCCGATGAAAGACGGCGTCATAAGCGATTTCGAGATAACCGAAGCGATGCTCGGCTATTTTATCCGCAAGGTTCACGGCAGAGGCGGTCTTGTAAGGCCGCGAGTGGTTATAGCCGTACCAAGCGGTATAACGGCGGTCGAAAGACGGGCCGTAATAGACAGCGCGGAACGAGCCGGAGCAAGAAAAGTATTTCTCGTCGATGAGCCGATGGCGGCAGGTATCGGGGCAGGACTTCCGATTACCGAACCGACGGCGTCGATGATTATCGATGTCGGCGGCGGAACAACGGAAGTGGCGATAATGAGCCTTGCCGATATAAGCTCGTGCGAATCGATACGCATCGGCGGCGACGATATGGACGAGGCGATAATAAATCATCTCAAACGGACATATAATCTTCTTATCGGCGAACCGCGTGCCGAGCAGGTAAAAATGCAGCTTGGTTCGGCGGCGCCGCTCGAAGAAGAAATGACAATGGAAATTGCCGGCAGAGATACGATATCCGGCCTTCCCCGCAAAATCGTCATAACGAGCGAGGAAATCCGCGAAGCCCTGAAGGAGCCGATTTCCGGTATAATCGAAGCAGTTACGAAGACACTCGAAAAGGCGGAGCCGGAACTTGCGGCGGATTTAATCGAGAACGGAATGCACCTTTGCGGCGGCGGCTCGCTGCTGCGGGGAATGGACAAAGTTCTTTCCAACGCCACAGGCCTGACTGTTCACCGTGTCGAAGAGCCTTTGACCTGCGTGGCAAGAGGAACGAGCGTATATCTCGAAAACCTCGAAATATGGAAAGACACGATGGACCATAACGGCTACGGATGGGAGTAAAAACCCGAACCCGCCGGTTTGAGGACTTCTGATGGCACGGACGCGATTCAAACCGTCAAAACTTACACTTTTCATCGGTCTTCTTTTGTTCGGATGCGTACTTCTTCTTCTGCCTCAAACTTTAACGTCGAAACTCAACTTCGCGTTCATCGATATTTTCGGTTTCTTTCTGAATATGGGCTCATCGGCGGCGTATTATCATCAGCCTCCGAGCACATCGCCCGATTTTGTGTCGAGACACGAATACAACCGGCTATGGGTGGCTTATACCAACCAGCAGACGGAACTTCAGGAGTATAAAAGGCAAATCGAAGAGCTCGGCAAGGTGCGGCTGACCGAGCCGGACCCTTCGGCAGGTCTTGTGCTGGCAAAGGTCGTCAACCGGAAAGACAATCAGTTTATTATAAACCGCGGTTCGAAAGACGGACTCAAGAACGGCCAATATGTTCTCGGCGACAACGCGGTAATCGGCGTAATCGAGCAGGTCTCGGCGGATATTTCGAGCGTTAGGCTGATTACAAGCTCGACGTGCAAGATACCAATCAGGATTTCGGCGCCGCAAATCGGCACATATTTCAACGGGACGATGCAGGGCGACGATAAAAACGGTGCGATAATACTAAATATACCGCAGAAATATAAAATCAAGGCGGGCTTTAACGTTTACGCGGTGGAGAAGGCGGGCTTTCTCCTGTCGCCGCGAATAATCGGACGGATATCGAGATGCGTCATCGGCGAGACAAATCCCGTTGTTTGGGACATTACGGTCGAGACGGCTTATAACCTAAACAATATAACCGATGTGGCGGTGATTGTGATAAATCACGCCTACGGCGGATAAATATATCGGAGCGGAAAATGAGATGGTTCAGATTCGCATTTTTGATAATTGCCGCAGCTGTGATTCAGTCGAGCGCGCTGCTGGGCACGATTTCGCTTACGGATATGCATATAAAACCGGATTTGCTTTTGATGCTGCTTGTTTATTTCGCGATAAGCTGCGAAAGCTATGACGCGATTATATGCAGTTTCGCAATCGGCTTTGCGGCGGATTTGACTGGGGCGGCAATCGGCCCGCATTTTATCAGCTTCGGCCTGCTCGGAACGGTGCTGGCGCATATCAAAAAGGTAATTCTTCTAAAACAAACCCGTCAGCAGGCGGCTGCCATTTTCGTTATGGGGATTTTGACGTATATACTGGCGAGCATGCTGATAAAATTCAAGGTTCCCTCGGCGGCGGCAAGTATGTTCAAGATTTTTACGGTTTCGATTTACTCGGCAATTCTGTGGTTCCTTGTTAAATGGCTCGTCAAGGCGATGGGCAAATGGGTCGGGGCGGGTGTTTTCCGATTCGGCGCAAAGCCGCAAGAGCGATAACGTATGTCCGGCAAACGACTGAAAATATTCGCGTTTTTCTGCATCATTATCACGGCGGTATGTATCGCAAGGCTGGCGTATATCCAGCTTAATCCGCAATCAGCATGGCAGAGCCAGCTCGAAAAAATCAGGACGGGAAAACACACGGAACTTGCCGCACTTCGCGGGAAAATCCTCGACAGAAACGGCAAAGTTCTCGCTGCGGACGAGGCGTGCTTTACGCTATGCATCGATTATCGTCTGGCGCGTCTGGCCGATGAAAAATTCTGGCGGGTACAATCGCTGCGGTGCGAAACCGACAAAGAAAGAGAAAAGATAAGAGAGAAATTCCAGCAGGATTACAATACCTTAAATGCGATTATCGCTAAATGCGCCGCTTTTAAAAACTGCACAACAGAGGAAATAACCGAGCAGCTCAATCGGCAAATCAATGACCCGATATGGCAGCTGCGGTTTTATCTTGCGGGAAAACGGAAATATCCAAAGCAGAATTTCGAGGCCGCCGAGCCTGATGCCGATAAAAGACTGCTGCTCGCATCGCAGGTCGATATAGCGGAAATGCATCAGCCGCAGCCATTGATAAGACTTGAAAACGACGATGCGGTGCTGGCGGCACAGCTTAAATTCATAGATACCGAAAGAGTGCAAATACTGCCGAGGAGTGAACGGGTTTATCCGTATAAAAATTCCGCCGCCCAGCTTGTCGGCTGGGTCAAACCGTGGAATCCCGCCGATGAGGACGAAACCAACGGATATGAACTGGGCGATGCTGTCGGTTTTTGCGGCATAGAACACCTCTGCGAGCCGGTACTCAAAGGCCAGTCGGGCAGAATCGTTTATAATCTCGACAACGAAGTCGTCAGCAGAACTGAAAGAGAGTTCGGAAGCGATGTGCAGCTTACCATCGATATCGAACTACAGCAAAAAGTGGAAAAGCTGCTCAAGAATCCCACCCTGTATCCGACATTCGGCAAGGCGCTGGGCATCGTTGTAATCGACGTAAACTCGACCGATATAATAACTATGGCGTCGCTGCCGGATTTCGACCTCAACAGCGCACGATGGGAATATTCGCGACTGCTTGCCGATGGAAATCATCCACTGCTCAATCGGAATTTGACCGAGACTTATCCGCCCGGCTCGTCGGCGAAACCGATAATTCTCGCCGCCGCTATGGCGGAAAAGAAAGTGACGGCCGATGAAGTTATATCCTGTCCGTCTTCGCCTGCGCCGAGCGGCTGGCCGAACTGCTGGATTACGAGAACTTTGGGCTACGGCCACGATGAGCAGTGGGCCTACGAAGGCGGCAATAAGGCCCGCAACGCATTAAGAGGAAGCTGCAATATTTATTTTTCGCATATCGCGGCGAGAATCGAACCGAGAGTATTGCAGCAATGGCTGCTGAAATTCGGTTTCGGCAAAAACGCGTTGGAAACAACTATGACCGATAGAATCTTACCTCAATCGGCTGGGATTATATCGAGCACAATACCGCAAGCGGATACTTTACCGCCGCTCGATGCCGCCGAGAGAAGATTTTTCGGCATAGGTCAGGGCAATTTTCGTACAACGCCGCTGCAGGTCGCCAACGCTTTCGCGGCTCTTGCACGAAGGGGAGTTTTCAAAAGGTCGAGAATCATCGCGACAGAGCCTATCGATGAAGGATACAATCTGAATCTGGGCGATGAAACTATCAATGTGATTTTCGACGGTATGCACGCGGTAGTTACCGAGCCGCATGGAACGGCATTTTCACAGTTTGCCAACGCGGGCTTCGAATACAAAGGAGTAAAAGTTTACGGCAAAACAGGCTCGACGGAAAGGCCTTATCACGCCTGGTTTGCGGGCTTTGCCAAAGACAGCAGCGGAAAATCGGTGGCCTTTGCGGTTCTTGTCGAGGGCGGCCAGCACGGCTCAAGTGATGCCGGACCTATCGCAAGAGATATCGTCAGCCATTGTATCGAAACGGGTTATCTTGCCAAAAGATAAGAAGCTGTTTTAGAGTTTAAGATACGTCAATGTTTTCTCAATGATTTCTTTTGCGACAGGCGACGCGACCGCACCGCCGGTGTATCCTTTGCCGAGTCCCCTGTTCGGTTTGCGAATCGAGACAAGTACAACCATCGCAGGCTCTTTGGCCGGACAGCCGCCAATGAACGAAGCGACATAATTTTTCTCATCGTAGCCGCCCTTGCTCTTGTCGGCGATATTAGCGGTGCCGGTTTTGCCCCAGAGCTGCCGATTTTTAATGGCCGCCCTTTTACCCGTGCCTTCTTCTACCACCTTGACAAGCGCATTTTCGATAACCCACCTTGCGGTTTTTTCGCTTATGACAAAAGCGGCTGTCTGCGGCGGCTGCTGAAGTTCGACTTTATCGCCATCGCTGTTTACCACGGCTTTTACAAGATGAGGCTTTATAGGTCTGCCGTGATTGGCGAGTGTGCAATACGCATAAATCATCTGCATAGATGTCGCGGAAATTTCGTGGCCGAACGGCACCCTTGCGACGCTGTAGCCTGTCCAGAATTTCAGCGGCCAGACTACTCCGCTGTCCTCGCCGGGCAGGTCAATACCGGTCTTTCTGCCGAAGCCAAAAAGTTTGAGACCTTCGTAAAGTTTTGCGGCGCCCATCTTCTGGCCGATTTTCGCCATTCCGATATTGCTCGAATGGGATAAAATTCCGCTGATTGAAAGATTGCCGTAACCTTCGCGGTATTCGCCGATACTGCCGAATCCTTTGCCGCTATATCTGCCGTTCTCGCAGAAAATCGTGTCGTTCGGATTAATCGAATTCGTTTCAATCGCCCAGGCAGCGACAACCGGCTTGATAATACTGCCGGGCTCGAACGGCGATGAGAGTATATGATTGCCGAGACTGTTATCATCGGCGCCTTTCAGGTTCGACGGGTCGAACTCCGGCAGCGAAACAAACGCCAGTATCGCGCCGCTGCACGGGTCGATTACCAATGCCACGCCGCTTTCAGCCTGAAACTCGGCTATTTGTTTTTTAAGTGCTGAATACGCAAATTCCTGAATAACCGCATCGAGTGTAAGAACAATATCGCTGCCGTCCTGCGCGAAACCGCCGAAACTTTTTAATCCCACCGGCCTTCTGGCGGCGTCGGAAAAAAATGAGCCGATGCCGAAAGTACCCCTGAGAATTTTGTCGTATTGCAGCTCCAGGCCCGCCAGCCCCTGCCCATCTGTGCCGATAAAACCGACCGAATGAGCCGCCGCTGCGCCGAGCGGATAATATCTTTGCCATTTGCTCTCGATGCCGATGCCGCGAAGAGACGCCATCTGCTTTCGCTGGACATCGGTAAGTCTTATATCTTTGATTATCGGGGCATAACCGGCGTTTCGTGCCGTCAGGACAATTTTAGTAATTTCGAGCGGGGCTATGTGAATTATTCCAGCTAAATCCTCAGCGGTTTTTTTAAGGTCGGCAATCGCGCGGGGCTCGGCAAAAACCGTATCGGAAACATAACTTGCGGCCAAAGTCCTGCCGCGGCAATCGAGTATCGCCCCCCTTTTTGGCTGCTGAATAAAATTGGAACGCTGAGCCTTGAGCGAAATCTGCTGATAATGTTCATTTTGGTAATACTGCAGATAGAAACAGCGGGCAGCGACGCCGATGAAGCCGACGCCGATGAGCGAGAGAAAAATTAAAGCTGTTTTACTCCGCATTAGACCTCAAAAAATACACAAATTAATCAGTCGGTTTTGTCTTTGACGATTTCGGATACCGAGGCCGGGGTTATATAGTTTTCAAGCTGAAGCTGCTTTTGCCAAAGCTGCTGTTTGAGTCTTGTAGTTTTGAGCTGACTGCTTCTGAACCGGTAGAAAGCGGTATTTTGCGCCCGGCGGAGATAAACAGCGGATATTAAAACCAGAAAGATGACGAGAACAACAAAAATGTAACGATATGAAGTCAAAGTTATCCGCCCTTGATGCCGACTGCGAAATTATCTGGCAGGCAGTTTTATTTTTGTTCCGACCATAAGATTATCCGGGTCGATGTTTTCGTTCATCGCCGCTATTTCTTCGTACCTGAGACCATTGCCGAGATACTTAGCGGCGATATGCCACAGAGAGTCCCCGTCCTTTATAATATATTCTTTCAAAGAGGCGGCAGGTTTTGTTTCCTTCTCGACCCTTTCAAACAGGCCGGTTTTCAAAAGCGCCTGCTCTTTTGTGTTCAGCGGAGGAATAACGAGCTTTTGGCCGACCTGCAAATCGTTTATGGATTTTATCGTCTTTTTGTTCGCTTCGTAAATTTTTTGGATATTGACGAGCCTGTTCCCCTCTTGCGGGCCGTAGAATTTTTGAGCGATTTGTGCCAGGCTGTCGCCTTTGCTTACTTCATAAATTGTCGCAGTGTTTTGAACCACCGGGGGCGAAACTACAACCGTCTGCTGAACAGGAGCCGGCTCGGAGAGGCTCTTGACGACTTCGCTGGCTGCAGGAAGAATCGTCTGATACGCCGGACCGGGAGCCGGAGTCTGGATTTTCTCCTCAACAGCAGGAGCAGGTTCTTTATGGCCCAGAGCCACAGCGATATTTCTGCTTTGACCGACGATGCCCGGCTCGACGGGCTTATACTGGCTTACGTAAGTGATGGTTTGAGGCTCTTTGTCCTTTTTGCTGAGAAAATCGGGCAGGCCGTTGATGACAAAAGTAATAGCCACGATAAAAACCAGCGCCAAAAGTAATCCAATTTTCGCATCGGCTGTCATAGATGAAACTCCTTTTTCATACTAAAGCTTTTCGGCGATTCTCAATTTCGCGCTTCTGGAGCGCGGGTTATCGAGAATTTCGGGCCTTAATGCCATTATCGGCTTTTTCGTAATTATATTATAAATTCCGGCCGATTTATTTTGCCGGAAATTTTCCTTTACCATTTTGTCTTCGAGACTGTGAAAACTAATAACGGCCGTCCTGCCGCCTTTTTTCAGCAGTTTCGGCATAACATCCAAAAATTCGGCCAGATTGTCAAGCTCATTATTGACCGCAATCCGCAGGGCCTGAAAGGTCTTTGTTGCCGGATGAATTTTGCTCCTTCTCGCTGTCGGACTGCATCCAAGCGCACGGCAAATCACATTAACCAGTTCCGAGGTCGTCTTAATCTTAGCGGCTTTTCGATAATGAACAATGGAACGGGCTATCTTCCTTGACGCCCGTTCCTGCCCAAACTTAAATATCAGGTCTGCCAAATCCTTTTCATCCCTGCCGTTGACGATATCGGCGGCGGTAACCTCCAACCTGTCGTCCAGCCGCATATCAAGTTTCATATCCCTAATGAAACTGAGACCTCTGTCGATATCCGCAAGCTGACCTGAGCATACGCCCAAATCGGCGAATATCAAATCGGCGCCTTCGATGCCGATTTGATTTAGGCAATCGGCAATTTCGGAAAAATTCCGGCGAAGCAGTAAAACCTTGCAGCCCAGATTGCTCAAAATCTGCCGAGCTGTTTCAAGGCATTTTTGGTCAACATCAAGACCAACAAGCACTCCTTCTGCGCCGAGCGATTCGGCGAACATTCCGCTGTGCCCCGCAAAACCGAGCGTCGCATCGACGACTACGGAATCGCTCTCGAGCTTGAGATGTTCCCGAATCTGCTGTGCAAGTACAGGTTTGTGCTCAGCCGGCATATTATTCACTTTTCACTCCCGCTGTTTTCGATACAAACAGCTTTAAACGCTCCAGAAGCCAAAACCGTCAGCTTATCGCAAGAAGCGATTCCTGCTCGATAAGAGCCTTAACATGAGGCGAGAACTCCACGCCCGCCAGGCGCGGATGCGTCTTGCGAACGGTCTGGAGACTGTCTGCCAGAAAGTTAATGGAATTAAAGGTTTGTTCGTCTGCCGATCTTAGGCCTGTCAGGCTTTGGCTGACAATTTCAAAGTGGTTCATATCCGTATGCATCACTCACTCCTTTAAAGCAATTCTTTTCCCTGTTTTTGAAGCACTGTTTGTCTGGCCTGCATTGTTTGCTGCTGGAACTGGGCTGAGTGGTCCGCAACATATTTTTCCCAGTCATCAGCGTTCCAAAATTCGATATGGTCGCGGACACCTATAAGCGTAAGATTGTTGTCAAGGTTGGCGCGTTTTCTGATTTTTTCATTGATTAATAATCTGCCCTGTCTGTCCAGTTCTACCCTGTTGGCCATCGCAAAATTCATACGCTCAAATACTACCGCTTCATCGGGTGCTACCGTCCCCGGCGATTGGGTAAGTGCCACCTGCTTGAAATACTTTTCAGGATAAAGGCACAATACCCCATTAGAGCCTGCGGCAAGATAAAAACTGCTGCCGTGCTCATCACAATCTATCTGGCTGCGAAGCTTGTTGGAGATGAAGACCCTTCCCTTTTCATCCACTGTGCCTTCGTATTCGCCTGTTAGTAAAAGCATGGAACTTTTCCCACTTTCATAAATTTATGTCCCAATTATCCCCACCTGCCCCCACTTAGTCAAGAAACAAAAAGAAATTTTTGAAAAAATTGTAAAATTTTATTATCGGACGTGGATAAAAATATCCCCATAAAGCAGTTTCTATTTTACCTATTTTACCAGGGATGTTTATATGAAAAGCGGGCGATGAGAATCGAACTCACATGACCAGCTTGGAAGGCTGGAGCTTTACCATTAAGCTACGCCCGCATTTTTCGTTATATCGGCTGCTGTTGCGATGCTCGTTTCGTTTTTGGTCTATCGGTTGCGTATAGACGATTTACGGTTATCGCAATCGAAACGAGCCGCGTTACCGAAACCGTTGAACAACAATCGGTTGGTATATTAGCCGAAAAGGTTTGAAATTGTCAAATGTAAAGCATAAAAAGGCTCGGCAAAACGGTTGTTTAATTACAGATTGCCTGTTAAAATGCCTTTTTTAAATCAGCTATTTCAAGAAAACAGGGTTCAAAATATGGATTTAACGATACTTGCACAATCTGCCAAAAAGGCGTCGATTCAGCTATCAGCGGTAAGCACCGAAAAGAAAAACAGCGCCCTTAAATCCATCGCCGGTGCCCTGCAGGAAAACACCGCTAAAATTGTCGAGGCAAACAAGCAGGATATGGACAAGGCAGCCAATGAAAATATATCCGCCGCCCTGCTTAAAAGACTCAAATTCGACGAAAACAAAATCAAAGATGTAATCAGCGGCATTGAGAATCTCATCAAACTTGACGACCCTGCCGGCAAGACGCTTTACGCAATGCAGCTCGATAAGGGACTCGACCTTTATAAGGTGAGCTGCCCTATCGGCGTAATCGGTGTTATTTTCGAATCGCGGCCTGACGCCCTTGTGCAGATTTCGACGCTGTGTCTGAAAAGCGGAAACGCCGCGATTTTAAAAGGCGGAACAGAAGCGGCAAATACAAATCAGGCACTTTACGAAATTATACGCGATGCAAGCTTAAAGGCGGGCATACCTGAAAACTGGATTCAGCTTTTACATACCCGCTCCGATGTTCAGGAAATACTCAAGCTGGACAGATATATCGACCTGCTGATTCCAAGAGGCTCGAACCAGTTTGTCCGCTATATTATGGATAATACGAATATACCTGTGCTGGGGCACGCCGACGGCATCTGTCACGTTTATATTGACAGTCAGGCCGATACCGATATGGCGGTTAAGATAACCGTTGACGCGAAAACTCAGTATGCGGCTGTTTGCAACTCGGCGGAAACGCTTTTAGTTCACAAGAATATCGCCGGTAAATTTCTCCCTGCGATTAAAGCCGCACTCGAAGCCAAAGGCGTTGAGCTTCGCGGCTGCGAAACAACGAGAACAATAATAGACGTAAAACCCGCCGATGACAAAGACTGGGCGACCGAATATCTGGCTGAAATCCTGTCGATAAGAACGGTCGATTCGCTCGATGAGGCAATCGACCATATAAACACTTACGGTTCACATCATACGGACGCGATTATTACGCAAAGCCAGACGGCGGCAGCGGAATTTATGCAGCTTATCGATTCGGCAAATGTCTTTTTAAACGCGAGCACGCGCTTCAGCGACGGCTATCGCTACGGGCTCGGCGCCGAAGTGGGCATAAGTACGAATAAGATTCACGCACGCGGGCCTGTCGGACTCGAAGGACTGGTTATATATAAATGGAAACTGCTGGGAAGCGGACAAATCGTCGCCGATTATACCGGCCCGGACGCGAAAATTTTTACACATAAAAAATTGAAAAAAGAATTTAGGCTGTAGATGGTATTTAGTATAAAGATGAATGATAATCCTAAAATAAAGAGGCTTGAAGATTTGGAAATATGGAATAAGGGATTATCTCTCGTTGAACAAATTTACGCTGTAACACAAAAGTTTCCTAAAGAAGAATTATACGGTCTTAGCAGCCAATTAAGACGTGCAGCAGTTTCTATACCATCTAATATTGCGGAAAGTTTTGCTCGATTCCATAATAAAGAATATAAGCAGCTTTTATACATAGCGTTGGGAAGTTGTGCGGAAACAAAAACACAAATCATCATTGCATCAAGATTGGGATATATAGAAAAGAAAAAGAAGGATATTCTTGTCCAAGAAATCGAGCAAATCAGCCGAATGACAATGGGGCTTATTAAAAAACTAAATACTAACGACCAAATACTAAATACCAAAAAATGCGAAATTTTACAAATTCAAAACGGATAGCCCTCAAAATCGGCACCAATACGCTGAGTAAAAACGGCAAAGTGGACGGTCTGTTCATACGTTCTGTCGCTGAGCAGGTCGCAGAACTTATAAAAGACGGCAGAGAGGTCGTTATCATAACATCCGGCGCAATCGGAATGGGAGCGGGACAATTAAAAATATCCAGCTATGTTACGGATATAAAAATACGTCAGGCCTGTGCGGCCATCGGCCAGCCGTTGCTTATGGCTGAATACAGAAAGGCGTTCGACAAATTCGGCCTTATCTGCGGACAGGTTCTTTTGACAGCAGAGGTTCTGCACAATCGCAAAACCTATCTGAATTTGAAAAACGCCGTCGAGACGCTTTTGAAACTCAATATCGTGCCGATACTGAACGAAAACGACTGCGTTGCGACCGAGGAAATCGGAACAGCTTTCGGCGATAATGACAAATTAAGCGCACTTATCGCAAGCAAGCTCGATGCGGACGTTTTGATAATGCTTAGCGACATCGACGGCCTTTACGATAAAAAACCGAACAAACGCAACGATGCGAAACTCATAAAAGCCGTTTACGAGATAACATCCGATATTTTAAAGAACGCCGGCAGCAAGGGCAGTAAATTCGCAACGGGCGGAATGAAGACGAAAATCGAAGCCGCGAAAATCGCTTCCAGCGCCGGCTGCCGCATAGTGCTTGCAAAAGGCAGGACAAAAAATGTCATCACGAAAATCATCGCAGGCGACGATGTCGGTACGGTTTTTATGCCGAAAAGAAAACTGAGCAATCGTCTGCGATGGCTGCTCAACAGCGCCGCCAGGGGGACAATTACGATAGACGATGGCGCGGCCGAGGCGATAAAAAAGAAAAAATCCCTGCTGCCGAAAGGCATAAAATCGGTCAGCGGAAATTTCATCGCCGGCGATGTGGTAATGCTGAATAATATCGCAAAGGCGGTTACGAATTTCGGCAGCGACGATTTGAAGAAAATCGCGGGCAGACACAGCAGTGAAATAAAAAATATTCTCGGCGAAAACAAAAAAGATGTCGTCGCGATACCGGAAAATATCGTTTTTCTCGATTACTGAGTTGACAAAAAGTCAAAGTTGTAAATAATTCTGATTTTTCAGCCGAAGTGGCGGAACTGGCAGACGCGCAGGATTCAAAATCCTGTCCTCGCAAGAGGGTGTGGGTTCAATTCCCACCTTCGGCATTAGGTTTCAGTCTTCAAGGAGGTTGATTACGCCCAGTTCGACAAGTGCGTTGTAGGCGGCGTTTTGCTGAGCCTCTTTTTTGGTTGTCCCCCAGGCACTTGGGTATCGCTTATGGTCTATGACCGCTGCGCTTTCGAAACATTTGTTATGGTCAGGTCCTTTTTCATCGAGGATTTCATAGCTCACTGAACGGTTCAAACTCTGCTGGGCGTGCTGTTGAAGAAGCGATTTGTAATTTTCCTGATGCTGGTCGGCATCGGACTGTTCAATCAGCGGAGCGTAAATTCTCAGGATAAAATTCTTTGCCGGCTCGAACCCGCCGTCAATATATATCGCCGCTATCAAGGCCTCAAGCGTGGCGGCCGATATCGAACCCTGCAGGGCTTTGCTCTTTTGCATACCCGGCCCTATTTCGAGCAAATCGTCAACGCCCAACTGATTGGCAAGAAACGAGCAGGTCTTGCGGGAAACGAGTTTACTCTTGATTTTCGTCAGGTCTCCTTCGAGATAGGAGGGGAATCTCTCGAAAAGCGCCTGGCAGATTACCAGCCCAAGGATGGAATCGCCGAGAAATTCGAGCCTTTCATTACTTTCGAGCTTGCCGGAGGCGGCGGAAGAATGAGTGAGAGCCTTTTTTAAAATGGTGCGGTTGGAAAAGTCGTACCCAAGTGCTTTTTCAACCTGCTGGGCGATTTGCTTTTTCATAAATGCTTCCTGTTATCACGCTGCGGCTTTCGCTGCTGAGCGGGATATTAGCATTTTACGACGCCGTTGTCAACCGCGGTTATTTGCCGGTTAACTGCAGACCGGCAAGAGCGGTGAATCGGTCCTCTACGAATTCGAATACCTTGTCCAGACCTGTAACAGCGAAAATGCCCCTGGTTTTCTGGCTCATACCGCAAAGAACAAATTGCTGATTGTTGTCGTCGAGAATTTTCTGGAGTCGGAGGAATTGCGCAAGGCTCGATGATGTTACGATGTCGGCATCTGAAAAATCGATAACGACGCTGCAGTCTTTCCGCAGACGGATAATGTCCGTTACGGCCTTGAGCTCATCACACATATCCGGTTCCGGTTCGATATTTACCAATATTACCTTTTCAGACCAATCCTGAATTCCCATTTTGACACTCCTTATATTTATGGGTTTTATTCATATTCATATTAAATATCGTCACATACACAGAACCGATTAACTTAAAAAAAAACTAAAAATCACAGAAAACCCGCATTAGAAACCAATAAACCCTCTTTTATAAGACGTAAATGATCGGCTCAAAACAAGTTAAAAAGCTCCAAACCGGCAATTGACAATCGGCGGTACTAGGATTAGTCTTAAATTTGTTCTCAAAAAGCGTTAAAAGGGCCATGGTCTGGCCATAAGTGTTTATTTTACAAACAGTTATATGGGGAATAAAAAATGATGAGTGCTTTAGGGCCGATTTATCAATGGGGCATTCTGCCACTACTGATTTTTTTAGCTCGTGTCGCCGATGTTAGTCTCGGCACAGTGCGGGTGATTTTCGTATCGAGGGGGATGAAATATTTCGCCGCCATTATGGGGTTTTTCGAAGTTCTTATCTGGATATTGGTAATCGGTCAGATAATGAAAAATCTGTCAAATCCGCTCTGCTATATAGCTTACGCAGGCGGTTTTGCGATGGGAAACTTCGTGGGTATCTGCATAGGGGAGAAACTGTCGCTGGGCGTGGTTATTCTGCGGGTGATTACCAATAAGGATGCAACAAGACTAATTGGGGATTTCAAATCGCACGGCTACGGTGTAACAAGTATTGACGGGCAGGGCTCAGCAGGACAAGTTAAGTTAATCTTTTCAATCGTAAAGCGAAGTCATCTTGAGGAAGCTATCGGCCTTATAAAGAAATTCGACCCCACTGCTTTTTATTCGATTGACGATATTAATTTTGTTGAAAAAGGCGTGTTTGCCGTTAAGCCGAAAAAGTATTTAAAGGTATTTGACGGTATGGTTCGTCCTTTTAGAAAAGGCAAATAAAAGTATAATTTCATATCGAGGTCGTTTTGTGGAAAATTTCTTTGCAGATATTTCAACCGCAGCCGTAATTGTCGCTCATCCGGACGATGAGACTTTATGGGCTGGCGGTGCTATACTGATGCATCCGGAAATCGACTGGACGATAATGGCGCTGTGCCGAAAATCCGATACCGACAGGGCGCCAAAATTTTTCAAAGTTATGGACATATTGAAAGCCAAAGGTTTTATGGCCGACCTCGACGACGGGCCGGAACAGAAACCTCTCGAACAGGCCGATATTCGACAGGCAATCTTAACTGCATTGCCTCAAAAGAGTTATGATGTAATTCTAACTCACGGGCCTAAAGGGGAATATACGCGGCATCTGCGCCACGAGGAAGTTTCGCAGATGGTTTTTAACCTTTGGAAACAGGGACAATTAAAAGTGAAACGTCTTTTGCAGTTCGCTTACGAGGATGGCGGAAAGAAATATCTGCCGCGGCCCAGAAAAGACGCTGGTATTGTGATTGATTTGCCGAAAAATATTTGGCAGAAGAAAAAAGATATCATAATTAATAGCTACGGTTTTTCGCCCGACAGTTTCGAGGCTGCCGCAGTCTCGAATGCCGAGGCGTACCAGCTTATAACATCTAAGGAAACTGAAAAATGAAAGTGCTTGTGCTTTATGATTATCCGCCTTCGCCGGGAGGTTTGGCAACACAGGGAGATTTGCTTTACAGAGGTCTTAAGGAAATGGGCGTCGATGTTTATGCGGTAAATTTCGAATCCCCGCAGGAAAAGGAATGGTACTACCGCTGGTTCAAGCCTGACGCTGTAGTGGGCATCGGCTACTGGGGACATACGCCGCATCTTATTATGCATCCGCAGCGTTACGGCGTTACGCCGGTTCCCTGGCTCGTGGCCGATGGGTATATCGCCAATTACAGGGAAATTCTCGAAGAGCTGCCATTGATACTCGTAACCTCGGAATGGGTGAAAAAAGTTTATATCCGCGACGGTCTGAGCGGAAAAAATATCGAGGTTTTGCCGGTCGGCTGCGATACGGATTCGTTTTGTCCTTACGATATGCACGACCCTAAAATAACCACTGTCCGCGAGGCACTGGGCGTTTCCGAAAAAGATATGATGATATTAACTATCGGCGGCGACGCCGCATCGAAAGGTGCTCAGGAAGTTATGCAGGCTTTGGCACTGATTGACAATACGGCCCCTGACTGGAAATATGTCTGCAAGGTGTGGCCGCAGCCAAGAACCGAACAGCAGAACCTTGCCGATTTGCAGCTTGCCACACAACTGGGAATCGAAAAGAAAGTGATTTACACAACCAACAGGATTTCGAGAAATTTTATGCCGTACCTCGTAGCGTCCTGCAATATTTATGCGGCGCCGAGCAGGCTCGAAGGATTCGGTATGATTCAGGTCGAGGCCAACGCCTGCGGCAAGCCGGTTATCAGTATCAACGCGATGGGAGTTCTGGACACGATGATTCAGGGCAAGACAGCCTATCTGGCTGATGTCGCAACGGAAATCAGTGTAAGGGAAACCGTACTCGGCAGCGAATCCGGCTTTACACCCAACAGCAAAATAGTATTTAAAGAACCGCGAGTTGTTGACTACCGCGCGAGCATACACGACATCGCAAAATATCTTCTTGAGCTTATGAATAATCCGGATTTGCGAAAAACGATGGGCGAAAACGGCCGAAAAAGAGCGGTTGAAAATTTCGATTACAGGGTCGTCGCGAAAAAATTCGTAAATATTGTCTCTAAAAGGCTCGGCATTAACTAATGGAGAAAAAATATCAGAAATTCGTATCGGCGGCGAAAGAGGCGGCGTTAAAAGTCCTGCTGCACAACAATCACGGTCCGTATCACGGTCTGCCGAGAACCGCAGGCTGGGGCTATCCGGAGTCTTATACACGCGATATGATGATTTGCTCGCTGGGCGTTTTGGCAAGCGGAGAAAAAAAACTTTTAAAGACCCTTAAGCGTATACTCGAAAAACTCGATCAGAATCAAACCCGGCTCGGCCATATTCCATCGCTGATTCACGACAAAGAAGACCGCGGCGCAAGCGATACAACGCCGCTGTTTCTTATGGCTGTCGCTCTTTATCGAAAAGCGACCGGCGATGAACCATTTCTCGAAGAAGCCGTTCAAAAAGCGCTCACGTGGATGGAATATCAAAGCCCGTCCGACAGGCTTGTCACCGCTCAGCTTCCGACAAGCGACTGGCGAGACGAGCAGTGGGTGCTCGGCTACGGCCTTTATGTCAATACCATCGTCTATACTTATTTAAAACTCTTCGGTTTTCACGAAAAGGCAAGTCAGGTTCAGGAAGAGATGGGACGATTTGCTATAATGGGCGAACGTCAGCAGCGGCACGTTCACGAAGGTCTTGTCCTGAAACACAAGCCGTATTACGCTTTCTGGTCCTACAAGGTGCACAAAAGCGAGCGTTTCGATTTGCTCGGCAACAGTATGGCGATTCTTTCCGGCATAGCTTCTAAAACAAGGGCGAAAGAAATTGTAATATGGACAGAAACCGAATGTAAAAATCTCAAGGCCAACGAAGACCTTGCGGTGGATTTGCCACCGAATTTCTTTCCATATACCCGTCCGGGAGACCCCGATTGGCACAAGCGATACGAAAAATATAACCAGCCGGGCGAATACCACAACGGCGGAATATGGCCGTTTATCTGCGGTTTTTACATCGCCGCACTCGTCGCGGCGGGCAGATACAGGCTCGCGGAAAAAAAACTTGTTGCTCTTACTCACTTAATCAGGAAAAGTAGAATTGCCGAGGTTGATTTCGGATTTAACGAATGGCACAGGGCACAGGACGGCAAAGCCTGCGGGCAGGACTGGCAAAGCTGGTCGGCTGCGATGTATTTTTACGCCGCCTGCTGCGTCGAACAAAGAAAAACGCCGTTCTTCGATGAAATAAGAAAGGTAACCAATGCCGTATAACATCAGAATAGTAAGTACATATCCGCCTCGAAGGTGCGGAATCGGAACATTCAGCAGAGACCTTGCCAACGCGCTCGAGCATTTCACCGGCGAAGTCGGCCATATAAGAGTGGCTGCTATCGACAAAGATAATCTTCCATATCATATTCCGGTCGATTTGATTATCGACCAATACGACCCAAAGTCGTGGCGGCACGCTATAAACGATATAATCACCCGCTCCAAGGAAAGCACAAACAAAACCATAATACTGCTTCAGCACGAATTCGGACTCGACCCTGATGAGAAAGGCAACGACTGTCGGGGTACGAATTTCGTCAATATGGCAAAGGCTTTTTCCGAAAAAGGCCTGACGGTACTTGTTTATCTGCATACCGTTTTGGACGAGCCGGACGAGCATCAGAAAAACGTGATAAAGGACCTTGCCCTTTACAGCGGCGGCCTTATCGTAACGACCGAAAGTGCAATTCAGATTCTGCATTCTCCGCTCTACAGCGTCGCGCACGATAAATTAAAACATATCGACCACGGCATACGAATGACTCATCCGTCGCAATTCGACCGGCTCACGATAAAAGAAAAATTCGGCCTCAAGGACCGTTTTCTGATAACAACGATAGGACTTTTATCTCCCGACAAAGGCGTCCAATATGGGATAAGAGGGTTCGGCAAATTTCTTGCTGAATCCTGCACGCCGGCCCAGAGAAACTCCATCGTTTATCTCGTTGCCGGTCAGTGCCACCCCGAATTTGTTAAATACGGCAACGGCGAAGATTATAAACGGTTCCAGCAGGTTATTAACGAATCTCTCGAACAGGTAAACGTCCGATGGTGTACTGTTAAAAGCCTGGAAGGTGTTCGTTTCGAGAAATATGATGTAATTTTTCTCGATGCCTTTATCGATGAAAAGCCGCTGCTTCAGCTTTACGGCGCGTCCAATGTTATGCTTCTGCCGTATCTGAATATGCAGCAGATTTCAAGCGGTATTTTGGCCGACACTCTCGGTTCAGGCAGAGCCGCCATAGCGACAAAGTTTCGTTATGCGCTTGAGCTGATTCATTCGAATCAGAAATGCCATCCCGGTCTTGTCATCGGCAGACACGCAAGAGGCATTTTGGTTGACCCCGGCGAAGAAAGCGTCGAACAAATTGCCCAAGCCCTCGATTATGTGGTTTTCCATCAGACACAACGGCTGCTTATGGAGAAACAGGCTCACCAGAGAGGCTATCAGATGAGTTGGCACAATACCGCCTGGGCGCTTCTGCAGTATGTCAATTTTGTAACCGAAGAAAATCAGATTCATACCGGAAGAGGACTAAAATTCAAAAGAGAAAAACCATCGATTTACCAGCGTACCAAAGACATCGCTGCGCCTGAATTGTTAGACCCAAAGAAAGAAACCAAATGAGCAAAAAATCAGCTTTAAAAACTCCAATATTTCGGATATTATATATAAAGTTGTTTTATCTATTTTGAAACTGCCGGATAACCTTACTGATATGAAAAACCGTTCAAATACTTCATCAATTCTTTCGCAGTATTTTGTACTGTCATATTTACTGCTTTTGATTAACGTTTCTGTATTCCTGAGACAGATTCAATATATCAATTTCACAACAGGTCTTTTTACCTTTGTGGTTTATATTACTTATTGTTTTCTATACCTTTTCCCGATTTTTCTTGTATTAAATTTTTTGCGAAAAGTTCTCCTCAAAACCCCTCTGCCTTTATTTTTTAAATCGCCTTGGTTCATCGGCACATTGGCCGTGCTGGCTATAACCGTATTACAGCTATTGATTTACACCGACAGTTTTATTTTCAAAATTTTCGGGTTCCATTTTAATGGTTTCGTCTGGAACCTCATCTTTACCAAAGGCGGCATCGAATCGATGGGCAGCAGCAAAGCAACGGTAAACAGTTTCATTTTTATCGTATTGTTCTTCCTCTTCGCACAGGGAGGAATTCTGCTGTTATTGATGACCGCCGGAAAAATTAAAAAACTATGTGAAAATATCCTGACTCGCCGAAGACTCAGCACGGCTTCCTATGTATTTGTAATACTGACTGTTTTGCAGGGTCTGGTTTACGGATTCAGTTCTTTTTATTCTTACAGACCTGTTCTTGCGGCATCCAAAGCTTTCCCTTTTTATGTTCCCATCACTTTCCGAAGGCTGGCTAAATCTTTCGGTTTCACGCCTCCGCACCAGACGGCTTTCAATATGAAATTCAGGGAAATTAACCTGCAATATCCTCTGAAACCGATTACTCGTCAGGCAGACCATAAAAATTACAATATAGTTATCCTTATGGCCGAATCTCTCCGGGCCGATATGCTGAACCCGAAAGTTATGCCGCAGAGTTGGGCTTTCTCTCAAAAAGCAGCCCGTTTCAATCAGCATTACAGCGGCGGAAACGGTACGCGAATGTCTTTGTTCGCTGCGTTTTACGGACTGTACGGCAACTACTGGTTCGATTTCCTCGAGGAACGCAGAGGACCGGTATTGATCGATTTACTGATTGAAAACAATTACCAAATGAATATGTTCAGCAGCGCAAAATTTTCTTATCCGGAGTTCGACAAGACAATTTTTGCCAAATTGCCGCAAAATCAATTACACGATTCATCCGAACTCGAGGGCGGCCTAATGGGATGGAAGCTTGACAGGCTTAACGTCGATAAAATGATTGACTTCATCGAGAACAGGGATAAATCACGCCCGTTTATGACTTTTATGTTTTTCGAATCGCCTCACGCTCTTTATTATTTCCCGCCCGAAAATGAAATATGCACTCCGTATCTCGAAGAATTTAATTACGCTACCGTTGACCTTAAAAGAGATATACGCCTGATAAAGAACCGATACATCAATTCCTGCAATCATCTCGACAGCCAGTACGGCAGGATACTGAAATATCTCGAAGAAAATTCTCTGTTGGATTCCACTATCGTTATACTTACCGGAGACCACGGCGAAGAGTTTATGGAAAAAGGCAGATGGGGGCACAATTCGACCTTCAGCGAAGAGCAGACACGCACGCCGATGGTACTCTGGGCGCCGGGGCAAAAACCGCGTCATATCGACAGCATAACAAGCCATCTGGATATACCGGCAACTTTACTTAACCAGCTCGGCGTCACAAATCCGCCGCAGGATTATTCGCAGGGTATCGATTTGCTTGGAGACAAAGAACGTATGTTTGCCGTTATCAGCGGCTGGGATACTATAGCTTACGTCGATAACGAAGACAAGGCCGTATTCTCTACGAATGTTTTCAACGACCAGATAGTTACCACAAAAGCGGACATCGAAGTAATTGACGAAACAGCTTTCTATCAGATGCACCAGCCCTACCTGATTCAAATTATGAAAGATATGTCCCGTTTCAGTAATTAATTTCTACATCGCCCTGTCTAATTTTCGATAGCTGACCGCCTCTGCGATATGTTCTGCGCCGATATTTTCCCGCCCCGCCAAATCCGCAATCGTCCTTGCGACCTTGCAGATTTTATCGTGTGCCCTTGCCGAGAGACCGAATTCCGTCATAGCGTTTTTCAAAATCATCTCCGCCGCCGTATCGAGTCCGCAGAATTTGCCTACCTGCCTGTGCGTCATCGTGGCGTTTGTGGTGGTCTTTTTTTCGCCAAAGCGAACTTTTTGGATTTCGCGTGCGGCCATAACTTCCCGCCTTATCGCCGCCGAATCATAAGTGCTCTGCTCCGAACGCAATTTGCCGAACGCCACACTCGGCACATCAATATGAATATCGATCCTGTCTAACATCGGCCCTGAAATTTTCGACAAATACCGTTCAATCTGGTTCGGCGTGCATTTGCACCGCTTCTGCGATGAGCCGAAATACCCGCAAGGACACGGATTCGTCGCCGCCACGAGCATAAAATTGGCCGGAAACGTAATCGAGCCTTTAACGCGAGAGACCGTAACCTTCTTTTCCTCCAAAGGCTGCCGTATCATCTCCAAAACGTGCCTCGGAAACTCAGCAAATTCATCGAGAAACAAAATCCCGTTATGCGCAAGCGATAACTCTCCGCATCGCGGATTAGTCCCCCCGCCGACAAGCGCAGCTCCCGTAGCGGTATGATGAGGCGTACGTACCGGCCTTGTCGCTATCAATCCCTTGCCGTCGAGCAAGCCGACCGACGAATAAACCCTCGTCGTCTCCAGCGATTCGGTCAAACCCAGCGGCGGCAATATCGTCGCAATCCTCTGAGCAAGCATCGTCTTTCCAGCTCCCGGCGGGCCGAGCATCAGGATATTATGCCCGCCTGCCGCGGCGATTGTCAGTGCACGCTTAACCGCCTCCTGCCCTTTGACATCTGCAAAATCGACGTCATAAACTCCTGCCTGCTCTAATAGTTTGTCAATATCGACATAGGCCGATTCGAGCGCGAGCTGCCCTGCCAGAAACGATGCCGCCTGCGTAAGCGAACCGGCCCCGAAAACCTCGATGCCATCGACGACCGCCGCCTCGCGGACATTTTCTAAAGGCACGAGCATACTCTTGAAACCGGCTTCCTGTGCCGCCATCGCCATACTCAAAACACCGTTGACCGGCCGAACCCTGCCGTCAAGCGCAAGTTCGCCGACAACGACAAAATCCTTTACGACCGGGCTTTCAATCGCCTTTGTGCCGAGCAGGATTCCAAGCGCGATGGGCAAATCGAACGCCGGCCCGATTTTTTTCACATCGGCAGGCGCAAGATTTATTACGCTTTTGGTTTTGGGGTATTCGTAGCCGCAGTTTGTGATTGCCGATTGAACCCGTTCGATGCTTTCCTTTACGGCGGTGTCAGGCAGGCCGACGATAAGTGATTTTTCAAATCCGCTGCGCTTTATATGCACTTCAACTTCGCAGATGATTCCCTCGATACCTTCGAGCGTAACACTGTATAATTTGCCTAACATATCTCCATTCCGCAATAACCTTCCGTCCAACATAATACAGAAGAACAGCCTTATTTTCCAATACAATTTCGACGGAAAAATGGGAACTGCTTAACAATCTCGACAGTCTCGTACAGGAAAGAACC
>CAYUYR010000013.1:0-58001 GCA_964449435.1 uncultured Planctomycetaceae bacterium | reverse complement strand
CATAAGTGCAGCGAACTGCACGAAATTTTGTTAATTTTTAGAGATACCCTAAAGATTTAAAAATCCGAAGCACGAAACTCGAAATACGAAACAATTTCAAAACACAAAATTCAAATATTTTAAACGAGTTGTTTCGGTCATTTTCGGGTTTTGGAAATTAGGATTTGTATGGTTAGGCCTTCCGCGTGGAAAGTTTTCCAGCAACAGCTAACATAAATCCGAAAGCCAAAAAGGCAACCGTGGCAGGCTCCGGAATCTGAACGATGAAATCCTGTGCGCCGAAAGCAGAAAGAGCCCTTAAGTCCGCCATTTCGCCTGTGCCGTCAAGGGCGCCCAGCCAGCTATTGGCAAGCTGTTCATCAAGATTAGTCGCTTTAAATCCTTTACGGCCCCAGGTGCCGTCTTTCGCCACGTCCCAGCCCGCAGAAGAGGCCGGCAGGTCTTCATAAATGATTTCCCAAATCGCCGCGGCAAAGGCCTCAGCCTCTCTGTTTTGCTGTTCAGTATATGCTCCGCCCGCAGACCAGGCAGGAGCGTAAAATCTTCCCCAAAGCTCGGCGATATAGTCGGCTTTTTCCTGTCCCATCGAATCGCCGAGAAACGAAATAGGCCTTGGCCCATCTTCAACAGCGAGCACATCATAAGAAAAGCTGCCTTGCGCAACATACTCTGAAAGTTCCATACAGAAACCGCCGATATAGCTGTCGAGCAGTTCGCCCTCGCCGGTGCCGGCGGTTTTATTGAACATATGAACGCCGGCATAAACGTTAAGACCACTCCAGCCGCCACCCTCGGCTCGAAGCCCGCGAGGCCTGCCGCCCCAAATCGTCATCGTATCTTTGGCGCCATAACCGGCAAATTCGAGCGTAGCCGTGCCGTAAATCGGCGTAGCAATGACGCTTGTATTCGTAAAAAACACGCTCGCCGCAATAACTATAAACAACCCCACTGCTGTTGGCATAAATTTTAGAACCCCCAAAAAAGTTGTATATGCAAAATCCCTTTCGAGATTTTTCACCCTTACTATAAATAATACGAAATAAATCAGGGGTGGGTCAGCAGAGAAATACGAAAATCCCCAACGTCCGGTAATATAGGTTGCAGCTCAGAAATACAGCGGTCAAAAAGGTGCCAGGAGTCTTTTTGTCTTGAAAAACTCTTAAAATTCGGAGATTTTCCACGATAGGGCGTAAATAGCAAAGCTCTTTGGCAGAGGCGAATTCAAACTATGGGAGACAACGAGCTCGTAAGCCGTATCCGGCTCAAGCGGAGTATAAAGGTGTTCGACGTTATCGACGCCGCTATCGCTGTAATCGATTAGAACGCCCCGGCGAACTTCGTCAACTTTGCGAAGCTGAAGATGCAAATCCGTCCACAATTCGGTATTAAGCTCAAAAGGATATTGGCCATGATAATTTCTGTTCCAGACGAGCGTTGCGGTGAGGCGGCCTTTGTAATCGGCAGGCGTTTGAAATCTATAGATGGTCTCGGCGATATAATTGGGTTCGATTACGCCGATGTCCCAGCCGCTCGTATTCACATCGCCGTTGGGCTGCAGGCCCGCGGTAAGGAGAGCGTAAGAGGCCGCCGCGTCTAACATTCCGGCGCCCTGCGTCAAATCGAGCGGATATCCCGAATCGTCGTTGCTGTCGGCAAGGCCTTTGTGCCAGCCGTCGAGTTTCTTTGCTCCGGTCATTAAAATGGATTTCATTACGCAGTTGCCCGCGAAGCTCGATGCGGCAAGCTGCAGGTTCGGGTCGGATTTGGCTTTTTGGATAAGCATAGCGGCGGCGCCTGCGGCAACGGGAGCGGCAAAACTCGAATAATCGCCGCTGGGGGCGTAAAGATTATTCGTATCCGCCAGCGCAACAAGGCAGTTGCCCGGCGCGATGATATCGGGTTTGCATCGACCGTCGAGCGTAGGGCCTGCGGTTGAACGATTCGCATCAGGGACGCTGAAATCGGCCAGAGAACCGGACGAATCGGCAACGCCGACAGCGAGTACATTCGCGCCGGCGGCAGGATATAACGGCAAATCGTAAGCGTTTCTTCCATTGCCAATCGAGGCTATGAACAGCAGACCAAAATCCTCGGCGATGTTATCAATGCCCCTCGTCCACCACGCCTCACAAGACCAGCCCAGACTCATCGTAATTAAATCATCTTTGGGCCAATGTGCGGGAAATACATAATCCACTATAAAATGCCAGAACTCGTAGGTATTCAATTGCGCATCAGGCACTGCCGATTTATATGAAAAATTACCAAGCAATGGCTCAAACGCGTTCGGGTCGGAACCGATAAGTATTGAGGCAATCGCGGTCGAATGATTTGAGATGCCGCCCTCGACAGCGCCGTCGTCATAGAAATTGACGCTGCTGTTTTGGAAGCACTTGTGCCGGATGTCCGGCCGGTAATCGTTTTGGGGCTGGCCGTCAATATACGTATCGCTTCGGCAGACAAGGCCGATACTGACGCCGGTGCCGGTAAGGTTCGGCTCGAGCGCGGCGATTTTGTAAACGCCGACAGCCTCAAGAGCCTGCGGCTGTAAATCATCCGCCAACGCCGATGCGGCGAAAACCAGAAAAATCATCAAAAATTTTACAAATCTGCGGGCCAAAAACATCCCTTTAAAAATCGAAAAAACTTAGATTGTATTATAGCATATTTTGCTCATCTTTTCCAGACTGGGCTTTTTATTTTTTAAGTCTTTATCAATAAAGACTTAACGTTCAGGAATAAGCCTTGCTAAACGCATTTTTAATTGTTATACTCCTTTAGTTATTTCGGATTGGCGGATATTAGGGATAAGCAAGAGTATGGAAGTTCTTTTAAGTTCCGATAAAATCAGCGATTGCGTAGCCTCTCTGGCCGATGAGATTATATCAAAAACGGCCAGGGGCGATAAGATTGCTGTTATCGGTGTTCGCAGCCGAGGGGAAATTCTCGCCAAACGTCTGGCGGATACACTAACCCGCAAATTCAAGACCAAAATCCCGTGCGGCACTTTGGATATAACTCTTTATAGGGACGACATTAACAATCCGCAAAGCGACAGCCAGCCTTTGGTTAGAACTACTGAAATAGGTTTCGATATCGACGATAAAATAATAATTCTTGTAGATGACGTTCTATACACAGGACGCAGTACCCGTGCGGCTATGGATGCCCTGATAGACCTCGGCAGGCCAAAGGCGATAAGATTAGCCGTGCTGGTCGAAAGAGCGGGAAGGGAATTTCCGATACAGGCGGATTTCGCCTCTCTCAAAATCGACCTGCCTGCAGAAAAAACCGTACAGGTCAATTTCGTCGAATCCGACGGCAAAGACAGAGTGATTGTAATATGAGTAAAAAAGATTTTACGTGGAATCGCAAACACCTCATCGGGCTGCGCGATCTCAGCAGAGAGGAAATCGAGCATATTCTTAATACCGCTCAGGCTTTCGAGCAGTTCAGCACAAGAAGCGTTAAGAAAGCCCCTACTCTTCGCGGCAAGGTCGTGGTAAATCTGTTCTTCGAGGACAGTACAAGGACGAGAACCAGTTTTGCCCTCGCAGCAAACAGATTGAGTGCCGATGTAATCGAGTTCACACAAAAAAGCAGCAGCGTAAGCAAAGGCGAAACGCTTTTGGATACGGCAAGAAACCTCGAAGCGATGGGAATTGATATAGTCGTGATAAGGCACAGTGCAGGCGGGGCTCCGAAATTTTTGAGCAGGAACATTAACGCCTGCGTAGTCAATGCCGGCGACGGATTTTGTGAGCACCCAACGCAGGCACTGCTGGATACTTATACAATAAGACAGAAAAAAGGAAGTCTCGAAGGACTTAAAATCGCAATCGTCGGCGATATCGCTCATTCGCGCGTGGCAAGGAGCAACCTGTTTGCTATGACGAAACTCGGCGCACAGGTAATTCTCGTCGGCCCGCCGACACTAATGCCGGCAAAGGTGAGCCAACTGCCCGTGCAGGTGAGCTATTCGCTGGACGCGATTATCGGCGAAGTCGATGTAATCAATATGCTAAGGATACAATCCGAGAGAATGGCCTCGAATCCGTTTCCGTCAATCAAAGAATACTCGCATCATTTCGGCCTAACGGTCGAAAGAATGAAAAAGGCGAAACCCGATATGCTTGTTATGCATCCGGGCCCGATCAATAGAGGTGTGGAAATCGAAAGCGAAGTGGCTGACGGACCTAACAGCGTAATTCTTCAGCAGGTAACCAACGGCCTTGCTGTGAGAATGGCGGTTCTGTTTCTCGTCAATCAGGCGGCGATGGCAAAATAGTTTTGAGTTATAAGTTTTGAGTTTTGAATTAAATGCAAAAAAATATTCTTATAAAAAACGGACACGTAATCGACCCGGCCAACAAGCTCGACCGCAAATGCGATGTCTTGATTCTCGACGGCAAAATCGCAGAGGTCGGCAAAATCGAATCGAAAGCAGAACTGACCCTCGATGCGGCGGGCAAACTCGTTCTGCCGGGACTGATTGATATTCACGTACATTTCCGCGAGCCGGGCGATGAGGAAGAAGAAACAATCGCATCAGGTTCAGCCGCGGCAGTTGCAGGCGGTTTTACATCTGTCGTCTGCATGCCAAACACTGACCCGCCGATTGACGATGCGGCAAGCGTCGAATACATTCATCGAATGGGCAGGCAGGCGAGAAAAACGCACGTATATGTGATGGGAGCAATTACACAGGGCAGAGCGGGCGAACAGCTCAGCGAGATGGGTTTTATGCTTCAGGCCGGCGCAGTCGGTTTTACCGATGATGGAAGCGGCGTACAAAACGCGGCGATGATGCTGCGGGCAATGAAATACGCTTCGATGTTCAAAAATGTCGTGATAAGCCAGCACTGTCAGGATAATTCGCTTGCCGGAAACGGCGTTATGAATTCTGGCTATAACTCGACGGTGCTCGGACTGCCGGGATTAGACCCGCTTGCCGAAGAAATGATGCTCTGGCGGGATATTCAGCTTGTCCGAAAGACAAATATGTCCTATCACGTTCAGCACGTCTCGACGGCAAAGGCGGTAGAGCTGATACGACAGGCCAAAGCGGATTGTCTGCCGGTAACTTGCGAGGCGGCTCCTCATCATCTGCTTTTGATCGATGACGACTGCCGCGATTACGACACGAATTATAAAGTCAATCCACCGCTGAGAACGGCGCGGGATATCGAGGCAATCAAGCAGGCAATAAAAGACGGTGTAATCGACGCTTTGGCATCGGACCACGCGCCTCATCTGAAAAGCGAAAAGGAGCTTGAGTTCCTGACGGCGCCGTTCGGAATCGCAAGTCTCGAATGCGCGCTGGGGCTTTATATCAAGGCACTGCTTGAGCCGAAGATTATAGACTGGCCGCAGCTCGTCTCGATAATGTCCGAAAGGCCGGCGAAGCTCATCGGCGTCGATAAAGGAACATTGAGCAAAGGCAAACAGGCGGATATAACGATTATCGACCCTGATTTCGAGTACACGGTTGATGTGAATAAATTCCGCTCCAAGAGCAAAAATTGTCCGTATGACGGCTGGAAACTCAAGGGTAAAGTCGAATATACCATCGTCGGCGGAGAAATAAGATTTAAAGCTTAAAACCTAAAACTTAAAGTGCAAAACCAAAATTCAAAGTTTAAAACCGACCTGAAAATCAGAGCATACAAGTATTCTATTGGCGTAATCGAATTTCTTGATACTTTGCCTGCCGACATATCCACCAGTATTATTACAAAACAGCTATTGAGATCCGCAACATCTATCGGAGCAAACATTGTCGAGGCAAAGGGATCAGGCACAAAAAAAGATTTTACCCATTTTTATAGACATTCGCTAAAATCAGCAAACGAAAGTTTATACTGGTTTGGTTTGCTTAGGGATGCAAAAAAAATCAAAACCGAACAGTTGCTTTGTCTTTTGAAAGAAACACAGGAATTAGCAAAAATATTAGCCTCAAGCATATTAACACTGGAGGGCAAGAGATGAGTCGTTTAGCTTATTACTTTTATGTTTTTACTTTTGAATTGAGTTGATGTGCTGCTCATCGACGGCTATAACCTGCTGCGGGCGGTGCAAAACCTGACAGACCAATCTTTCAATATCACCGATGTCCAGCTTTGCCAAATCGTCGCTGAATACATTTACAGGACAAGAAAAAAAGGCTGTGTCGTTTTTGACGGAATCGGGCCGAGAGACAAATCGGGCTTTAATAATCTGTTTAATCTCGAAGTCGTTTTTTCAGGTACAAGCCGCGAGGCCGACGATGTTATTGAAACACTGATTCTCGAAAACACGGCGCCAAAAAGCCTTTCCGTTATCAGCAGCGACAGACGCATAAAAACCGCCGCCAAAAAAAGAAAGGCCAATGCTGTTGACTGCGTCGATTTCTGGACGAGCCTGATAAAGCAGCTCGAAAAGAAAAAAAAGACCCCTGCCGAGCCGCAAGCGAAATTCGTCGGTATAAGCGAGGCTGAAACGGAATACTGGCTGCGGGAGTTCGGATTTATTAAATGATTTTCAGTTGTTTTTTTCTGTATTTATTTTACTATCTGTCCGTTCCGAATGAAATTACAGGCTAAAAAATCCCGCTTGAGAGGCACGGTCGCCATACCGGCGTCCAAGTCGCACACTATCCGCGCGGTGGCTGTCGCATCGCTGGCAGAGGGGCAAAGTTTTATCAGAAATCCTCTTATTTCAGATGACGCTTTAAGCGCAATTAATTCTTATGGTCTGCTCGGCGCAAAGGCCGACTGCTCGGATAAAACCTGCTGGAAAATAACCGGCATAGCCGGAAATATAAAAGTCCCTGAAAAAATAATCGACGTCGGCAATTCCGGTACGACGTTAAGACTGGCTGTCGGTTCGGCCGCTCTTGTCCCGAAGGAGAAAAAAATAACTTTCACCGGCGACGCACAGATACAAACAAGGCCGCTCCAGCCTTTGCTCGATTCGTTAAATGACCTCGGTGCAAAGGCAAGAAGTTTAAAGAATAACGGTTCTGCTCCCATTGAAATCGAAGGTCAGCTCGTCGGCGGCAAGACAACGATTGAATGTTTCACCAGTCAGTACTTAAGCAGTCTTCTCTTGGCGGCGCCTTTGGCCCAGAAAGATACTGAAATTATTGTGCCGCTTCTCAATGAACCGGATTATGTAAAAATGACGCTTGACTGGCTCGGCTGGCAGCAGATTAAATATGAAAATCAGAATATGAAACGATTTGTTATCAAAGGCGGCCAGAAATACAAAGCCTTCGACAAACAAATCCCCGCTGATTTTTCAAGCGCGACATTTTTCCTCTGCGCCGGAGCTATTCTCGACGCCGATATAACGATAACCGGTCTTGATTTTTCCGACAGCCAGCCGGACAAAGCCGTTGTCGATTACCTTAAACAGATGGGGGCAAAAATCGAAATTACCTCCGCCGGCGTTAATGTAAAATCAGGCCCGCTTAAAGGCGTCAATATAGATATGAACAGAACGCCTGACGCTTTGCCCGCTATGGCGGTTGCGGCGGCATTCGCTGAGGGAACTACGAGATTTTTGAACGTCCCGCAGGCAAGAAAAAAAGAGACCGACCGTATAAAATGTATGGCGGAAGAACTGAATAAAATGGGGGTAAAAACGCAGGAATTGCCGGACGGACTGATTGTCGAAGGTGGAAAACCCAAACCGGCAAATCTCGACGGCAGAGGCGACCACAGAATCGTAATGGCCCTTGCACTGGCGGCAATGGCCATGGATGAGGCTTCGGCAATAGATACCGCAGAAGCAATGAATGTTACCTTCCCCGATTTTGTCAAATTGATGAAACAGCTCGGCGCGGATATCGAAGTAAAGGAGTAAAAATCTATGGCGAAAAACAAAGGTCAAATAGAGGCGGAAATAAGCGAAGCGATTATAAAATTCGAAAAAGAATATATGGGCAGAGGTCCGGAAGAAACCAAAACATACATAATCGACGATATGGTCATCGTACGGCTCAAACGCGTTCTGACGCCTGCCGAACAGCAGCTTGCAAAAACCACAGAAGGTTCGACAGGCCGAGCTCTGGTCAAGCAAGTCCGAACCGAACTGCTCGAAAAGGCGCTGCCGCTCCTGAATGCCGTTATCACAGAAATCACCGGCAAAAACATTATAAGCCTGCACACCGATATAAGCACGGTTACGGGCGAACGAATGATAATATTTACGCTCGACAACGGCTGATTGTGTCCGCAGAAAATCCCATTTGCGCTTGCATAAATAGAACAAATTTGCGCTTGCATAAATAGAACAAAACGGTATAATCCTTTCATAATAAGCTGACGGACAGACGGGCAAGCGGGCAAGAACCTGTCGGACCGTGGGCTAAAACGCGGCAGTTGGAGCCTTTCAGAGGTTTTACAAGTCTATCGGCAGGGTAAAAGCCGCCCTTTTAATAGGGATGCTGTTTGCATTGCCTCTTAAAAAAAACAACTTTTTATACGGGTTTTAAAAAATGCCCGTTTTTTGGTGCTGCCTCTAAAATGCTATGCTGTTTGTCGAGCTTGGGCGCATATATCCCAGACAACTGTTATTCGACCGGATAAAAAAAGCGTATAATGAAAAAAGCCGTATTTCTTGACAGAGACGGAACCATAATAGAAGAACGCGGTTATATAAAAACCGCTGATGAAGTGATTTTTATCGATAATGTCTTTGATTCGCTGCGCAGGCTGCAGGAATCTTACGGGCTGTTTATAGTAACTAATCAATCGGGTATTGCGAAAAAGATTATTACTTCTGATGATACCGATATTGTAAACAAATATATATGTGAACTTTTGCGGAAGCAGAAAATAGATATTACGGATGTCTATGTATGTCCTCATAAAAAAGAGGACGGCTGTGAATGTATAAAACCCAAACCGTTTTTTCCGCATAAAGCCGCGGCGGACTATGATATTGACTTAAAGCAATCGTTCAGCATAGGCGACCATCCGCACGATGTCGAACTGGCGCAAAACACCGGCGGACAAGGAATATACCTGCTGACAGGACACGGCAAAAAACATCTGAACGAAGTCCCGCAAGGCACTGTCGTTTTGCCGGATATAAACGCAGCGGTACAGTGGATTATGACAAATAACAGGGCTGAACTTAAGGCTTTTTAACTTGCCCAAAATAGTGTTGTCTGGTAGATTGTTAGCGAAAATTTTTAGGAAAGGAACAATATAATGTTAGGCTGTCATTTTGGAAGGATGTTTCAGGTAACGGCGGCAGGAGGCTCGTATCAGGACGGTTTGACCGTTGTGGTTCAGGGCTGCCCCCCTGCTATGGCGATTACGGAACAGGAAATTTACGGCGATTTGCTCCTGCGAAAGCCGGGAGCCGATGAATTAAGCTCACCCCGTAAGGAGCCGGACTTGCCAATTATCTATACCGGCGTTAATGCCGCCGATACGGTCGAGAACGCAAAGAATAAGGGCCTTACCAACGGCACGCCGCTTACTATCCTTATTCCGAACCTTGACAGACATTTCATACATATAAAACAGTATCAGGATACCAACCGAACTCCCCGACCGGGACATGCTTCTTATGCATCGTTTATAAAGTACGGCCCCGCTGACGATGCCATCGGCGCAGGTTTGTTCAGCGGCAGGTATTCATCTACCATCGTGGCCGCAGGTTATATCGCAAAGAAAGTGCTCAAGAAATGCGGGATTGAGGTTTTCAGCTACGTTAAGGAACTCGCATCCGTCCGATGCGGCGATGTTGACAGTGCCAAGGCATTGAAATATACGGACAGCTACAAACAAATGAGATGGGATTTCGACCCGTTTTATCAGGAAATTTACGCAAAGGGCAGAATAACAGACGAAATGAGATTTCTCGAGAAAGCGGCGGTTTTTGCCCAGATTGAAAAGGAAATTGACAAAATCCGCGACAAAGCCCCTAAAGCCGATGCAAAAAATATTATAGACAAATACGGCGTTCATCCTGTTCTTAACTGTCCGGATATTGACGCGGCGGAAGAAATGGTAAAGGCCTGCAACAAAATCTCAGCAGGCGGCGACTCGGCAGGCGGCATCGTGGAAGTCGTCGTTAAGGGCGCACCTGCCGGACTGGGAGAGCCTATTTTCGATAAACTTGACGCCGAGCTGGGCAAAATGCTCGGTATCGGAGCGGTAAAAGGCGTTGAAATCGGGGCAGGTTTTGCCGTTAAGGATATGACCGGCCTGCAAAGCAACGACCAGATGCACTCGGAAAAAGGGAAGGTAGTATTCGATTCCAACAACGCAGGCGGAATAACTGGCGGATTATCGACCGGACAGGATATTATCGTTAAATTGGCTGTAAAGCCGACGCCGACTATCGACAAACAGCAGCACACGATTGATAAATACACGCTCGAGAATAAAAACCTTGCCGCAATCACAAGAAGAGACCCGACAATAGTCGCAAGAGTTTGGCCTGTGGCGGAAAACTATACCGCGATGATTATTCTGGACAGCCTTATTGCACATTACGGCTATCAGGTGGTAAAACAGAAATTTGAATAACAAAACGGAACATAAAAAAAGGCCGGTGTTGACACCGGCCTTTTTAATTTCTACAAAAGTTTTAAACTATTCAAGCGGCGCAAAATATTCTCGCTCGGCTTCCTGCTGGAGGATAATCGTCGGTTTTACGAGTACGAGCAGCACATCCTGATCTTTCACCTGAGTACGGCTGCTGAACAGCCTGCCGATAACCGGTATTTTTGAAAGCCCCGGCACACCGGACTCTTTATTCACCTCGGCAGCGAGTTTCTGACCGCCGATGAGCAAAGTACCGCCATCCGGCACATTCACACGAGTTTGAATTTCAGAAATCTGTGAAGTAGGAAGTGATATCGGAAATGCCTCACCGGTAGTCGCAGAAAAAACGAAATCTGGAGAAAGATCTGTCTTTGTATAATTAGTGCCGATTAGAAGGGTAATATATTTCTTATCGGCGCTTATTATTGGAGTTATGTTAAGTACAACACCGCCAACTATCAGCTCAGTTGTAACATTTGCAATAATCCTCGTTGGTGCGCCTTCAAATTGAGCTGTTATGTCCTCAAATTCATAATCCGCGATATAAGCTGTTTCCTTTATAACCCTGATATAAGCCGATTCACCGCTGAGAACCGTAACTCTCGGTGCGGTAAGGACCTTGGCATCTCTATGAGACTGAACAGCTCTTAAGAAAAATGCAAGTGTTAAATCATCCAATACCGAACCGTATTGCATCCCGCCTACAAGACTAACTGCCGATGCTGTAATATTTTCAGCCAAGCTCCCTGATATAGTCGTATCTGTCGGAGTAACATTTAAGTCGTGGCCAAACTGGAAATCCATAAATGAGTAAGGTTCGCCGAAAAGAGTTCCTGAAGGTACGGTTATCCTGCTCACGCCAAAACCGACATCTTCAAGGAAGTTTTCAGTAACAAACAAAAATCTTGTTTCTATTGAAACCTGCTGCCCGAGCGATTCACGAAGGTCTTCAAGGAGAAGCTTTTGAACCTGTTCGTGAATCTGCGGAGTTTGACTTATAACAAGTTTAGCGCCATGAGCGCTTATAGTGCCTTCGCCGCCGTTGATTAGCCAACTTAAAGGTTCAATAGTTTCCTGTATCATCAGTATTACCATTTCAGGGGTCTGCTGAGGCATTGCACCTTCTATGGCTGCTTCGCTGCCGCCGCCGCCGGTTTCGATACCGGTCGTACTAATCTCCAACATTGCTTCAAACTGGGCCGGCCTGCCAATAAGCTCGGTAATATCATAAACATGCGTAACAAGTTTCGTCGGCAAAGACATCCTCGTCGCTATAGTGATAATACCGTCTTCAACAATGTAATCTATATTAGCGATACCGCCGGAAACTGCGTCCAATAATTCTTTCAAGGCTTTTTTGAGCGGGATACCGGTCATACCCTGTATTCCTATTACTGTGTCCTGCTCGATATATGCGTTTTCATCAAGGTCTCTCCACCTGACGATAATTTTCAGCGGCGGGTCAACCGAAATTTTTATAATCTCTATCGCCTCATTTAGGGGCGTATCCGGAGTAAGAGCTGTCAAATCCACCGGAGTATCGAGCTGTTTATAAACTGCCGCATCAGCAGGAGAAATACCGGTGATTATGCTTGGCTTTCTCTTTGCAACTATGTCCTGCCAGTTTCGGGGGTAAGTAATGAGTTCCGAATGAGGAATCATAGACCGCTGCGTATCGGTAAATACGGCTTCTTCCTGTCGGCCTATTTCACGTTTTATTTCGAGCTGCGTTCGAAGATTTATAATATCTTCGAGCATTCTTTTGGTTCTCAGCGCATCCCTGTGTATCGGGTCGATAGCCAAAACCGTTTCTATTTCGGCAAGAGCTTCATCGTATCGCTGCTGTTCCTGATATTCTGCCGTGTGCGCCAACAGATTTTGTATTCTCTGCTGTTTGTCGGCAGCCTGCTGAGCCCTGAGAGCCTCCTGCGAAAGCCTCGCTTCGGTTCTGGTTTTTTCGGCTTTTTGATTCTCGAACGCCGAGCGGCAAGCTTCGATTTCGCTCGTAAGCTGCTGTAAATCCGCTGTGTATTGTTTATAATCCGTATCGCCAAGCAGCAGTTTGTTTCTCTCGACAACCGCAGAAGCCCGTGATATTTCATCTCTGGCCTTTGCGAAGTCTTCTTTGGCCGCATATTCTTTCGCCTTTGCTATGGCTTCATTGACAACAGCTTGCGTATAACTCTGCTGAATACGCTGCTTCTGCTTAACTACCTCGATATAGCTTTCCTTTGCCTGCTCCTGCGGAGCAGGGGCTGGGGCAGCTTGAGGCTGGGCCGGCTGAACCGGCTGCTGAGTCAGATTATTTACATCGATTACGACGTAATTTACCTCTTCCTGCGGAGCAGGGGCAATAAACTCCGGATAAACCTGTACATCGACAGGGATTTGTGTTTGTATTTGATTCGTATCGGTTTCACTAACCGGTATGAACTCGATATATTCTGAGTCAATGTCGGTCTGTTGAGTCTGAATCGGCGGTTCTATAATGACCGGCGGTTCTATTGTCTGCTCTGCAACTGCTGCCGGATCGGGCTGACTGACCGAAGCCGTTGGCTGTGCGATTAACTGCTCAAGAAGCTCGTCGAGTTTGCTCGCGTCTGAAACGCTGATATATTGGCGATATGCCGCCGCTTTCTCGAGAGTAGCTTTTGCGTCATCGTACATACCTCTGCGATACTGCTCATAACCGACTTCAAGAATCTGCTTGCCGGTCTGACGCATAGTATGAGCCCTGGCAGATGTGTCGTCTGCGGCTGTAAGCGGAGCAACAAAACCAAAAATTAATAGCGCCGTCAAAATGACCATTAAATGCCATTTCGCCGTCAATACACATTTATGCACTGATTGTCTCCTGTACAAATTAATTCCTATAAGATAAAGTTTTTTTACTAAACTGTCCGGCTACATATATCTTATTGATTTTACGACTGTTACTGAGATTATCCATTTTAACAAAAATTTTCATTTTTTTCAAGCCTAATCTTCACTTTTATAGTATTTTGCGTTTTGAAAAATCGCATTGTACCATTAAAATATCCATTATTATTCCAGTACGTACATCGGCAGCTAAAGGGCCTTTGTAGAGTAAAATCTTTGCAAAAAAAGTCGCCCGGCAGGGTACGCGAAACAGATAATTCACGAAAATACCTGAAGTTATGGTAAAATCAGCAATTACACATCAAATGTTGGCCTTGGCATTAGAAACTACCGGCAGAGTAGGGTCGGTTGCTATCGGGTGCGGACAAACATTATCGGACGAAAAAACCTTTTCTGCCCCTCTGCGTCATAGTGCCGAATTGTTCGGGACTATAACCGAACTTTTGGAAAAGTCCAGAAAAATTTTAAACCAGATAAAATATATCTACATTTCAATTGGGCCGGGCAGTTTCACCGGAATACGAATTTCGGTAACTGTCGCCAAGATGATGGCGCTGGCGACAGAGAGCAAAATTGTCGCTGTAAACACCAGCGATGTGATGGCGCTGAATGTCGATGATGTAAAAATAAGGAAACTTGCAACTATTATTGATGCGAAAAGAGGACAGTTTTTCATCGCGGCTTTCGAAAGAAAAAACGGTTTGTGGGGGAAAATTCTGCCCGACTGTATGATGACCGCTGAACAATTCAAAGAAAAATTCGACAGCGAACCGATATGGCTGCTCGGCGAAGGACTGCTTTACTATTCCAAAAAATTTGAAACGGAAAATATAAAAATATTAAATGAAAAATTTTGGTCGCCAAGAGCCTCGAATGTTTTTAAAATCGGCGTAAAGATGGCGATGGAAAATAGATTTGCCGACCCTGCCGGCCTTGTGCCGCTATATCTCCGCAGACCCGATGCAGAAGAGAACCTTGAAAAGAAAAAAGTCTTTGTTAATTGATCATAATCGGATAAAGCAATTATTCGAACTGGATGTCCTTCAAAACTAACTGGACGGCTGGTTCGCCGTAAAAATTATCAATCTGCGGCTCGAAAGCGATATTAAAAAATTCATTTTCCAATAATTTCTTTTCCAAATGCGCCATACCGAAACCGATACATTTGACCGAAGCGGTATTGTCGGTAACGGCAAGCTGGAGATGAGAGCCGCTGACGCCTACTATGCGCGGCGAGGCGTTGAGTCGGACACCCCTGGCGGCAAAGAGGGGCGAAGGATTGCCGCTGCCGAACGGGCCAAGCGTGGAAAGCAATCTGACGGTCGGAACAGATAAATCCGCCAGCGAACAGACGGCGTCGATATCGAGGCGGCTGACAAATTCTTCTTCGTTCCAATTCGCGGCGGCATAAGTTTCAAAATCTTCACAGAAGGTGTCGATTTTATCGGCGTCCATCGTCATACCCGCGGCCATTGTATGGCCGCCGAAGGAATTGAGATGCCCGCAGCAGGCGGTAACAGCGGCAAGGACATCAAAGCCTTCGATTGAACGGCCGGAACCCTGAGATTTTCCGTTTGCGATATTAAAAAGAATGGTCGGTTTGTAATATTTATCGACTAATCTTGCCGCGACGATGCCGATAACGCCGGTGTGCCATTCGTCGAACGCAAGGACTATGGTTTTCCTGTCGGGATGGTCGAAACCTTTTTCGGCAATGAGCGAGCAGGCGTGCTTAAAGATTTTCTTTTCGAGCTGCTGACGCTGTTTGTTCTGCTCTTTGAGATATTCTGCGATGCGGACGGCTTTTAGGGCGTTGTCGCTTGTGAGCAGTTCGACGGCGAGGCGGGCGTGTCCCATCCTGCCGGCAGCGTTTAGGACGGGGGCCAGACAAAACCCGATGTGGAAGCTGTCGATGGTTTTATTTTTCACGCCGGCGGCGTTTATGAGCGCTTCTATGCCGGGCAGCGAAGATTCGGAAATGGCACGGAGGCCGAAGCTGCTGATGATTCTGTTTTCATCGCGGAGGTCAACGACATCGGCAATCGTACCCATCGCGGCGAAGACGGTTGCGTTGATGAGAAATTCTTTAAGATGAGGCGGCGTCGGCGATTTGCCTTTTATACGGTTTACGACCGCCCATGCGAGTTTGAAAGCGACGGCGGCACCGGAGCTGAACTGGGCGGGATAATTTTTGTCGAGATTCGGATGCACAATAGCAACGGCGCGGGGAACTTTGCCGTCGGGCGAAGGACGATGATGGTCGGTAATTACAAGGTCGATATTCTTTTCTTCAGCGCCAACGGCAGAATCGAAAGCGGTTATGCCGCAATCAACGGTAATCAGGAGCTTTGTGCCGGCGCGGGCAATCTGGTCGATGGCTTCGATGTTTAGGCCGTAGCCTTCATCGACCCTGTGCGGGATATAATAATCGACATCGGCGCCGAGGAGACGGAAAAGGCCCAGCAGAATCGAAACAGCGGTAATACCGTCAACGTCGTAATCGCCGTAAATTGTGATTTTCTGTTTATCTTTGACGGCCTTTTCGATTCTATCGACGGCGGGAATAATTCCAGGCATCTGTTCTGGTTCGATAAGGTCGTTAAGTTTGGGATTGAGAAAGGATTTTGCCCGTTCAGGAGTGTTAACCTGACGATTGACGAGAACCTGCGCAATGAGAGGCGGGATTTTCAGGGCATCGACGAGCTGACCGGCAACGGGGTCGGCAGGCAGGAAATGCCATTGTTTCTTCTGCATCCGAGCTGACAGGCGCATTTATATGCCTTAAAAGGACTTAAAATATGTATGAAACCGTTCGAGAGGGATTATAACAGGAAACGGCGAAAAGTCAAAAAAGTATCGGCAGCAGAGCGAATTATTTTATTTTTCGACAGACAAAAAGCCTGTAAGTTTTTGATTCAGCAAAATCTTTGCCTGCTCGTTTGCCCTGAAGATATTTTTTCTGTGCCTTTTCGATTTTTTTTCTGTATTTCCATTTGAGGAGCTTCAAAATAAAAGGATTTCGGCTTTTGAAGAACCGCTCGGCGGCATCGGCAACAGGAATCATAACCTCTTTTGTGGCGCGGTCGAGAATATCCATATTCGGTGCGGTCTGCTCGGTAATGTCAATGTTTTCGATAATCTCAAACGGGGATTTTTCGAGCAGTTCCATAAACTTGTCGAATTTGTGCCCGCCTTTTATGCCGTATTTGTCCGCAGGCTGAATTTTAAAAAAGTCGCAGATGAGCATATACCCGCCGGGCTTTATCAAAGATGCGGCGATATCAAGAACACGGTCAAGGTCGATATACTGAAAACTTTCGCAAAACTGAACTATATCGTATTTTTTGTCGGTCTGAATATCTTCGAGTTTGCACTTGAAGACTTCGCCGGCCCCGCCGAGAAGCTGTTCGACGAGGTTGTTCTGATATTCGGTAGGACAAACACAATCGACATTGTAGCCCAAATCGACAAGTCTTTTGGAGAATGCGCCCGCGCCGCAGCCGACGTCGAGAATAGATTTTACCTCGGCAGGAATATGGGCGATGATAAACTTGCAATATTCGTCCTGTGCGATGTGAAGATTGAGGATTTCAGGGTTGAGACCTTTTTTCCACAGGCCGTAATGCAAATGTTCGAGTTTGAACAGCCCCTTGCCGACGATGTGGCCGATTTCAAGGCCTATTTCACGCGATATGTGCCTTTTACTTTCTTTCAAGAATGCGTCCCTTTAATAAACAGTGGTTAATGCGAAATGGTAATAACGGGCGACTCGTCGGTCTGGCCCGGAGCGGCTTTATGGACGATGAAACGGTAATAGAACCATTTTAAAACGCCGCTGGCCGCGAAAGAACAGAATACCAAAACAAGTGCGACTTCAAGACTGAAAATGATAATAACGATAAAAGCTATGGCTCTTATAAAATGGGCGAAAGGTTTTCTTCCGCGAAGATACTGATTAAGAATGTGCGGATAACGGATTCTGCTGACCATAAGAGCGCCAATGGCAATGGTAACGAACGGCAGAATGGCGATAATGATATTATATTCGATTTGGGCGCGTGCCGCGGTGTCTGTGCCGAAGTTTTTGACAATGTCCTGATTGAGAAGTATAAGGCTGGCAATCACGCCGGCGGCGGCAGGAGTCGGCAGACCTGAAAATGACGAGTGGCTCGACTCATCTTCTTCGTTTTCGACGTTGAACCTCGCGAGCCTGATGGCGGCACAACTGAAATATATTATGGCGCTGAGCCATAAGAAACGGTAAATAAAAACATCGAAAGCGGGATTGTCGAACGATGCCCTGTTCTCGACGACACGAAGCATAAGAAACGCCGGAGCTACGCCGAAACTGATTGCGTCGCAAAGGCTGTCGAGCTGACCGCCGAAACTGCTTGTGCTATGACTGAGCCTTGCCAGATGGCCATCGAGCATATCGGCAAGCATCGCGAAAAAAATCATATAACAGGCCATCGAAAAATACGGAAAATGATTGCCCGCCCCGCCGAAACCCAGAGCATCGGGCTTGCCCGCTTTTGCGGCTAATATTATAGCGGCAAAACCGAAAATACCGTTGAGCAGCGTAACCAGCGAAGGCAGAATAGAGATATATTTCAATCTCTGTTTGCGGACGTGCCGCAAGAGGCTTCGCTTTGCACGTTCTGATTTGTTAATCGGTTCAGTCATATTTCGCAAGTATCGTAAGGCCCGCTTTGACTTTGTCGCCTTTTTCAACGATTATTTTGGCCGGGCTTGAAGCGGGCAGATAAAGCTCGGTTCTTGAGCCGAATTTTATCATTCCGAAAATGGTTCCGCCAGCAAATTCCTGACCGCGCTCGGCATCGCAGACAATCCTGCGGGCAATTGCGCCGCTGATTTGGCGAACAAGAATTTTTTCATCGGGTTTCTTCAGCCGCGTCATTGCTATGTCGTTTGATTCATTGACCTTACCGCTTTCAGGATTCATAGCGTTTATAAATTTCCCCTTGCGATAGGTGATTTTATCGATTTTGACGGCGCAGGGGGTGCGGTTAAGGTGAGCGTTAAAAACACTCAAAAATATGCCGATTCTGGTCGCTTTTCCGCCGATAAAGCTCGGCTCATCAACGACTCCTATATCGCTGACTGTACCATCGGCAGGCGATAGGATTAAATCGTCCCCTGCCGGAACTTTGCGGTATGGGTCGCGGAAAAAGGACAACAGCCAGATTAAAACGATGGCTAAAACAGCCTCAATGAGCCAAAACAGGACAAGATTAACCGCCGCAAGGAAAGAGGCAGCCGCCATTGCCATCAAACACAGGCCGGGGAAAATCACGACCTGAGGCAAACCGTATTTTGTCAAAGGAATCTTCATAAATTTTTTACCCGCAGTAATCCCGGCAAAGCAACTTATCGGGAATGACGTTACTTTACTTTTTTCTTTGGTGCAGGCTTCTTAGGGGCTGTCTTTTTAGCCTTGGTTCGCCCCGGCTCATCACGAGTCGGCTTTTCTTCTTTTTTAGTCTCTTTCTTCGGTGCTGATTTCTTCACAGCGGGAGCCTCTGATTTTTTGTGTTTAGCGGCTAATTTTTCAGGAGCAACTTCTGAAATTTTCGCAGTTTCTAAAATCTTGTCTATGCACTTGATTTCCCTGATTTCAAGGGCGGCCTCGACAAGCGAGCCGTCACGGGACATCTGCTCACGCAGCTTTTCAGGTCTGACCTGACGGTACATAGCGGCCTGAGCGATGTAGCCGTTGATTTCCTCGTCAGTGGCCTTGATGTCAAATTTCTTGGCAACCGCATCCATTATGAAATACGACATGAGGCTTTCTTTGGCCTGCTGGTCGCTGGAGGTTTTCAATTGCTCCATCTGTTTTTGAACGTCCTCGGCTTTGAGGCCCTGCAGGAGCAGTCTCGTATATTGACGCTGGAGGATACTCTTGGACTGGTCGGCGACGACGTCTTCTGGAAGGTCGAAATCGCACTTGCCGAGCAGGTACTGGCGGACTTCCTGCCGCATCGCATCACGCTGCTGGCGTTCTAAGTCGCGTTCGGCTCTCTGGCGGATATTGGTCTTTAACTCGTCCTTGTCGGCGACGCCAATTCTCTTGAAAAATGCCTCGTCAAGCTCGGCTGGGACAAGCGTTTTTACATCGTTGATTTTGATTTCGACATCGACTTTTTTGCCGCGATATTTTTCCTCGTAAAAGCTCGAAGGAACATCAACAGCGGTTGTTTTGGTATCGCCCGCCTTTGCGCCGACGAGGAGTTTGTCCAAATCGTCGATGACGACCTTGCCGACAAAGCCCTTCTGACGGATGTGGATTTCGGCATTGTTGATTTTTTCCGTTTCGCCGTCAGATTTTAAGGTAACATCTGCGATAATCTGGTCATCGGCGGCGATTTTGCCGTCTTTCGGCTTCCATGTTCCGAGGCGTTTCTGCAATTCTTCGATTTGGCTTTCGACCTCATCGTTCGTAACTTCGAGTTTGGGTTTGTCAACGGATATTCCTTCGAGGCTCGGCAGCTTGATGTCGGGCCTTACCTCGACTTCGAATTCGAATTTGAGCGGGCCCGATTTGGGCAGTTCGACTTTTTCGTGAGCGATGTCCGGCTCGCCGAGGGCCTCGATATTATTGTCCTTCAGGGCCGCTTCGCTCGCGTCGGCAAGGAGCTTGAGCTTTACCTGAAGCGAGGATTCTTTGCCGAAACGCTTTTCGAGAAGCCTTCGCGGCGCCCTGCCCTTGCGAAAGCCTGGCACGAGAGCGTTCTTGCGAAGGTCTTCGTACTGGGCGTCGAGAGCCTTGGCGATTGCCTCGGCGGGGACTTCAACGCTCACTTTCTTTTTGCAGGGGCCTGAATCGGTGATTTTTACGATGTTTTTGATTTCGGATTTTGTTTCGGCCTGTGGGTCTTTGGCTTGTTTTTCTTTTGCCATTTGTCGTTCCTGTCTTTTTAAGTTTTTATGGAATTTTTATACTTTGTCTTCTATTGTCCTTATGCCGCCTGTATGAAGTAAGGAATTAAGGAAGCAAGGATGTAAGGTACTCAACGAAAAAAGCGTTTCCTTGCTTCTTTACCTCTTTGCATCTTTACTTCCACAAAATAAAAGGCTTCAGGTCGTATATGCCTGAAGCCCGTAATAGGTCTTATGACATATCAGCGACCAGCGCCAGGCTAACTTTAGCCGGTACCTCGATGATATTTTGTCGTCTTTCGTCTAACGGTTACGCTACTTGTACATAAGGCATAAATTTCGTTTTACGTTTAACGTCGTACGCAACCGATACGAGCTTCGCCACCGCAACCATTCAACGAATTTTAAAGCGGGTGATGAGGCTCGAACTCACGACATTCACGTTGGCAACGTGACGCTCTACCACTGAGCTACACCCGCGATTTACCCTGATTATAAGGGTTTTAATCCCTTATGCAAGCACATTTTTGGCGGAGACTTAAATGGGAAAGAGGCATCGCAACCGCTGGCAAAGACGAAGAACGTATGCGGCAAAGTATTCGGAATATGGCGGAAAAGTCGGACAGATTTATAAATGTCGATAATGAGCACCCGTTTTACATGCCTGCCCTGAACTGTTTGTAATCTTTCGTCTCCACAACTCCAAACCTCGTTGCCTGATGAGTAATCGGCCCGACCGTCAAATCATACCGCTCCGAATTGCTGTTGCTCCAGTCGCCGACGGTTTTATTTCGGTTCCTTCTGCTTTTCAAATCCCCCCCGTATTCTCTTAAGCGAATTTATTTCGCTTTGAATTCGACTTCTCTTTCCTTTATCTTCCACTACGTTGAGTTCATTTTGCAAATCATTAAGCATCTTTTGGGCTATATTATTTGAATCCGGCAAGTTTAAATCTTCTTTGCCGATTCGCACAAGATAACTCCAATACTCTTTGTCAAATTTATTATAATTTCGAACCGCATCTTCTAAAGCATTTCGCACTTGAACAGTATGTTCTATTTTTTGCTTTAAAGAAAATTTCAAACCTCGCAAAGCGCCTCTTTGGAGTATCGGCTTTAATTCCAGCTCATTTAAAACGGTCAAAAGCACCTGCGCGTAGTTATCATAATATTCAATTGTTTTTTTCTGGGATTGCTTGTAATTATCCGACAGAGTTATTTTGCCATCAACAACTTCCTTTCTCAGATGTTTTAACTGTTCTCCATTTTGCAATTTTTTTCGAATAATGGGTTCAGCCAACAGGTTATTTTTTTCAAGCTGCTCAAGCAGTTTCTTTGCTGTTTCTGACGCCTCGTATCTCAAACGCTGATGCTCATTTCTATCAGAAACCATTACAAACATTCCGTCTATGGCAGAATAAATTTGTCCGGCATTCAAAACCTCCAGCCAGTTTTCTTCTCTCATAAACAATAATAAAGTAGTTCGCCAAAAAACGTTTCGGTTTGTATCTTTTAACTCTCTAAATAAAGGTTCAAGTTTGATTAAACCGTCTTTCTTCGGGTATTGGCGAACAATATAGATAAGCTCTGATGGGCCATCATTAAATACGCCCTCCGAAGAACCCGGCCTGTTAATCTCACAGTATTCCCAAAATTGTCTGCCGGAAATCAAAAGTTGATTCGCATCTAAAGAATTTATGTACGCAATTTGTTCGGAGCTTATTTTTTCTCTTGCACCAATACTTTTTAAATTTTCACGCCGCTCATCAAACTCTTTTATTTTGAGCCAGTAATTTTCTTCTGCAATAACAGCACTATTAAACCCGGCAAGAAAAACTAAAAAAACGGATAATTTTTTAAACATTTTCATAATATACCTTTCATCCAATATCTACAGCTTTAATTACCACCACTATGTCCTATAGGTTGACACAAATTTTGTCTATCAAACGCGGTATTCCACTCAGATCCTTTATATTCTGCGTCATAACCGCATTGAGTCACTGGAATCAGTCCCTTATTGATGGGCGTTCGAACATCGTTATGTTCATCTTCGTAATCATCGTTTTTGATATTATAATGAGTTGCTCCACTAACAATTTTGCCCCAAACGTTAATATTATGTATTTCGTAACAAACTTCTATCAATCCATCGCATCGCAAAGCGGAAATTCCCGATACGGTATCATTCCAGTTGTCGGGTTCAAGAACATTAACTAAAGCATAATCTACATCGTGGATTTCTGATGCTGTTTTTATGATATCAAGTCTGTCTTGATAATTTATACTTGTATTTGCATAACAACCGTATACATCTAAACCATCATTGTTTGTTATGTTTGTAAGAAGATTATATGCTTTCCCGGCAGATTGCATATGAACTATTTCATAATTACCTGCATCACACAATTCTTCTTTGGTACAAGCACCATAATAAGCAATAACTATAGCACTATGACCTAAATCAGAACCGCTTTCTTTTTCTCTATACACCGCATTGCCGAGATTGAGCATTACAACCGTTGCTTTGACTGTATCCGATGCCTGCGAAGATTCATACGTATATCGCAATTCGAGCTGAACATCCCGTTCTGCTCCGCTTGCCGATATCCCTTCGAGCCATAAAGTACTCGGCGGCGTCTCGGATTCGAGATTCCAGCTCAAATCCGTTACCTCACTTTGCTTATTCGAGCCGCTCCATAACTTTACATTACCGCCGGTTTTTATAAGCTCAAGAGTGCCGACATTTAAGCCGGTCGGCTGTAAAGATAACTCAAGACGGGCAAGGTCATTCTCATTAGTGCCGGTATTGCTTTCCTGCAAATCAGGAATGTCATTATTATTATCATCGTCCCAATTAACCAATAGATACGCGCCAAGACTCTCCTCATCAGCTTCCGGAACTTCTGAACCGTTTTTGCCGTTATAAATTTTCAGGTCCGGCTTTATCAAATTCACATACGCAATCTTGCCTTCGGCGTCGAAAACGCCGTTCGGCGTGTTCGAATCGCCGTGATAGCCTAAAATGCCGTCCGCATCTTCAATCTGCATAATAACGCCGTCCGGCAAACTCACCGCCTCAATTTGAGCTACGTAATCGTAATCAGCCTCTGGGAACCACCATTTCGACGGGTCTGTGCCGCGATGGATAATCTGCACCTCGTATCTGTTTCCCGCCCTGAACTGTTTGTAATCTTTCGTCTCCACAACTCCAAACCTCGTCGCCTGATGAGTAATCGGCCCGACGACCAAATCATATCGCTCCGAATTGCTGTTGCTCCAGTCGCCGACGGTTAATCTAAGCTCGCAAACCTCATCCGCCGAGGGCGGCAGACCCAAATCGGAGCCGTCCATAGGCAGACTGCCCTGCGAGACTTCGTCTCCGTCATTTACGCCGTCGCCGTCGCTGTCGGCGACAAACGGATGCGTTCCAAAAACGACTTCCTGCAGGGTATCCAATCCGTCATTATCGCTGTCGGCATAGATATTATAGCCGCCATTGACGTCTATAACGTCTGAAATTTTCGGATTTAAGCCGTATAATACCTCCCAGCCGTCCGGAAGTAAATCGCCATCAGTATCGAAAAACGCCGCATCGCAGTTATTTTTATATTCGTCAAGGTTCGATAGGCTGTCGCCGTCGAGGTCTAATTGGGCATCGTTCGCATCGTCAGGGGCAAGGCCGAACCTGAATTCCCACCAGTCCGGCAGGCCGTCGCCGTCAGTATCGAGACTTAAATTCAGCCTGCCGAACTCGAAAGCACCCATATCGACAACGCCGTTAAAGCGTGCGTTGCCTTTAATATCCGTTTTTATCATGAGCGGCAGAGCCAGATTTCTGCCGATATCGATGCAGGGGCTTGCCGATTGTAGAGCAAATTCATCGTCAAATTCAGGGGCGATATCGACATTACTTCCGTCATCTGTGCCGAAATTCGGGTCCCAGCTTGTTCCGCTGCCGCCGCAGCCCTCGATATCACTGTACAAAATATGGGGATTGCAGTTATGGTTATAAATCGCTATGCCGCTGTCCCAGACAATACAATTAGCTATATTTGACGTGGAATAGGCGTTATAAATGCCGCCTGTATTGCCTCCCGATGAGTTGCCGGCGATGGTACAGTTAGTTATTTTTACGGATTTATAGCTGTTGTAGGCCGCCCCGCCGTTGCTATGCGCATAATTGCCTTTAAACAGGCAGTTTATTAATTCCGCAGGAGTTTGATAATTGTATATTCCGCCGCCTCTGTTGGTGGCATTATTATTGAAAAAGGCACAGTTTGTTAAAGTCGTGCTGCTATTGCTGTTATAAACGCCTGCGCCGTCGTCTCCGCAGCGATTGTCGCTGAAGACGCAGTTAATAATCGACATAGAACTTTTGTAATTATAGATTGCTCCGCCGTCGTATAGGGCGTAATGGTTCTGAAATTTGCAGTTGGCGACGGTCATATTATTGACATCGTCGTTATGGATTGCTCCGCCTCTGGCATAATCGCCAGTGCTGTTGGCATAGCTATCGGCGATTATAAAGCCGTCCAATATTACGTCGTTTGCGCCTGTAATGACGTTATAGCAGTTATCGCCTATAATGCTCTCGTAGCCTATATCGCCTGTAATGATAGTCTGGTATAAATTAGGTTCGCGATTTTGCCATAAGCCGCCGGGCGGAAAACCGCCATAAACTGCGATGCCCTGCGGGAATTTGAATGTCGATGTCCGCAGAGACGTGCCGTTCGGATAGTTGCTGTTTTCGTCCGGTCTATAAGTGCCTCCGGCGACCCATATTTGCGATCCCCCCTCGGCAGCGGCCACAGCGTCCTGAAGATAAATAAACGCATTTTCCCACGACGTTCCGTCACCGGCAGGAGTCGCACCGGCATCTACGTAAATAATATTATCAGGAAACTGCCGCAGCCACTGCTTTATAAATCGCTTAAGGTCGATAATATCGATTAACTGGTCATCGTTAAAATCACAGTCGGCGTTCCAGTTCGCCTCTCCTGCACCGCTGAGCCAGGCATCGGCTAAAATCGCGAAATCAAGTAAATTGACTATGCCGTCGGAATTAAAATCAGCGTTTTTCCACTCGAAGTCCGTCAGCCAGTAATAAGCGAGCCTAAGCAGGTCGATTTCATCGACAAAGCCGCTGTCATCGAGGTCGCCTTCGAGGTCTGTTCCGGTTTTCTGCCAGTTTTCGGCCAATACCGCAAAATCGGAAAAATTCACAAATCCGTCCCCGTCCGCCAAATCCGGACACCAGTAAGGCATCGCTGATGTTATTGCCGCGCTGCACAGCATAATTAAACATACTGCCGAAAGTCTGAAAGTACGGAATTTTCGATAATCCATTTTCGCTCTCCTGAAATTCGGATAGTCCCACAGTTTTTCTTTAAGTTTTCAAAAAGCGATTCGTTCTCTCGAATCTTCTTCCGTAAAGACTCTAACTGTCTAATAATAATAACGTCAATAATTTTTTTAGCTCGCGGCGCTGGAAATGAAAAACCGAATTGGCACTGGAGTTAATTTGGCACACTTGCAAATTAACAGAAAATCTTTCCTGTCTTGTCTTATCCGTACAGATTATCGCAAAAATCGATTTTTAAGGGGTGATGTTGCCGTTCGGAGTGCCAATTAAAATTTTCTTAAAAAAATTATCGGCACAGCAAAAATTTTAGTCTTCGCTGCGCCGATAATATTATTCGACTTAAAAGTATAGACTTATCTATTCTTTCGATTCAGTGTTTTGACATTCGCCGCACTGGAGATTCGCGAGCTGCTGAATAAGGTTAAATCTCTCCGCGACATCCTGCGTCGCCAGCTTCATAAGATCAGCCGCCCTTTCCGGCTTTGAACCTTTGAGCGTGCGATACCTGTTTTCGCTGTATGCGTAATCGGCAAAATTGACCGTCGGGGCCTTGGAATCGAGCTGCAGCGGGTTTTTGCCCTGAGCCTTCAAATCGGGATTATAACGATACAAAGGCCAATAACCGCTTGCAACGGCCTGTTTCTGATGTTCATAGCCGTTAAGAAGATTAAATCCGTGCGCGATGCAGTGCGAATAAGCAAGAATCAGCGAAGGCCCGTTATAGTTTTCAGCTTCGACGAATGCCCTAACCGTCTGAACCGGACTTGCGCCGAGCGCGATTTTCGCGACATAAATACTTCCGTAAGTCATCGCGAGCATTGCGAGGTCTTTTTTGGCGACCGGTTTTCCGCTTGCGGCGAATTGTGCGACTGCGGCGCGAGGCGTGGACTTCGACATCTGTCCGCCTGTGTTGGAATAAACTTCCGTATCGAGCACAAGGACATTTACATCCCTGCCGCTTGCAAGGACGTGGTCAAGTCCGCCGTAGCCGATATCATAAGCCCAGCCGTCGCCGCCGAGAGCCCAGACGCTCTTGCGGACGAGGTAATCGGCAACACTCAAAAGCTGACTGCACTCGGCACATTTACTCTTACTGCATAGTTCTTTTAATTTCGCGACTCTGACGCGCTGTTTTTCAATCTCGACCTGAGACGGGTCGTTTGCAACCGCGGCCTGACGAATTTCATCTGCGAAGGCTTTTTCAACACAGCCTTTTTGGGCTACTATATCGAGCTGCTCGAGCGCGAATTCCTTAAACTTATCGACTGTCAGTCTCATACCCATCGCAAACTCAGCGTTATCTTCGAACAAGCTGTTGCTCCAGGCAGGCCCTTTGCCGTCGGGTCTGATGGAATAAGGCGTTGTAGGCAGATTTCCGCCGTAAATCGACGAACAGCCCGTAGCGTTGCCGATTAAAGCCCTGTCGCCGAAAAGCTGTGTGAGCAGTTTTACATAAGGCGTCTCGCCGCAACCCGCACAGGCGCCTGAATATTCGAACAGCGGCTGGGCAAGCTGGCTGCCTTTTACCGTATTGAGCTTGTAAAGAGCAGGGTCGGTATTCGGAATCGAAAGGAAATAATCGTAGTTTTCTCTTTCCTGCGCCCGCAACGGCTCCTGCGGAGCCATATTGATTGCTTTCTTACCGGTCGGTTTTTTCTCGGCGTCTTTCTGCTGCGCCGGACATATCATCACACAGTTTCCGCAGCCGGTACAATCTTCCGGTGCGATTTGCACCGTCCATTTCATACCTTCGAATTCCTTGCCTTTCGAGTCGGCGGATTTGAAAGTCTTCGGCGCCTTATCGAGATGTTTCTTGTCATAATTCTTTACTCTTATCGTGGCGTGCGGACAAACAAGCGAACACTGGCCGCACTGGATACAAACATCGGGCTCCCATACAGGAATTTCGACCGCGATATTTCTCTTTTCATACTGCGTTGTCGCGGACGGGAATTTGCCGTCGGCAGGCATCTTGCTCACCGGTATCGCGTCGCCTTTGTCGGCTATGATTTCGCCGATAACTTCTTTTACAAATTGCGGCGCATCGGTCGGCACGGCAGGCGGCATAGAAAATTTACTCGTTACCGTTTGCGGGTACTTCACTTCGTAAACTTCCGAGACGGCGGCATCTACAGCGGCGTTGTTCATATCGACAATCTTCTGTCCTTTTTTGCCGTAAGTCTTTTCTATGGCTTCTTTTATAGCTTCGACTGCTTTTTCGAGCGGGATGATATTGCTGATTTTGAAGAACGCAACCTGCATAATCGTGTTGATTCTGGCGCCGAGTCCGAGTTTCTGCGCGATTGAAATCGCATCGATGCAGTAGAATTTTAATTTCTTATCTATAATCTGTTTTTGAAGCTCTTTCGGCAGAGTGTCCCATATTTCATCTTTGCTGTGCATACTGGTCATTAAAAATGTTCCGCCCTGCTTGGCGTTGGCGAGCAGAGCGTATTTTTCGACGAAGCTCGGATTATGGCAGGCGACGAAATCGGCCTGACGAATCAGGTAAGGTCTGCGAATAATATCTTTGCCGAACCGCAGATGCGAAACGGTTTTTGCGCCGGCTTTTTTCGAGTCATATACGAAATAGCCCTGTGCGTAATTGTCGGTCAAATCGCCGATGATTTTAATCGAGTTCTTGTTGGCGCCGACCGTACCGTCAGAACCAAGCCCGAAGAACATCGCCTTGTAAAGACTCTCCTGCGGTATGATGAACGAATCATCGACTTCAAGACTGCTGCCGGTTACGTCTTCGGTAATTCCGACTACGAAGTGATTTTTCGGCTCTTTGGCATCGAGATTATCGAATACAGCTTTTGCCATTGCGGGAGTAAATTCTTTTGAGCCGAGTCCGTATCTTCCGCCGAGGACCAGCGGATAATCGGCAAACGGAGCGTACTTATCCGCCATTGCTTCGCCGATTCCTGTTCGGACATCGAGATATAAAGGCTCACCGAGCGAACCGGGCTCTTTTGTTCTGTCGAGAACCGCAATTTTCTTAACGGTTTTCGGGATCGCGGCCATAAAATGTCTGTTGCTGAAAGGTCTGAACAGTCTTATCTTCAAAACGCCGACTTTTTCGCCTTTTGAGACGAGATATTCGACTGTTTCATGAACCGTCTCGGCTCCCGAACCCATAATTATAACTATTTTCTCAGCGTCAGGTGCGCCGACATAATCGAAGAGGTTATATTTTCTGCCGACGATTTTTTCGAATTTGCGCATCGTCTCTTCGACAATGGCAGGAATCGCAAGATAATATTTATTTACTGTCTCGCGTCCCTGAAAATAGACGTCCGGATTTTGGCTCGTACCGGAAATCTGCGGACGGTCGGGACTTAAAGCTCTTTGCTTATGCGCCCGTACAAGCTCATCGTCAATCATTTGCTTCATCTGGTCGAAATCTATCTGGTCAACTTTTTGTATCTCGTGACTCGTCCTAAACCCGTCGAAGAAATGCAGGAAAGGAACGCGAGTTTTGAGAGTTGACTGCTGAGCGATAAGAGCGATGTCCATCACCTCCTGAATACTTCCCGAACAGAGCATCGCAAAACCCGTTTGCCTACAGGCCATAACGTCCGAATGGTCGCCGAAAATCGAAAGTGCCTGACAGGCAAGCGACCTTGCCGAGACGTGAAATGTTGTCGGCGTAAGCTCGCCGGCGATTTTATACATATTCGGAATCATCAGCAGAAGTCCCTGCGATGCGGTAAATGTCGTTGTTAACGCCCCTGCCGCAAGCGCGCCGTGGACAGCACCGCTTGCGCCGCCTTCGGACTGCATTTCTGTTACGCTCGGAATCGTGCCCCAGATATTTTTTTCGCCCGCCGCCGATTTGGCATCGGCCATTTCGCCCATATTCGAGCTCGGCGTTATCGGATAAATAGCAATAACTTCATTTGTCGCGTGAGCTACGTATGCCGCTGCCGTATTGCCGTCAATCATTACCTTACTGGATTTCATAATTACTCCCGCTTAAATAACTAAAATTACTATACTTACAGTCCATTATGCAGAAAAAGACCTTTCAACTCTGTAAAAGCTGAAGGCAAATAAACCATTAATTCTATACTTATAACCCGAAATGACAACCTATTTTTTTGCTTTCAGAGTGAAAAATGGAAATGATGTATTACAATTTTTAATCGCCTAATCGCCATTTAAAATTTTTCCAATTTGTTCAAGCTCATCTGCGGCAAATCGAAGGTTATCCAGGGCAGTGATATTCTGTTCAACCTGTTCGACCCTACTAGCCCCTATCAGTACCGCAGTAATTCGCTTATCCTGTAATACCCAGGCAATGGCCATCTGAGCGAGCGTTTGGCCGCGTTTGTGAGCAATTGTATTCAAGGCACCAACCTTTTTCAATACCTGCTCGGTAACCTGCTGGCGTTTGAGAAAGCCATGCGGCTTTGCAGCCCTGCTGTTTCTGGGAATACCCTTAAGATATTTGTCCGTCAATAACCCTTGTGCCAGCGGTGAGAAACATATACAGCCGATTCCTTCCTTTTCGAGAACATCTAACAGGCCGTTTTCTACCCAACGGTCTAACATCGAATAATTGGGCTGATGAATCAGGCAGGGAGAGCCGAGCCGACGCAGAATCTTTGCTGCCTCTGTGGTTTGTGCGGGCCCATAGTTCGAGATTCCTGCGTAGACAGCCTTGCCTTGCTTGACGGCTGTATCGAGGGCAGACATTGTCTCGTCCAAAGGGGTATTCGGGTCGAACCTGTGTGAATAAAAAATATCGACATAGTCGAGTCCCATACGCTTGAGGGACTGGTCGAGGCTGGCTATGAGGTATTTTCTTGAGCCCCATTCGCCATACGGCCCGGGCCACATCAAATAACCGGCCTTTGTTGAGATAATCATCTCATCACGGTGTTTGGCCAAATCGAGCTTGAGTATTTTGCCGAAGTTGTATTCCGCCGAGCCGGCCGGCAGACCATAATTATTAGCGAGGTCAAAATGCGTAATGCCAAGATCAAATGCTCGGCATACCATCGCTCTGCTGATTTCAAATTTGTCTACGCCGCCGAAGTTATGCCACAATCCAAGCGCAACAGCGGGCAACATCAATCCGCTTCGTCCGCAGCGGTTGTATTTCATTTTTTCGTATCTCGTATAAGCCGGTTTATATCTCATCTTCAAGCTTTCCATCATATTTTCACAGGTTAAACCTTCTTGGATGGCTTCTTTTTAGAAGGTTTTTTGGGGGATTTCTTTGTTTTGCCGAGAAGTTCATCGGCCTTTTCCCAAGATGAAGGGGGCCAGTCGCCTTTAGCCTGCAAGTCCTTCAAATTGTCCAAGTTCTTAATGCTGATAATCGTTCTGCATCTGGGGAATTTATTGCAGCCGAGAAAAGGCCCCTTCTTGCTCTGGCGAATTACAAGCTCGCCCTGTTTACATTTGTAACATTTTAAACTTGTCGGCTCAGGCGGAGCTTTGGGAGGAACGATATTGCCTTCCTTATCAATACGCTGGGCAGTCTTGCAGGTCGGATAATCGGAACAGCCTAAAAAGACGCCGAAACGGCTGCGTTTTTTTACCATAGGCTTGCCGCAATTCGGGCACTTATGCTCGGTAACCTCATCGACGACCATTTTGCCTTCTTTGTCGCAGGGACTTGCGAACTTGCAGTCCGGATAAGCGGAACAGCTTAAGAATTTTCCGTTTTTTCCGAAACGATAGACAAGCGGCTTGCCGCATTTCGGGCAGGAATATTCGCTCGGAGTCATCTCGGCCTTTGCGTGCTCCATCTGCTCGCCGGCGATTTTAAGGTCCTTTTTAAACGGGCCGTAAAATTCATTCAAGACGGCGAGCCAATCGAGATGCTGCTCCTCGATTTTGTCGAGCTGCGATTCCATATACCTCGTAAAGGCCATATCCATAATCTTTGGGAAGAATTCTTCGAGCTTGTCGGTTACGACCTCGCCGATGTCGGTGGTATGGAACTGCCTGTCGAGCTGCTCGACATAACGGCGGTCCTGAATCGTGCTGATAATCGAGGCGTAAGTGCTTGGCCTGCCGATGCCTTCCTTTTCAAGAGCCTTTACGAGCGATGCTTCGTTGTATCTGGCGGGCGGCTTGGTAAAGTGCTGGTCGGCCCTGACGTCGATAGGGGCTAATTTATCGCCCTGTTTTAACGGCGGCAACTGCTGCTCTGCGGAGCCTGTGTACCAGATTCTCGTAAAGCCGTCGAAGACGAGAACTCTGCCCTGAGCCTTGTAGATACATTTGCCGACGGCAGTGTCGGCGGAAATTTCGAGTGTCGTGGTATCCCATTTGGCGGCGGACATCTGCGAAGCGACGAACCTTCGCCAGATAAGCTGATACAATTTATACTGCTCATCGGAGAGCAAAGATTTAATTTCTTCAGGGATAATATCGACGTCAGTAGGTCTTATAGCTTCGTGGGCTTGCTGTGCGTTTTTGCCGGAGGCGTAGAAGTTGGGTTTTTCGGGAACGTACTGGGCGCCGATATTATTGCCTATATATTTTCTTGCATCGTTAATGGCTTCGGGCGAAAGGTGCGTGCTGTCTGTTCGCATATACGTAATAAGGCCGAGCGTTCCCATCGAGCCGAGCTCGATGCCTTCGTATAACTGCTGGGCGATGCGCATCGTGCGCTTTGCGGCAAAGCCGAGACGATTTGCGGCGGACTGCTGAAGTGTAGAAGTGATAAACGGCGGAGCAGGACGCGATGTCGAGCTTTTTACCTGAATATTGCCGATAACAAAATCGGCATCCTTAAGGGCGTTATATATTTTCTGCGCGTCGGCGGCGCTGTCGGCAGAAAAAGTCTTGCCGTTTACGCTCGAAAGCTCGGCAAGAAACGCGCTGCGAGCGGCGAACCATTCGTTTTGTTTGGCAATGGTCGGGCCTTTGTCCTTGTCGTCTTTTGTCTGAATAAATTTCTGCCACTGGTCGATGTATTCTTTTTGTTTATCGGTATGGTTAGTAAAGATTGCGGGGATGAGCCAGTATTCGACGGGAACAAATGCGCGGATTTCTCGCTCTCTTTCGACAATCATCTTGACGGCGACGGACTGGACACGGCCTGCGGACAGACCTCTGGCGACCTTCTTCCAGAGCAGCGGACTGATTTTGTAGCCGACGATTCGGTCGAGGATTCTTCTTGCCTGCTGAGCCATTACCTTGTCGATGTCGATTTTGCCGGGATTTTCGAATGCCTGCGTTATGGCTTTTTTTGTGATTTCGTTAAAAATTACGCGGTTCGTTTTTTCATCCGGCACGCCGAGCACCTGAGACAAATGCCAGGCGATGGCTTCGCCTTCTCTGTCAAGGTCTGTGGCAAGATATAATCTTTTGCAGTTTTTCGCGGCGGCCTTGAGCGAAGAAACTAACTTTTTTCGGCCTGCAGTAATTTCATAAGTCGGCTCGAAATTGTTCTCGATATCAACGCTGATACCCTTGGAAGGCAAATCACGGACGTGGCCCATCGAGGCCTGTACCTCAAAATCAGAGCCGAGATATTTGTTAATGGTTTTGGCCTTGGCCGGTGATTCTACGATGACAAGATTTTTGCCCGATGGTTCTTTTGAGGTCGTTTTTTTTGCCATAAGATAAGGACAAATACACACCAAACCGGATATTGTCAAGAAAAAAGGGTTTTTATGGGGGACTTTGGGGTTAATGGACAATTTTTTACATTTTTTAGAACGCCCCTGCCGCGTATTTCGTAAGATTTATAAAGATATGGCGGCATTTTAGGAGGGTTTAAAATGCATATAGCGCACGATATAAGATGGCTGAATGCGAGATTCCGCTTGTGGAAACACGATACGATGTCGTTGTCCGACAAAATGGTTCACAGCCGAATGTTCTGGGCGGCAGTTGTGCTTATAGCTGGATTAACAGCACTGCTTGCCCTGACAATACTGATGGGCAGCAGCGAAACAGAATTTTCAACGCCTTTGATTTACCCGTTTAGTCCGTACGGACATTAAGCTTTAACAATTTTTCAAGCAGAGGTTTTAGATTCTCGACCGCACTGCCGCGATGAGAGATTTTATTTTTTTCGGCCGATGTGAGATGGGCGACAGCCTTATTCAAAGCCGGTACAAAAAAGACAGGGTCGTAGCCGAAACCGTTGGAGCCTGATTCTTTATCAGCAATAAAGCCTTCAAGTTTACCCTGGGTTTCTATCAAAATTTTTTCAGGAGAAGCAAGACACAAACAACAGACAAACCTTGCTGTTCTTTTTTCTTTCGGGACATCTTTAAGCAAAGATAAAAGTTTTGCCATATTTTTGTGGTCGAGCAGCGTTCTGTTTTGTTCCTTTTCGCCGCTAAATCGGGCGGAATTTACGCCGGGTGCGCCATCTAACCAATCGACAACCAAACCGGAATCGTCGGCAAGGGTCCAAAGGCCTGTCTGTTTCGCGTAGCCGAGGGCCTTTTTGCGTGCATTGGCGGCAAAAGTTTTGCCATCCTCGACGACTTCCTTTATGTTGGGAAAATCGGAGAGGGAAATCCAATCGATATCGAAATCGAGCATTGCTGAAATTTCTTTCAGCTTGCCGGGATTTGTTGTGGCAACCAAGATTTTGAAAGTTTTGTTCATCAAAGAGAACGCAGAGAACGAACGAAATATATTTTCACCACAGAGGCACGGAGAACACAGAGATTATAAAACAAATCTTTTTATGCCTTCTTTCAAAAGAGGTACGTTGAAATTTATCAGAAGACCGGTGCCGATATTAGCTAATTTCATATATGTCAAAATTTGAGCTTCGTGTATAGGCAGTATCTTTTCAACGGATTTAAGCTCGACAATTAACTTATCTTCAATCAATAAATCTATTCTGTATTCGCAATCGAGATCAATACGCTTGTATTTTATGGGCAGTTCTTTTTGAACCAAGTGGTGTATATTATTCGCCAATAACTCAAACGAAAGACACCTTTCATAAGCTGATTCCAAGAGACCTGGGCCAAGATTGCGATGTACTTCTATGGCACAGCCAATTACTTTTCCTGACAGTTCATCGCAATCGTTCATTTTATTTATTACCTCGGTGTCCTCTGTGTCTCTGTGGTGAATAAAAAATCTCTCTTTCCTTAACTCAGCAGTTTCTTCAAAAGCGCTCTTTGGAAGTGGAGGCGGTTTTCGGCTTCGTCGAAGACAATCGAATTTTCCGATTCCATAGCCTCATCGGATATTTCGTAGCCGCGATAGGCGGGCAGACAGTGCATAATTTTCGCCTTCGGGGCGATTTCGAGCAGTTTTTCGTCAACGGCAAAACCCTGAAAATCGGCGATGCGTTTTTGCTTTTCGTCTTCCTGACCCATACTAATCCAGGTATCGGTATAAATTACGTCAGCGCCCTTTACGGCATCGGCAGGATTATTTATCTGCGTCGTTGTGCCGGCGGCAATTTCATTCGTGCGAACAATAGATTTTTCGTCAAGCTCATAGCCTTTCGGCGAGGCGATGACAATTTTCATACCGAGCTTTGCGCAGCCAAAGGCGAGAGAACGCACGACGTTGTTTCCATCGCCGATATATGCGATTTTAATTCCGGCCAGTTTTCCGAAATGCTCGCGAATCGTCATAATGTCGGCCATTGCCTGACATGGATGCGACCAGTCGGTAAGAGCGTTTATAACAGGAATCTCGGCGAACTCGGCAAGCTCAATAACCGTCTCGTGCGCGAATGTTCGGGCCATAATGCCGTTTGCATATCGGTCGAGGACGCGGGCCATATCCTTAAGAGGCTCTCGTTTGCCGATTCCGCCGATGTCTTCGGGTTTTACATAAATAGGATTGCCGCCGAGCTGGCTCATAGCAATCTGGAAACTCATCCGCGTTCGAAGAGAAGGTTTTTCGAAAAGCATAACCAGACTTTTACCGGCCAGGCAAAGGTCCCGATTGCCCTTTTTATAGTACTTCTTAAGCGTATCGCTCAAATCGAGCAATTCAATAAGCTCATCCGCCGAGCAGCTGCTTACAGATAAAAAATCCTTCATCCCGCACCTTCTATTTGTTCCAATTCAAGATTCATAATATTAAAGTAATTATTCATTTTAATTTTCCTAAAATCCCTCATCTTCTATGAATTATAGAAAGTGCGGGATTCATTTTGACACCTTTAAACGAGATTCTTCACTTTGCTGCGCTTCGTTCAGAATGACAGCCTGCAAGAACATTATCGAGAATATCAACAGCCTTGTCAATTTCATCTTTTGTAACGTTCATCGCGGGCATAAAACGCAGAACTGTATCCTGCGTACAGTTTATTCTCAGACCATTTTCGAGACATTTACTGACAATATCTGCGCCGGGCGATTTTAGCTGAATGCCGAGCATAAGGCCTTTGCCGCGAACATGGTCGATGATTGTGTGCTTCGATTTTAAAGCGTTGAGCTTATCTGCGGCGTATTGGCCGATTTTGGCGGCGTTTCCGAGCAGATTTTCTTCTTCAATCGCTTCAATCACGGCGATGCTCGCTGCACAGGCGACACAATTTCCGCCGAAAGTCGAGGCGTGCGTGCCGGGTACGAGCGAAGCGGCGACATTCGGCTTTGCCATCATCGCGCCAATCGCCGCGCCCCCGCCGAGCGCCTTTGCCAGAGTGATAATATCGGGAACAACATCGTAATGCTGATAGCCGAACCATTTGCCGGTACGGCCCATACCGGTTTGAACTTCGTCGAGTATCATAACAGCCTGATTTTTATCGCAAAGCTCGCGAATGACTTTCATATATTCAGGCGTAGCGACTTTAATTCCGCCTTCACCCTGAATCGGTTCAACCATCACGGCGGCAACCTGAGCGTCAAATGCTTTTTCGAGCGCAGCAACATCGTTAAACGGGACATAGACAAAGCCGGGAACTACGGGCTGGAAGTTTTCAAACTTTTTGGGCTGAGCAGTGGCAGCCATCGCACCGAACGTTCGTCCGTGAAAACCGCCCAGAGTAGTGATGTACTTATATTTTCCTTTCGGCGTGTGGATTCGGGCAAGTTTGAGCGCAGCTTCGTTGGCTTCTGCGCCGCTGTTGCAGAAAAAGCTCTTGCCGCCGAAAGCGCGCTTGCTGAGCAGCTTTGCAAGTTTGCCCTGCAGCTCGGTATAAAAAGTATTGTCCATATGTAATAGCTTGCCGGCCTGGGCCTGGATTGCCTTTACGACTTTCGGATGGCAGTGGCCGATACCGCTGACAGCCCAGCCGGGGAACATATCGAGGATTTTATTGCCGTCGGCGTCATATATATAGCTGCCCTGTCCGCGAACGATAACCCGCGGCAATCGGCCGTAATTGGCGATAACATACTGGTCGAATAATTTGATTACATCATTTGTCGTCATAATTTCTCACTTGCATATTATTTTAAGTCTATCGTCATACGTTTATTGGTGACGCAGCTCGTTTCGTCAACCGTCATACGTCTGACGTAACCGTGACGAGCCGCGCAACCATAACCGATTTACGAAAAGCACGATTGAGATTGCTTCGTCCTGCCTATGGCATCTAAGGACTAAGGGACTCGCAATGACATTGTAAAAGAACGTATTCCTATTTTACTATCTGCGTGCCGACGCCTTCTTCGGTATAGATTTCCAAAAGCAGTGAGTGCTGGATTCGGCCGTCGATTATATGCGCTTTTTTTACGCCGCCGTCGAGTGCGAGCAGGCAGGCCTCGACTTTGGGCAGCATACCTTCATTTATCACGCCGGAGTTAATCATCTGTTTTATTTCTGCTTCGGTTGCGCTTTCAATTCCGCTGTCGGTGTCGTTAATATCCTTCAAAATTCCGTTCGTATCGCTGACTGAGACGAATTTTTCGGCTTCGATAGCGGCGGCGACTTTGCCGGCTGCGCTGTCGGCATTGACGTTGAGCTTTCCGCCTGCGCGGTCGATAGCTACGGGCGCGATAACCGGAATCGTTCCGCTGCCGCAAAGGGTTTTGAGCAAGGTGCTGTTGACATTTTTTACCTCGCCGACAAGGCCGAGGTCGATTTTCCGTCCCTCATAATCGGTATAGCGAAGAGGCTCGGCAAACAGGACGCAACTGCTTAATGAGTGCATACCCATCGCATCGGAGCCGAGCTGCTTTATTGTTTCGCAAATCGAGGCGTTCATATCGTGAACGAGCACGTGCTCGACGATTGCCATTGCCCGCTCATCGGTATATCGGCGGCCGTTAACCCACTGAGGCTCGATGCCGGATTCGTTCATCGCTTTTGTGATTGCTTTTCCGCCGCCGTGGACGAGGACCGGCTGTATGCCGACAGTGGCCATAAAGACAACGTCGGTCAGCAGCTTTTTGCGCAGCTCGATGTCGTCGAGAACGCTTCCGCCGAGCTTGACAACGACGATTTTGCCGCGAAAAAGACGAATGTACTCCATCGCCGCAATAAGCGCCTTCGCTTTTTCTATAGCTCTTTTTACCATCGCTTCTCCATAAAAATTATAGCCGCAAAGACACAAAGACACCAAATATTTTTTTGCATTTTATTTGTGTCTTTGTGCCTTTGCGGCTGATAAAGCCAACGATCGGATTCGAACCGATAACCCCCGGTTTACAAAACCGGAGCTCTACCGTTGAGCTACGTTGGCAAAATCGTATATCGTCAAGCGGTTGCGAAGCTCGTATCGGTTACGAAAGACGTAAGACGTCAGACGAAACGAGCGGCGCAGCCGCAGCCATTTTACGAAACCCTGAATTTACAGAAAATCGCCCCTTTTTGCAAGCAAAATAAAAGGTCTATAATTCGAAACTCTGGCCTGGCGAGGGGATATGGGCGTTTTTCATACCGGCATCGAGCAGCCTGTCTGAGAAGAATTTGAGGGCGTTTTGCTCGCCGTGGACGCAGAAAACGTGCTCGACGTGCGATGAGCCGCATTTGTCGAAATAATCGAGCATCTCGAACTGGTCGGCGTGGGCGCTCAAGGCGGCGATTTCGTCAACTCCGGCTTCGAGCGGCAAAGGCGTGCCGAAGACCTTGACCTCTTTATGGTGCTCGGCAATCCTGCGACCAAGGGTATTTTCGGCCATATAGCCGACTATCAAAACCATGTTTTTCGGGTCGGTTATATTGTTCTTTAAATGGTGAAGGATTCGGCCTGCTTCGCACATTCCGGATGCGGAAATGATAATCATCGGGCCGGGTATATTATTTAAGGATTTGGACTCCTCGACGTCCTCGGTATATCGCAGGTTCTCGAAATCAAAAGGCTTGCGGCCGTCAATCAAGAACTCCACCGCAGCCGAGTCCCAGCATTCCCTGTGCTTTGCGTAAATTTTGGTCGCTGCGCTGGACAGCGGCGAATCGACATAAACCGGCAGCGGACTAATTTTGCCCTCGCTGTACAATTTATTCAGCAGATAAACCAGATATTGCGTTCTGCCGACGCTGAAGGCGGGGATAATCAGCTTGCCTTTGGTTTGGCAGATTTTATCGACGACTTCCTTTAGAGCGGCTTTGACGTCCTCGGCGGGCGGATGTTTGCGGTCGCCATAAGTGCTTTCAGTGATTAAATAATCGATGTCCTTTATAACGACGGGGTCTTTTAAAATCGGGATATTACGCCGACCGATGTCGCCGGTGAACATAAGTTTTTTCGTACTGCCGTTTTCTCTGAAATTTATTTCCGTAAAGGCCGACCCTAAAATATGGCCGGCGTCGTGGAAACAGACCTCGACATTGTCGAAAATTTTGAAAGGCTTGGAATACGCGACAGGCTCGATGTGAGTCATCGCCTTAGTTGCATCCTCGGCGGTATATAACGGCTCGAAAGGAGCCTTGCCCTGCCGGAGACGCTTTTTATTGACGTACTCAACATCGTAAGTCTGGATATGGGCGCAGTCCTGAAACATTATTTCGCACAAATCGGCGGTGGCATCGGTGCAGTAAACTTTGCCTTTGTAGCCGTTTTTAATAAGTGTCGGCACATTGCCGCTGTGGTCCATATGTGCGTGGGAGAGCAGCATCACGTCGATTTTGTCGGGAGCGAAGAGGAAATTGCGGTTCTTCTCGAACGCTTCCTTTCTTTTGCCCTGAAACAGGCCGCAGTCTAAAAGGATGTTTTTTCCGTTAATTGTTACAATGTGAGCCGAGCCGGTAACTTCGCCCGCAGCCCCGTGAAAAGTCAGTTTCATCGTTTGTCCTTAAACAGAACTTTCAGTGCGGCAGTATCTTATCAGAAAAAGTCAAAATTAACCAGAGGTTTTTATATTGAGCTTTTTGCGGAGGGAAATAAGCAGCGGGACAGAGGCAAGCTGAGCGATAATCGAAAATCCGATAAGAGCGGCAATTGAAATATCGTAAAGAACGCCGAGCAGCACGCTGCCTGAAAACCAGCATACGCCGAAGCCTGCGTTGAAAATGCCGTAACCTGTTCCGCGCCTCGACTTGGGCACTATGTCGGCAACGACCGCACGGATAATCGACTCCTGAGCGCCCATACCAACGCCCCACAGACATACGCCGATAATGATTAACACGGGGCCGGATGTGAAAGCAAAGGCGGCAAAAAACGCGGAAATCACAACCGCACCGGCAAGCGACAGCATACCGACCTTGTCGTACCATTTGCCGAATATAAGGGCGGCAATAGCGTCAACGCCCATCGCGACGGCGTAAAGCAGCGGAATCCATTTATCGTCGAAAATCGCTTTTTCTTTGATATGAAAAGCAACCAAAGGATAATCTGCGAAGCCCGCCGCGATTAAACCGACCGCCGCAAGGTAAAGCCAGAAAATTTTCGGCAACTTTCCATCATCGGCAGCAGGAGTGTCTGTCTCGAGTTTTTGCGGATGAGGATATTCAATCCGGGCGATTATTAGTATGATAATGGCTAAACAGGCGGGAACAGCAAGAACGGCATAAGCGTAATGATACGAACCTTTCAGTGCCAGAACAACCATAACGATAACAGGGCCTGCCATCGCGCCGATTTGGTCGAGCGCCTCGTGCAGTGCAAAGCCCCATCCTCTGCCGACCGATGATGTCGCGCTCGAAAGCATCGCATCGCGGGCAGGAGTGCGAATCGCTTTGCCGATTCTCTCAGCAATCATAAGACTTATCGCCAGCGGCCAGTGATTTGCCAAAGCCAATAGCGGCACGGCAAGCAGATTAACGACATAGCCGACAATGGTAATCGTCCAGTATTTTTGGGTTTTGTCGCTGAGCAGGCCGGAGAAGAACCGCAAGCCGTAGCCGAGCAACTCGCCCGCCCCCGCCGCAAAACCGACAACTACGGCGCTTGCGCCGAGGATATTAAGATACGGGCCGGCAAGACTGCGGGCTGATTCATAAGTAATGTCCGCTAAAAGGCTTACAACGCCCAGCAGGACGATAAATTTCATCGCGTTTTTTCGATTATTTTCCATTCTTCGGATTATATCTATAAGCGATTACTTCGGCCTTTTCAAGGGTAACCAATCCTTCTTTAATCATTTTGTCCAGTTCCGGCAGAAAATCCTTTATTCTTTCAGGCTTGTCAACAATTTCAATTACAATGGGCAAATCTTCCGAGAGCCTCAATATTTTAGCTGAATGCATTCTGCTGTCTGCGCCGAAACCCATAATGCCTTTTAGGACGGTAGCACCGGCCATCCCCTTTTGCCTTGCAAGATTAACAATTGCCTCATAGAGCGGTTTCCCCTCGAATCTGTCCGCTTCGCCGATGAATATTCTTAACAATTGCGATTCTGACGGCAGTTTCATAGCGATACCTTTCCGTTAAATATATTTGCCGATTACCAGACCGGCGAGCATGCCAATTAGTCCGAGAGCATTTTGCAGTAGTATATTTCCCGAAGCCCAGAGCCATTGCGACTCGTCGAGCAACTGGGCTGTTTCGAACATAACAGAAGAAAACGTGGTGAATGCCCCGAAAAAACCGACAAAAATTATTATCCGCATCTGTCCGCTGATTGAGAGCCTGTTTTCGAACACTGCCCAGAGCAGGCCGAATACAAGACAGCCGAGAATATTAACGGCAGCGGTGCCGAAAGGAAATCCGATTGAAATGTTTTTCTGAACGAATCCGCTAAGCCAATAACGCGTAAGCGTCCCTGCGGCGCCGGCAAGAGCAAGATATATGATTTTCTGCAGCATAAAAACTCCATAAATAACGGGAAATTACAGGCTGGGAGGACACAAAAAAAGCTCCGACAGCCTTAAACACCGCAGGAGTTATCAGCCTTTCGGGCGGTTATACGGAGAACTCCATCTCCGCAGGCATTATACCAAAATAGGTCTGAAAAGCAAGGATGAATCATTTTTTCCGGACGTTGGAAGAAAAACCGAGGTAGCCCAAGGGTAGTTTGACATTTGTTGTAATGCCGCTTATACTTTAATACGACAATGATAGATAGTATGTCTTTGGAACTAAAACCGCGTTTTTATACTAAAAACACGGCCCCGCACTTTCAAAAACCATAATGTAGCATTGTAGTGTTAAGTAGAAGGGTTATTTTATGAAAAAAACAACCGTAAATTACAACACTCTGGTCATTGTCATGGCTGTATTCTGCTTATTTCCTATTAGCTCCGCTTTTCCACAGGATGAGGGGCTGAGTGAAACGTCAAGGGCGGCACAATTAAGTCAGGCGTTGAAAGTGGTAGAAGAATCTACCAAGAAACACAGCGAAGCTTTAGCGGATTTGCTGGATAAAGCTCCTCAAGAGGCAAGGCCATCTATTGAACATGCTATCGCGGTCTCCAAGCGGGGAAGAAATATCGCCGTGGAAGCAGTGGAGTTAGCCCAAACATCCAGCCCGTTAGAGAAAGCATTGCTTCATACCGCACATGCTGAAAGGAGAGTAGCAAATATCCAATCAATGCAGTCTAAAGGGAAGCCAGAGTTTGTAGAAACGCTGGCCAAAGATTATGAAAACGCCATCGGTGGAGCACTGGAGGATATCGTTGAAGCCAGAGCGCAAGGAATAGATGTAATTGAGGCGTTAAACGCAGTGGAAAGGTCTACCAAAAAACACACTGAGGTGCTGACGGGTCTATTGGGAGAAGTACCGGAACAGGCTAAGCCGGCCATTGCACATGCCATAGAGGTGTCTAATCGAGGTAGAAATCATTCACTGGATGTACTCAGCAAGATACAAAGAGGGGAGTTACCTACCGGTAAGCCCGAAAGTATTGGCAGACCCGAAGGAGTCGGCAAACCTGAAAAGGAACACGGCAGGCCGGCAGGCAGAGGTGAGAACCGTGAAGTAGAACGTGAACAAAAACGCGACGAGCCACAAGGAACAGTTGAAAATCGTGAAAAAGAGCGGGGTAGGCCGGAAGACAAGCCTGGACACAGCAGAGGTAGAGGAAGAAGGTAAACAAACTTACACTTGCTTAACTGGCAGCAAGCTGACTGATAGCCATCTAAACAGGCACACAAAGACAAGCAAGCATCCATCGTTTCCGCATACAAAAATGCTTCTAGCCTTGGCCTGCCTTTCCCCTGTTGCAAAACCTCCCAGCTTAAGACACGCTGGGGCAGGCAGGATAACAGCTTCTCGGGGACAAGATTTACGGCTATAACCCGATACTTGTCCGCCGTAGGCGTGATTCGAGTTCCTGTTTTTCCGGCTGGTCAACCAAAGTTGTTTCGGTCTCGATTGTCATTGCCGTATTCAGCATACATACTTTACCAGGTGGGGGTAAGTTTTTTTAGCTTTTTTGGGTTTTATGGAGCAGTATAAATCATATAAAGGCCGGCGGCAAGAATAAGTATGTTGTTTATCTTATCTGAAAAAAAGGTTTAAAAGTCCCGCTAATGCTCCGCCTGCGAGCAGCCATATAGAATTGAGCTTAAACCTGATAAGCAAAATAAAAGAAACAGCAAAAATAGTAACAGCACCAATATCGATGAGCGAATCTTTGCCCAACTGCCAGGTTACCGCAGCCATAAGACTAATCGCCGCGGCGTTTATGCCGTCCAATAAGGCGCCGGTCCACGGTGATTTTCGCAATCTCGGAATTATGGGATTTGTAACAGCAACAAGAACAAAAGAAGGCAGAAAAATACCAATAGTCGCCAGAACAGCCCCTTTAAAACCACCGAGAATATAGCCGACGAACGTTGCGGTAGTAAATAAAGGCCCCGGAGTAACTTGGCCGACGGCAACCGCATCTAAAAGCTGCTGAGTAGTAAGCCAGCCGAGCCGTTCGACAAAATCGCCCTGCAGAAACGCAAGCAGGACATAGCCCGTTCCATACCACACAGCGCCTATTTTGAGGAAAGTCAGAAAAAGTCGCGAAAAACTGAAACTTACCATTACCTGCGACAGTATCCCCATCCCGCCGAGCGGAATCAAAGATATACAGCAGGTACGATTGTGAAATTGGCGAATATTTTTGAACAGCATCACAGCCAATCCGCCGCCGAACAGCAGAGCGATTTCATTTATATGCATAAAATACAGAACAAAAACAATCAAAGCCGCCGCCGCGGTAAGAACATCATTGATTGCTTTTCGCCCCAATCGCCAAAATGCCTGTAAAATTATTGCGATTACGACAGGTTTTATACCGTACAAAAGCCATTCAGCCTGCGGCAATGTGCCGAAACGAACGTAAAGAAACGCGAGAAAAAGCGTGATCAATATCGCCGGCAAAGCTAAACATACTCCTGCCGCAATTAAGCCGAGCCAGCCTGCCTGCAAAAAGCCGATATGCATAGCCAGTTCAGTTCCGTTCGGGCCGGGGATAAGATTTGTGGCACTAATTAAATCGAGAAATTGGCGGTCGTCGAGCCATTTGCGTTTTTCTACCGTCTCGTTATGCATAAGGGCGAATTGCGCCGCAGGCCCGCCAAAAGAAATGAAGCCTAATTTGAGGAACAGCAAAACCACTTCTTTAAGTTTTTGCATAATCGTCCTGCCGCAACCTCATCTGCATAAATTATTAAAAAGCAACAACCTTGTCGCTCTCTTTTATAATATCATACATATCTTTCATCGTCGAAATCGGACACATTTGGGAACCATCCTGCTGACGTGATTTAATACAACTGCCGCAGGCAAGAATTTTCCCGCCGCTCTGCATAAATTTTTCGGCCTGCTCGACAGTATTGAATTTTCCCGTGCTGATAGATTGATACTCGACCCCTTTGCCCATAAAAAATATTTTCACGTCGTCTTTTTGTGCAAGTGCAAAATTCGCGTATCTAATAGCGTTCCAGCAGGTCTCTGCATCGTTAGTAGAAATAATTACCCCTATTTTCATTGTAAAATCCCTCCCGAACCCGAATTATTATTTTTCATCTGTTTTCTGTTCAGCCAGCCAGTCTGTAAGCTTTTTTTTGAGCTTGTCGCGGGCGAAACGAAATGCTTTCAAAACGGTCTGCTGCTCGCCGAAAACCGCCGCAGGGTCGTCGAGCGGCCAGTTTAGAACTTTCAGCGCAAGCGGGTGCAGCCGGGGACACTCAACCTCGCTTTCGTGGCATACAATAATAATAGTATCAATAAGTCCGCGATTATAGAACGAATCTATATTTTTGGAAGTTTGCCCGCTGATATCGATGCCGATTTCTTCCATCACGGTATAGACCATCGGGTGAATCGGCTTGGGAGACACGCCGGCACTATAAATCTCGAAACGGTCTGCGGCCATATTACGCAAAAGACCTTCGGCCATCTGGCTGCGGCCAGAGTTATGCTTACAGTAAAATAATACTTTTGGTTTTTGTGATTTCTGCATAGTGATTTCCTGTTCGTATCTTACGGAGCAGTATAAATCATATAAAGCCCGCCCGCAAGCACAAGTACACAATGGTTTTCCACGAAATGCATCAGTTCGTTTTATTTTAATCCATAAAACTTCTTAAAATGTTACTAAAAAATAAAATCCCGCAACGACAAGGACTGCCCCTGCTATCCAGCGAAACACGAAATCGGCGCCTCTGGCAGCAAGGCTGACTTTGCTCAACGAAATTCCAAGCAGTACCGTTCCCAGCGGCAGACTGAAACCGATGGCGAACATCGCCAGCATAAGTGTCGCCCACAGGACTTTGCCTTGCAGTACCGCCGCTCCAATTACGATGAAGATACCGGGATTGCACGGCAGGGAACTGGCGGCGACAATACCGCCCAGGATAAGACCTGCCAACACCGCCCCGGATTTGCCCATCCTGTTTTTTACACCCTCGAACTTGCCAAAGGAGAGCTTAAAAGGCAGAAGGTTCAATGCTGCTAAGCCGAGAAATACTGCCACTATACCGGCGAAAATTTTCCAGTATCGGCCAAGGGTGTTTTGGGCAACCTGACCAACAAAACCGGCGATTCCCCCAATAATCATAAGGGAGATAATTGTGCCTAATGTAAATAGTACAGCGGTTCTTACGGCTGACTTGCGGTTGTCGTTTGCCGCGGCACCGGAATAGCCAACCAAAATCCCCAATGCCGGTAACGTACAGCAGGCACTGGTGGCGGCGCTTACGACGCCAAGCAACAACGCGAAGACCAGTCCCAATGGTTGAGAGGCTGCTTGCTGCAATGTATTTGTAATATATTCAAGCATTATAAAATCCTTACTGAACTCTGGGACCTACCGGGGCTGGACCGCAATCTGATGACGATGGACCGCAACCAGACGGTCCACAGCCTGCACTGGCGGATGCAACATAAGCCTGTAGAATTTTTTCCTCTGTTATTCCTCCAGCCACTGCCCCCATACCAAGACCTTTGCTCATAACCAGTATAGACGGCGGAGGCAATTGCGAGGCAATATTGGTGTATTCCGGTGAACCGGATTGTATAGTGTATAAGCCAAGTTTTGCGCCTCTGGATTCTATTTTCTGCTTGGCGGATGCTATTGCATCGAAAGTTTCCTTACTAACTATGTTACTATTTTTAGCTGGTACAAAAACAAATACGGCATCCTTGTCTATAGCTACTTTGTTCAGCGAAGCAAGTGAATCCAGAAACTCGCCCACTATTTCATTGTCTTCGACTGCTTCGGCCGCTGGTTTCTGTTCATTTACTTCTTTTGCAACAGGAGCGGCAAATGCAGTTGCCGTATCAACCGAAGCTGCCTGTTTTCCGTTCTTGGCCTTATAAAGGAAAATTCCGCATACCGCCAATAATACTATAACGCAAATCACAGCTTTCAGTTTTGTATTTTTCGAAAGTTTACCGCAATCACATCCCGGGCCGCAGTTTTCAGGTTTTGTGGTTTTCATAATTTTTTCCTTTGATTTCATTTATTATTTTTGACATTTATGCACATTAAGAAACATCGCTTATGGCGTTTTCAATATTTAATTCTATACCGGGCAAAATGTCGTCGTTGTTATTCAGCGACGATCCAGTTTTTGCCCACAAAAGCAGCGTCGAACTGAAGACTACCGTAATACAACCTATCTCCTGAAATACAACCGCCAAGACAGGCGTAAGCGTCCCAAAGCCTGCGAGGACAAACCCAATGATATTGTACATCATAGAAAAGAAAATATTGAGTTTGATACGAAAGAGTACTTTTCTCGACATATTCATAAAGTTTACAACTCGCGACAAATCATCATTCATCAGGGTTACATCAGCAGTTTCAACAGCTACATCTGTCCCGGCAGCACCCATCGCGATGCCAACATCCGCTAAAGCTAACGCCGGAGCATCATTGATGCCATCGCCAATCATCCCGACAATGTTTCCCTGCTTTTGCAGATTTTCAACAAATTGCAATTTTTGTTCAGGAAGAAGCTCGGCCTGAAAATCATCAACCCCGATTTCTTTTGCTACGGATTTCGCAACTCTTTGATTATCTCCTGTGAGCATTATGATTTTTTTAATGCCCATCGCTTTCAGGGCAGCAATAGCACGCGGAGTCTGGGGGCGAATCTCGTCAGCAATAGCAATCAAACCGACAGGTTTCATATCATTAGCTACAAGAATGGTTGTTCTGCCTTGCTCGGTTTGCTCTGAAATTGCGTACTCAATGTATTCGGCAACACAAACACCTTTGTTCTGCAAAAATTTATTTTTCCCAACCAATATCTCCTTGCCGTCCAACCGCGCAGTTACGCCCATTCCAACTTCAATATTGAAATCAGTGGGATACGGAATCTCAATTCCTCGTTTTCTTGCGCAGGCCATAACCGATCTTGCAAGTGGATGTTCTGAATACTTCTCAGCGATTGCAGCCAAACGCAGAACTTCTTCTTCAGGGATACCGTTGAAAGAAACAATACCGACAACCTTTGGTCTTCCAAAAGTAAATGTACCGGTCTTATCCACCAGGAGCACATCTATCTTTTGGGCCAGTTCGAGAAATATTCCTCCTTTGATTAGTACCGAATGACGAGCCATATTAGATATACCGGCAGTTACTGCTGTTGGTGTAGCGATTGCAAAGGCACATGGGCAGGCAACCAAAAGAACCGCAACAGCAATTTTAACATCGCCTGTTGCTAAAAAAGCAATTACCGCCAATACAATCACCATTGGCAAAAACCACGTTGTAAAGCGGTCGGCAAGATTCTGAATAGGAGCCTTTGTCCCTTGAGCCTGCTCGACAAGGTGAACTATTTTAGCTAAAGTGGTATCATTGCCAACCTTGGCAGTTTCTATTTCAAGGCGGCCTGTTTCGTTCAGCGTTCCGCCAAATACTTCGCTGCCCTTAAACTTTTCGACCGGTATGGATTCACCTGTAATCGGCGCCTGGTTGACGCTGCTTTGACCCGCTATTACGATTCCATCGACAGGGATTCGTCCGCCGGGTCTGACAACCGCAATATCACCTATTCGGATTTCATTGACGGGTATAGTAATTTCACCCTCACCGCGGCGGACAGTTGCCGTTTTGGGTGTAAGGTCCAGCAGATTTCTTATGCTTCTGCGAGTTTTGTCAAGCGTATAGGACTCCAAGGCGCCCGCTACCGCCATAATGAACACGATAACCGCTGCCGCCCTGAACTCACCAATCGCAATTGTGGCGATAAGGGCAACCGTTACGAATACATTGACTGTTATCTTTCGGTTAAAGATGTCCTTGAAGCCTGCGAGGAATCGCAGATAGCCGCCGAATAGAGTGGCAAACAGCGCCAATCCCGCGTTCAGAAAATATGGCCCAATTTCCCACTGTGCCAGTGCCCAGCTTGCTATAATTAAAATGCCAACAGCACAGGGAACAATGCTTAGCACCGCTATTTCCCTGTACTTGGCAACCTTATCATTTTCTTTTTTTCTCATTGCCTGAACTCTCTTTTCCAACGCTTTTCTTATCTTCTTCATTTGAAGGGCCACAACAGCTTTGTCCGCCGCCGCAGCATCCGCCGGTTTGGGCCATAGACTCCCGTATTGCTGCCCACAGGCCTTTTTTCTTTTTTTCTGTTTCCATTGGTATTAATCCTTAATATTTGTATTATTGTTATTTGTTTTTGACTTGAGATATTGAGCAAATAGTCCACCCGGCGGACAAGGGTCGCATCCAAGACAACCATGCATCTTTTCGGCCGAAGTCTTAAGACGATTGATCAGGTCGCGGACATCTTCCGGACAGTCCAGTTCCAGTTGAGTCAAAAGCCCCCCAAAGCAGTCACACGTCAAACACTCTGGACGCATGATGCTGTTTTCAAGCTCCTTAATAATTTCCTGAACCTGATTTCTGCTCAAATTACTCATCTTTAGATTTTTTTCAGAAACTCCGGCAATTTTTCGACAAAACTTTTAATTTCATCCCTTACTCGACGGTAAATATTCAACGTTTCTTCTTCGGTTTTAGCCTCTTTGGCAAGTCGCGGCGGGTCATCAAAACCGGCATGGATAACCTTCGTTTTGCCGGGAAACATCGGACAGCTTTCGTTTGCATTATCGCACACCGTTATCACATAATCGAATTTGATATTTTCTAGTTCATCAAGATGTTTCGAACGATGCCCGGAAATATCCACACCTGCCTCGGCCATAACCTTAACCGCATTAGCATTAAGACCGTGCGTTTCAATACCGGCAGAATAGGACTCAATAAGATCACCCTTCAAATGCCTTGCCCATCCCTCAGCCATCTGGCTGCGGCATGAATTACCGGTACAAAAAAATAAAATTTTAAGTTTACTATTCATATTTATTTTAACTCTTGTAGCATTGGCATAATTCATCTTTGCTCATCTTTTGTATTTGCCGCAGTTGTTTAACATCGTCTAAAACACGCTTGTCGTTTTTTAAATGTCTTTCCAGCCAGTTGAGTATCTCATGCGATTTTAGAGCTTTACTATTAGCCAGCCGATAATAAATCCAACGGCCTTCCTTGCGTGTTTCGACCAACCCGGCTTGCCGGAGGATGGACATATGCTTTGACACCGTAGATGGGGCCAGCCCCAGCATCTCAATAATCTGGCAAACACAGAGTTCATCACCGGTCAGCATCATTAATGCCCTAACACGGGTCTCATCCGACAGAGCCTTAGTAATATTTAGTATCTCAAGCATTATACCTCCTATACTTCGCCATATAACGAAGTATTATACGTAAAAAAAATATTCTTGTCAAATTATTTTAAATATTTCAGCACTAATCCGATGTACAGCATCCTTAAGTCTCGATAGCTCCGATAGTTAGTGTTCCTGGCAATCACTTTTACTCTTACTATTTTTCTCCGCTTATTCTTTGGTTTGTTTTTCCCATGCTGTTTTAAGACAATTGCACGCACAGCCGGAACCTTCAAACCCTTTGAAGAATTCGCTAAGCTTTGTAAAAAATCCTTTTTTATTTTGTTTACCCTCAGTTGACATAAAAACTCCTAAAATCAGTCTATGGAGCAGTATAAATCATATAAAGCCCGCCCGCAAGCACGAGTACGCCGCAGATTTTCTTGAGGATTACCGCGCCTTTGGATTTTTCGTTCCAGTTGAGATAATGCTCTATAAATTCTGTAAACGTGCCTGCAAGGACGATTACCGAGCAATGACCGATTCCATAAACAAGCAGCAGTAAAATGCCGTAAAAAACATTGGTCGAAGCCATTTTAAAAGTAACCGCCAGCATCGGCGCCATATACGCGAACGTGCAGGGCCCTAAAGCGATACCGAAGATAAGTCCGAGCAGAAACGCCGCGAGCATTCCTTTGCGTTTCATTCCGACTTTGCCAGGCCCTGAAAATGGCATAGGAATAATATCGAGCAGATGAAGCCCGACAAGAAAGAAGATAGCGGCGACGAAATAATTGCCGTATCTGCCTACATCGCCGAGCATTCGCCCTGCCGCGGCCGTAAGTGCCCCGATTGCTCCAATCGTAATCAGGATACCGACGGAAAACAGCGTCGAAATCCAAAACGCCCGTTTGGTAGAAATTTTGCCCTGTTCGTCAATAAAGCCCACAATCAGCGGAATGCTCGCCAGATGACAGGGACTAAGCAAAATGCTCAATACGCCCCAGATAAACGAAGCGACAACGGCTATAAACCAAGCGCCTTCAACCGCACGGGTTAATTGCGTAAATAATTCCTGCATATTACCGAACTCCTAATTCGTTTAACTTGCCAATTATATCTTCCTCTGAGAAAAAGCCGCTATGGCGGAAAAATTCTTTGCCTGTGCCGTCATACAATATCTGTGTTGGGATAGAACGGATACCATAGCGGGCGGCAAGAATCTGCTCCTTTCTGGGCTCGATATAAACGATGTTGATTTTGGTGTCATATTTTTTAAGGAGCGCTTCTTTAACAGGTATCATTTTATCCGGCCCGCAGCAACTCGCGGCGCTGAAAATCGCAATCGTCGGCTTGCCTGCGCCTCTTGCCTTATCGAGGGAATTATCTTTTGCATTCGCAGCCTGCTGTTTCGTCCAGGAATCCGATACGACGATTTTTATTTTCCGGCCAAGTGTTTGGATATACTTATCCACAAACCGCTGCTGTTTATCCTGCAAAACATAGGATTCGATTTGTTTCCGCACGCTCTCCAAAGGAGTGTTGCAGAAAATGCTTTCATTTTCCTTATAAAACTTTTCAACATCCTGATTTGAAACATTTATATCTTTGGTAAGATTTCCAAAAAACGTCTTTAAAAGCTCGTCGTCTGTTTTTACGGCAGTATCCTTATTTTCTTTGGCCAAATTCTGTTTGGCTGTTTTCAGCAGTAATTTGCCGGTTGCTTCCTGCTCAAGCAAAAAAAACGCATTTTTTTTCAATTCAACCTGGAATTGTTCAGGCTGTCCCGATATGGACTTGTCGATATCGCTTGAACTGATTTCTATGCCTTCGGATTTAAGTAAAATTCCTTCCGGCAGTGTTCCGACCTTTGCGTAAGTCAGTACGCCGGCTGCAAAATTCGGGTAGAGTTGTTCTACCGTCTTGGCATTTTTGGGATCATCAGCCTTTGCAAAACACGGAATAGTTATCAGCAGCCCTGCGGCAATTGCCGACATTATAGTTCTATTTGCTTTCATTATCCGAACCTTTCTCAAGATTTATGCCGAGTTCCTTCCATTTTCCGAGTATGTCCTCTTTAGAATAAAATCCTTCGTGGCGGAAAAGCTCTTTGCCGCCGGTGTCAAAAAATATCTGCGTCGGTATCATTCTTACGCCGTATTTCTGACCGGGAGCAGGGTCTTTCCAGACATCAATAAAAACTACATCAAAAATATCTTTGTATTCAATCCTGAGTTCGTCAAGTATAGGTTTCATCATTTTGCAGGGAATACATTTATCCGCGCCTAAATCGAGCAGCTTGGGGATGAGTAATAATACTTTGTTTTCATCGCTTTGAGGCTCGCCGTCAGGGGCGATATTTTTCGGCGAAGACGCCAAATCAGGCTTTGTCAAAGATGAAGTTTCAGCATTGTTCTTGCTGTCTTTCTGTTTTACGGCAATGACAATACCTGCCGCCGCGATGAGAACTATAACGACTATGATTTTTACAGCCTTATTCATAAAAGAGGTTCCTTTAGATTTTATTAACGTTTTTATCCAATTAAACAAGAGCCATGCCCCTGCAAAGATTACGATTAGCAATATCGGATTTCCGCCGCCGTTGCCGCTGCAGCAGGGACATTGTAACAAATTTTCTATATTTCCCATTTAATTCTGTAAATACTGGTCGATTTCTTTTCTGACATATCCAACAAATTCATCGCGATTATTCAGCAATTCCCATACTTCTTCGAGTTTTTTGTGTCGCAGGAGTTTGTCAGAGTCCATTTCCGCTATTACAAGAGTACTGGTTTCAAGATTAAATATTTTAACAAATTCTTCATTGCCCGGCTCATCGATATTTATCGGCACCCAAACGAGCCTGTCGGCAGCGATTTCTTCGATGTAATTTTCTTCTACCGCCTGCTCAGCCATCGCTTGTATCTGCGTGCAGGTAGGACAGCGAAATCTCGGATGAAAATAATAAGCGATTATCTGCGTCGAAGATTGTTCGTCAGATAGAGACCGCCCGGCGTTTTCATTCGGATTCAAACCGGCATCGCTTTTTCGTTCACAGCCGGCCAACCCCAAAAAAACAAAAGCGGCGGTAATCAGAATTATCGAAAGTTTTTTATTCATTATTTCAATTACTCAGCATATCAGCGGCTTTGGCCGCAACTTTATCTATGTTTTCTTCTGTAACAGGACTGGCACATTTTTCAAGACCAAGCTCGGCAAGCTGTAAGTGCTTGAACTTGTCAAAGCCTGCCTGCTGGAGACTGTTCTTTACGCAATTCAGCGGACAGCCGTCGATTGCAAGAACCATAGCGGCAGCTTCCGTTGTTTTTATAATACCGCTTATACGTCCGCCGAGACCGACCGTGCAAAACATACTGCCTATGCCGTCCTTGGACAGTTTTCTCGCGGCTTTATCAGCTATTGCACCTACATCGGCGGCTCCGCTGCACGCAAATACTAATCTTGGGCCACCTGAACAACTGCAGCTTTTTTTAGTACTCATAGAAATTCCTTATTCTTATTTTAACATATTCTTCATTTCTTCTATCGAGGGCGCTTTGCCTACAGCTTTAACTTCGCCGTCAATCACAAGAGCAGGCGTTACCATCACGCCGAACTTCATTATATCATTAATTTTCGTAACTTTCTCGATTTCATACTCTATACCGAGTTCTTGGGCCGTCTGTTCGACAAATTCGGCAAGTTTTTTGCACTTCGGACACCCTGTTCCGAGTATCTGTATCTTTTTCATATTCAATTCCTGTAAATTAATCGTTTATAACAATATGCGACTTATTACAAAGCCGCACCATACGCTTCATTAACTGTTCCCAATAATCCCTTTAGGATATCCATCATTGTGCTCTTTTCACCTTTCTGAACAGACAAAGCCAGACCATCGAGCGAGGATGACAGTTTTTTAACCGCATCCTGATAAAGTTTGCACTTTTCAACATCATCAGGCCAAGGGCATGGCGCAAGAATTATCTGATTACGATAATACAGCAAATCAGGCAAAATAACGGATACACCGCCGATACCTTTGTTTTTCCCTGCGGTGATAGCGGTTTTTGCAGCCTTACGGAGATGAAAAATTCGGTCTAATGCATAAATCAGGCCGTTTTCCTCGTGCATTTGAACAAATAAACCACATCCGAAACCGCAGGAAATAAACGATTGCTTCGCTCGTCCGGCCTCAAGATGATTTTCCATCTCCTGCATCGCATTGGCAATATCGGCTAATCTAACCTTGAACTTAGCATCATTAACATATTCAGGCGGTCGATTATCCTGATATTTTGCCTGAATGACAGCCCACTGTTTTTTTGCGTCTCTGAGATATTCAAGGGCATCGGCTTGCTGTTGGCCTTTGTTCTCATCCGGTTTTTCCATCATCTGCTGGGCAATGGCACAATACCTACGCATCTGACGTCTGCATTCGGCAACATCAGAATCAAACTGGCCAAGCGAAGACGATACAGAGGCCTCACTTACCTTCTCAGACGCCGGGTTGTCCGCAGCAACGGTAAAACCGGCCAATATAGCCATAAGTAAAATTAAACTGCCTGTAATTTTTTTAAGTTTTAACATTTTCGTAAACTCCTTTTTGGAAAATCAGATAGACACAAGGCATAAGTATCAAAGCCACGCCGATTTCGAACACAAGTCCGCCTATGGCCGCTACCGCCATCGGCTGGAGCAAATCGCCGCCTTCGCCGAGGTTCATCGCTAACGGTATAAATCCCGCGATTGTGGTAAGCGTTGTCATTATTCTTGGTCTGAAACGAATTATTCCTGCTTTTGATACGGCCTCCAATGCCGAGATGTTTTCACCTTTCCTGATATACTCTGCATACGTCAGCAGCAGAACTCCATCGTTCATTGTTGCAGCAACAACCACCAGAAGACCAATAGCTACAGTAGCACCTATCGCCATACCGGAAAAGAATAGGCCAAAAACCATTCCTATTACGCAAAACGGCAGGCAAATCAGTATCAATAACGGCAGTTTCAAGCTTTCAAACTGAACTGCCAGAACAACAAAAGCAAAGAAGACTGCAAAAACAAGTATCCATTTAGCGGTTCTGGTCATTTCCGCCATCATTTGCGCCTGTCCGCCCATTTCCAGGTAAACTCCTTTGGGTTTTTCCAGAGAGGCCAAAGCTGCTTTTGCCCGTTCAACAGCCTGGCCGACACTTATCCTGTCTGCATCTGCCCGAACTATTACCTGCTTTATCTGGTCTTCTCTTACAATCTCAACCGGGCCTACGGCCCTCTTAACTTCGGCGATGTCGCGCAGATAAAACTGCTGGCCATTTGTGTTTTCAAGAATCAACTGCTCGATGTCCTCTTTACTGGTAATTTTTGTCTCAGGTATCATTACCCGAATGGCATAGTATTCAGAACCTTCTCTGTACTGCGTAGCAACCTCGCCCTGAATCAGCGAGCGAAGCGTCTGTGCGACCTGTCTTATGGGAATCTGCAGCACGGAAGCCCTTGCCCGGTCAACATACACCCTGTATTCCGGCTTGGTCATATCCATTGAAATATTTACGCCGGTAAGCCCTTCGGTCTGATTCAATGTTGAAGCCGACTTTTGAGCGAAAGCAAATATCTCCGCTAAATCCGTCCCGTTGACTTTGATTTCCACTTGTTGCTGGCCAATCTGCCTGATGCCCTTGATTTTCATATGCATTACAGGAATTTTGCCGCCGGGGACGGGCATCTTACCCATTTCAGGTCTTAACTTTTGTATGAATTCATCCGTAGAAATCTTTCTCCTGGATTTTGGTACAAGCTGGATATCAATCTCGCCTTCTTGCGCAATCTCGTAAGTATAAAGCCCCCAGACCTTGCCGCCTGCCAGCGTAAAATAGCTCTCGATTGCCTCGTCATCCTTGATTTTTTGTTCGATACTCGCAAGGATACTGTTTGTTTTCTCTACGGATGTTCCTGCCGGCAGTATTACCTTAATCATAACTCTGCCGTCATCGATTTCCGGGAAAAATTCCGAACCCGTTAAGCCAAAAAGCAAAATGCCCAGCCCCAGCAGTATTACGGCAATCAACACCACCGTCCACTTGAACCGCAATGCCAGGTTCAGTAGTTTGCCATAACCTTCGGCTGCATAGTCATTTATTTTGTCGAGCAAATGACCTATTCCCGCTTTTATATGGCCCTTTTTAATAAGACGGTCGGCTATTAAAGGTGTTATGGTCAGAGCAATCAAAAGAGACAGCACGACAATGCCGGCGATAACCATCACCAGCTCTTTGAACAGCAGCGATATAAGACCGGGCACCAGCAGGAATGGCAAAAATAAGGCAAGATAGGATAGGGTTGCCGCAAGCAGTGCCGTCCCGATTTCACTCATCGCCGCCAGAGTGGCTTCGCTTCCATTGAGATTTTTGATACGGGTAATATTTTCAACTGCGACAATTGAATTATCCAGCACAACACCCATCGCCACAACCAGCCCGCCAAGCGAAAAGATATTTATGCTGAATCCCGCCAGCTTCATAACGAGGAAATTTGCCACCAGCGTCAGCGGCATCGCAACCATCAGCACAATGACTTGACGCCAATGTCCGAGAAATATATAAGTAACGATAATGACTAATATCGCAGCAACAATAGCGGAATCCTTGACACTGTTTATAGCCGCCATTACATAATCGCCCTGGTTCTCTACTACGCCGAATTCTATATCCTCCGGTATCTCTGCCTTCAGTTCTTCAAGCTTTTCTTTTACTGCCTGAGCAACTTTGACGGTGTTGGCTTGCTCCTGTTTAAGAATACTCAGTTTGACGCAATTTTCTCCGTTGAAACGCGTAATGACACGAACTTCCTCGTGTGAATCCTCCACACTGGCCACATCCTTCAAATACACCAGCCCCCGGTCGCTGTGAGCGACAACAACATTGCGTATTTCATCGAGCGATTCAAATTCCCCCATTGTTCGGGCGATTATCTCTCGCGACTCCACCGTAACCCTGCCGGCAAACATCTCTTTGTTTTCTTCGTAAAGCGTTTTTGCAATGCCTGAAGGACTCAGGCCGTAAGCAAGCATTCTCGAAGGGTTGAGATGGACGCGGATTTCCCTTTTTAATCCGCCGACAATTTCCACTCCTGCCGTACCCGGGACGGTCACAAGTCTGTCCTGCAGCCAGTTGTCGCACCAGTCCCGCAGCCAGACAAGATCTCTTTTCTGCGACGAGACTGTAACCTGCATAACCGGCAATTGAGACGGGTCTGCTTTGATAATCACCGGCGGGTCCATATCAGAAGGCAGATCTCTGCCAATGCGTCCCATCGCGGTTATAACATCCTGATAGGCCTCCTCCACGTTCACGCCGTACTCAAAATTCACCAGAAGTGTGTACATACCCTCGATGCTCGAAGATTCGAGATAATCGAGATTGTCAACAGTGGCCAGTACCCGTTCGATTGGGTCGGCGATATTCTTGTCAATATCTTCCGGAGTCGCTCCGCGCCACCAGATATGGACCTTTATCATCGGATAAGTAATTTCCGGCAGATAGTCCACATCAAGCTGTCTGAGAGAAAACAGACCTACCACAAACACTGCTATCGCAATAACAGAGAAACCAATAGGTCTTAATAATGTCGATTTCGTTATATTCATTTTTTATTATCCAACTATCCGTACCTTTTGATGGTTACACTCATTTACTTTACTATAGAGTTAACTTACTTTGCCGCGGAGTAAGCCGCCAAGATACTTTATATTACCTACTCTGTCACGGGTCACGCTTACTTTGCCTCAGAGCAACCGTGCCAACGCCCGTTTTCAGCATACAACATGGTTATTGTCCTTTTCCCATTATTTTTTCTCTTTCCAATTATCCTATAAAAAATTACTATGGCGTTACCAGATTTACCAGATTTCCCAAGCAAACTTACTTGAATGCGGTGATGTGCCCACAATACACCGGCGACTTGCCGG
>CAYUYR010000012.1:0-61857 GCA_964449435.1 uncultured Planctomycetaceae bacterium | reverse complement strand
GGCGAAACTCCTCGGCATCGGCGAAAGAACCCTTTATCGGAAGATAAAAGAATACGGCATTCAATAAGCCGCTGATTTATTTTTTCCACTTCGGCATTTGGTCTTGTGTAACTTTTTCCCACAATCCCTTTTTTTCTTCTCTTGCGGTTTTTTCGAGCTGAATATATTCTTCAAGCCGACTGTGCTTAAAACGCGTATCGGTATAGGCAAAACCTTCGCTTAATAACACTTCGTTCAGAAAGCTGCTGTCAGGAAGCTGTACATAAGCCAATAACCGGCCATATTTACATCTTGTATTATTGTCCTTATCGAGATAGACAGTAACCTGTTTTTCAAAGCACAGTTTCTCCGTAAATTCGGCGGCTTCGGGGCCGAAGTGCATAACTTTGAGTTGGGGATGTTTGGTCTCCGGAGTATCGACGCCCCAAAGGCGGATTCTTGTGGTTTTGTAATTTCCATCCGGTATGTTTATATCGATTGTGTCGCCGTCAACGACCTTTAAGACGGTAAAAGTTTTCTCGTTATATTTATCCCAATCGCTGAGGTTCGCTGTTTGTTCGCCGGCGGCAGGTTTGTCACGGCTGATTACATTTCTATCGAGCCATACGAGACCGGACACCAATAAAAAAGTCGACAGCAGCAGAAAGTTCCGCTGCAAGCGGCTTTGTGCGTATCTATGTTTTTTTACCTTCAATTTATTTTACATAACTTCGCTTGTTTACGGGTTTATCAAGTTCGAAAATTTTGCATAAGCAGGTAAGCGCCTTATCGCCCTGATGTTTGTCAACAATACAGCTTATACGGATTTCGCTGGTTGTAATCGAGTCGATATTTATTTTCTGCTTTGCCAGCGTGCTGAACATCATATTGGCGACGCCGTAATGCGTTCTCATTCCTACGCCGATTATGGAAACTTCAGCGATGTCGTCGCGGTAGAAAACTTCTTTGCAGCCGACCTTGACCTTGATTTCCTCGACGGCTTTTCTGGCGTCGGCAAAATCGTTTTTATTTACCGTAAAAGAGATGTTAGCCTTTTGCTTGCTGACTTCGGTCTGGATGATGTCATTAACGCTTACCTTTGCCTTGGCAAGATGCGCGAAAATCTTCGCGGCATTGCCGGGCTTATTGGAGACGCCTATCATAGTTATTTTTGCAAGATTTTTTTCAATCGTCGCTCCTGATACAAGTATACCTTCCATTTGCGGGACCTCATGAATAATTAAAGTTCCTTTTTTGCCTGTTAGACTGCTTCTGACATGTATGGTTACGTTATATTTTTTTCCGAACTCAATCGAGCGGCCGTGCATAACTCCCGAGCCGAGACTTGCCATTTCGAGTACTTCGTCGTAGCTGATTTTTTCGAGCCTGGCGGCCTTTTTGAATATTCGCGGGTCGGTCGTATAAACGCCGTCAACATCGGTATAAATATCGCAGGTGTCCGCTTTCAAAGCCGCGGCCAGTGCGACGGCGCTTGTGTCCGAGCCACCTCTGCCCAATGTCGTAACATTCGCATTTTCGTCGATGCCCTGAAAACCAGCGACGATTACGATATTGCCGGCGTTGAGATGTTTTTTTATCCTTTCAGCGTTAATACTCTTAATCCTCGCCTTCGTATGGACGCTGTCGGTAACTAATCCGACCTGAGCGCCGGTAAGGCTTATCGCTTTATAGCCCATTGCCTCAATCGCCATAGCAACGAGCGAGACGGTCTGCTGTTCGCCGGTGCTCAAGAGCTGGTCCATCTCGCGTTTGGGCGGATTGGGATTAACCTCGAGGGCATCGGCAATCAGCTCATCGGTCTGCTTTCCGCGGGCAGAGGCAACCATGACGACCTGCTTGCCGCGTTTGAACTCATCGACAGCTCTTTTGGCAGCTCTTTTGATTTTCTCAGCGTTCGCTACCGATGTTCCGCCGAATTTCTGTACGATAATTTTCTTCTTTTTACTCATAATCAGCTCTTTATAAAGTACTCCATAAGTTCGCAGCCTTTTTCAATTTTCAATCCGGATTGTGCCGCCTCAGCTTCGCTGAAAGTACTGTCCAGCAGGGGGTCGATTCCGGTGCCCGCCATCGCAAAAGGTACGGGCTGGCCGGAATGAGCCTTATGGCTCACCGGCGTCGGATGGTCCGGCATAACGAGAATCCGCCGGCTTGGATATTTTTGTAGGGCATTATATACAGGCCCGACTATATATTTGTCAATACGCTCGACCGCTTTTTTCTTTAAATCCGCGTTTCCTGCGTGGCCTGCCTCGTCCGGCCCTTCTATATGTACGAAAACCAAATCGTACTTTTCGAGGGCTTTTATCGCGGCCTCCGCTTTTCCGTTATAATTCGTATCCACAAAGCCGGTGGCTCCTTCGACCTTAATAAGGTCGAAACCTATCAGCTTGGCAAGACCCCGAACAAGGTCAACCGCGGTTATCGCGACGCCTTTAAGGCCGAACCTGTTCTCGAAGCTGTCCATCGCGGCCTTTTTGCCCTGACCCCAAAGCCAGATAGAACTTACCGGATTTTCGCCCAAATCCCGACGGATTTTATTGATTTCATGGTCGGCGAGCAACTGCCTTGAACGAGCCATCATATCGACGAGCATCTCGGCGTTTTTGCCGCGGGGCAGATTCTTGGCTATCGGCCTGCCGATTATGTCGTGAGGCGGTTCGGTATAAACGTCGAAATCAATGTCTTTTATAACGCAAATATGTCTATAACTGACGCCCGGGTAAAACTTTACGTTCTTGCTGCCAAGCACCCGATTCAAATCCTCGACTATCTTCGCTCCTTCCGGACTGGATATGTGGCCTGCGCTGTGGTCGGCCATTTGCTCGTCGGCAATCGTTACGAGATTGCACCTGAACACCCAGTCGGTTGGTTCGAGCGGGATATTCATCGCAACCGCTTCGATTGGCGCTCTGCCGGTGTAGTATCTTTGCGGGTCGTAGCCGAGCAGGCTCATCATCGCGATATCGCTGCCGGGAGACATATTTTCAGCTACCGTCTGGACCATTCCCAGCCTGCCTGCCTTGCTGATTTTATCGATGTTGGGAATCTCGGCCGCCTCGAATATCGTTTTGCCGCCGAATTGTTCGATAGGCTCATCTGCCGCACCGTCCGGAATTATTATTGCATACTTTGTCAATCGCTGTCCTCCGGTATGTCAACTATTCTTATACATACAGGCTTATCTTTGACTATTTCCAAATTTGCCAAATCGGCCAGTGCAGCCGTGATTTTCTTCTGCTGCGTCAAATGAGTTATCACAATGGCAGGCACAATATTGGCTGTGTTATGTTCTTCGTGCTGAAGAACGCCTGAAAGGCTTATTTCGTGTTTGGCGAGAATAGTGCAGATTTGAGCGAACACGCCGGGCTTGTCGGAGACTCGAAGCTTTATATAAAATCTGCTGACAAGCTCGTCGATTTTGCCGATAAGACCGGCAGCCTTGTTTCGTGATTCGAGAGACAGATGTTTAAACAGTTTCTTCGAGTTGCCCATCGCTACTTCAATAATATCGGCTACGATGGCCGAAGCGGTCGGCATCATTCCCGCTCCGCGTCCGTAAAACATTGTTTGGCCGACGGCGTGGCCGAAGATACTGACGGCGTTAAAAGGCCCATCGACTCTCGCTAAGGCGTTGTCGCTTGATATGAACGATGGATGAACCCGCAGGAAAATTTTGCCGTCGTCGGTTTTCTGGCCGATTGCCAATAATTTAAGAGTATAACCCATTTCCCTGCCATAGCGGATATCGACTATATCGATATTTTCTATGCCTTCGACGAAAATATCGCAGGGCAGAATCTCGCAGCTGAAAGCGATTGACGAAAGAATCGCAAGTTTGTGTGCGCTGTCTTGGCCGTTGATGTCCAAAGTCGGGTCCGCCTCGGCATAGCCTTTATTCTGCGCCTGCTTCAGCGCAGCTTTAAAACTCTCGTCCTTTTTCGTCATATTAGAAAGGATGTAGTTGCAGGTTCCGTTTAATATTCCGTAAATTGCCTTGATTCTATTGGCGGCCAGTCCTGTCCGGATTGCTGAAATTATCGGGACTCCGCCCGCGCAGCTCGCCTCAAAGGCGATGCACCTGTCGGCTTTATGTGCGGCGGCGTAAAGTTCATTGCCATGCTTGGCCAAAAGCGCCTTATTGGCTGTGATTACGTCTTTGCCGGCGGCGAGCATTTTCAGTTGAATGTCTTTGGCAATAGTCGTTCCGCCGATAAGCTCGATGCCGATTTGAATATCCTTGTCGTTAAGAAGACTGTTTAAATCGTCGGTAAGGATTCCGTCAGGCAGTTTTACGGGACGGGCTTTCTTTGTGTCGATGTCAACAACTTTAGCAAGTTCGAGTTTTATGCCCGTTCTTGCCTCGATATGGTCGGCATCTTCGAGCAAAATTTTCGCAACACCGCTGCCTACTGTGCCGAAACCTACAATTCCTATTTTTATAGTTTTTTCAGACATAGTTCAAATCCTGTGAAAACAGTAAATTACCGCAAAAACGCCGGATACGCAAGCAAAAATCGACCTGTTCTTATATGTGCAGCTCAAGCGGCTCGGAGTTCAGAAGTTTCTGAAAGTTCCGGTCGTTTAAAAACGCGGCAGGGCCTTTAGGGTTGTATTTGGTGAGCATTTTAACCGCCGCCTTGAACTTCTTTTCGAGCGGCGCGATAAGATGGATGTTTTCTGTTTTTAGTTCATACGCACAAAGGGTGAGTCTTTCTATAAGCGGTATCTCCTCGGCGTCTTTGGAAAGGCGGTAATCCGGTTTAAAACCCGAAAGCATTATCGGCGCATTTGCTCCGTAAAGCGGGTCGATAGTGAGCGGAAAACCGGCATGTTGGAAATGGACTCTTGTCTGATGGGTTCTGTCGGTTATCGGCACCGCGGCAAGGAGACTTATCCGTCCGAAATCGGCCAAAAGCTCCCAGCGTGTTTCGGCGTCTTTGCCTTTTTTTTCAGCGATTTCCACTTTGCGCGAGTCTCTTTTGCATTGCATAAAAGGGACATTGATTTGACCTGTCTGGTTTTCAGGTCTGCCTGCCGTCAAAGCAAGATATGTTTTTTTTATCTTCGATTCGGCGAACAGATTTTGGAATCGGGTTTGAGCGTCTTTGTTTTTCGCAAGCAATATCACGCCGCTTGCATCCTTGTCCAGCCGGTGAATAATCATTAAACCGTCTTCGGCGGTTTGCTTTTGCAGAAGAGCTATGAGATTTTCGCCGCCGCGGTCGTTTGTAACCTCCAGTCCGACAGGTTTGTTGACAGCGATAACGTCGCCGTTGTGATAAAGAATTTCTATTTTATTTCCAGCCATAATATGTTTAGAATATATACTTTGTAAAGATTTGTCCGTAAAAACCGAACAAATTGACGCTTTTATCCGTAAATAACAGAATAAAGTTTTCAGAGCAATTTAATTTTGTTTTAACATTTTTATGTTTTTGTAAGTCATTGAAAGGACAGCGGTTATGAGAAGCAAAAAAGCCCTGATAATTGGTTTTACCCTTGCGGTTATTTTCTTACTGGCCCCGATTTGTTCAGCGGAACCTGACAAAAAGGCTGATATCGAAACTTTGCGCAGTACCGGCGAAGTTTTTGCCGATATAGCAGCCAAGGTCAGCCCGGCGGTGGTTTTCGTCAGTGTCGAGCAGGAATATACCCAGAAAGTTCCCGATATGCGATACTTTGACCCATTCGAGCAGTTTCAGAACGACGAATTTTTTCAGAGGTTTTTCGGCCCTCAATTCCGCCAGCATCAGCGTCAGCAGCAACAGCAGCAACAGCAGCAGCCCAGAGAACGAAAGCAAATCCGCCGTGGACAAGGCTCGGGTTTTATTGTCTCAGCAGACGGTTATATCCTGACGAATAATCACGTTGTTAGAGATGCCAGTAAAATAACCGTTAAGATGTCCGATGATAAGGAACTCAAGGCCAGGATAATCGGTACAGACCCCGCAACCGACATCGCTGTGATTAAGGTTGATGCGAATGATTTACCTGCGGTCGAACTTGGAGATTCCGATACGCTGAAAGTCGGCCAGTGGGTTCTTGCTATCGGCAATCCGTTCGGGCTGAGCCATACTGTAACGGCGGGAATAGTCTCGGCAAAGGGCAGAAGCGGCCTCATGTTTGCCGATGCGGAGCTTGAGTATCAGGACTTTATACAGACGGACGCCGCCATAAATTTCGGCAATTCAGGCGGGCCGTTGATTAATATCGACGGGAAAGTAGTTGGTATAAACTCGGCGATTTACAGCCAGAGCGGCGGATATATCGGCATCGGTTTCGCCATTCCGGTAAATATGGCCAAATATATCTACGAGCAGCTTATCGCCGAAGGCAAGGTTACGAGAGGTTATATCGGCGTTTACGGCGAAGATGCCAGCGATGAAATGGCGGAGATGCTCGGCGCCAAAGGGCATAAAGGCGTAGTGGTAAATAATATCGTCGAAGGCAGTCCCGCAGAAAAAGCCAAATTGCAGACGGGCGATATCATTATAAAGAAAGACGGGGGAAAAATAGAAAACTGGGACAGCTTCAGGAACGAGGTTGCAAGAATACCGCCGGGCGAGAAAATAAAACTTACAGTTATCAGAGACGGCAAAGAAAAGGATGTTGAAATAGAACTTGCCGCAAGAGAGCCAACGACGGCTTCGGCGGATGTTAAGGATGAATCTGCTGAAAAGCTCGGCATAACCGTGCAGAATTTAACTCCGGAAATTGCCAGGCAGTTTGGTTATAAAGAAGATAAATCAGGTGTTATTGTAACCGGTATAGAGGCCGATTCGCCCCTGGCGGACGCCGGTATCGTCAGCGGCACTTTGATAATGGAAGTTAACCGCCAAAAAGTAAAAGATGCCGATGAATTCTGGAAACTGATTCAAAAAGCGGGCAACTCTATTCTGCTTTATGTTCAGCAGGGCGAGTACGCAAGGTATATAGCAGTAAAGCTTGCGGAAAAGTAATCTGATTATATCGAGCCGGACGTTTCTTTTCGGAGTGTCCGGCTCGTTTTTTTTATCGCATCGAAACAGGCGGGCCGAGAATTTCCTGATATAAAATCGCAGAACGCAAATCCTGCGGAGAAGATAATTTGAGCAGAATATCGTCAGTCTGCTGCGGCTGGACAGGTTTGGCCTGTTTAGCTTCTTCGGCTTTCGGACGAGGTTTGACTGTTTTTGCCGCCGGCCGATGAGCAGGTATCGGTCTTTTTTGCATCTGCTGCGGTACAGCCTGCCTTAGTGGTTCGGGTATGCCGAAAGCCGCCCTGATTTGGGCGATTTTTTCCTGGCGAAGCTGTTCGAGGTTTCTGTATTCCTCATCGACATCGGAAGTTCTTTCCACATCTTGCGGCTGATATTCTTCTTCGTCGCTTTGCGAATCCTGCTGCGCCGAAGTTTTTGCCCCGCTGACAACTTTGCGCAATATGCCGAACCCGATTATCGCCGCTATGATGAGAATCTGTATCCAGGCATTCTCGTCATTGCCTCTGGCAAGCAGATTTTTAAATAAATTAAACATTTTTTATCTGAATTTTAATTATCTTTTTTCGGCGGCTTGGCGATGGAATCTCTCATCGTCGTATCAGCCACGACATTTTTCATTTTATAATAATCCATTATGCCCATATTGCCTTTTCTGAAGGCTTCCGCCATAGCGAGCGGTACTTCCGCTTCCGCAAGGACGACCTTTGCCTGATTTTCCTGTACGAGGGCTTTCATTTCCTGCTCACGGGCGACGGCCATTGCTCTGCGTTTTTCTGCCTCAGCCTGTGCCCTGGCGAGGTCTGCCTTTGCCTGGTCGGCCTGGAGCTTTGCGCCGATATTATCGCCTACGTCGATATCGGCGATATCAATCGAAAGAATTTCAAACGCCGTTCCGGCGTCAAGACTTTTGGCAAGGACCTGCTTGGAGATATTATCGGGATTTTCAAGAACGCTTTTGTGCGATATCGCGCTGCCTATGGTTGTTACGATGCCTTCGCCGACGCGTGCGATGACGGTCGGTTCTGTTGCACCGCCGATAAGCCTCTGAAGATTTGTACGGACTGTCACGCGGGCTTTTGCTCTTAGCTGGATGCCGTCCTGTGAAACAGCGTCAATAGTTTCCCTGCCTTTTCCCGGGTCGGGGCAATCGATAACCTTGGGATTAACCGAAGTCTGAACGGCATCGAGAATATCTCTGCCTGCAAGGTCGATTGCCGTGGCCACCTTGAAAGTTAAATCTAAATTTGCCCTGTCGGCGGCAATGAGCGCCCGCACGACATTTTCAACCCGGCCTCCGGCGAGATAATGGCTTTCGAGGTCGTGGCGAGTCAAGTCAAGACCTGCCTGAATTGCCATAATTCGTGCGCTGACTATTCTGCTTGCGTTAACTTTTCGCAGCGTCATTCCGATAAGTTCGCCGATTGAGACCGGAGCGCCGGACAATTTTGCCTGCAGCCACAATCGGCCGTAAGCGAGAATCAGCAAACCCAGAATGAAAATAATTACCAGAATAACTATCAGACCGATACCCGATACGGCCTTAGGCATTTCAGCGAGAATAAATAAATTTGAAATTGTCATTTTAAAATCCTTTCCTTAAGAATTTTCGATTTCTCTTACCGTTAATTGCGTACCTTCGATTTTTATGACCTCGACGGTTTTTCCTTTCTCAACATAACCGCTTTCGGCGACACATTCAAGCCTTGTTCCGGCAAAATCGCACATTCCGACCGGCCGAAGCGGACTTATTACCGTTGCCTGTTTGCCTAAAAGGCTTTGCAGTTGCTCTGTATCCGGTATAGCGTCGCCTTTTTGCCTTGTTGGGCCGTCAAGCGAAACTTCTTTGCCGAACCGCGTTTTCGGAAATATTTTATACGCGAATCCAAGCACAGCCGGTATCATAATAACAGCAACCAGTACGCCGGCCCAGCCTGCCGTAGGACTTAGCTTAAAGAAGATAACCAGTCCGCCGACGAGCGAGGCGAGTGCGCAAAGACTGATTAAGCCGAAGCTCGGTACAAAAACTTCCGTAACGAGAAGCGCGGCACAAAGCAAAAATAGAAAAATTGCTAAAACGAGCCACCAGAACATTTTTTACTCCTCCACTTTTCTGACTACGACTTTGTTGCCCTGAATCCGCATTATTTTTATTTTTTGACCTTTCTCGATAAACTCGCCTTCGGCGACGACATCGACAACAGCACTATCGAATCTTGCCTGTCCTGCCGGCCGCAGTTTTGTAATCGCGGTTCCCGTATCGCCGATTTTCAATTCGCCAGTTCTGCCCGGCGGGGCGGTCATATCCGCCTCCATTTTAGCTCCGGCCAGAGATGGTTCGAGTACAAGACCTGTAAACGGCCCTCTTTTCGGCAGGAATTTCGCCAATATATACGCCAGAACCAAAAAACCTGTAAAGCCGAGCGCAAAGGCCCATGCCCCGTTGGACAAAATCCGCCATTGAACATCGTCAAAATCATATCTCGGCCATGGCAGCTCATCAGGCCTGTTGGGGACAAGTATTGCGAAAAGACTTATAAGAATAAAAAAAATGCCCAGAACGCCTGTAACACCGAAGCCGGGAATGACGAAAATTTCAATTGCCAGCAGGGTAATTCCGATTGCAAAGACCGCCACTTCCCACCAAGTCGCCATGCCTGTCAAAAATCTGCTGCCGAAAAGTATCGCAAAACAGATTACCGCCACAAGGCCGGGCAGGCCGATGCCGGGCGTCTTTAATTCGATATACACCCCGAGCATCGCAATCATAAACAGAATCCCGCTGACCGAGGGATGGTTGAGCATTCTTACGAGCTGCTCCGACCAGTTCGGTTCAAGACGGCTCGGCGGTGATGAAAAAACCACATTATCACGTTTTGCCAGAAACGCGATTCCCTCGTTTACATCGCTTACAACCGCTCTTGCGATTCCGTATTCGTGTGCCTTGCGGGCTGTGAGGGTCAGGATTTCATTATCATTGACAATCAGTTCTTTATTTTGCAGGTCGTAAATCTTGACGTCTTTCGGCAGTTTGTCCTCTTCGTAGAATTCATATAGTTTTGTTTTTGTGTTTTGTATCCGCCATACTTTTTTATGTATGCTTACCATTGCTTCGAGCAGAGCCTGGGGATAATTGTTGGCCTGTGCTGCCCTTTGGAATGTAGCGCGGATAAAACTTTCGGCCTTTTCTCGCTCAACTCCTTCGAGTTTTTCTCCCATCTGAATCGGTGCGCAATCGCCGATAGTGGTATTTTTCCGCATAATTATATCCTGACAGGAAACGCTTATCATAGCGCCGGCGCTTATAGCCTCGGTATTAATATAAGCGATTATCCTTGCCTTTTGCGAAAGTTCGAGGATTAGATATTTCGATATGTCGTCTGCGCTTTTTACAAGCCCGCCGTAGGTGCTGATTTCGAGGATGATATAATCGGCCCCCATATCGAGAGCGGTATTTGCCCTCCGTTTAATCGAAGAAAACAGGCCGTCGTCAATCAGACCGGTGCAGGTTATAATAGCGGCGTTTGTTTGGGGTAAATCAGGAGATAAATCGGCCTCGGCGGCAAAAGCCGGGCAGCAAACCACACATAACAAAATAAGTAATAATTTTGTCCGCATAAGCGAATTTTAGCTGAAACAATCCTGTCGGACAAGAAAAATCGTTAAGCGATTTTTCTTAAAAGTTCAATACCTTGTTCGATTTTATCGTCGGTTGTAGTGTAGCAAAGCCTAAAGTGCGTGTCTTTTTCGCTGAAAACACAGCCGGGTATAACCAGCACATTGTTTTTAATCGCCTTTTCAACGAATTCCGTTGCTGTTGTGCCGGGGGCTTTTATAAAGGTATAAAACGCGCCGGCAGGTTTTACGATTTCGAATTTATCTTTCAGGCCTTCGTACATAATATCGCGCTTGGTTTTATATCCCGCGATGAGGTCGCTTATATCGTAATCGAGAGCGGCAAAAGCTGCATGCTGAAACGGAGACGGTGCGCAGACAAAAGTATATTGCTGAATCTTTGTCATCTCTTCGATAATCGGCTTGAGATGTTTCGGCGCGGCCACATAAGCGAGCCGCCAGCCGGTCATTGCGAAACTTTTGCTGAACCCTTTCATAACTATTGTATTCGGATAAATTGACGCGATGCTCGGATAAGGCCCGTCGTAGCAAAACTTATCGTAAATCTCGTCGGACAGGATGAGAATATCTTTTTTGGCGGCTATTTCGGCAAGGCTCTTCAGTTCGCTTTGCGAATAAACCGCACCGGTCGGATTACAGGGCGAGTTCACAACGATAATTTTTGTCTTGTCCGTGATTTTTTCCGCGATTTTTTCAGGGTGAAGCCCGAAATCCGGATATGTATCGACAAAGACGCATTTTCCGCCGAGCAGGTTTACAAGATGTTTATACATTACGAAATACGGGTCGAGTATTATCACCTCGTCGCCGGGATTGATTAGGCTCATAAAGGCCAAAAGCAGGCCTCCGCTTACGCCGCTTGCGAAAAGCACGGCAGGGTTTTCCCATTTGAATTCTGCGGTGATTTTCTCGGCTATTTTCGCGCAAAGCGCCGGCTCGCCCGCCGTAATGGTATATTTGTTTTTGCCCTCTTTTATGGCGTCGATGGCAGCCTGCTTAAGAGATTCCGGAACGTCAAAATCGGGCTGGCCAATCGAAAAATTTACAGGGTCCTTCATCGAAGCGGCAAGATTGAAAATCTTTCTTATGCCGCTTGCGTCAATAAGGCTTGTTCTGTCTGCGAGGTATTTTCTCATAAAAATTCGAAATCCTAATAACGAAATCCGAAACAAATTCGAATTATCAAAATCCAAATATTCAAAACTTGCAGATTTTGCAGCGGTTCAAGTTTTCGAATTTCGAGTTTCGATTTTTCCCCTGGATTATCTTCTGCCGCCGCCACCGCCGGGTTTACCCTGACCGGTCGATTTAGACGCGGGAGCGGCTTTAGCCGGAGCGGCAATCTTGGCTGCAGGTGCCGCAGCTCCGCCGGCGGCTGGTGCAGCGCCGGCAATGGCTGCTTCACCTTCGGCGGCAACAGCCTTCTTGGGTTCTTTCTTAACCACCGCTACTTTCCTGTTGGCTACTTTGGTCAGGCCGAAAAGGCTGTCGCCCTCTTCCCATTTCTCTTCGTCTTTGAGCCGTTTAAGTCTCTCTGCACGTGTAAGTACGTTACGGTGCCGGACAAGGGCACCTTTAAGCTTCAGCGAACGATCAATTGACATAAAAAAACTCCTGAAAAAACTAATTCATTTTCATACCGTAAATGTCCTGGAACGGCTTTGTTCCGAAGGACTCGAAACCTGAACCTGCCGGAGGCTTATAATTTGCCCCGACAGACATTATTTTTCTTTTCATCACATAACCGTCAGTACCGGCCTTATCGATACTGTCAAAACGGTTCTGCGTTACTAACAGGTATCGCGAGCCTCTTTGAATTATCTCTGTCGCTATACCGGACTGCGCGAAGTACTGTTTTACCGGTTCCAGATGGGAACGCAAAGTATAGCTCGCGATGACGATTACATTGTCGCCCATCGGTTCGACCATTCTGGGCGGGCTTTGTATCGTTACAGTCGGTTCGACCGCTGCCGGTATTATTTTTTCAGGCATAACAGCCTCTACCGGCACGGCAGTTTTTACCGTCTTTATTTCATGAGACTTCTTTATCGAATAAATCTGGCCCAGCCGAAACAGTATCAGCAGAGTCGCAAAAAACGCCAGCAGCGTTATTGCTGCCGCCTGCCAGGTCAAACAAAGCTCGAGCCGGTCAGGATAAAGCCTTAATGTTTTAGGCCTTGCGGACCAGACAAACTCGGGCCTGCCCGGCCCTGCGGCCTCTGTCTTGGCAGGTTCCGTCTGCCCCTGCGAAACAGCTTCCGCTTTTTTCTCCGGCTCGGCCGGAGCCTTTACAACGCCTACTTTGTCCAGCGCTTTCTGTTGGGCGTTTTTAAAACGCGTCTTATTGATAATCTCATAAAATGCAATATGTCTCGTATTTCGTGCCATATTTACAGCTTTTTGCCGCCCAGGTACCGACTTACCAGGATTTTAAGTTAAAATAATAGAGGACAAAAGAATAACCGATTTACAGCCGGCTTTCAACAGGAAAAATCCGAATTCGCCCGTTAAATCAAACCGCAAATGCGGAATTTTTTAAATTTCCTTGACAATTCAGGCGTATCGGGATTAAATTCCCTCGGATTTTAGACTTAATTAGCGGTTTTTTTGCCGCAAAAGGCGACTTTACTCGCCGGAATATCGATACAAAGAGCAATTTTCCGTAATTATCAGCTCAAAATAGCTGATAAAGGGGGAATTGGTCTTTATTCTTTTTTATCCTTAACCGGAGTGAAATCAGATGCTACCAGCAAAAAAGACAAGTAAAACGAGAACAAGAACCAGAAGAAGTCATCACGGCCTGAAGCCTGTGAACTATTCGGTATGCAGCAAGTGCAGCAGTCCGAAACTGCCGCACGCCGCTTGTGAAAACTGCGGATACCTCAACCCCAAAATTACGCTTAAGCTCGCCAAGACTGAGGAGGCCGGCTAAAAATGCGCATAGCGATTGACGCCATGGGTGGCGATTTTGCACCTGATGAAATCCTTAATGGTGCCCTTGAGTCGCTCGAAAGTCTCGACAAAGGCGATACTTTAATTCTTGTAGGACCTGTCGAAACAATCAAATCAAAACTTGGCGAAAAAAATCTGAATAAATACGCCGATATAATCAGGATAGTCGATGCCACCGAAGTTATCGGTATGGACGAGGCGCCGATAGACGCTCTGCGTAAAAAACGTAAAAGCTCCATTTCCGTTATGGTCAAGCTCGCCGCCGACGGCGAAGCCGATGCGGTTCTCTCTGCCGGAAATACAGGCGCCTGTGTCGCAGGCTGCCAGATGAGGATGCGTAATATCGAGGGTGTCAACAGGCCCGGAATCGCCGTCGTTTTTCCTACTTTCGAAGGGCCAGTTACTATGTGCGATGTCGGTGCGAATATCGCCTGCAAACCGATTAATTTTTATCAGTACGCCATAATGGCGTCTATGTATTCGAAAAATCTGCTCGGCATTCAAAATCCCCGTGTCGGAATTATGAGTATCGGCGAAGAAGAGGCGAAAGGAAACGAAATAGTAAAAAAAGCGAGAGAACTTATCAGAAGCGACCCGAAAATCAATTTTATCGGCAATATCGAGGGCAGGGACATATTCAAAGGCAAATGCGATGTCGCAATATGCGATGGATTTGTCGGAAATGTCGTGCTAAAGCTCACCGAAGGGCTGGTTGACGGTCTTTTTAAGGTTATAAAACACGAAATTAAACAGCAGTCGTTTCTGCTTGCTATGAGCTTCAAGTCTGTAATGATGAAGATGTACCGCAAATACGATTATCACGAGTACGGCGGGGCGCTGCTTTTGGGCGTAAACGGCACATCGATTATCTGCCACGGCTCGAGCAAGGCCAGAACGATAAAGAACGCCATTACGGCCGCAAAGAAATTTCACAGTATGGGAACCAATAAAGCAATAAAGGAATATCTGGCGGCATCGAATGTCAGAGGCGCTGATGAGTAAAATAAAAAATAATTCTGATTGCGCTTTCAGGGCGGTTATCGCCGGAACTGGCTCGTGCATTCCCACAAAGCAGCTTACAAACGAAGACCTTACGAAAATAGTCGAGACCAGCGACGAGTGGATTACCACCAGAACCGGCATAAAGGTTCGTCATATAGCTGCCGACGACCAGACTACGGCTATGCTGGCGACCGAAGCGGCGAAAAAAGCTATTCAGCAGGCGGGCATATCCGCTGAAGATATAGAGTTAATTATTACGGGAACGATAACGCCGGAAATGGTTTTTCCTTCGACCGCCTGTTTTGTGCAGGATGCGCTCGGAGCGAAAAAAGCCTGGGCATTCGACCTTTCAGCCGCCTGCAGCGGTTTTGTCTACGGCCTGAGCATCGCTCAGAATTTCGTCATCAACGGCAGATACGACAATGTCCTTGTCATAGGCGTTGAGACACTAAGCAAAATCACAGACTATAAGGACAGGAAAAGCTGTATTCTTTTCGGCGATGGCGCCGGTGCAGTAGTGATAAAAAAAGGCGATAAAAACGGCCCAAAGGGAGTTTACTACAGCACATCCGGCTCGGACGGCTCCGGCTGGACGGCTCTGAGCTGTCCGGCTTACGGAAGCAGATATCCGGTCGGGAAACCCCTTGAAAATCCCAATTCCATATATATGCAGATCAATGGCAGGGAGGTCTATCAGCTTGCGGTCAGAAGAATTATCGAAACCGTCGAAGACTGTATGACAAACTGCGGCATATCCACCAAAGATGTAAGTTTATTCATCCCGCATCAGATGAACGCCAGAATTATCGAGTCTGTCGCCAAAAGGCTCGAACTCGCAGATGAAAAAGTATTCATAAACATCGACAAATACGGCAATACCTCGGCGGCCTCTATCCCCATCGCTCTTGACGAGTGTATGCGGCAGGGCAGGATTAAAAAAGGAGACATCGTCCTGCTCGTAGCTTTCGGCGGAGGCCTAACCTGGGGTGCTAACGTAATTGAATTTTAAAAAAGGAAGTAAGGATGTAAAGAGGCAAGGAAGTAAGGATAATATAATACGGCACAAAATTCCTTACATCTTTACTTCCTTATTTCTTTACTTCTTAATGGAAATTGAAATATGGCAGATAAAACAGCATATATATTTCCGGGCCAGGGCGCTCAAGTCGTCGGTATGGGCAAGGATTTTTACGATGCCGAACCGCTCGCAAAGCAATTTTTCGATAAAGCGGCTCAAATCGTCGGATTTGAGCTTTCGAAAATTTGTTTCGAAGGGCCCCAAGACAAACTCAATTCAACCACGATTTCACAGCCTGCTATTTTTGCGGTCTCGGTCGCTATTCTTGAAGTTTTAAAGTCAAAAGGTCTGATTGAGCCGGCAAACGTAACTGCGGGATTGAGTCTGGGCGAATATACGGCTCTTTATGCCGCCGGCGTTATAAGTTTCGAAGACGGCCTGAAACTCGTAGCCAAACGCGGACAGGCTATGCAGGCCGCCGCCGATGCGTCAAAAGGCTCGATGGTGAGCATAATCGGGCTCGAACAGCAGGCCGTTGAAAAGCTTTGTGCCGAGGCTGCCGACGGTCAGCTTTTAAGCTGTGCGAATTTCAACTGCCCAGGCCAAATCGTAATTACAGGCGATATAGATGCTTGCAAAAGGGCTTTAACATTGGCCGAAAAATACGGGGCTATGAAAGCGCTCGAACTTAAAGTGGCAGGGGCGTTCCATTCCGAAATGATGGCTCCGGCCGCTGATGAACTGAAAAAAGCGCTCGGCCAGTCCCAAATTTCGGCTCCCGCAAATATAGAAATTATATCAAATGTAGATGCAGAATATTATAAAACAAAAGAGCAAATTTCACAGGGGCTTGTTAGACAATTGACTGGAACGGTATTGTGGCAAAAGTGTATGGAAAGGCTTTTGGCCGACGGCGTAACGAAATTTTATGAAATCGGGCCGAATAAAATTTTGACCGGACTTATGAGAAGGATTAACCGGAAAACTGATATTGTAAATGTAAATAGTATTGCCGGTATGAATGAATTGATTGGAGGAAATTAATGGCTGAAGTACAAGCAAAAAGACTTGCGGTAGTAACAGGCGCAGCGCGAGGTATCGGCAGGGCGATTGTGCTCGAGTTGCTCAAGCAGGGCAGAACCGTTGCCGGACTTGATTTAAATGCCGAGCAGTTAAAAGAGCTCGAAAAGGTCGTTGCAGAAGCGGGCTACAGTGTTATTACAAAATGTGTCGATATTACAAAAACCGACCAATTGACAGAAATTCTCGAACAGCTTGCCAAAGAGCATAACGGAATCGGTATTCTCGTAAATAACGCCGGTATTACGCGTGACAGACTTATGCTCCAGATGGACGAGGCGGACTACGATATTCTGATGTCGGTAAATCTGCGGGCGGCCTTTATGGCGACGAAAACCGTTCTGCGCTCTATGATTCGCAATAAGTTCGGCAGGATTATCAATATGAGTTCCATCGCAGGCGTTATGGGCCAGGCAGGCAGTACGAATTATGCCGCCAGCAAGGCCGGCCTTATCGGTATGACAAAATCTATCGTAAGGGAGGTCGCCAAAAAGGGTATTACCGCCAACTGTATCGCGCCGGGCTTTATCGTTACCGAAATGACGGCTGTTCTGCCCGAACCGGTTAAAGAAGCGGCCCTGGCCATTATCCCGGCCAAAAAACTGGGCAAGCCCGAAGACGTGGCAAAAGCGGTCGCCTTTCTCGCAAGTGATGATGCAGGCTATATTAACGGCCAAGTCCTGCACGTTGACGGCGGAATGGCGATGTAACTTAATACAAAAAAAGTAGTTGCAACTATGGCCGATGACAGGTATATTACCGCCCTAATAACAAGGCGGTACAGCGATGAAAACTTAATAGGATATTTATTTATTCAAGGAGACGAAAAGTGAGTATTGACGTCCAAAGTATTGAAAAAAAGGTTATAAAGATTGTTGCAGAGCAAATGGGTACAGATGAGTCCGAAATTACCCGCGAGACTTCGTTCATCAACGACCTGAATGCGGATTCTCTGGACACGGTTGAACTTGTTATGGAATTTGAGGATGAGTTTGATACGAGCATACCGGACGAAGAGGCTGAGAAGATTCAGACTATCGGTGCGGCTATCGACTACATCGTAAGCGTACTAAAGCAAAAGGAACAGGGCTAAAACAGGCTGTTATGATGAACAAAAGGCGAGTAGTTATAACGGGCCTGGGTTGCGTTACGCCCCTCGGCGTTTCTGTCGATGTTTTCTTTGACGCTGCCTGCAAGGGCAAAAGCGGCGTATCGAATATCGAAAGTTTCGATGTTTCTCAGTATCCGGTCAGATTTGCCGGCGAGGTGAAGGACTTCGATATTACACAATTCGTTGACCACCGCGAAGGCAAACGGATGGACCGTTTCTGCCAGCTTGCGGTTGCCTCTGCCGTGCAGGCTGTCAAGAACTGCGGCATCGATTTTTCCAAAGAAGACCTTGGCCGATGTGCCTCTATATACGGCACCGGCATCGGCGGCATCCAGGAAATCGAAACGCAGCATATCCGTCTGCTCAATAAGGGACCCCGCGGAGTTTCGCCTTTCACCGTTCCAAAACTTATGGCCAACGCCGCAAGCGGTACAATTGCAATGATGTACGGCCTGAGAGGCCCGAATTTCTGTGTCGTTACCGCCTGCGCTTCAGCCTCCCATGCGATTGGCGAGGCGTTTTTTAATATCCTCAACGACCGCAGCGATGTTGCGGTTACCGGCGGTTCGGAAGCGGCTGTTTCGCCGGTCGGCTTAAGCTCGTTTTGCGCCATAAGGTCGCTGAGCACCAGAAACGACAACCCGCAGGCCGCATCGAGACCGTTTGATATCGGCCGCGACGGCTTTGTTATGGCCGAGGGCGCTGCTGCGATTGTTCTCGAAGAATACGAACACGCCAAAAAACGCGGCGCGAAAATATACGCCGAATTGCTCGGCTACGGCGCAACCGCCGATGCCCACCACATTACAGCCCCGTCACCTGACGGAGACGGAGCTGTAAGAGCGATTGAAATCGCGCTCAAACAAGCGCAAATCCCGACGGAAAAATTCGATTATATTAACGCTCACGGCACAAGCACCGAGCTTAACGATATCGCAGAATCAATGGCGATAAAGAAAGTTTTCGGCGAACACGCCTATAAACTTTCAATCAGTTCCACAAAGAGCCTTATAGGTCATTCTCTCGGCGCAAGCGGAGCCGTCGAACTTGTAGCGACCTGCAAAATGATGGAAAAATCCATAATTCATCCGACGATTAATCTTGATGAGATTGACCCCAAATGCGACCCCAAACTCGATTTTGTGCCGAAGGTCGCCAAGGAAAGAAAAATCAATTACGCCGTCAGCAACTCATTCGGCTTCGGCGGCCACAACGCCTGCCTCGTTGTCGGCAAAGTTTAACCTGACGATTTTATCCTGTCTTTTTAGCGACAACCAGCCAGTCCCACGGCTCCGGTTTTTTCATCCATTTAGGCGGCGATGCGAACTCGCTCGTCCAGGGATACTCGATTTTATGAATATCTGTAATCTTCAATTTTCTGCTCTCTAATAGAGCCGTAAGCTCTTCTTTAAGATAATGCTTGGTTTGCACGCCGTCGATAGGAACTATACCTTGACGCAGATATTGACTGTCGGATTTTTTAGGTTTGCCGAAACTCGTGCGTGCTGCTGTTGACGGGCTGACGCCGCTGCGAAGATTCCACTCGAGCAGTCTAAAATCGGTGAGCATAGCCGATTCGAGCGACGGGGCAGCGAGCAGCAGATGACCGTTTTTTAAAATATGTTTCGCTAAACAATCAAGTATCCTGAGCCTGACGGATAGCGAGGGCATAATCAGCATATTTACGCTCATCGCGAAGTGGGTTTTTTTGAGCCGAAGGCCGTCTTTTGATAAATCGGCCGTTGTATATTCGATATTAGACAGATATTTATATTTCTTTTTTGCCCTTGTGATGAATTTATAAGATATGTCTATCGCGTTTACCTTGCCGAAATTTGCCGAAAGGAGCGGCAAAAAATGTCCGATGCCGCAGCCGAAATCGTTCACTGTCTTTGTCGGCGAGCCGTACTTTTTGACCAGTTTTGGAATCAGCTTTTTTCTGTCGTTGGCTAATACGCTGAAGATTTCGTCTTCATAACTGGCTGCCAGACTGTTCCAGTATTCGCGTTTCATTTCGCCTCCGCACCCCGATAGTATTATTTCATAAGGTACTGAACAGCTACATAAGCGGCGTAGATGAGCAGAAAAACAACACCGAAGATTCGATTATAGTGTTTTTTGCTGATGGCTGAGAAGATAATAAACAGGCCCACAACCAGCACGAAAACCGGAAAGTGCATACGGTAAAAATCCGGCGCAATTTGAAGACCGGCGACGCTCACCGAGCCGCCGATGACTACGAAAATATTCAGAATATTCGCTCCGATTATATTGCCGAGCAGAATTTCCTTATGCCCCTTAACCACACTTGTGATACCTGTCGCAAGTTCCGGCACGGATGTCCCGAACGCCACGACTGTGGCTGCTATGACGGATTCCGGTACGCCGAACCGCAGGCAGATTTGTGTCGCTGATGCGATGAGCGCCCGGCTGGCAACGATTACCAAAACCAAACCCGCCAGGAAAATAACGGCCAGAACCCAAAGCGGTTTTTGAGCGTGTATGTCTTTTACGTCGATTATGCCTGACTGATGATGCTGTTTTGACCATTTGACCGAGGCGAAAATATACCAGACGAGAATGCCGAGCAGTATGAAACCGTAAAATCTGGGTACATAAGGCCGATGAAAAATCAGCAGCAGATAACAGAACAGCACAAAGCCCATACAGGAAAACAACTTTACCATTCCCTGTCTTTTGAGTATGAAACTGTCGGTTGGTATTTTTGATAAAGCGCAGCACAGGCCGAAAATAAGAGCGGTATTGCAGATGATTGAGCCGATGGCGTTGCCCAGTGCCATATCTGATTTGCCGGCGAAAGCGGCCATTATTGAAACTGTTGTTTCCGGGCTTGTGGTTCCCAGACTAACGATTGTTGCGCCGATGATGATAGCCGGAATGCCGAGTTTTTTGGCCGCACCGGCCGCGCCGTCAACAAACCAGTCGGAACCCTTGAAAAGTGCGATGAAACTGGCCGCCAGCGTGCAGAAAATCCAGAAGACCCCCTTTGCCGCGAGAAACTCGAACCACTGGTCGGGTAGGAAATAAGCCATTTGTCTTCATACGGACTGCCGAAAAACAGCAGAACTCCGCAGACTGCTATTTATTATGCCTGATTTTCCAGCGATTGTGCCTTTTTTTACTGCCGATTTTACGTCTGCGTCTCGGTTTAGCCATTAAAGAACTCCAAATAGGGTATTTTTATACTTTTCTAACAACTTTTTACAGGATAAGATATATACTGTCTATTCTTGATTTTTGCAAGAGTTTGGTTATTCGTAATTTTAATTTTTCAGGTGCACAAATGATACAATGCAAAGACTGTGAACTTTGTCAGGTGGCCCCCGACGGCCGCCGAACTTTCAAGTGCGACCCGTTTATCAACATCAAAGAGCCCGAATGTATCGCCAAATGGCAGCTTATCCGGCTGGATATGCTTCTTGTTACCTATCGGGGTATGCAGCAGTGGCAGGAAAAAATCGCTCCGCTTCAGGACAAGATATTCAAGTATATGGAACGGGAAATGGGCGACATTGACGAGAGCGAAAAATGGAAAGTCGATGACGACGAAAAAAACGAAGACGGCAACTTACTTTGATAAGGAATTTTTGAATGCATCTTGCAATGGTTGGCGACAACTTTATCGAGGCGGAAAAACTCGATTCGGCGTATCTTGACTACGGCACCTTTTTCGGCGACGGCGTTTACGAAGTCCTGCGCAGCTATGACGGCAGAATATTCGCTCTCGAAGAACATCTCGGACGATTCAAAAGAAGCCTCGAAGAAGTGGACATCGAAGGCGTCAATATCGAAACGGTGCGCCAAAGGGTTTTAAAGGCCTTTGAAGAATTCAAAACCCCGAACGCCAAGATTTACTTCCATATTACGAGAGGCGCAGGCCCCAGAGACCACGCGACAGAGGGCATTGAGCCGCGATTTTTTCTGCTGATTTCGGAACTTGAGGACGCAAGTGTACAAAAGCGAGAAGGCATATCCGTAATAACGGCGCCGGATACGAGATGGAAAAGATGCGATATCAAATCGCTCAATCTTTTGCCGAACGTGCTTGCAAAACGGTTGGCTCATAAACGCCGCTGCGCCGAAGCGCTCTTTGTCGATGATAAAGGCTTTATTACGGAAGGGGCGTCCAGCGCGTTTTTCGCAATCTTCGGCGGCAAACTCCAAACCTCGCCTTTGGCGGTCAATATTCTGCCTTCGATAACTCGTCAGTTTGTCTTGAAGATTTATAAAAACGCCGGCCTTGAACTTCTCGAAAAACAAATCAAGGCCGAAGAGGCGACAGGCGCCGATGAACTTTTCATCGCTGTTTCGAGCAAGGATATTGTGCCGGTGGTCAGATTCAATGAAATACAAATCGCAGACGGCAAGGTCGGCAAATATACGAAATCGCTTATGAACGAATTCGCAAAACTCGTAAAAGGCTAAACAGTATAAAATACATCTTTATATCAGGGGCAAGACTGAAAAAATGGGTTGCCATTTCGCCTGATAAGTATAATATAAAGTGTTCTATAGTATTGTGGTATTAGTATGTATAGTTTGGTTTGATTTCGCAGCGTTTTATAAAATAAAACACTCAAGGCTCGTTTGCCTAAGGATAGTTAGATTATCATGAAACAAGATTTTATATTATGGTCTATCAAGTGGGGCCGATGGATTGTGGCGGCGATTATTATAGCCGCTTGCTTGCTCGTGTATATGCCGGCTATGCGGGGAGAATTTATCTGGGATGATGATGCGTATGTAACAGATAATCCTCTTATTACCGCTCCGGACGGTATGAGACGGATATGGTTTTCTTTTGACCATCCATCCCAATACTTTCCATTGACTTACACGGTTTTTCGTTTGGGATATCAAATGTGGGGATTTGATACTTTTGGATATCATCTTATAAATGTTTTAATACATATCGCAAATGCTTTCTTAGTTTGGATTGTATTAGTGAAATTGGGGCTTCGCTGGGCATGGCTGGCGGCGTTAATTTTTGCGTTACATCCCATTAATGTAGAATCTGTGGCTTGGATTACAGAACTTAAAAACGTTTTAATGGCATTCTTTTTTCTTCTTTCTCTTCTTTTTTGGTTGCAGTTTGTCGATAATCCTGAGCCGAAGGCGAAAGATTGGCTGATTTATGCTGGTTCATTTATTTTCTACGCATTAGCGCTTTTCAGCAAAACCACGGCGTGTACACTTCCTGTAGTGATGATGCTTATACTTTGGTCCAGGCACATTTCAATTCGTAAAAAACACTGGCGGCGGATAATACCGTATATAGTGTTTGGCATAATGATGGGGTTTGTCACAATATGGTGGGAGCAAGTTCGGGGCTCCAGTGCGGGTATTCTTAGGCTAAATTATCTGGAACGTTTCCTGTTAGCAGGCATGGCACTATGGTTCTATATAGGTAAGTTGATTCTGCCTATAAATCTCACATTCAGTTACCCTCTGTGGGATGTCGACTGGACAAAGCCATTTCATTATACGTTGACTCTGGCTGCCGTTTTTGCCGCAGTTCTTATGTGGTACTATCGGGCGAAAATAGGACGATGGCCTATCACAGTTGCGGTTTTTTTTGTTGTTACGCTTGCGCCGGTACTCGGATTTGTGTCCATATATACCCACTATTATTCTTATGTGGCCGACCATTATGTCTATATAGCTTGCATCGGGCCGATAGCATTATTTACAGCAGCCGTATCTATAGCCTGGTACAAGTCAAACAGGATAATACGAAATATAATATCTATTTGCCTGCTCATCAGTTTAATAACCCTGTGCGCGGCTGCATGGAGGCAGAGTCATATATATAAAAACCTTGAAATACTTTGGCAGGATACATTAAGAAAAAACCCCAATTCTCTGCTTGCGTGGAACAATATGGGTATTATCCTGGAGAATCGTGGTAATAAAGAAGAAGCAATGACTTATTACCGCAAGGCGCTGGAGATACATATAGACGACGAGGTATCTCTTTATAATATCGGTACGCTTCTAAAATCCGAGGGCAAACTTGATGAGGCGGTATCTTACTATCAAAAAGCTATACGAATTCAGCCAAGATATGCTGCGGCGCATAATAATTTGGCTAATACACTTAAAATACAGGGCAAAGTTGACGAAGCGATTGAGCATTATAAAAAAGCATTATCAATTCAGCCTCGTGATGTCATAGCCCATTATAATCTCGCTAATACGTTCAGAACTCAGGGGCAGCTTGAGCAGGCGATAAAGCTCTATAAGCGGGCGGCCGAACTGAATCCGCAGTTTATTAGTGCCAGGTTCAATCTTGCTGTTACGCTCGAGTCGATGGGGCGTACTCAAGAAGCGATTAGTCAATATCGCAAGGTATTGGAATTTGACCCCAATGCACTTGATGCCATAAATGCTTTAGCGGAACTTTTGATTAGCGATACAGACCCGAATATTTGGAATGCCGGTGAATCAGTGCGATATGCTAAACGTGCAGTGGAACTGACAGATTACAATAATCCGGCTATACTTCGTACGCTTGGCTCGGTTTATATTGCGGTTGGCGATGTTAATGAGGCTATGCAAACCGCACAAATAGCTCTCGATTTGGCTGTTGCAACAGGTGATAATTCGTCTGCAGAATCTATTCGTGAATGGATGAAAGCGAATAAACAATCTAATCAAGATTAATTATAAACTTCAAGGGTATTGATTTAATTGGGAAAATTTCGTGAAAACATAGCCGTCAGGAGGGAAAAGGCGATTCTCGTCGGCGCGATTTTGAAGCGGGATGCACAAAATGATGACGAACTGGCGGAATTGACGGCTCTGGCCGAAAGCGCGGGGGCGATAATAGTCGATAAAGTTCAGCAGAAAATAGCGGACGTTAATCCGGCCACATATATTGGCCGCGGCAAAGCCGAAATGCTCAAGCAGCGGGTCAAAAAGAGCAAAGCCGATGTCGTTATATTCGACAACGACCTTTCGCCGGCGCAGATACGGGAACTCGAGGAAATTATAGAATCCAAAGTCGTTGACCGCAGCGAGCTAATCCTCGATATTTTCGCAAGCAGGGCAAAAACAAAACAGGCTAAATTGCAGGTTGACCTTGCTCAGCTCGAATATACGTATCCGCGGCTTACAAGAATGTGGTCGCATTTGGATACGGTAACCGGAGCGGCAGGCGGCCCGATGGCAGGAGCTGTCGGCGGTATCGGAACACGAGGAACGGGCGAAAAACAGCTCGAAATCGACCGCAGACTTGTAAGTAAAAAAATTACAGAGCTTAAAAGGGAAATAGCAGAAATTGACAAACGCATAGTCAGGGAAATAGAGGCCAGAAGAGGGCAGTTCAAAATCTGTCTTGTCGGATATACGAACGCCGGCAAGAGCACTCTGATGAACGCCCTTACCGATGCGGGGGTTTATGTCGAAGACAGGCTTTTCGCGACGCTGGACACGCGAACGAGACAGTGGACGCTTGACGGAGGCAAAAAAGCGTTAATAAGCGATACGGTCGGATTTGTAAAAAACCTGCCGCATCAGCTTGTCGCATCGTTCAAGGCGACGCTCGAAGAGGCCATTACCGCCGATTTGCTGCTTCACGTTGTCGATGTATCGAGTCCGGACGCAGAAAAACAGGCTGAAAACGCCAAAAAGGTGCTTGATGAGATAAAATGCAGCGACAAACAAACTCTTCTTTTACTCAACAAAGCCGATGTTGTCAGAAGTCAGGCCCAATTTGAATTTATGCAGACAATTTATCCCGAAGCGATATGTATTTCCGCAAAGACGGGGATGAATCTCGATTTGCTGAAGGAAAGGGTATTGCAGATTTATACCGGCGGTATGCTTGTTTTGAGAATCACCGCAAACGCCGGCGATGGAAAAATACAAAGCTATCTCAAGGCGAATGCGGAAGTTTTAAAGCAGGACTACACCGACAGCACTGTTATTATGGATGTAAGGCTCGGGAAAAATCAGCTCGCCGAACTGCAAAGGTTTAAACCTGCCCGAATCGAACCTGTCGATGAATAATTATTCGATTGAAAAATCCGAATTTCTCTGGTTAAATATACAGGATGAAAAATATCTCGATAATAGGCGATGGAGCGATGGGCAGCGTTTGTGCGATACTGCTCTGCGAAAAGGGCTGTTCAGTGCGTCTCTGGGGTTATGATTCCGCCCAGCTCGAAGAGATTGAAAAGAGACGTGAAAATCATAAATTCCTGCCGGGCTATAAGTTGCCGAACTCGCTCGTTTTCGAGCCGAAAGATGCGGAAATTCTTAAGAACGCAGATTTAGTTATATCCGCGATACCTTGCCAATATACACGGTCTATCTGGCAAAGGCTCAAAAATTATGTCGATACAGCGGTCCCGATTGCGTCTATTACGAAGGGAATTGAGAACGACACTTTGCTCAGACCCAGCCAGATACTTTCAGATGTTTTGGGCAAAGGTATAAAAGCTGTCGCACTTTCCGGCCCGACGATTGCTGATGAGATAGCAAGAAAACTGCCTGCCACGGCGACGGCTGCCTGCGAAGATGAAACGCTCGCGAAAAAGGTGCAGGAAACTTTCAATACCGCTTATTTGCGGGTTTACCGCAATACCGATATTGTCGGCGTCGAGCTTGCAGGAGCGATGAAGAATGTCATAGCTATTGCAGCCGGCATTGTCGATGGGATTAAAATTGGCGATAATGCGAAAGCTGCGCTGCTTTGCAGGGGACTGGCTGAGATTACGAGATTGGGAGTCGCCCTCGGCGCAAAAGAGCAGACTTTTTCAGGATTAAGCGGACTGGGCGACCTTGTAACGACCTGTATCTCGCCGCTCGGACGAAACAGAAGTTTCGGACAGAGAATTGGAAAAGGAGCGTCCGTTAAGGACGCTATTGAAGCGACACAATCCGTAGTCGAAGGCATCGCTACCTGCAAATCGGTCATCGGCCTGGCACAAAAACATAAAATCGATATGCCTATAACAGAGTCTGTTTATCGAATCCTGTTTGAGGGCAAGGGCGTTTCAGCCGCGATAGAAGAGCTTATGGCAAGGCAGTTAAAAGCCGAGTAAACCGCCCCAAAGTCCCAAAAAACCCCTTTTAATCATCTAAAAACCCAAAATCTAACAGCATAAGTTGTCCCCTGATTTAGCCGATAATTTAATAGTGTTGAGATTTAACAGGGAACTGTTGTGAGTGATACCGCGGTAATAGAAAAATCGGACATTAAAAAACTGCTCATGGCCGCTGTGCAGGCCGGCGCAAGCGATTTGCATATTAACATCGGCCTGCCGCCGGTGATGAGAGTCAATACCGAACTTATCGATGTGCATTCTGAGCCGGTCAGCGCCACCCAGGCTGCCGATATGCTGCTCAGTATGATAGGTACGGAGAAATTTAAAACTTTTGAACAGAATCGCGATTATGATTTTTCCACAACCCTCGAAGATGGAAACAGATTCAGGGTCAATGCGCATTACCAGAGAGATACGCTCGCTATTTCTTTCAGACTTATCCCGAACCAGATACCGGATTTGAACCAGCTTTATCTGCCGAAGATTGTCGCCGAACTGGCGATGCTGCCAAGAGGGCTTGTAATTGTAACGGGACATACGGGCTGCGGCAAAAGCACAACGCTTGCCGCTATGATAGGCTTAATTAATAGTACCTGCCGCAAAAGAATAATAACGCTCGAAGACCCCATTGAATACGCGTTCGAGAATAATCAATCGATGATTGAACAGCGTCAAATAGGTTCGGATTGTCCTGATTTCGCGTCAGGCTTAAGACACGCCTTAAGGCAGGACCCTGAGGTAATACTTGTCGGCGAGATGAGAGACCTCGAGACGACCCGTGCGACGATAACAGCGGCCGAGACCGGCCATCTGGTTTTAAGCACATTGCACACTCTAAACGCTCCGCAGACGGTAGAGCGGATAATTGACATTTATCCCGCCGGCCAGCAGAACCAGATTCGCGCTATGCTTGCCAACACATTGCAGGCGGTCATTTCGCAGACCCTTTTCAAAAGAATCGACAAACCGTCAATGGCCCCCGCAACCGAAATCCTCGTTTGCAATTCCGCAGTCAGAAACTGTATCAGGGAAAACAGAATTCACGAAATTCCAAACATCATAACCACATCGCGAAAATCTGGAATGCAGGAGATGGACAGCAGCATTGCCGAGCTGTTTTTCAACGGCTTTATCAGCAGAGAAGATGCGATGAGTTGCGCCTTGAATTTGCAAAAGATGGAAAGGCTGCTCTCGCCGGAGAACCGCGCCAACTTTCTAAAAAATCAGCAGAGCCAATAACCGTCGGTTTAGGAAATTAGGAAATATCGCAGCAGGCGTCGTTGCTCTGCATATTTTTTAACGCCGTGCAAAGTCCGCCGACTACCGAGGCGGCCTGTGCAAGCTCGAAATCGCAAAGTGCCTTTTCTGCCGAGCGGTAAAGAACTATCATTCCTTGTGCCGGCCCCGATTTATTAAGACCGATTGCCGCAAGTGAAATCTTTTTCAAAACGGCAGGACTTGCGAAGAAACCCATCTTGCAAAGTTCATCCGCCGTACAGATTTTGCCGCTCTGACAAACCATTTGAACCATTCTGCCCGTCAGATATGGGCCGATTTGCGAGGGAACATCTTCGAGGTTAGCGTCGATGCCGTAAATATGAACCTGCGGCTGGCCCGAAATCAGAAAAACGACCGCGGCATTTACACCGCCAAGGTTATTATTGAAAAATTCGCCGGCGGCTTTGGCCAGCAGGTCGGTATCGTGTATGCCCAGAATGCTCTCGTAAAAATCAGCGGCGAATCTGAAATTCTTTAAGTGGTTTATGAAGTTCCCGTGCGCCGACAGTATATCGTTGCACAGAATATCTATCTGTTTTTTTTGCGTCCTTCTTATATGCCCCAGCTTACGGACAGCCTGACGCAACTTTGTATTTTTCTCTTCTTTCAACAGAGCGTCTCCAAAAAAACTATAATCTTTACATCCTTTATTTCGACATAAAAAAGGCCGCTTTTAAGCCGATAGGGGGGAAATATTTAACGTCTAATAATAATGACTTTTAGGCTTTAGCAGGGGGGATTTCGGGGGTTTTGAAAAGGAATTTGTTGCTGGCTCAGGATTTCTCGGACTTGTTTACCCCGCACCTATTTCGATGTGGTCGCGGGACTTTCTTGTGTTATGTTTCTATATATTTGCGGAGAACATTGAAACTTATTGATTAGTGCTGAAAAATAGGTGCGGGGCCATTCCCATGAAAACGCAAATCCATTTATGTTTAGCCCCGCCATCCCCGATGGCGGGGTTTGGACAGTAGTTTTTTTGCTATTCATTATAATTCGTCACGGCACGTACCAGTTTTCCGTTACCAGCCATTCATCACTCATCTGCTTCAAATCATTAACGTCAACGATACCGTTACCGGTAATATCTGCAGACAAGCTTTTTATTATCGGTATATCGACTTCTACTGAATTGAATGCTCCGTTTTGGAATGATTCTGCATTTGCATAGCCTTTTCCAAAGTCAGTAATTGTTGATACTATATCGAATTGACCAAATCCTCCGCTTGAATCAAGAGAATAACCCGAATTAGCCTCAAAAATAGTTTGATTAAAATCAATTGTTACATTCCATCCACCATTATTGTTATCAGGAGTCAGATAATCCACTACTCCTTGATTTGAACCAAGTGGTGCAATGAAACTAATCAAGGAGTTATCTGGATCACTTTCAGGAGTGGTATTAGTAACAAGATATGTAAGTTTTGATTCATTTCCAAAATGTTCATTAAAGTATTCCCCTATTGAAGTCAAACTCATAACCTCCATTACAGGTCCATCGCCAGAGTGTGGCAGAGTGTACCAATTTTCCTTATCAAGCCATTCTCCTGCCAATACCGCAAAGTCCCTGAAATTAACTATCCCGTCAAAATAAATGTCCGTTGTCAAAGTTGTCTCAACTGGCACATTAACTTTAACTGGGTTAAAAGATTCTGGTGGATTGCTGGCAGACAGGGCAGTTGCATATCTCTTGCTTACATTGAGTTCTGTTGAATATAATTCAAATAGTCCTTGGCTGTCGCCGGGAGATAGCATAGAGGTGTCTCCTGTGAATGTAGTATCATCAGGATTAATTGTAAAATCCCAACCTGCATCTGGTGCAATAACATCATAAACTCCCTGGTTTATACCCGCTGGTACAGAAAAGACTGCTAATGCGTTGTCAGGATCACCACCGGGAGTTGTGTTTGTAACTTCATATTGTATTAGTAACTCATCGCCTGGATGAAATAAATCTAAGTCATAATTTCCTGTACAATTTGAAGTGGTTATTTCCATCGTCGGCTCGGCGTATACAGAGCCTGATGCATACAGCAAAATCATTCCAGCCATAATATAAACAACTGGCATTTTCATAGCATTATTTTTCCTGATTTCATCACCGCTTAGTATGGCCTCCTTTATTGTTTTAAGAACCTTTATTATAACAAGTTAGAGTTGATTTTTCAAGTAATTTTGGCCCTAAAACCATATAGAGTGCTAACCTGCCGTTGGCAGTGTTATGATAACCGTTGTGCCTTCATCAAGCTGGCTTTGGATGTTCATTGTGCAGTTATTATTTTTCAGCAGGCTCGATGCGATTGCCAGTCCCATACCTCTTTGTCTGCCTGCGGGTTTGTCACAGAAGAAAGGCTCTGTCGCTTTTTTCAGCGTCTCTTCGCTCATTCCGCAGCCGTTATCTTTTATGATGATTTCGATAAGGTTTTGTTCTGCCTGTTCGCTGCCTGAAATCTCTACAGGCCCGTTGCCGCTTTCGTAAGATTCGAGCGAATTATAAATTATTTGTGCGATTGCCTCGGCGACCTGTTCGGTATCGACTTCGATATCGTTTAGATTTTCGATATTCTCGACACGGATTTCGAGCGGCTCGGACATATAGCGTTCGGCTATCTTTTCAAGACAGTTATTAATCATTATCAGGGGTGAAACAGGTCTTGTCTGCGGCTTGGCGGGGCGGGCGTAGCTCATAAGCTGCCCGACGATTTCATAAGCGTTTTTGGTCTTCTCGACGATTTGATTTAGAATCTGTTTTTTTGCTTCATCTGTTTCTCTTTGCATAAGCAGTTGTACTCTGCCTGATATCACGGTGAGCGGATTATTCAATTCGTGCGCAGCCCCGGCCGCAATCTCAGCGACAGTCTCCGACAAATCCGTTGCCTCCTGTTGTTTAGCCGCCGCCGGTACGGCAGCGTTATTTAGCTCCGGCATCTGTGGTCGGGGTTGTTGCGGAATCTCGGCATATTCGATAACCGCCTGAGCGATATCCCTGTCGTGCTCACCGGCGAGTTTAATCGCTATTAACTGTGCGATAAACAGATTTACTTTGTTCAGCAGGGAAACATTTGCCAAAGGGCTGTCTGCCGGAATTTGCACGAGCATCGTTCCTATCTTGCTGCCGGAAATTTCAAGTTCGACGGATTTCGTATTTTGCCCCTCAAAGCCTGCCTCTTGTGCCGATGGTGCGTTATCGAATACGGCAAATTCCAGTTTATCGCCGCTCGCCGTAACGGCTTCGTATTGCCCGTTATCGTTTATTATTATGCCTGCTTTTTCCGCCTTTAGAGTCCCGCATACAAGACGGCATATTGTCCCTGCGATATCCATCGCCGAAGATGCGGGGCTGATGGAAGACGAAACCGCATCGAGAAAATCCGTAAATTTCTGTTCATCCGTCTCGTCGAGCAGTGCCAGGCAAATCTGTTTTATACTTTCTGTATCGAGCTTCTGCGGCGCCTGCATCGCTGCGTTTATTTCATAGATAAAACTTTTGGTTTTATCTTTTATTTCTTTTATGTCTTCGTCGGTCAGAGACAATTTCGCCGCAATCTCTGCCTCATCATCGGCACTTTTCGCCAGCATATCCGCCAGCCGCACTGTCAAAATAATTTCGCTGTTTGGAACATTACTGAGCTTATCCGCCTCGCCGATGCAGTACAGCCATACCGAATCCGCGACAGCCTCAGGCATACCCCATTTTTGGACAAGCTGACGGGCGACTTCGTTATGGGTTATTCCGAGGTTTTCTTTTTCAAGCTGCAAGACTGTGGCATTATCGCCTTTAGCTTCTTCTAAAATTGCCGAAATGCTTTTCGGCAGTATTTCAGCCATCGCCAGTAATCCTATATCCGCCAAAAGTCCTGCAAGAAATGCGAGGTTTGCATTTATCTTGTTTGTTTTTTCAGCGATAAGTTTGGCGGCCAGTGCCCGACCTGCCGAGCGGATATTTATTTGGTCTATCGGGATTTGACAGTGCAGATTTTCAATGTCGAAAGTTTTGCTTTTGAAGAAGGTTTTGAGCAGTTTATTTGTCGGTATTTCGTTTATAAGCTGCTGAAAATCCATCTCTTCGAACGGCAATTCAACATTATTCTGTTTGCATAGATTGAGAATTACGACTGTCGCGGCAGGGTCTGTCTTTATCAGGTTTGAAAGTCCTGTTTTGTTATTGATTATCGATTTTATACATCGGGCGATGCTGTCGGGGTGGATGGCCGGCCCGTCAAGCTGATACAGACTGACTATTATTCTCCGTGCGGAGACATTTGCTAATGTGCTCGTCATTAATCGTGCTTCTTCCTCCGCGATACGAATTATAATTCGAGAACAGCGGCTATCCGGTCGATTAGTTCCGTTACGCTGAATGGTTTTTTGATAAATTCTTCAGCGCCGGCTTTCATAAGGTCGTCGATTTCCGTTTGGTTTATGACGCCGCTGATTATGATTATTCTTGTACTTGAATATTCGGGGTCTTGTTTTATAGTTTTGCAGACGATATTGCCGTTCACGTCTGGCAGCATATAGTCCAGCAGTATCAGGTCAGGCCTGAATTTTTGTGTCATTATGCCCGCGTCATATCCCGTCGATGCTGTCTTAATCTCGAATCTTCCGTCCCTGATTAAAACATCACTCATTAGCTCCACAATCTCCGCATCGTCATCAACGATTAGCAGTCGCTTCTTGCCCGACTGCATATTCATCATCGGGATATTATTATCCCGCATAAATTTCAGCAAACTGTCGCGGGGAATTTTCCGAAATTTCGACCCGGGAATCCTAAACCCCCTCAGCCTCCCAGAATCAAAACACCTAATAATGGTTTGTTGAGACAAGCTGCATAAGTCAGCGGCCTCGCCGGTTGTAAAAAGTTCTTTCGCTGTATCCATGCTTTGGGCCCTCTTCTGAATATCCATATTCGCTATCTCCTAAATTGCCTTGACTCCCTAATTTAACCGGCAACCCGCATTTTTGTCAAGCCAGAAAAAAAATTTATTACAAAATATCTCCAAATTCCCTATTTTCAGTATGTTAATCTCCCAAATTTCATGGGGTTATCACCCCATTTTTAAGACTCCAATATCCCAATTTTAAGACCCGCTATCCTAACATAAAAGAGCCGCATTGTCCTTGTAAAAGCCGTTAATCTTGCTGAAATAAGCAGTTAGAAGAACCGTAAAATCAGCCATCAAAGCAGTTGAGAAATCCCTTCCCCTGCGTTAAACTATCCAATATATCCCAAAATAAAACGAGCTGATTAAGGAAAATTAAAAACAGATGAAACGAACAGGATGTTTGTTAGTTTTAATCCTGCCCCTGATTCTTATCGGCGGCTGCATCCATGGCCAGGCGACCTTATCGCTGAACCCCGACGGCTCAGGCTCCGTCAGATTCGAAGGACTTTACAACCCATACCTCTATCCCGAAGATACCGCCGATATCCCACAGACTTTCAGGGTCTTTATCCGACAATTCAAAGAAACTCTCACACAATCCGACGGAATCGACGTCTGGAAAAACGTCAACTGGCGAATCCTCGAAGATGGAAGATTCTACTTCAGCGCAGAAGCATACTTCAAATCCGTCAGCGCCGCCGACATCCGTATCGCAGATAACAAAATCGGCCTCAAAGCATTCTACCGCAAAGACAAAAAACAGCCCTGCCTTTTGGAACTAAAACCTCTGCAGGTAAAACCGAAAGATTCAGCGGACGAAGACTGGTTTTTGGCAAGACGCTACGAAGCCTTCTGTCAGGCCGCCGAGATAATCCTGCAAAATCTCCGTGTTCATATCATAATTAATCTGCCCGCGCAAATTCTGGACAAACAGGGATTCGAGACCATCGATTCGCAAACCGTTCAGTATGTAATTGAGGGCAATCGGCTAAGACCATTGTTTCAGTTCATCAACGCCCGGCAGGGAGACGCCGCCGCGGCAAAATGGGGCTACGCTCCTATAAAATTTTTCAATTACGAACTTCTGCCTCGCTGGCTCGAAGATAAACCGCTGCGGGTCGAATTCGCCGAGAGCAAAAATCCAATCTTCAACTACGGCAGGGCGGCCTCAGCCGCGAAGAAAGAATACAAAGGTATTCTCGAAAGACTTGAATCCGCCGAAACGATTATTCCGGCCCCGACAATAGATGTAAACGATGTAAACGAACCGCCCGCCGAGCCGAACACAGCCATAGACGATAACGATATGAACGCAAGAATGCGGCAGGGCCTGAGCCACGAGACCAAAGAACAATACGCAAAGGCAATCGAAATCTACTCAGCCGTTATCGAAGACGCCAACGCCGATTCGAGACATCTGGCCGGCGCGTATTATCAAAGGGGGATGTGTCTTTTCGAGCAGGGCGATTCAGCCGCCGCGGCTGGACAGTTCGAATACGTCCTGAAAAATTTCCCGCTCGAAAGAGTTCCCGCTCTTCGTTCGCTTAAAATGCTCCAGGATATCCGCACCGGCATCGCCAGACGCAAAGCCGACAAAAAACAACCTGATCCGCCTTCGATTGTAAGTACCTCTCCATTTATTTTTACCGACGACGTCAATTCAGCTCTCGATAAAATAACGGTCAGATTCAGCGAGCCTATGGAAAAATCGAGCTGGTTCTATTCTTCGTTCGCACCGGCGGCTTTGCCGACTGTTTCCGGCGAGCCTGCTTTCGATTCGTCAGGCGAGCAGTGGACAGTTCCGGTCAGGCTCGAAGCGGGCAGGGTTTACGCAATTGCCTTTAACAGCGGCGACGCCGTAAAAGACATCAAAACTTTCAGGGCCGGCTTCCGCAGCATTACCGGCAGGATTTGCAGGCCGTTTGTCCTTGTCTTTTCGACCGCGGCCAAACCCAGCTTACTCGCCGAAGATACAAACGCTCTCCCAACGCCCATAGACGATGAAATTATCAAGAGATGTGAAGAGATAAATTCCAAACAATAGCCGCTATGGTATAAATTTATTTAGTTGCTTGATTTGCAGATAATTAAAGGATAAAATCAGACGTATAACTATATTACGGATTTAAAAAATGGAGGATTTAGGTGCAAACAAAGGAACTAAAACACGCCCCAAACCTTTTTGACAAATCTGGCTTTATAGCGGTTGACCGGCCTATTTGTATTAACAAAGCCAAAATATTGGAATTGCTTGACAATTTAAAACACGAAAATTCTTTGTCATCTTTAAGGAACTCAGTTTTTAGCCTCGAAAAGAATCTACAAACTATCAAAGGGGATAAAGTGGGGGTTATGAACGTCGATTCCAATGGAGCAACTATAACAATCAGTCAGAAATATGTCTTTGACCAATTAAACCAAATTTCAGAGGCTCAAACTATAGATAGGGCGAAGTATTATGTCGAAAGATTTGAAAAAGCCGTTAGCGAAGTTAAGACAAGCCAGATAAATGATATAAATTTAAACCGCTGGCAGGAATATAATGACATTAAAACCGACAGTTTGTGGATAATGGATCGGCGTGATAGTACAGGCGTACATACAGCGGGTTATTGGGGCAACTTTATTCCGCAAATACCCAACCAGATGCTCAAACGATATACAAAAAAGGGAGATTGGGTACTTGACACTTTTGCCGGATGCGGAACAACTCTTATCGAAAGTCAGCGACTGGGCAGAAACTGTATAGGGATTGAACTTCAAAATAATGTTGCGAAAAAGGCAAGGGAACTTGTTTCCAGCGAACCCAACAAATTTTGGACAGTTTCGGAGATAGTTACAGGTGATAGTACAACGGTCGATTTGAAAAGTATATTACATAAGCACCATCAAAAAACAGTGCAAATGCTTATTATGCATCCCCCTTATTTCGATATTATAAAATTCAGCAATGACCCACGAGACCTAAGTAATGCCGGCACCATTGACAACTTTTTGGAAATGATGAATAAAGTCGTTGATAATGCTTCGGCTGTATTGGAAAAGGGCCGCTATTTTGCATTAGTTATTGGTGATAAGTACTCGAAGGGCGAGTGGATTCCCCTAGGGTTTTTAACAATGAACGAAATACTTAAAAGAGGATTCATATTAAAAAGTATTGTTGTTAAGAATTTTGAAGAAACTCTTGGAAAACGGAATCAAAAAGAACTTTGGCGTTATCGCGCTTTAGTCGGCGGTTTTTATATTTTCAAACACGAATATATTTTTGTTTTCAAGAAAAAATAAATATGGAAATAAAAACCAAATTTTCAGATGATATCGCGAAAAAGATTATGGGCAGCCAAGATAAGGCGACAGAGTATATATTGAAATTGAATGAAATCAAAACAATTTCATCTTTAAAATTCAAAACTATTTCCAGGGGAGAAAATAAAGGGAATAAGGTTTTAGATTTGAGCACGAAAGAAATTTGGAAAGCAATTGTTGATAGTTGGGATTACGAAGTAAGCAAAAATATTATCAGGGATATCTTTAAGGAAACCGATAAATACAAAAATGGAAAAGAAGCAGATAATGCAATGGCTGTTCTTGTTAAAGAGTGGCAATCTTTAAAATTAGGAGATATTGCGTGGCCATTTTCTCAAGGTGCTTTTGATGATTTTGTTCAAAGGATCAATTCCGAAAAGGATAATGGTTTCGTAAAAGACGAAAAAGTAAAAGTTGCCGCAGTCAAATACAGGAGAATCAAAGAAATAAATACCGTTCGGAACGATTTTATTGAAACCTTAATTTTTGAAAAAAACAGCAATATTTTGCCGACATTAAACCACAGACGAGGTGTTGATTTCTTTATAAACGGTGTTTCTTTTGATCAAAAAGTTGCTAAAAGTCCCACCAATGAATTTAAGAGACATTATAAAGATGCATGGCGAGAAACTGCTATCAAAAAACCAGAATTAGTTGCAGAATATCTATATAAATTTCAGGATGAAGGAAGGTTTGGTGCAGGTCCAAGACTTTTAGTTGTTTATATAGACGAAGATGTTTCAATTGATAAAATCAGAGAAATAATCAACAAAACAGACTTGAATAATCCAATCGAGATCAGTTTTACATACAAACATAAACATTTGGGCGAGAAGAATTATAAAGTACGCTGCTTTGTAATTTTATTACATAACTAAGCATCAGTTGCCGGGGTTCCCTCGGCAACTACTAAACAAGAGTTATTTCCTCTTTTTCGGGCCGCTGTGCCTCCTTTATATCCGCCTTCGGCGGTTCCATATTGTTGGATGTTATATCGCTCTTTTGCCCTTATGCTCCTGTGTCTGGAAAAATCTCTCACTCCCAATCCTCACTACTTAACTCACTACTTCACCTAATCCCCACAACCGTTGTTTCTCCCTATGGGATGCCTCACGGCACTTGCTTCTTCTCTTTTCATCTGTTGGAAATCGAACAGAAAAGCTGTGTCTAAACTTTACTCGACGACGCGGAGTTCCGAATGGCCCGGCTCGAACATATCGTAAAGTTCGACAAGTTCTCCGTTGAAAAGTCGGATACAGCCGCGTGAGCTTTTCGTGCCAATCGTTGACTCATCGTTTGTGCCGTGGATGGCGATGCCCTCTATGCCGCGGGTTCTGCTGTCGGTTCCCTCAAGGGCTATCCAGCCTGAGCCGAGCGGATAATCGGGGTCGTCGGCGTGATATGTTTTTCCTGTTTCCGGGTCTGTCCACGTCGGCTTGACCATTTTTCCGCCGACCTTGGCCTTCCACATACCGACGGGAGTTTCGTGTCCCGCTTTGCCGAGTCCGATTTCATAACTTTTTACATAAATATTCTGAAGATAAAGGTCCATCGTAAATGCAGAGCTGTAAACAATCGCGTGGAACGGGCCGTGGACTACTTTTATTACCTGGTCGGCACGGAGACTCTTTTCGCTGGAAATATTATTTATCCTCATCAAAAACTGATACGGCACTTTGTACCTTGCGGCAATTTGTGAAAGCATTTCGCCCGACTGAACCTTATAGCTCGAACATAAATCGTCGCCGGGATGAATTGTTCTGCTGAAGAGCCAGTCTTGTGCCAAATCGCCCAACTGCTGTTTGATAGCTCCCCTGACGGGTGCGTCCAAAGACATATTGAGAATGTCGTTAAGGGTATTTCTTGCGGTAATTATTTTCCCGCTTGCGATGCAGTCCTGTGCGTCTTTGAACAATTCCGCAACTCTCGGATTGGCGGCGGCGTCGATACTGACCGTTTTGGTTTGCTCGGCGCTTGTATCGGCCGCTTGCTGCGAAACGGCCTGTTGAGCGGTTTGAAGACTGTCTGCGGTTTTCTCATCTGCGGTTTTTCTGCCGCCCGGACGCAGAAGAATTCCTGCCGCGATGACAATGATAATGATGGCGATAGAGGCGTAGTAAATTATGATTTTTCCTCTGTTTGGTCTGTAACCGGAAATAGCCATTTTCGATTTTTCCTTATCTTAAAATTTATTTGTTATTAAAGTAGGTTACGCCCTCGTCGGTAATGAGCATATCGACCGGCTGGTCGTGTTCGATAGTCGGGACGCTGTCGAGGAACTGCTCGGAAAAAGCAAAGCCGCATTTTATCGCCCGCAATTTTTCATTTTGAAAGAATCTGTCGTAGTAAGAACCGCCCCGTCCGAGACGATTGCCTTTCTTATCGAACGCAAGTGCAGGTGCTACGATAAGGTCTATGTCTTCCGGCGGGACGGGCACGCCGGTAACGGGATTTCTCAGTCCGCCCGCCTCAGTGGCGATTCCAGTTTCGAGAGAATTAATCTCGACAGCTATCATATGTCTCTGCTGCCAGGAAATTTTCGGAACAGCGATAGTTTTATTATGCTGCCAGGCGTAGAGAATAAAAGGTGCCGTGTCGGTCTCGTTCGGCAAAGACAAATACGCCATTATCGTATTGGCGCTGCGGAATTCAGGCGTTTCAATCAGTTCCTTACAGGCCTTCTGGCTTTTGTCTATCCGCTGCTGACCGGTCATCCTGCTAAGTTGCGTTCTTACTTGCTGCCGAAGCTGCTGTTTGTCCATTCAATATCCCTCCGTTGGATTCATCCCGTTAGCAACCTTTTTCCTGTACAAACTTTGGCGATTTATCATTTCTAACGGCCTTAACAATCAGGACTTTGCCTCTTTTAACAAATTTTGTAATTTTTGCAAATAATCCTTCATAATTTTTTCTCTTCCTCGGTCACTCGGCTGGTAATATGCGTCTGTTTTGCCGGGCAGATACTCCTGAGCGACGAAACCGCCGGGCCAATCGTGTGGATATTTGTATTCTGTCCCATAACCCTGTTTTTTTGCCCCTGCATAGTGAGAATCCTTCAAATGTTTAGGTACGGCTGTGGTTCGTTTGTTTTTAACGTCGCTCATAGCAGACCAGATTGCCTTTGCCGAGGCGTTGGATTTCGGGGCACAGGCGATATAAATCGCAGCCTGAGCCAGCGGGAGCTGAGCCTCTGGAAATCCCACAAATTCGGAAATCTGGACTGCCGCCGCGGCCAGTATCGTCGCTGTCGGGTCAGCGTTGCCCACGTCCTCAGCGGCGCAAACCGCTATCCGTCTGGCGATAAATCGCGGGTCCTGACCGCCCGCTATCAGTCTTGCGAGCCAGTAAACCGTCGCGTCCGGGTCCGAACCACGCATACTCTTCTGCAGTGCGCTGGCAAGGTCGTAATGCGAATCGCCGGTCGGGTCGAAAACAATCGCCTTTTGCTGGATAGACTCCTTCGCAACGTTGATATCAAATTTTATCGATTCAGTGCCGGTGTTCTTTTGGGACATTACGCCTATTTCAAGGGCTGTCAGTGCCTTTCGTCCGTCGCCGTCGCTCATAATTGCTATATATTCGAGCGCATCTTCGGTTGCCCGAACATTGAGAATTCCAAATCCTCTCTGGCGGTCTGCAATCGCTCTTTTGAGCAGTTCTGTGATTTCGGATTTTTCCAGAGGCTTGAATTCGAAAATTGTGCTTCGGGAGATAAGCGGCGAGTTTACCGAAAAGTACGGATTTTCCGTCGTCGCGCCGATAAGGATAATCACTCCGCTTTCTACGTCGTTTAAGAGTACATCCTGCTGGGCGCGGTTGAAGCGATGAATCTCGTCGATGAACAGGACGGTTTTTCCCTTGTTGGTTATGAGGCTGTCTCTCGCTTTTTGGATAACGTCCCGAATATCTGCTACGGTCGCGGCAGGAGCGCTTAAATAGTGAAATTTCGCGTTAGTGATATTGGCGATTATCGTCGCCAGTGAAGTTTTGCCAGTGCCTGGCGGGCCGAAAAATATAAGACTGCTTACTGAACCTGCGTCGAGCATTCTGCGTAAAAGTTTGCCTTGTCCTATGAAATCTTTCTGACCGGCGAACTCATCAAGATTGCGGGGTCTCATTCGCGCCGCAAGCGGGGCGTTGGATTGCAGCTTGGCTTTTTCTATCTCGGAAAAAAGCGAGTTATTTTTACCTTTTTCGGGCATAGAAATCATTATACAGCCCGATTAAGAGGTTTGTCGATAGGAATGTTGAAACAGGACTAAAAAGTGGGTTATTGGCTGCTTTTTGCCAGTTCGAACACTCTAACCGTGTTTTTGCCGGCCTGTTTGGCTGCATAAAGCGCCTCGTCGCTGTGGCGGGCGGCGTCGTCCGGACTCATACAGCCGTCATATTGGCCGACTCCGATACTCACCGACAGTCGAACTTTTCGGCCCTGCCAGTTCATAGGTATCTGGGAAACTTCTTTGACCATTCTTTCCGCTGCGGTAATCGCCTCGGAAATAGAAGTGTTCGGAAATATGATTGCGAATTCATCTCCGCCGTATCGGGCGGCGACATCGATTTTGCGAATACAAGCAGTGATTTTTCTGCTGACGTTTTTTATCGCCGCATCGCCGGCGCGATGGCCGTAAGTGTCGTTAATGGTTTTCAAATTGTCTATATCGACCATTATTACCGCAATCTGTCCGTCGTATCGCTGGCATCTGCGGAACTCTTTTTCGAGTGTTTCATAAAACGTCCTGTGGTTAATCAGGCCGGTAAGTCCGTCAGTTTTGGCCTGTGTTTGAGTCTTTTCGAAAAGCTTTATATTTCTGATGGACGCTCCGACAAGATGGCGGAACAGCTCGACTGCGGCTATGTCCTCATCGGTAAATTTGGCAGCGTTGTATTTGTCGGCCAGATTAAGAACGCCGACTACTTTGTTATGGCAGACAAGCGGGGCGATAATACAGGATGGAGAGCCGTAATTGCCCTGATTTTTATGATTTCCCAAAGCCTTGAGTTGTTCTGCGTTTTCAGAGACGATAAGCTCTTTGCTGCGAACCGCCTTTATCATAGGCGACAAGTTTGCCTGGTTTAACGACACTATGTTATTAATCAGGTAGGGGTGGTTGCGGTTTTCGAGGTGCAGCATATCGCTCTCTTCATCGAGTATATACAGCGAGGCGTATCGTGCGTTGATAAGCCTGGGAATCTGGTCAATGCATATTTTGCTAATCTGGTGCAAATCGAGACAATTTAACTGCTGCACAAGCGGGGTAAGAATGCTTATACCGCTTGCGATATTTTTTGTATGGGCCTGTTTTTTAGGCTCAAGAACGTTTTTTTCAGAGTTGCTATTCATAAGTTCCTCATAACAAACGTGTTATGCGAGAAGCCGCTGTCGGCTTTCTGCCGTCATAATTAGGAGACTGCAGCCGGCAAGAGTCTCCGGTTTCGACCTCGGGCGCTAAAGTCCGAAAAAAATAGTCATAAAAACACTCCTTTCACGCAAATGCTATCCGGGCCGTTTAAATAATAAGAAGTCTTTCGGCCAGCTCAAAATTACTCAGAAAAATAAAAAAATCTTAAAAAAATTGTTGACGGTTCCGATAATCTGATTTACATTTTATAAAACGTAAAAGTTGTTTTTCCCGGAGCGGACATCGATGTTAAAAGACTTAAAAAATCGGTGCTGCATCTGAAAGGTTTGGCAATGTTTGAGATTCATCAATCGGATTCGGAAAAGGGCGAAAAGAAGGGTTTCACTGCTCCGGAAAAATTATATCGAATTGGTGAAATAGTTCGCTGCACACCTTATTCCCGCCAGACCATTCACAACTACACGATTATGGGTCTTATAGAAGAATCGTCCTGGACTGACGGCGGTCATCGATTATATGACGCGAGTGTTTTCGAAAAACTTTCACAGATTGCTGAATTGAGAAAAACAAAAACATTAGGTCAGATAAGAGATTTGCTGGCAGGCGTCAGCAACTGAAATTATCAGACGAAAAATTGCAGGGATACTGAATTGACTAACGAGATATGGCAAACGGAGTTGTCGTCGCTGATACAAGACAATGTAGATGAGATACTTGTCAAGATTATTCAGTTTACCCATATCCGTCATACCATGATTTCCGATAACATCAAAAATTGCCGCTGTGAAGATTTTGTTCCGCGGTATATCGATGCGGAAGATTTCGCGAAAGTAATTTCAGCGGCGCTGAGCGAACATCAGAGAAACCAAAGGCTGGCTTTGTGCGACAGCAGAACTGTCAGCTTTTTGCCGGACGGAGATTTCAAATTAGAGCCTCAAATTGATACTGTCGCCGCCGGCCTGCTCGAAAGTGATTTTGGGGCGTACATTCAGCTCCAGCAAGACCGTTTAAAAGAGAACTCGATAAACAATAAAGCCGCCTGTGCCCTGTTGGAGCATAAACTTTGCCGTATGCAGGAGCCGGCCGGAGCCGATTCAGTTAAAAACAAGGTGTAAGCAATTATTTAATAAGCAGTTATGTATTTATAAGCCGGATATATTATGGAGGAACAAATGAACCAGGGAAGTGTTCAGGAGTTGGCTGAACTTGCCGCAAAGAGCGGCCAGAAGGCGAAGATTATCACTATTGCCAGCGGCAAAGGGGGGGTGGGCAAAACTAATGTCGCTGCGAATCTTGCTATATGCCTTGCCGCGGCCGGAAAAAGGGTGGCAATTCTCGACGCCGATTTCGGCCTGGCAAATCTCGATATAGTTCTCGGTATTTCCAGCAAATATAATCTGTCTCATTTCATCAAAGGCGCCAAGAAACTGGATGAAATATCCCAGCCGGTCTGCGAAGGCGTCGATATTTACTGCGGGTTCTCGGGAATGGAATATCTGACACAGATGACCGATTTCACAAGGGAAAGAATCATCGCTGCGCTGGACAATCTGGCCGACAGTTACGATATTGTAATTGTCGATACTTCGGCGGGTATAGGCAAAACCGTTTTGGCGTTCTGTATGGCATCCGACCATACGCTTCTTATAGGCACGCCCGACCCGGCGGCGATAACGGATGTTTACACACTTTTGAAAGTGCTGACAATAAATAAATACGACGGCAGGACGAGCCTGCTTGTCAATATGGCTCACGATGTCAATCAGGGCAAAAAAATCTACAGGCAAATCGCATCGGCAGCCGCCCAGTTTCTTGATGTCAGGCTGAATATAGCGGGCGTTATGCTTCAGGACGAGAACGTTAGACTGTCCGTCCAAAAAAGAGAGCCTGTCGTGCTGGCCTGTCCCAAGAGTCCGACGACGAAAGTTCTTATGTCCGTCGCCGCAAGGATAAGCAGAGTGCCGCTGTCCTGCGCAGCCGACGAGGGATTTTTCAGGAAAGTGGTTAACTGGTTTTTCTAAGTAAAAAGCGGTTTTTAAAGGACCGATATATAAAAAGCCTTAAATACCGTTTAAATAATACACCTGGAATGAACGTAAGTGTTTTTGGAGACTTTACAATGGCGGCGACAAAAAAAACAGCAACACAAGTCGATATCGATGCTGTATGGAAAAAGTTTTTTAAGCATCGCTCTGAAGAGCTGCGTAATCAACTGATGGAGTATTACCTGCCGCTGGTAAAGTACACCGCTGAACGCATATATGTTAAGCTGCCGGACAAAGTTGAAGTTGACGACCTTATAAGTGCCGGAATTTTCGGTCTGATGGACGCAATCGATGCTTTTGACCCGAAAAGAGAGGTAAAATTCGCTACATATTGCACGCCGCGGGTAAGAGGCGCTATCCTTGACGAATTACGGAGTATGGACTGGGTCCCGCGTCTGGTCAGGGCAAGGGCTCACCAGCTTGGTAACGCCACAAGAACACTCGAAGCTCATCTCGGCAGGGCCCCGACGGAGCAGGAAATTGCCGGCGAGCTCGAACTTAATATGGATGATTTTCACCGTCTCCAGAGAGACGCAAGTGCAATCGGTCTTGTCTCGCTGAGCAACAGCCTCGATTTCGACGGCGACAACGATATCTGCGAAATAGATGTTATCGAGGACAAAAAGAGCGAAGACCCGATAACAGAGGCTCAAAAGCGCGACCTGAAAGGCCTTTTGACCAAGGGCCTTAGCAGGGCTGAAAGGCTGATTCTGGTTCTTTACTATTATGAAGAGATGACGATGAAGGAAATCGGCGCAACGCTCGATTTGTCCGAATCGAGAGTTTCGCAGATGCATTCGTCCATTATCGCAAGGCTCAAGGCTCAGATGGAAACCCGCAAAAAGGAGTTCACCCCGAAATAAAACAGCGGATTTAGGCTCGCAGAAAAATCTTTATTTTTCCTTTCGGTTATAGTATTTTAATATACTGAAACTCTGTCTATTTTTGAGAGATTATATGCGTTTTACGAAAATGCACGGATTGGGCAACGATTATATCTTTGTCAACTGCTTCGAGGAGAAAGTGGTAAGCCCGGAGAAAATCGCGCCTGTTATAAGCGACCGCCACCGTGGTGTCGGCGGAGACGGTCTGATTTTGATATGCCCGTCCGAAAAGGCGGACGTAAAAATGAGAATTTTTAACGCCGACGGTTCCGAAGCACAAATGTGCGGCAACGGAATCCGGTGTGTCGCAAAATACGCTTACGAGCATAAACTCGTAAAAGGCAAAAATACGAATATGACAATCGAGACCGGCAGGGGCGTCCTCACGCTTGGACTCGAGATTGACAAAAAAGACAAAGTCGAACAAGTCCGCGTTAATATGGGACAACCGATTCTCGAACCTGCGAAAATTCCGGTTGCGAGCGACGGGGACAATGTAGTCGAAACGGCTATAGACGTCGGCGGTCAGCGTATGCTTATGACGTGTGTTTCGATGGGAAATCCCCACGCGGTATTTTTTGTCGATGATTTGAACGCGGTCGAACTCGAAAAAGTCGGGCCGATTATCGAACATCACGGGCTTTTTCCGCAGCGGATAAACGCCCATTTCGTCAGGGTCGATTCGCGGGATGAATTTACGATGCGGACGTGGGAGCGGGGCAGCGGCATTACCCTTGCCTGCGGCACGGGGGCAAGCGCCTGCTGCGCGGCGGCTGTTCTTACGGACAGGTGCGGCAGAATTGTTACCGCTCATCTGCCAGGCGGAGACCTTCAGCTCGAATGGTCGCAGCAGGATAACTGCGTTTATATGACCGGCCCGGCGACGGAAGTTTTCTCCGGCGATTGGCCGATAAGCTGAAAAGCGATGGAAATCGAAGAGGAAATAAAACAGAAGGCCTTTTCACTGGGCTTCGACCTTGTCGGCATCACTTCGGCTGACAATATCGAGTGCAGGCACGTCGAAAAATTCAAAGAATGGCTGGAAGAGGACTGCAATGCGGAAATGGCTTTTTTAGAAAATGATGCCGAAAAAAGATTCAGCCCCGTTTCAGTTCTGCCGACGGCAAAATCCGTAATATGCGTTGCGATTAACTATAAACTGCCGCAGCCTGCTTCAAAAGACTCTCTTAAAATCGCTTCCTATGCCCTCTATCCCGACTATCACAAATTCATAAAGGGAAAACTCTGTATCCTTGCCGATTTTATGAAAGGCATAAATAAAAATCTGAAATTCAAAATATGTGTTGATTCTTCGCCGCTGGCGGAAAAGGCTCTTGCGACCAGAGCGGGACTGGGATTTGTTGGGAAAAATCGATTGCTGACAAATTCGGAATTTGGTTCGTTTCTGCTTCTCGGCGAGTTAATTACCAATATATCTTTGAGGCCGGATAAACCGATAGAACGGCAGGAATGCGGAAATTGCAGAAACTGCATCGATGCCTGTCCGCTCGGCGCTTTAACGGAAAACGGTTTTGATGCCCGCAGGTGCATAAGCTATCTTACTATTGAGCACAAAGGCAGAATAAGTCCCGAATTGAAAGACAAAATGGATTCTCACCTTTTCGGCTGCGAAAAGTGCCTGCAAGTTTGTCCCTATAATGAAAAAGCCCCTTTGTGCAAAAAGCAAAAATGCGGTTTTGCCGCGCGACAGGTCAAACTCGAAATAGATACTGTCCTGAATTGGTCGAAAGAGGATTTTGAAAATTTCGCAGACGGTTCACCGATAAAACGCACCGGTTTTCGGCGGATAAAGAGAAACGCTCTTATTTGTAAAAAAAATCAGGGGTAATTTTTTACTGCCCCAGTGCCTCTAAAGCGTCCATAACTTCGATAACGTGCATATAAGCGGGCCCGCCGATTACCGCCGCCGCTCCGAGGATTTGTTCCTTACTTGAGCCAATTTATGGGTAAAAATCCTTACAAGGCATTTCATAACATCCGTCTTTGCGCGGCGCAAGTTTAAAATAGATAAGATTTTAGGTTATGAAACGGCTTGTAACGATTTAACTCGAAGAGTTGAAGAACATAATACCGGTCGTGGAGGAAACTATACACAGCAAAATAGACCTTGGTCATTGGTTTATAGCGAATCTCAGCCAGATTATTCTTCTGTAGCCAAACGGGAACTATATCTCAAAAACACTCGTGGTTCTCAAGAGAAGAAAAAATTAGCCGGTAAAGTAAATTGTACTTTGTAAATTATTATGGTATAATAGTGATTTTGCGGGGAGTAGCTCAGCTTGGCTAGAGCGCTGCGTTCGGGACGCAGAGGTCGCAAGTTCAAATCTTGTCTCCCCGATTTTGGCCGGCAAAAGCCGGCCAAAATCATAATTTATTATTAAATATTCTGGAGCTTATATGAAGGTTAATCTTTCCCGGCCGGACATAAACGAAGACGATATTAAAGCAGTCGTTGATGTGCTAAAAACGCCCAGTCTTTCCCTTGGCCCCAAAATACCCGAATTTGAAGAGAAATTGGCTCGGTATATAGGCAGGAAATATGCCGTTGCGGTCAATTCAGGTACGAGCGGCCTTTTTATGTGTCTCAAAGCCCTCGGAATCGGCAAAGACGATGAGGTAATAACCACGCCTTTTACGTTCATCGCTTCGACGACCTGCATTTTAATGGTCGATGCTAAGCCTGTATTTGTGGATATCGACCCTGTAAGTCTGAATATCGATACCAAAAAAATCGAGGCGAAAATTACCGCAAAAACCAAGGCTATTCTGCCGGTCGCAGTTTTCGGCAATCCGGCAGGTCTTGACGAAATCTGGCAAATCGCGCAGAAGCATAATCTACCGGTTATCGAGGATAGCTGCGAGGCGCTCGGCTCGGAACTGAACGGCAAAAAGGTCGGAAACTTCGGAACGCTTAGCAACTTTGCCTTTTATCCCAACAAGCAAATGACTACCGGCGAAGGCGGAATGATACTTACCGACGATGAGAAACTTGCCGATATATGCAGAGCTCTTCGTAATCAGGGCCGAGGCAAAGGCAGCGGCTGGCTGGCACACGAAAGATTAGGTTATAATTTCAGAATGAGCGATATCAACGCCGCTCTCGGAATCAGCCAGCTTTCAAGAATCGAGCAGTTCGTCAGTAAACGTCAAAAAGTCGCCGAGACATATCAGCAATTACTGGCCGATGAGGCCAGAATAATCGTGCCGAAAGCACCGGATAAATGCAGGATGAGCTGGTTTGTATTTGTTATCAGGCTTAAAGAGCCGTATATTTCAAAACGGGATGCGATTTTAAACGCAATGCTTGCGGAAGGAATACAGGTTAGTAATTATTTTCCGCCGGTAACGCTTCAGCCTTTTATGGTCGAGCAGTTCGGCTATAAAGACGGCGATTTCCCGATTTCCGACGGCGTATGTAAAAGCACAATCGCTCTTCCATTTTATAATAACCTGACTGAAGATGATGCTTCGCTTGTATGTAAAACGCTGAAGAAGTGTCTGGATAAAATCGTTTAGCAAATCAATTTTGTGAAGTTATTTCAAGCAGGGCAGAGTCTATTTCAAGACAGGTGGCTTTGCCGAGAATATCGACTTGAAGAACGAGCCGGGTTCTGCTCTGTTCGCTGACAACCAATCCTTCTATCCCCATAAGCGGCCCTGCGACAACCCTGCATAGCTGACCTGCCCTGATATAATTATACGGCGCAAGGTTCGCACCGGCCTGAAGAGCTTTTTCTATCGGCAGCAATTCCGCTACCAAATGCTGCTGGTCTCTTACTGCTATAAGTCCGGCCACTCGGTTTGTTTTGAGTACTTCGAGCCTGTCGGCTTCGCTGCCGCAGAAAAAGACGTATCCGCTGAACAACGGCAGCATAGAGCGGAAGACCCTTCGGCTTTTCTTATAGACCTTTTCGGTCAGGGGCAGGAAATAGCTGATGTTTTTCTTCTGCATCTGCCATGCAAGGGCCTTTTCATTTCGGCTTTTTGTATGCGCAACCCACCAGATCCCTTCGAAGTCTTTGAGACTTTTTTCAGGCGGCCAGATTATCGGAGGATTTTCTTCGGGTTTCAGCATGTTATTAAATTACCGAAAGATATTCAGTATCCTTGTCAAACATAATTTCGCCTTCAAAAATTGCCGGCAGCAGAATCGTTTGTCCTTTTTCGAAATTGACAGAGCCGGTTATCTGTCCGCTGCCGCTGATGACGATAATTAGTTTCATAATTCCTTTGGCGATTTTTTCGCAAGTTCCGGCCTGTGCAGTAAACTTATCGATTTTGAAAAATTCAGTATTAACAAGCTGTTCATCAGTCGTTACGGGCAAATCTTCCGCTTTTTGGTCGAAATGAATGCTTTCGAGGGCCTGTTCGATATGAAGCTGACGCGGTTTGCCGTTTTGCAGTCTGTTCCAGTCAAAGACCCTAAAAGTTGTGTCCGATGGCGTTTGGATTTCAGCCAATAAGATTCCGGCTCCGATTGCGTGAACCGTGCCGGCAGGAAGAAAATGACACTGGCCGGGCTTTACGGGAACTTTATTGAGAAGCTCGGCACAAGTGCCGTCTTTTATCGATTGCGCAAATCGCTCTTTTGTTATACCTGCTTTTAACCCTTTATAAATACAAGAGTTAGGTTCGCAGCCGATTATATACCAGCACTCTGTTTTTGGGCTGCCGGTCTTAAGTTTTTTAACCGCCTCTCTATCGGGATGAACCTGGACGCTCAAAATATCGGCAGCGTCGATAAATTTTATAAGCAGTCCGAAAGGCGGCTGGTAGTTTTTTCGTCCTGTGATTTGTTCAGGATATTTTTGCAGAAGTTCGGAAATGGTCTTTCCGGCAAATTCGCCGTTAGCGATAACGGTTTTATCGTTCAGCAAATCGGCAAGCTCCCAGCTTTCGCCGATTTTTTTATCGGCTGGAAAATCTTTGCCGAGAATGTTGCGAAGTTTATGTCCGCCCCATATAAGCTCTTTATAAATCGGGTTGAATTTTAACGGATAAAAATTCATTCTGTCTCTTTATACAAATAATAACAAACTCAATGCCATAACAATCATACCTGCGACAAAGCCATAAACGGCATAATGATGTTTGCCGTATTTTTCCGCCGCCGGCAAAAGCTGGTCGATTGAGATAAATACCATTATACCGCCGACTGAAGCAAATACCATACTGCATACAATATCGTTCATTACTCTGAGAAGAAAAACGTAGCCTATTACGGCACCCAAAGGTTCGGCCAGGCCGGAAAGAAACGACAGCCAGAATGCCTTTTTCCGGCTGCCGGTTGCGTAATACACGGGTATTGAAACCGCGATGCCTTCCGGTATATTGTGTATAGCTATGGCAATGGCGATTGGGATACCGAGGCGGACATCTTTCAGGGCGATGGCGAATGTCGCAAGACCTTCGGGAAAATTGTGTATTGCGATTGCCAGTGCGGCAAATAATCCCGTACGGTACAATTTGTGAAATTCTTTGGCTGCCTTGGTATCGTTGATTTTTTCGATTTTCTGCAATTCGTGCGGGTTATCGATGTTCGGTACGAGCTTGTCGATGGCGGCTATTATAAAAATTCCGGCGAAAAACGAAGCGACTGTGAGCCAGTAGCCTTTCGCCTGCCCCAGTTCCGCGGTCAGGCCGTCCTTTGCCTTGGCGAATATCTCAATCAGGGAGACATAAATCATAACGCCCGCTGAAAATCCCATAGACGTGGAAAGAAATCGAGTGCTGGTTCTCCTGGCGAAAAACGCCATCGCGCTTCCGATACCGGTGGCCAGTCCCGCGAAAATTGTAAGACCGAACGCTATCGAAAGGTTCTGTGCAGTCATAATTTTTTATCTGTTTCTGAAATAATCCGTTATGCCGTCGGCAACGGCATTGGCAAGACGTTTCTGCATCCCGACATCTCTAAGCTGTTTCGCCTCCCAGTAGTTTGACAGGTATCCGAGTTCGATTAAGACAGCAGGGCATCGGGTATGCGTAAGAACGCGATAATCGGCTTTTCTGACGCTGTTGCTGTTTATGCCGGTTTTGGCTTGCGCCATACAATTATCGATTGCATCGGCCAGTCTTGTCGATGCCGCCGAACCGTTTCGCGCAACATATATAGTAAAACCATTTTTGCTGCTCGTCGCGCAGGAATCGGCGTGAATGCTCACGAAAATATCCGCTCTATTGCGGTTGGCGGTGGCAGCACGCTCTTCAAGCTCGATAAATACATCCGAATCCCGCGTCATTATGACCCTATGGCCTTTGTTTCGTAACAATTGTGCAACCTGCAGGGCAACGCTGATATTTACAGTTTTTTCATAAAAGCCGTGAATACTAATAGCGCCGGGGTCTTTGCCGCCGTGGCCTGCGTCAATTACAATAGTTTTACCCGTAGGTTCCCACGTGCTTTTAACAGGCGGCTGATATTTTGGTACATATTGCGTCGGTTTTTCCGCGGCGGGTCCTGTAATTTTGCCCTTAATTTCAGCTTCAACGGAAGAACGGATATGAGTAAGCCCGTCGATTTTTTTGATTCTGCCGACCGGGCCGAGATAATCGTTGTTTACATAAATCTGGTCTAATTTCGGATAAATCGCTACGGTATTGATAGTATTATTAAGGACAATTTTTTCACTGGTTTCCTGCGATACAGTCATACCGAGCCTGCCTGCAAGATAATGAATGCTAATCAATTCCTCGTCGGCAAGATACGGCCTGCCCGTTGTTCGCTTCGAAGGCGTCTGACAACCTGCCGCCGCGAATATCGTACAAGCGAATAACAAAACCAGTGAAATATTTTTTCTCATTTATATTCCTTTAACATCTTTTCTTATATATGGTTATCGTCTTTTTGTACTTTTAGACTTTAAGATAGTACTTTTTATTAAATATCTGGTTTTTTTGCAATGAAAGATTTGCTATAAAAGCCCTGAATTATTCTGTTGTTTTGCTCCTTTAGGCTCTACACCGAGGTGTCTGCAGGCCTTGTCGGTTATTTCTCTGCCTCTGTTTGTTCTTCGGACAAAACCTATCTGTAATAAATACGGCTCGACAACGTCTTCAAGCGTGTCTTTTTCTTCGCCCAGCGTGGCCGCAAGGGCTTCGATACCCGCCGGCCCGCCGTTATAGACGTTCGCCAGCGCCCTTAAAAACGACTTATCAAGCTCGTCAAGGCCGAGTTCGTCAATCTGCTCCATCTTCAATGCGTTTGTAACCACGTCGTCGGTCAATTTTCCTTTGCCTTTGACCTGAGCGTAATCGCGGACTCTTTTTAAAAGTCTGTTTGCGATTCGGGGTGTACCCCTGCTTCGCGAAGCGATAAGGTCGAGTGTACCGTCCTGACAGGCAAGATTCAAAAGTTTGGCCGAACGCGATAATATCTGAGCAAGTTCGCCGTTACTGTAAAATTCGAGATGATACAGCATACCGAATCTGCCCCTAAGGGGTGCGCTTAAAAGGCCTGCTCTTGTCGTTGCGCCGATAAGAGTAAATCTCTTTAATGGGAAATTTATAGTTTTTGCGTGCAGGCCGCTATCGACCGTGAAATCAACTCTGAAATCCTCCATCGCCGGATAAATAAATTCCTCGACAGGCGTGCTTAATCTGTGTATTTCATCGACGAACAGAATATCGCCGGTATTGACATTGCTCAAAAGCCCCATTACATCGCCTTGCTTGACGAGGGCAGGGCCTGAAGTGGTTTTTATTCGTGAGCCCATCTCGTTGGCAATTACGTGTGCAAGGGTCGTTTTTCCGAGTCCCGGCGGGCCATAAAACAAGATATGCTCGAGCGGTTCGCCCCGTTTTTTCGCGGCTTCGATGGCGATGGACAGTTTTTCTTTTACGCTTTGCTGCCCGACACATTCTGCAAAAGTCGTCGGCCTCAGCGAAGCGTTAAAATTCTCTTCCTGTTCGTTCATCGAATCGGAGTTTAAAACCCTATCTATTGCCATTCCTTAAACCTCAATTCCCTGTTTAATTCTGTAAACCAGCGGCACAAGTTCTTCTGCGGTTTTAATCTGCGGATGTTTCCTGCACGCCAGATTTATGAGTTCAGCCGCTTCATTTCGTTTTTCGCCCCAGGCAATCAGAATTTCAAGAGCCTCGATCTGGAAACCCGCGAAAGTAGATTCCTGACTTGCTTTTGCCGGTTCTGCGCCGATGGCGTAAGTTGTCAATTTGCCTTTGAGTTCGGCGATTATATGCTGAGCAAGCCTTTTGCCGATGCCGGGCAGGGCGGTTAGCGTTTTTTCATCGCCGCTTTCGACAGCCGCCGCTACGGTCGCTATCGGCAGGGCAAGCGACTTTAATCCTTTTTTTATTCCAATGCCTTTTACACTCGTATATCTTTTAAAGAAATCCCTTTCGCCGGTGCCTACAAACCCGACAATTTGCGGAATAAGATTTCCGCCCGCCATATTGCTTTCGTAATATTCCATTGTGCAGAGCGTAATGTCCTGTCCGATTCTGCCTGCAAGCAGAGAAGCAAGATAGCCGGGCAAAAGTATCTCGTAGCAGATTTGTCCGACGCGGACAAGTGCGGTATCGCTGCCGAGACTAATGAGATTTCCTTCTATCTGAGCAATCATAATAGTGCCTGTTCGAGGTCTTCTATAATATCTTCGGCGTTTTCTATTCCGACCGCAAGCCTGATTAATCCGTCCTTGATACCTAAAGCGAGACGTTCTTCTCTGGTTACGGCATAATAGCTTATCGTTGCCGGATGTGTCGCGAGCGATTCAACGCCGCCGAGGCTCGGCCCGATATTGATGATTTTCAGCCTGCCCAAAAACTCCAGCGCCTTGGCGACGTCGTCTTCCATTTCGAAAGTAACTACGCCGCCGAAGCCTTTCATCTGTTTTTTCGCGATTTGGTAATGCGGATGGCTTGCAAGGCCTGGATAATATACGCGTTTGATTTTCGAATGGCTTTCGAGATATTCAGCGACCTTTTGGCCGTTGGCGTTATGACGCTGCATCCGCAATTCGAACGTTTTGAGGCCGCGGATTAGAAGATAAGCCGAATGCGGGTCGATGCAGCCGCCCGTTATTTTCAGATATTCACGGATAACGCCGAGCAGCTCTTTTTTTCCGAGCACAACTCCGCTGAGCAGGTCGTTATGTCCGCCGAGATATTTTGTCGCGCTGTGTATTACCAAATCGATTCCGTATTCCAGCGGTTTTTGATTGTAGGGTGTCGCGAAAGTGCTGTCCGATATGACATATATCCCTTTTCCTTTGAAGATGCTCATCAGCCGGTCAATGTCCATTATATTCAGATAAGGATTTGTCGGCGACTCGGAAAAGAAAATCTTGGTATTCGGTTTTATCGCCTTTTCGATGGCCGCGTAATCGCACATTTTCACGACCGTACATTCGATATCGAACCTGTTAAGACATTTCAGGCAGAAATCGAGCGTCCGTTTGTATGCATCGTCCGTTATTATTATATGGTCGCCCGCCTTTAAGATTGCGAAAAGTGCGGTTGTTATTGCGCTCATTCCCGACGAAAACAGTACGGCGTCTTCTGTGTTTTCAAGTGCGGCCAGTTTTCGCTCGGCGGCGACCTGAGTGGGATGGCCGTATCGGCCGTATTCGAATCTGCCGACCGCGCCTTGAGCAAGTTTTTTTATTTCGTCCACGTTTTTAAAAATGAATGTAGATGACTGGACGATGGGCGTAGTTATTGAGCCGTATTCGTTATAGCGTATCTCGCCTGCGTGTACGGCAGTAGTGGAAAATCCGGCTTTTTTAACTTGTTTTTTCATTCTAATCCTTTTATTTCAAATTGAGTTGGCACAGCAAAGTGCCGCCGCAATCGCGTCCGCAACATCGGCAGGCTCAGGCACTTTCGCAAGGCCGAGCAGGCTTTTAATATTCCTTTGCATCTGCGTTTTCGAGGCTCTGCCGTTTCCCGTCAGCGATTTTTTAATTTTCGTCGCCGCAAAGCTCCTTACATCTATGCCGTTTTCGCAGGCTGAGGCAAGTATAACACCTCTTGCGTGTCCCATCAAGATTGCCGTTTTCGGATGGGCGTAATGCGAATAGAGGTCTTCGACCGCCATACAGGCCGGCCCGAATTTCTCGAGCAGCGAATTTATATCCTGCGCGATTTGTACTAATCTTTTTTCGAGCGGTTTCTTCGAGTTGGTTTTGCAAATACCAGCCTCAAGCAGCTTTGCCTGATTCCTGTCGGCTTCAATGACGGCATATCCGCAAACCTGCAAACCGGGGTCAATACCGAGAATTCTCATTGTTAAGCGTCCTGTCCGCGTTTAATCCTGTATCCTCCGCCGGGCGTATCTTCAAGGAGCCAGCCCTGTGCCGAAATTTCGGCTCGGACAGCATCGGCGGTTTTCCAATCTTTATTGAGCTTTGCGGTTTTTCTTTTCTCGGCAAGCTCGATTATATTTTCCGGCACTTCTTCATCCGTACTTTCGAGAACGCCGAGCACCGAATCGATTTTGTTTATTGTATCCAGCAGGGCGGATGATTCAGCCGAATTCATATCGTCGATTTTATTGACTTCCCTGATAAAATCGAAGCAAACAGCCAGCGCCTTTGAAATATTCAAATCATCTGATAACGCTTCATCGAACTGTGCCAGGCAATTCGATGATAAATCTTTAATTTGTTGCCGGATTTGGCCGGCTTTATCGATTTTTTGGATATCTTTGAGCCGAAGAACGCACTGCTGCATCTTATCTATCGCCTGCTCGGCCGCTTTTAGGCCGTCGAAAGTAAAATTATAATTTTGCCTGTAATGAGAAGAGATAAGCGAGTATCGAATAGCGTTTTTCTTGAATCCCTTTTCGATAAGCTCCGGTATTGTGTAAAGATTGCCCTTTGATTTGGACATTTTTTCGCCGTCGAACAATAGAAACCGCGTATGCAGCCAGTAATGGACAAATTTTTTGCCGCTTGCCGCTTCCGACTGCGCGATTTCGCATTCGTGATGGGGGAATATATTGTCTTCTCCGCCGGTATGGATATCGAATTCATCGCCTAAGTATTTGGAGCTCATCGCCGAGCATTCGAGATGCCAGCCGGGAAATCCCTTGCCCCAGGGACTGTCCCACTGCTGCAAATGTTTGAGGTCGTGCTTCCAAAGCGCGAAATCCTGCGGATTTTTCTTCTCCTGATTTATCTCGATTCTGGCGCCGGCGTTCACATCTTCGAGTATATTGCCGGAAAGCCGGCCGTAATCGGCAAACTTCATAACATCGTAATAAACATTATGCCCGACAACATAAGCATAGCCTTTGTCGATAAGTTTTTTAACCATACCAATCATTTCACCGATGTGCTCGGTCGCTTTTGGGTATTTATCAGCAGGTTTTATATTCAGCAGTTTGCTCGCCTGCATAAACGATTCTGTATAAAACTTCGCAATTTCGAGAGGGTCTTTTTTCTGCTTCCGAGCGGTCTCTTCGAGCTTGTCCGCTCCGTCATCGGCATCGTCAACAAGATGGCCGACATCGGTTATGTTCATAATATGGGTTACGGAAAAGCCCTTAAACTCGAAAAACCGCTTCAGCAAATCCGCGACGAGAAAACTTCTGAAATTTCCTATATGCGGATGCGAATATACCGTCGGCCCGCAGCTGTACATCCCGACCTTGCCCTGCTGAATGGGGACAAATTCTTCGACTTTATGAGTTAGTGTATTATATAATTTCATAATGTTCTTTTTAATCTTCTTCTCAGCAGCACCGTTGCCATCGCTGATATTGCCAGTCCATTTCCTATTTCGCCGAGCCCTTCGTTTGTCTTGGCTTTGACGTTTACATTGAGAAAATCGATTCCTAAAAGAGAGGCGATTGTTCTTTTCATTTGCGCCTTGTACGGCCCAAGTTTCGGCTCTTCAGCGGTGATAATAATATCGGCGTTGACTATTTCCCAGTTCTTCTCCGTTATATAATCTTTGACTGCAAGAACGAGCGTCTTGCTGTCTATATTTTTAAACTGCGGGTCGCTGTCGGGAAAGAGCATTCCGATATCGCCCAGACCTGCGGCGCCGATAATAGCGTCCATTAAGGCATGCAGCGCTGCATCGCCGTCGCTATGGGCAAGCAAACCCTTCTCAAAAGGAACGAGCGCCCCGCCAAGTTTCAGCGGCCTGCCCTCGACGAGCCGGTGAATATCGGTGCCGATGCCGGTTCTATATTCGTAATTTATATCTCCATTCACAGCGAACCCTTTGTGCTTGGAATATCTTTGCCGGTAATTTTAACTGCCTGTCCGAGCGCCTGTCCGAGAGCTTTAAAAACCGCCTCTGCGATATGGTGGCTGTTTGTTCCGTGCGGTACGCTTATATGCAAATTGAGTTTCCCGTTATTCGCAAAGCTTCTTAAAAGCTCTTCTACACATTCGACGTCGAAATCGCCGACTTTTTCCGTTCGGTACTCTACGTTATAAACGCAAAACGGCCTGCCCGACAAATCCAGCGCGATATTCGCAAGCGCATCTTCCATCGGAACCGCGCTGTTGCCGTAGCGTGCGATTCCTTTCTTATCGCCGAGAGCCTCGACCAGTGCCTTGCCCAGACATATCGCTACGTCCTCGACCGTATGGTGCTGGTCAACTTCGAGGTCGCCCTTGGCCTTGAGGATAAGGTCGATTTTGCTGTGCTTGCTCAAATGACTGAGCATATGGTCCAAAAATCCGATGCCGGTGTCGATTTCGTATTTACCGACGCCGTCGAGGTTGATTTGAACCAGAATATCCGTTTCTTTTGTCTTCCTTGTGATTTTCGCTTTTCTGTCAGCCATTTTTTATTCCTTGGCAATTTCTTTTAATGCTTCGATGAGTTTTTCGTTTTGCTCGGATGAGCCGACCGTAATTCTCAGCTTATCTTTAATATCCTGATATGCCCAATAACGGACATATATATTTCTGTTTTTGAGTTTTTCATAAATATCAATTGCTCTTGCCTTTGTCGGTTTTGCTAAAATAAAGTTCGATTGGCTTTCAAACGCCTCGAATCCCAATTTGTTCAGCTCTTTGGTTAGGGCTTTTCTTTCAATTTTGATTTTTTGAACGTTATTTCTGAAATACTGCTGGTCCGCGAGCGCAGCGGTCGCCGCCGCGATTGCGACAGTATCGACATTGTAAGAGTCTTTAACCTTCAAAAGACCTTTTATTAAATTTTCGTTTGCGATGCCGAATCCGAATCTCATTCCCGCCAGCGAATATCCTTTACTCATTGAACGCAGCACAATTACATTGTCGAATTTTTTCACAAGTTCGAGACAATTATCCTCTGCAAAATCGACATAAGCCTCGTCGAGCAGCAGAACGCCTTTTATTTCGCCTGCAAGCTGTGCCAATTCCTGTTTAGGAATAAATGTTCCGCTTGGCGCATTAGGATTGCAGACAATTGTCAAAGCTGCGCCGCTCGATGCGAGTTTTACCGGCAGGTTAAATTCCTCATCGAACGGTATCTCGATAATCGGACAATTTTGCGCCTGTGCCAAAACCGGATAAAGCGAATACGTCGGCGTCGGATAAGCGATGGCTCGATTCTCATCGCAAAACACCCTGATTGCCATATTCAGTAAATCGTCGCCGCCGTTGGCGCAGATGATATTTTTAGGTTTAACGTCAAAAATTTCGGACGCGGTTTCCCTGAATTTATCGCCGAGCGGCTGGGGATATTTGCGGATTTGCTCAGCGGTAATATTTTTGAGTGCTTCGAGGACTTTCGGGCTTGGCGGATATGGATTTTCATTGGTATTGAGCTTAACCACATCGGCACTGCTCGGCTGGAAGCCCGGCTCGTATCCGGCCATTTTTTCTATATTTTCACGAAAATAGCCCATAGTTTCTGAATTATACGCTGAAAATTGTGGATTGCAAATGATGATTTTTACTGATAACTGATAACCGATAACTGATAACCGATAAATGAGTTACTTCTTTCCGCAATAGTCGATTAATCGTGCTATTTCGCTTCTTAACTCCTTGCGGTGGACAATCATATCGACAAAGCCGTGTTCGAGCAGAAATTCAGCCCTTTGAAATCCCTTCGGCAGCTCGACCTTAATCGTCTCGTAAATCGTTCTCGGCCCTGCAAAGCCAATCAGAGCTCCCGGCTCGGCTATTATAACATCGCCGAGCATCGCGTAGCTCGCCGTCACCCCGCCTGTGGTAGGGTCGGTCAAAACCGATATAAAAAATCCGCCATTATCGTCGAATTTTGCCAGTGCTGCGCTGGTTTTTGCCATCTGGGCCAGCGAAACCACGCCTTCGTGCATCCTTGCACCGCCTGTCGAACTTACGACTATCAGCGGCAGAGACTCATCTACGGCCTTCTCGATTGCCGCGGTCAATTTTTCGCCAACGACAGCGCCCATCGAGCCGCCCAAATAGTTAAAATCCATCACGGCGAGCATAATAGGCCGGCCTTTGATAAACGCCTTGCCGACGAGCATCGCCTCTTTGCCTGCGGCAACTTTTTCAGACGCCTTGGCGCGTTCCTTATAGGTTGTCCCTCTGAACTCGAAATTCAGGGGGTCGGCCGTTACCATTTCAGTCAGAAATTCCTCGAATGTGCCTTCGTCAGCGAGATATTTGATTCTTTCGGCGGCCCCGATTCGGAAGTGATAATTGCACTCAGGACAGACGTCAAGGTTTTCGACAACGGCCTTTTTGAACAGCAGCTTTCCGCAGCCGGGACACTTGAGCCACAGGCCTTCCGGCATTTCGCGTCTCGGCTTTAAACTAAAGCCTTCCCATTGTGATTTTGATTGTTTCGCCATCGTTCCTTGTCATTCCCGCCCCCGTTTCCACGAGGGTAAACTCCAGCGGGAATCCATTTTTTATTAAGAGGCGGGATTATAACTGAAATTACGGTTTAAATCGAGACTTATTTACAGGCCTTGCGTATTGCTTCTATCGCCTGTGCTCTGTCGAGCTTGCCGAAGATTGCGTTTCCCGCCACAAGCGTATCGGCTCCAAGTTCGACCACGAGCGGTGCGGTTTCAATATCGATTCCGCCGTCAACTTCGACCCTAATATCCGGGCCGACAATTTCTCTGAGCGGCTTAATCTTCTCGGCGGCCTCTTTGATGAAGCTTTGCCCGCCGAAGCCAGGATGAACCGTCATAACCAGAATCATATCGGCAAGCGGGGCGTATTTTTCGATTGCCGAGACCGGCGTTTCAGGATTCAAACACAAACCTGCTGATACGCCTTTATCGTGCAGTTTTTTGATGAAATCTTTCGGGTTCGGAACAACTTCAATATGAAAAGTGATATTATTGACGCCTGCCTTGATAAAATCGTCGGCATATCTTTGGGGCTCGCTAATCATCAGATGACTGTCGAAAAACAGGTTCGAGCACTTACGGATTTTGGCGGTAACGACCGGCCCGATGCTGATATTAGGCACAAAATGGCCGTCCATAATATCGAGATGAAGCATTTTTATATTAGTTTTTTCGACCTGCGAGATTTCATCGGCAAGACGTGCAAAATCGGCACTCAATATCGACGGGGCAATCTCGATTGTTCCGGCTTTAGGCAGTTTTCTATTAGCCACAGAGTAATTCCTTTTGTTTTTTAGCCACAGAGTTCACAGAGAACACAGAGATATTTATTTTAAACTACGAATAATGTCATTCCCGCGCAGGCGGGAATCCATATTATAATAGACACAGAGATTTTATTACTTATTACTCTTATTAACAACTGTTTTTTAACCAATAATACTAACCTTGCAGATCATTAGTTACGGAGCGTTAATCTTTAGCGCCATATTCTTTTAAGAGCTTGATTATCTCTGTACGGCCCATCTCCTTTGCAGCACTCAACGGCGTATAATCTTTTCCTTTCAGATGTGTTTTGGCGTTCAGATCTGCGTCTCTTTTGAGCAATAGCTTGACAATCTCCGTGTGACCATTTGCAGCTGCCGGCCACAAAGCCGTCGTGCCTTTGGTTTGCTCAGAGTTCACATCAACACCTTTTTCCAGTAAAGCTTGGACCTGCCTGATGTTGCCGCGTAAAGCTGCGTCAAGCAGGTCATCGGCATCATTAGCGAAGGCCGAAGAGAGGAAAACTATGGCAGGAATAAAAAATAGAATACAAAACAGTTTAGTTTTCATATTCAGATGCCTCCTTTACGATACAAGTCTTGCATTTTAATTGCCTTATGTTTATTTTACTTATACCCTTTTTGTTAAAATCTCTGTGTTCTCTGTGAAAATATGAAGAAAGGGCATCCTTGGGTATAATTTGATAAACCCAAATACCATTATACGAAAGTAGCCCTTATGAACAGTAACTATTATATCGGAATTGACGTGCATAACAACAATACAGAAATGGCAATAAGGCATAATGGCCAAATCGAGCAAAGATTCTCTTTGTCAACATCGATATCTGCCATTACAGCCGCAGTTGAGTCCATCAAACGCCCTAAACTAATGGCTGTTGAGGAAGGTCCAATGGCAGGCTGGCTTTACCGAAATCTGCACAAAAAAGTCGCTCAATTTATCGTTGCCGAAACTCGCCGAAACAGACTCATCAGTTCAGATGGCGACCATGACGATAAAATTGATTCTGCCAAACTGGCAATGCTGCTCGAAGGCGGTTTTCTGAAAGAAGTTTATCACAGCAATGATGATAAAAAAGCCGAGTTCAAACAATGGGTAAATCTCTACCATGACAGAGTCAAAGACGCTGTTCGCAGCATAAATAAAATCCGGGCAGTTTGCAGAATGCAGGGAATTAAGATTCCTCGTTCGGTGATTATAAAGCCTGAAAATCGCATTAAATGGCTTAACCAATTAGGGCAGGTTTCACTTTCAGATCAGTTGAATATGCTTTTCATTGGTTACGATGCCGCCGCACAGCAGACCCATCTGGCGAAAAAACAGTTGCTTCGTTTTGGGAAAAATTATCCCATTATAAAAACCTGGCAGCAGATTGTTGGTATAGGTTTAATAAGAGCAACAACGTTATTTGCGTATTTGGACACACCTTCTCGGTTCAGGAAAAAAAGCAAGTTATGGAAATATTGCGGCATAGGTCTTGTGCGAACTACCAGCGGCAAAGACAAGCAAGGCAGGCCGAAACCTGCAAGATTGCGGTTGCCGTGGAATTGCAATAAGGTTTTAAAAGATGTGGTTTTGGACGCATCATTAAGCGCTATCAGACAGAAAGCTCATGTATTTAGTAATGATTATGAAAGGATGCTCAAAAATGGTATAACCGCATCGAATGCCCGG